>NZ_JAKWFL010000007.1:0-245395 GCF_029522095.1 Priestia sp. Y58
CTTTATATGAATATTGCTTATTGATGTAGAAATCTACAGCTTTTAACTTTGTTTCAAGTGTGTGTTTTGACATGAAAAACTGCACCTCCAATTATTAGTTTTTGTCTAACAATTGGGGTGCAGTTCAAAATGAGGTGGTTTTTTGTGTATATTTCCTTTTCTTTTCCTGAGAGCGTGAAAAAGGCAGAAAATATTGTAGCAAACAGCAGTAAGCGGTTATTTTATCATTGGACGACTATAGTATAAGGAGAAACATACATAAATATCATAAACATTGACATTCCCTCCCAAACCGCATACAATAGCTACTAATAAAAGCACACAAATTCGTTGAAGAGAATCAGTACGCTGCAAGTTTGTTCCACAGAGAGCTGGTGATAGCTGAAAGCCGGCGTTCAAGCTGCAGGGGAATATCCTCTCTGAGAAGTCAAACTGAACGATAAGTAAGTTTGAACGGTAGTCTACCGTTAAAAAGAACGCGTATGATTGTACGTTGCTGAGTGCTATTGATGAACGGATCAATAGAAGCCAGGGTGGTACCGCGGTTAAAACCCGTCCCTAGTCATAGGGACGGGTTTCTTTGTGTGCTTTTAACTTTAAAAGGAGTGGTATCACATGAAAGAAGTGAATGTAAGGGAGTCTTCGCAAGAGCGCGAACAGCGTATCCAGCAGCAGTGGCAAAAGGGAAATGTGTTTCAGCAGTCGGTTCAAAACCGAGAAGGGCATCCTTCGTTTGTATTTTATGAAGGGCCTCCGACAGCAAACGGTTTGCCTCACGTGGGGCACGCGCTAGGCCGGACGATTAAAGACGTGGTGGCTCGTTATAAAACGATGACGGGGCATCAAGTGATTCGAAAAGCAGGCTGGGATACGCACGGACTGCCGGTTGAGCTCGGTGTTGAAAAGCAGCTCGGGATATCGGGGAAGCATGATATTGAAAAATACGGCGTAGAAGCTTTTATCAACAAGTGTAAGGAAAGTGTGTTTGTGTATGAAAAGCAGTGGCGCACGTTCACGGAGCAGCTTGGCTATTGGGTTGATATGGAAGATCCTTACATCACCTTGGAGAATTCATACATTGAAAGCGTATGGAACGTGCTTGGCACGATTCATGAAAAAGGACTTCTTTATAAAGGCCACCGCGTTTCACCTTACTGCCCGAGCTGTCAAACGTCGCTGAGTTCGCATGAAGTAGCGCAAGGATATAAAGATGTAAAAGATTTAACGGTAACGGTGAAATTTAAAGTGAAAAACCGCGATAATGAGTATTTTCTAGGCTGGACGACAACGCCTTGGACGCTTCCGTCAAACGTGGCGCTTGCCGTGCATGAAGAGATGAACTACGTTCGCGCTGAGCAAGGCGACAGCGTCTATATAGTGGCAGAAGCACTCGCAGACAAGGTGTTAAAAGGAGAGTATACGGTTTTATCTCATCATAAAGGAAATGAGTTAAAAGGGATGTCATATGAGCCGCCGTTTGATTTTGTGAAAGTGGAAAAAGGGCACGAAGTCGTAACAGCTGATTATGTAACGGATCAAAGCGGAACAGGAGTTGTTCATTTAGCACCTGCTTACGGCGAAGATGATTACAGAGTAGTAAAAGAAAACGGCTTTTCATTTGTGAACGTGGTGGATGAAAAAGGGCAGTATACGGCTGAAGTGCCGCCTTTTCAAGGACGTTTCGTGAAAGACTGCGACGTTGATATCGTTCGTTATTTAGCAAATGAAGGCGTGCTGTATCATAAAGAAAAGCATGAGCACAGCTATCCGTTTTGCTGGCGATGCGACTCGCCGCTTCTTTATTACGCAAATGAAAGCTGGTTTATCCAAACGACGGCGTTGAAGGAACAGTTTTTGAAAAACAATGAAAGCGTGACGTGGTACCCGGATCATATCAAGCACGGTCGCTTTGGTAACTTTTTAGAAAATATGGTGGACTGGAACATCAGCAGAAAGCGCTACTGGGGAACGCCGCTGAACGTATGGGAATGCGGAGCATGTCAGCATCAAGTAGCGCCAAAAAGCATCAAGGAGCTTCAGAAACATGCGTCACATTCTGTGAATGACAGCATTGAACTTCATAAGCCCTATGTAGATGATGTAAAGCTAACGTGTCCGGTCTGCAGCGGAGAAATGAAGCGAACGCCGGAAGTGATTGACGTTTGGTTTGACAGCGGCTCGATGCCGTTTGCGCAGTATCACTATCCGTTTGAAAACAACGAGCTGTTTCAAAAGCAGTTTCCAGCAGACGTTATCGCAGAAGGAATTGATCAAACGCGCGGCTGGTTTTACAGCCTGATGGCAGTTTCAACGCTGTTTACAGGAAAAGCACCGTATAAGCGCGTTTTGTCTCTTGGTCACGTCTTAGATGAAAACGGTCAAAAGATGTCTAAAAGTAAAGGAAATGCGCTGGACCCTGTTGATCTTATTCATACATTTGGTGCCGATGCGCTTAGATGGGCGCTTTTAGCAGACAGTGCCCCGTGGAATCCGAAGAAATTTTCAGAGCGCGTCGTGCAAGAAGCGAAGTCAAAAGTCATTGATACACTTGTGAACGTGTACGGCTTTTACGTGCTGTACGCTAAGCTTGACGGCTATGACCCGAAGCAAACGTATGAATCGAAAAAAACAAAATTGGATGAGTGGATTCTTTCACGTTTGCATAGTACGGTTAAGCGAGCAACAGCACATCTTGAAGATTACGGGTTTACAAGCGCCGCTCGTGAAATCGCGGCATTTATTGAAGAGCTAAGCAACTGGTATGTACGACGTTCCCGCGATCGCTTTTGGTCAGAAGGGATGGACGGAGAAAAAGCAGCGGCTTACGATACGCTTCATGAAGTGTTAGTCACGCTTAGTCAGCTGTTAGCGCCGTTTACGCCGTTTGTTGCGGATGACGTTCATGAAAATCTGACAGGGAAAAGCGTCCATTTAGTAGACTATCCTGTGTATGATCAAACCAAAGTGAATGAAAAGCTGGAAAAAGAAATGGCAGCGGTACTGCAAGTAGTTGAACTAGGCCGAAGCATCCGAAATACGCATTCGTTAAAAGTAAAGCAGCCTCTGCAAAGTCTTTCGCTTGTGGTAACGGAAGAAGATGTAGAGTGGGAAGCGTACCATGATGTCATCAAAGATGAGCTTAATGTGAAGAACTTTAACGTGGAGCAAGACGACGACAAACTTGTTTCTTATGTATTAAAACTTGATTTTAAACAGGCGGGACCGAAGTTTGGAAAACAAGTAAATGAGGTCAATCAAGCATTAAAGAACCTTTCAGAAGAGCAAGGAAAAGAGTTTGTTGAAAAAGGCAAGATAGGTGTTACACTTGCTTCAGGAGAAAACTTAACGCTTGAAACGGCAGACGTACTCGTTGAAAAAGTGCCAAAAGAAGGTTTTGCAGTTGCATCCAACGGCACGTATACTGCGGTGTTGGATACGGCGTTAACCGAAGAACTCGTGCAGGAAGGAGTCGCTCGTGAAGTAATTCGAGCGGTTCAAGACTATCGTAAAAAGCTGGATTTACCTGTGAATTTACGTATTGATTTGGAGCTTAGCGGAGACGAAGAAGTACGGAAAGCTGTCACGAAGTTTGAAACATTGCTTCAAGAAAATCTTCTGCTGCACAGTCTCAGTGTGAAAGAAACTATCAAAAACGGAGAGACGGTAAAAGTCGGAACAAAGCAAGTTACGCTTTGGGTTTTAAATCAGAGCTGATAAAAAGCACTTACCTCATGATGGGTAAGTGCTTTTCTAGCTTTTAATCAAACTGCCCGAGAACATTCTTAAGGCTCGGCCAAACGATTTCAAAAGGAGCAGCTAACACATGCTCTTTTCCGCTTTCATCTTTAAAGTGCTGAACAAAACGGTATTTTCCTACTTTGTAGTTAGGAGTTGCGATATCTAGTTTGAGAGATTTCCCTGGCTTCAGCGTGACAGTTTTATCAGGAAACTCTAATCCTTTTAGCACAACTTCGTACCACTTTCCACCTTTTAAGTGATCCGCCGTATTTTCATAAGGAATTGTTAAGGTATGCGTCGAATTGTTTTGGATAACAAAAAAGCCAAACTGCGTTTTATCGTACTTTTCGCTTACAGCAGATAGCGTAATGGCACCTCCGTCAGTGTTAATGGAAGAAGGAATGTTTTTTTCTTGTTTGGCTCCTAGTTCCATTTTTTGACCGTTATAATCGATATAGCCAAAGATACAAAACAAGATAATAAAAATGCCTAGTATTAGTAAAAGTGTTCGTACTATTTTCAAAAGCTTTGCACCACCTTTTTCACTCTTCCATTATACGGAAAAACTCTTGTTTGAAATAGTGTAAATTTACATTTTCTGTATCACTTTTTTGAAAGGAATGATTGAAATGAGACAAATTATAGCCATGGGCGGCGGAGGCTTTTCAATGGAGCCGGATAACCTGCTGCTGGATCAATACATACTTTCACAAGCTCATACAGATGTGCCAAAAATCTGCTTTATCCCCACAGCCAGCAGAGATGCGGATAACTATATAGAAAGGTTTTATGAAGCGTTTGAGAAGTTGGTATGCGAACCGTCTCATTTATCGCTGTTTTCTCAAAACTTTATAGATTTAAAAGCATATGTGCTGCAGCAAGATATTTTGTATGTAGGCGGCGGTAATACAAGGAATATGCTTTCTTTATGGCAAGAATGGGGACTGGATACGATTTTAAAAGGGGCTTATAAAAAAGGAATTATTTTGGCAGGAATAAGCGCAGGTTCGATTTGCTGGTTTGAAGAAGGCGTCACCGATTCAATGAACAACAAACTGTCTAAAATCGACTGTTTAGGATTTTTAACGGGAAGCAACTGTCCTCACTACGACGGAGAAAGCAATCGAAGACCTTCGTATCATGAGTTAATGGCAAGCGGGGAAATCAAAGCAGGCTATGCTGTAGATGATGGAGTCGCGCTGCATTTTAAAGATGAGAAGCTATCCGCGTTAGTTAGCTCAAGGGCAACAGCAAAAGCGTACGTTGTTAATCGAAAAGCAAGTAAAGTCATTGAGCATGAACTCCCGGTGACCTATTTGGGTGATGACAAGCAATAAATGGCCGCTTCCCATGTTTCTCTGCATAAAATCGAGCTTATTCGTACATACATAAGCAGAGACTCTATATAGGAGGTTACTTCAGTGAGTTATGAACGATACTGGGGAAATATACATGAACAAAGCGATAAGCTGCAGGAGTTATTATCGTCGTATTGGCATCAGTATTCAGATTTTGGAAACTGGCAGTTTTGGGTGGTGGTCGCTTCGCTCGTTCTTCCTCTTGTGTTGTTGTATTTTACGGTAGACCGGACGAGGATCTTTGAGGTGTTTTTCTTCGGTTACACAGTGCATATGCTCTGGGCATATATTGATATTGCACTCGGGAGAAGCGGTCATTTAACGCACACGTTTTTCTTAACGCCGCTGCTTCCGAACGCAACGAATATTACCGCTTCTATTTTGCCGGTAGGCTTTCTGCTGCTTTATCAATATTGTACGAATCACCAAAAGAATTTTTATCTGTATACGATTCTGCTGAGCGCTGTTTTTTCATTTGGACTGGCGCCCCTTGAACACCATTTTAAATTTATTGATTCAGGAAAAGGAATGAGCTTATTTTATATTTTTCTGATCGATATAGGGATAACGCTAGTGGCGTACTGGGTTACAAGGATGCTTGTAAAAGCAAAAGCCGCAGCCTATCGTAAAATGGAAAATGAACGCTGAAAAAATGTTTTAAAATGAGTAGTTAGGGGTATACATACATTTAAGATAAATTGAGGTGAAAAAGTTGTATTACTACCGCATTTCAGAAGGACAAGATGAAACGTACTCTGAGACAATTGTTGTTCATGAAGAACAGTTTGATCAAGGTACATTTGAAAAAATGGTGAAAGAAGCGATGATCGATAAGCCTGGCAAAATTGATCAAGTGGACATTGTGAAGTATTTAATTGGACATTATCATTTCCAAGTTGCATATATTGAAGCCGCCTTTCATAGTACATATACAGACTAATAATGCTATGTATTCAACAAAAAAACCGTTGCGTTGGCAGCGGTTTTTTTGTTTCTACCAGTACCGATAGTGATAGGGGCTTTGAGGGTGGTAGTAGGGATTCTGAGGCGGAGGATACGTATAAGGAGACGTGTGATGGTAGGCTGGGCCAGCTTGTTTTTCCTTTTTATATTGTTCTTTTTCTCCGCATTCGTCCGTTGGTCCAATCACGATGGTTTGATTTTTTAACGGAGCCAGCGTTTTTTTTAGCTGCTCCGGATCTAAGCAGTACGTGTGAGCAAGGACTTCAATAGGCGTATTATTTAAAATGTCCGATCCAAAAATGTATTCCGGGTAAGGGGCGTCAAAAATGGCAAGTAAATGCGTATTGTCTTCAGACGCAACCTCCCAGTGCCACCAGCCTTGAGGGATATTAGCTACTTGACCCGGGGCAATCGGAATATTTGTCACTTCGTTGTTAAACGGATTGATTAATGAAACGACGGCAGAGCCTGAAATACAGTAAACAAGCTCAGCGGCATTTTGATGATAGTGGGGTTCAACCACGCGGCTTTTGCTTAAGTAAATATCGAGTAACGATACGTTTCCAAGAGTATTTAGCACATCTCTTCCTAGCCGGTTAATATAGTTTTCATCATTGCGCGTATTAAGTCTGTTTTTGTTCACATCGGAAAAGTATTGTACGTTTGGATTATTATAATCCATATAGGGCGTTGACAAGGGTCTCCAGCTCCTATCCTTGAATTTTTTATGATGCTGTATCGTATGTGAAGAGTTTTATTTCGTGACAGAAGCCTAGGAGGATATGTAGGTAAGGCCTATTTTTGATAACGTGTACAAACATTTGTCCACTGATTTTCATACACTGTAACAGGTTCTTTTTTACAGAGCCATGATCAATGTCAGACGCATACGACAGATCATTTTAAGGAAAGTGAGTTGCAGAGCTGTTGCTTGATCAATATGAAAAGATAAATAGTACGTATGAAAAGCTGGATGAACTTCAGCTGCCGTTGGATAAGCCCGTTTTAGTAGGAATCGAGTGGAACGGAGTGCTGTTTGAGTTTTTAGTCAGG
The DNA here is from genome assembly GCF_029522095.1 of Priestia sp. Y58. Classification (NCBI taxonomy): domain Bacteria; kingdom Bacillati; phylum Bacillota; class Bacilli; order Caryophanales; family Bacillaceae; genus Priestia; species Priestia sp. Y58. The sequence goes on from NZ_JAKWFL010000007.1 coordinate 7,113, forward strand.
TTAAAAAAAGAGTCTTCTCATTTGCTTGTGTTTGGCTCAGGAGGAGGGGCAAGTCAGGAAATGCCTGCAGGCCCTCCATATTTTCAGCGCCATTCGTGGATGAATGAATTCCAAGATTCAATTATTTACTATAACGATCCTACGCTTTATTTAGGAAAGGTGTCGCTTGCGTGGGGACAAGGGACAAGCGATCGGTTTTATTTAAAAGACATTGCGGTTTTAATTGAAAAATTTATGAAAAAAGTACAGGTGAGTTCGTCTAATGTGCTATTTTACGGATCATCGGGCGGCGGCTTTATGTCGATGTTTTTAGCGGGGTACGTAAAAGGAGCAAAAGCGCTTGTCAACAATCCGCAGACTTGCTTGACCAAGTGGCTAAAAACACCGGTTCAACAGGTGTTTAATTTATCTTATCCTAACCTCACAGAAGAGGAAGTGATTGCCTCATACGGTGAGCGAATCAACGTAGTGAAGTTTTTTCGCCATATTAACTATGTGCCGAAGGTGTATTACTTGCAAAACGGGGCGTTTGAATACGATATGAACAATCACTTGCTGCCGTTTTTAACGGATTTGCAGGATATGCCAGATGACTGTGAAATCAATAATATAAAAGTCGAGCTCTATTATAATCCAAAGCTGAAGCACGCAGCTGTTAGTAAGCAAGAAACGATTGATTATGTGAATATGGCAAAGAAGATATAAGAAAAAAGGCAAGAGTTTATCCTTTAAGGAGCTCTTGCTTTTTTATGTCGAATTTTCTAACTCAATAGATACAAGTAGGAAGTTATGTTGCTTTTTCTTTTGAATATGATAGTGAAGATGAGGTGTAAGGAGGGAAAGTATGGCCGATCAAGATGAGAGAAAAAGATACTTGATGGAAGTTCAGACCTGGCTTGAACAAGTATGTGATCCTGTATTTGAAGAAGCCATTACAGAAGTAGATATAACGTCATATATAACGCGCACGCAAGAAGACGTTCTTGAATATTTAAGTGAAGAAGATGTCAACGAATATACGTTAGAAGAAATCAATAATGCAGTGCGGCATATTGATAAAGTCTTAAAAGAGCGGCTTGGAGACGATGGCAGGGAGCGAGAATCGATAGCGCCAGGACAGCACGAGCTGCCGCCGCTTGGCTATAGCTATTCAGCTCTTGAACCGTATATTAACCGGGAAATTATGCGTCTTCATCACAGCAAGCATCACCAAAGCTATGTCGATGGATTAAATAAAGCAGAGCTCATGCTGCAGCAAGCCCGTAACACAAACAATTTTGACCTCATAAAACATTGGGAACGGGAAGCTTCTTTTCATGGCTCCGGTCATTACTTACACACAATCTTTTGGGAAATTATGAGTCCAGAAGGAGGAGGGAGGCCGAGACGACAGCTGCTGCAGCAGCTTCAAAAAGACTTTGGCAGCTATGAGAAGTTTATGATGCACTTTTCTCAAGCCGCTAAAAAAGTAGAAGGTGTTGGCTGGGCAATCTTAGTATGGTCGCCCCGTTCGCGCAAGCTTGAAGTCTTGCAGGCTGAGCGCCATCAGCTTCTCACGCAGTGGGATACGATTCCGCTGCTCGTATTAGACGTATGGGAACACGCGTATTATTTACAGTACAAAAATGAACGTGATCCGTACGTGGATAATTGGTGGAAAATCGTTTACTGGCCGAATGTAGAAAAAAGATTTGAAGCAGCCAGAATGCTTCAGTGGCAGCCGTATTAACAAGTATTGCAGGTATCTTAATTTCAAATAAAGAGGATATGAAAAAATTATATTAGTTGAAGAAAGATCCGAACGATGAATTGAGATTCTTGATGGAGAATCTAACTCGTTCGGATTTTTTATTTGTAGGGAAAACGTAGGTTTTACGTATGTAGGTACTTCTAGCAGTTGATTGGAGGGCAAGACGAAGACTCCTGCGGGAATAGCGGAACAGATGAGACCCCGCAGGAGCGTAAGCGACGAGGAGGCTCAGCGCCCGCCCGCGGAAAGCGAAGTCTTGCACGGAAATCAACAGCGGTGTAAAAAGTGATTTATATTAAGCTATTTTAGCTACTTTAACGCATTTATTTATTTTTAAATAAACTATGTTCTAATTAACCAATAAAAAATAAAGTATAAGCCTCTAGAACCAGTTAAATGTTACAAATGAAATAATCCAGTATAAATGTGTGTAAAAGCACCGTTATATGCCTAAATATGTATGTTTTTGAAATGTTAAGGTGATTAATTTACTAGTTTAAAAGGAAGAATATTTATTTTCACTGTAACTAAACTATCAAACTATTGACATGTTACTGAAATATAACTGTAATATTCATGTGTTATTTTTTATGTATTGGTAGATAAAGGGGAAATCAATTACATGAAAAAGACAATGATTACGTTCAGTTTAGTTCTAATGTCACTGTTCGGAGTGGCAAGTGGTGCATCAGCTGCAACAAATACATATACAGTAAAAAGCGGAGATTCGCTATACAAAATTGCAAAGACATATAAAGTATCGGTTAGTCAGCTGAAACAGTGGAATAACTTAAAGTCAGACAGTATTCATCCGAAACAAGTATTAAAAGTATCTCAAGCAAAATCAAGCACGCCTGCTAAAGCAGCGCCTGCGAAGTCTTCAAACGTTGTGAAAGAATTTAAAGTAACAGCAACAGCGTACACAGCGAACTGCAAAGGCTGCAGCGGAAAAACGGCGATTGGAATTGACTTGAAAAAGAATCCAAATCAAAAAGTGATTTCTGTCGATCCAAAAGTGATAAAACTTGGTTCAAAAGTATACGTAGAAGGTTACGGCACGGCAATCGCAGCTGATACAGGCGGTGCGATTAAAGGAAATAAAATTGATGTTCTGCTTCCTTCTCAAAAAGAAGCGTTAAAATGGGGAAGAAAAACAGTAAAAGTTCAAATCTTAAAATAAGTATTTCTTAAGGAAATGAGAGCCTTCGTTGAAGGGCTCTCATTTTTTTCTTCATTAAAGGGTATGCTACTTTATATATACTGATGGAAAAGTTTTACGAAAATGATCATATTTGTTGACAAATATTTCGGAAACGGATATATTTATTCGGTATATAATTAAGTTCATTAAATATTCGTGACATAAATTAATAGAATGAACACATAAAATATATTCTTAACCTGTTTGTCATCTGAAGATTTACATACAGATAATTTTAAAGGGAAAGGTCTTGTTAAAATGAATACACAAACACAACAGTCCGATCAAGCCCGAACTCGGTCTATTTTTGGCGTAATGATAATGGGAGCGCTCGTCGCTTTTTTAAATCAAACGCTGATTAACATTGCGCTTCCGCAAATGATGGATCATTTTCATGTAACGGCGGCTACGGGCAACTGGTTAACAACCATCTTTATGTTAGTAAACGGAATTGTTATTCCAATTACAGCATTTTTAATGAATCGATTTACTACAAGGCAGCTGTATATTACAGCAATGGGGCTGTTTACAGTAGGAACACTGCTTTGCGGTATTGCACCGACATTTTCCATTATTTTAGTGGGACGCGTCGTGCAAGCAGCAGGAGCAGGGATTTTATTTCCGTTAATTACCAACGTTATTTTTACATTATTCCCGCCTGACCGACGCGGCTTTGCGATGGGGATTTTTGGTGTAGCGATGAACTTCGCACCGGCAGTAGGGCCGACGCTTTCTGGTTTAATAGTTGAGCACTACTCATGGCGCGTTTTATTCTTTATGATGTTTCCAATTGCACTTATTAACGTAATTGCGGCTATTATTTTAGTGAAAAACGTGACAGAAACAAGCCGACCTAAGCTAGACGTGCTTGGCGTTATTTTGTCAACAATTGGATTTGGCGGCTTGCTTTATGCGTTCGCTACGGGCGGTACAAAGGGCTGGACCAGCACTGAAGTATTAGCCATGTTCATTGTAGGCGGTATTTCAATTCTGTTCTTTATTTTCCGTCAGTTAAAAATCGATCAGCCACTTCTTGAATTCCGTATTTTCCGTTACCGTATGTTCACTTTAACAACAATCATTAACGTGATTGTGACAATGGCAATGTTTTCAGGTATGATTTTAATGCCGATTTATATGCAAAACGTACGGGGTTTTTCACCGTTTCTTTCAGGTCTGCTGTTACTGCCAGGGGGAATTGTAATGGGGATTATGTCTCCGATTACAGGACGGCTGTTTGATAAGTTCGGCGCAAGATGGCTTGCTGTTATTGGTTTAGCGATTACCGTTGTGACAACATATGAATTAACAAAACTTGAAACGACAACAACATTTATGTATGTGATGATTGTCTATACTGTGCGTATGTTTGGTATGTCACTGCTTATGATGCCAATCTTTACAGCTGGATTAAATGAGCTTGCGCTTAGTCTAAATAAATACGGTACGGCGATGGTTAATACGCTTCGAATGGTTGCCGGAGCTGTAGGAATGGCGTTCTTTGTGTCCATTATGATGAATCAAGGTGAAAAACACGTGAAAAACATCGTAACGAATCAGCAAATTTTGCCGACAGATAAAGGCAGTATGGCTGAAGCCGTGAATCAAGGTACAGCAATGGGTATTAACGATGCGTTTATGATCGCAACGATTTTAAGTGTGATTGCGTTTGTTTTAGCCTTCTTTATTCGTAAAACATCACCAAAAGAAGATACCATTACAAATCGTGTAAAAAAAGCAAGCTAATAAAAAATCCGTGCCTTATATGGTACGGATTTTTTTTATGAGTTAAATTTATCTTTTTTATAGTCAATATAAAGCGATCCGTCCGACTGAACCTCAGCGTAAAAGACGTCATCAATTGAGTTGACTCCCGCTTTTTCTAGCTGCTTATGCAGCCAGTTGTTATCTACGTGTAGGTCCTTCAACGCATCTTCATTCGCTTTTCCGTCGTAAATAACGCCTGTTGAAGTGGGAAATAAAAGCGTTTTTGACCACGAGTTCGGCTTTTTATCTTGTTTTTGCATAACGGAAAGGTTTCCGTTGATTTCTAATATAGCGTACTCGACATCTTTTATGGAAAATACGTTTTGCTGCCTCAGCATGCCTAAAAGAGATTCAATATCTAGCCGGACTTGTTTTAATGCCTTTTCCATTACTTTCCCTTGCTTAATCACAATTTTAGGCTCACCGGTAATAAGATGCCGTGCTTTTTTCGATTTCATTCCAAGATAGCCCATAGCGATCGTTAAAAATGTCCATCCTAGCAGTGAATAAACTCCTTTATCAATCTCTACTCGCTTATCAGTGGAGAGGGAAGAAGCAATATTACCAATCGTAATCGCCGTAATAAACGTAAACACATTTAACTGGCTGATTTCTGTTTTTCCCATGAGCCGCGTTAAAAGAAGCAGCACAAAAAATGAACAGGCGATTCGAAACGTCGATTCAGCATAGCCCATACATTTCACCCTTCCTTCATTTCCTTGTTTTATGTTGTGAAAAAATAGAAATTTTATGCAGTTGAAAAGATAAATTCCATGCTTCTTTCCCACTCGCTTTTGCTTTTGCGCTACAATAAAGAAGCAGCGTGTTTGACTAGACAAAAGAAGGTGAAAAGATGAAACCATTTAAAGCTTCAGCATTATTAGACGTTATCAGCGAATTGTTCTCTGATGAAGCGTCGATTGCCGTGTCAGATCTAGAAATGTACGTGTATTACCGCGCAAGTAAACGAATCAATTTAAAAATCAGCCCTGGAGATCACATTAAAAAAGGAACGATTACATATAAAGCATTAGAGCGAAAGCAAAAAGTATCGGAATTTATTCACCGAGACGTGTTTGGCACGCCTTACTACGGCATGGCCGTGCCTTTCTTAGACGAAGGAGAGGTTCAAGGATGCGTGACGGCGATTTTTCCCGCGTTAACGAGCGGAAAATCAGTTGTGACGTTAAAGGTGAACGAGGGATGGATACCGGTTCCTTTCTCAAAAATTATCTACGTAGAAGCGCGTGACCGAAAAACCTATGTGTACGCACAGAAGTATACGGGTACGCATAAATACACGTTAAATGAATTTGACTATGTGCTTCCAAAAGAAGAGTTTGTGCGCTGTCATCGTTCCTTTATCGTCAATGTGACGCAAATTCAAGAAATTTATCCTGATACACATTCAACTTTTTTACTAGTAATGAGCAGCGGAGAAAAAATTCCGGTCAGTCAGTCGTACGCCAGCTATTTTCGAAAACTCCTTGGGTTTTAACCGTCATTTTGCTTAATTATCATCAAATATGCTGTTTTATCGCTATTTTTGTCCATTTCATTCCAAAAACTCTTGTAGACGCTTGCTTTACAGTAAAATGGTAAAAAAGAGCAAAAACAAGGAGTGAACAGAATGGAGAACGTTTGCAGTCGAATTAAACATGAAGCACTACAGAATCGCGTTGTCTCTGCTGAAGAAGCAGCGTCTTGGATTCAAGATGGAATGACTCTTGGTCTAAGCGGTTTTACACGCGCGGGGGATGTCAAAGCTGTACCGTTTGCGCTAGCGAAACGAGCGGAAACAGAACCGATAAAAGTAAGCGTGTATACCGGTGCTTCACTTGGGTCAGATGTGGATAAGCTATTTGCAGAAAAAGGCATGTTAAATAAACGCCTGCCGTTTCAAGCGGACCCGACGATGCGTAAAAAAATTAATGAAGGTGAATTTCAGTTTATTGACCAGCATTTATCGCATACTTCTGAATGGGTGCGTTCAGGCGTGTTAGATTCAATAGATTTCGCTATTTTGGAAGCGGTTTCTATCACGGATGACGGAATGATGATTCCAACAACGTCCATTGGCAATTCGATGGTGTTTGCCGAGCATGCAAAATCGATTATTATTGAAATTAACACAGCGCAGCCAGAGCTGTTAGAAGGCATTCACGATTTGTATGATCCAGGCGCTCAAGGACAGCGGGATGCAATTCCTTTGAAAAAATCTGATGACCGGATTGGTTCGTTAGGCATACCAATTGATTTAGATAAAGTAAAAGGTATTGTGTTTACAAATCAGCTAGATTCACCGTCTACGATTGTAGCACCTGACGAAGAAACGGTTGTAATGGCTCAAAATTTGATTTCATTTTTACGCCAAGAAATTAAAGAAGGACGATTAACTGAATCGCTTGCTCCTTTACAATCTGGAATTGGATCTGTGGCAAATGCCGTTTTCCACGGTTTGTTAGATTCGGAGTTTCATGATTTAGAAGTATATTCCGAAGTATTGCAGGACGCCGTGTTTGATTTATTTGACGCAGGAAAAGTTACGTTTGCTTCCTGCTGCTCGATTACGCTTTCAGCGGATAAAATGGAACAAGTTTTCTCTAATTTTGAAACCTATCGAGATAAACTCATTCTTCGTCCGCAGGAAATTTCAAACCATCCCGAAATCATTCGTCGTTTAGGGCTGATTTCAATTAATACCGCGCTAGAACTAGATATTTACGGAAACGTTAATTCAACGCATGTGATGGGAACAAAAATGATGAACGGAATCGGAGGTTCAGGGGATTTTGCCCGAAACGCGCGCCTTGGTATTTTTGTAACAAAATCCATCGCTAAAAACGGTGATATTTCAAGCGTAGTGCCGTTTGTTTCACACGTTGATCATACGGAACACGATGTGGATGTAATTGTAACAGAGCAAGGATATGCAGACTTACGCGGACTTGCTCCAAGAGAACGGGCAAAGCGCATTATTGAAAATTGTGCACATCCAATGTACCGCGACCAGCTTATGGCGTATTACGAAGAAGCGCTCACGCGAGGCGGCCAAACACCGCACGTTCTTGAAAAAGCCTTTTCTTTTCATACGTCTTATCAAAAAAATGGAACGATGAGAGAAACCGTAGCACAAACAAATTAAAAAAACGCTTTGTCTCATGAGGAGACAAGGCGTTTTTCCACTGAGTAAGAAACTTGTGTTTGTTATCTCGTTGAATTACGATGAAAGGGAATACATAAAGAAAACGAGGTAACTTATCTATGAAAGCATTAGTATTTGAAAGATTTGGAGGACCTGACGTTCTTCACTATCAAGATATACCGAACCCCTCTATTGGACCAACAGATGTACTAGTAAGAACAAAAGCAATTGGACTTAATTTTGCCGATGTGTACCGAAGAAAAGGGAACTATCACTTAACGGGTACACCTCCGTATATTTTAGGATATGAAGGAGCAGGTGTGGTAGAAGAAGTAGGAGCAGAAGTAAGTCACGTTAACGTAGGAGACCGCATTGCTTTTGCTGACGTTCCTTTTGCAAATGCAGAGCTTGTTGCCGTGCTACAAGATAAAATAATTGCTGTACCTGACGATATTTCGTTTGATGCAGCTGCTTCTGTGCTTTTGCAAGGGTTAACGGCTCACTATTTAACACAAGACAGCTACAGCATTCAGCCCGGCGATTATGTACTTGTTCACGCAGCTGCTGGAGGCGTAGGTCAGCTTTTAGTTCAAATTGCCAAGCTATTAGGCGGACAAGTCATTGGCTTAACGTCATCTTCTGAAAAAGCAAAAGCAGCGGCTCAAGCAGGCGCTGACTATGTCTTTTTATACGAAGATAACTGGGTGGAACAAGTGAAAGAAGTAACGAAGCGAGGCGCAGATGTTGCCTACGAATCTGTAGGAGTTACGCTAGAAAAAAGCTTTGAAGCCGTAAAAACAGGGGGAACCGTGGTATTTTACGGAATGGCAGGAGGCGATCCGGCCCCGGTCGACCCGCGTATGCTGATGGACACCTCTAAAACGCTTACAGGCGGAGACTTATGGAACGTGCTTGTGTCATATGAAGAACGTAAAGTACGTTCACAGCAGCTGTTTGAGTGGATCAGTAAAGGTCAGCTTGTGCTAACCGATCCCGTGGTGTTTGATTTAAAAGACGGAGCAAAAGCACATGAGCTGCTTGAAAGCCGGAAAAGTACAGGGAAAATTTTGTTAAGACCGTAAAAGAAAGGCCCTTTAGTGAAGGGCTTTTTTCTGTTAGTAAAGGAGAAACTAAGGAGCTGTCTAATATATATAGTAGATAAGTAGAGTGAAAGAGGTGAAGGTAGATGAAACATGCATTGATTACAGCGGGTCATAAAGGTATTGGCAAGAAGGTAACAGAACAGTTTTTAAAAAAGCAGTATTCCGTTACCGTCCATTTTCGCAGTGATAAAAATAAAGTGCGAGAACTGCAGGAAGAATGGCATCAATATAGTGATAACGTACAGTTTTTAGAAGGAGATATAACAAACAAAGCAGATATTGAACACGTCGTTGCGCAGGCTATGGAGCGATTTGGACGTATTGATGTTTTAATTAATAATGCAGGTCCGTATGTATTTGAAAGAAAAAAATTAATAGAGTACACAGACAGTGAATGGTATGAAATGCTGGAAGGGAATTTAAGCTCCGTTTTTCACTTTGTAAAAGCGGTTGTTCCTATTATGAAAAAGCAGCAGTTTGGACGGATTATTACATACGGTTTTCAAGATGTAGAGCACACCCCTGGATGGATGTACCGCGCGGCTTTTAGTGCCGCTAAGTCAGGGCTAGCTTCTCTGACCAAATCGCTTGCTCTAGAAGTAGCCGAATACGGGATTACGGCCAATATGGTCTGTCCCGGAGATATTGTAGGGGACATGAAAGAAAGTGATATTATAAAAGCAAGATTACTAGAAGACAAGGAAACGCCTGTGGGCCGATCAGGTACGGGAGAAGACATTGCGCGTATTATTGAGTTTCTTTGCGATGAAAACTCAGATATGATTACAGGCAGCATTATATCCGCTTCGGGTGGAGTAGATGTTGTTCATAAAAGTAAAAAAACAAGCCCCTGACGTTGGTGCAGGGGCTTGTACGTTACAGCAGCGATTCTCCGCCGTCAATAAACATTTCACTTCCGGTAATATGTTTGGACGCGTCAGAAGCTAAAAAGAAAATTAAGTCTGCTACTTCTTCGGGCTTAGCCGAGCGTTTAGCAAGCGGCTGATTGCCATTTGGATATTCAATTGGAATCGCCACTTCTTTTAATTTGTCTTCTTGACGGAATGTATTGCTTTCAATATTTGTATCAACTGCTCCCGGACAAATGACGTTTACCCGTATTCCGTATGTAGAAAGTTCAAGAGCTGCCATTTTGCCGAAAGCCATTTGGCCAGCCTTTGAGGAACTGTATGCGCTCATGCCGATATTTGAAAATGTACGGTTGCCGTTAATCGAGCTAGTAATAATAATGCTTCCTCCCTGAGCTTTCAAATAAGGAATAGAATGCTTCACAGTTAAAAAAGTACTTGTTAAATTTGTATCAATCGTTTTTGTCCAATCTTCTGGTGATAGTTCTTCAATAGAAGAGAACGTACCGTTGATGCCTGCGTTAATAGAAACAATATGTAATTGACTCCATAAGCTGCTAATCGTTTCGATACTCTCTTTTATACTTTCAGAGTCAGAGACGTCTGTTTTAATGGCTATACACTCTCCGCCGCTCGACATGATGGTCTCTTTTACTTCTTGTAATTTTTCTTCGTCTAAATCTAAAAGAGCCACGCGCGCTCCTTGTTCAGCTAATGTAATGGCTGAAGCGCGTCCAATTCCAGACGCCGCTCCCGTCACGAGCGCAACTTTTCCAGTTAATGCAATCATTTGGAACCCCTCCATATAAAAATGTTGTTTCCTTTCTTTAACCTATACGGAGGAAATAAAAACCTCTTTTAAAATATTTGTATTTAAATTTGCTAAAAGATGCCAAAAGGAAAAGAGAAAACAGCGGCGAATTATTAATATGACGCCAGAACATGAAAAAGCTAATGTCAAATGGGCTTACTTGAGTAGCTAAAGATATACCCTGTCTTTTCAGAAGAATGTTTATATAAAATTTTACATCAGAGGGACTTGCAAATCGTTCCTTGAAAGCTTACACTAGTAAAGCACAGAAAAAGGACGGTGTTTTATGAAGAAGAAAAATAATGTGATTCCATTCCCGCAAAGAAGGGAAGCGGCTGCTTATGTTCCCGCTTCTATTAGCTTAGATAAGGATATTGTGGAATTTTTAGAAATTATGAATTTTGAAGATCGCAATGATTTTTTAAACGAAATGATTGATTCATTTTTTAAATATGTAAAAGGTGAAGAAGACGAAGTAAGATAAAAGGTAACGTAAAGACATCCAAAGAGATGTTTTTTATTTTGTGACCAATTGCTTAAAAGGTATGCTTAAGCCTCGTATAGTTATTTATGGTATAGTATACATTAGATACTATCTAGCAGGTGCAAATGCGAGGAGTGATAAGATGAGTGGATTTAAAAAAGACATTCGTGCCGGATTTGAAGAACCACACTCACTAGAACAATTAAAGCATGAAATGGAGCAAAGCCTGTGGAATTTAAGAAAAGATTTGCGAAATGAAAATCGCTCGGAAACGGAAATGGCAATGATTAAAATTTCGCTGCTGTCACTATTTGAGGAACAAGCAAATAAATTGAGTAAAACTGAGCTTTCTGACTACCTTGCCGATTACCACAAAAGAGTCGAGCAGTTATTCGACAGGTATAGCTATAAATAAGACAAGCATCCTTGCGGGGATGCTTGTTTTTATTTGAGCAAAATTCGCTTGTATTCGCTGCGCTTCAGAGGTTTGGATACATACCCGTCAGCTTCTAGCTGATAAATAATGGTGGCAGCTGCATACACGCTAAAGGCATGATCAAGACCAAAGTAGTCTTGCAAAGCGGCGACGCTCACTTCCTCTTGAAAGATTTTACTGCGATTCGATAAGACAATAGGATAGACGTTTTTAACGATTTGCTTTGAAATTTCGAGTGTTAACATATTAAATCCCTCCCGTGTGAGTGTACATAACTAAAGGTATTCAGCACGGTGTACATTCATGAAAAAGGGAGCGATTACATTTTTAAAAGATAAAGAAAAGAGGAGTAAATGCCTATAAAATCAGATATTTTATCACTTTGTGGAACTTGTTTGAGAAGCTCAGTATTTTAGTGTATGACAAACATTTTCAAAAGTTCTATGGAATTATTAGGAGCAATTTAACCAAATCCACATATCTTAAAGTATAGCAAATGGAGGTGAAACACATGGGATACTACGGAGGTTACGGATACGGTTGTGGTTATGGCGGCGGTGGCTGCGGCGGCGGTTTCGCTTTAATCATTGTACTTTTCATCTTATTAATCATCATCGGCGCTTCTTGCTTCGGCGGCGGCTGGTGCTAATTATTAAAAAATGAGGACGACGCAACATCCACACTTTATTTCTTCAACTATTTCTTCCACAAAAGGTCTCTTCGGGATGAAGAGACTTTTTTAGTTTATTATTTATAATAACGTGTACAAACTGCACGTTAAAAAGGTTTTATGCGTGGTTCTACATAAAAAAAAGACTCTGAAATCAGAGTCTTTTTCTACTTATGCTTTTTGAACGTTAGCAGCTTGAGGTCCGCGTTGACCTTCTTCAACGTCGAATGTTACAGCTTGACCTTCGTCTAAAGATTTGAATCCTTCGCTTTGGATTGCTGAGAAATGTACGAATACATCGTCGCCGTTTTCGCGCTCGATAAATCCGAAACCTTTTTCTGCGTTAAACCATTTTACTGTACCTTTTTCCATGAATGTTGCCTCCTCGTGTGCTATGCACACATTGTATTACTATCCTTGCTCATGATCAAAATCTTTAAGACGAAAGTATTCACCTATCGATTGTTGCCGAACAAAAATAATTCTTCTTATAGAATAGCAAAAGTTAATGATAATTGCAAGGAATGAAGAAAATTTAACGAAGACGGTCATTCATTTAATGAAAGAAAACGAAAATTATACGAGTGAAAATAAGTAAGAAAGAGCGTGTCAGGTCACACTATCTCTATATATAAGAAGAAAGGGGTCAGTCATATGTTTAAACAAAAAGCAGGGGAAAAACTGATTGAACTGTTAATTGAATGGGGCGTTGATCATATTTACGGCATGCCAGGAGACTCCATTAATTCAATTATTGAACCGCTTCGCAAAGCTCAGGACAAAATTAAATTTATTCAAGTGAGGCATGAAGAAGCGGGAGCTCTCGCAGCGGCTGCATATGCAAAGCTAACGGGTAAAATCGGTGTATGCACTGCTATTGCCGGACCGGGAGCGATTCATTTACTAAATGGTTTGTATGATGCAAAGTTAGACAAAGCTCCCGTTTTAGCACTTACGGGGCAAGTGGAGTCTGATCTTATTGGAAGCGATGCGTTTCAAGAAATTAATTTAGAGCGAATGTTCGATGATGTGGCTGTATATAACCAGCGAATCATGTCCGCTGAACAGCTTCCCACTGTTGTCAATCAAGCGATTCGAACAGCTTATGCTAAAAAAGGTGTGGCTGTGTTAACCATTCCCGATGATATCCCTCGTTTTGAAGTCGGATCAGAAGCACGAGAAACATCAAGCATAATCGTTAAACAAGACGTCTTTCCTCACAGAGAAGACCTTGAAAAAGCAAAAGATTTGATTGGTAAAGCAGAAAGTCCGGTTATTTTAGCCGGTCGAGGCACACATGAAATGAGAGAAGAACTGCTTGCATTTGCAGAAAAAATCGCAGCACCTATTGTTCTTACGCTTCCTGGAAAAGGCGCAATACCGGATGAACATCCATATTGTCTCGGAGGACTTGGATTAATCGGTACTAAGCCAGCGTATGAAGCGATGCAAGAAGCGGATACGCTCATCATGATTGGAACGTCCTATCCGTTTACAGGCTTTTTGCCAGAACATGCGAAAACGATTCATATTGATATTGATCCTGCACAAATTGGCAAAAGATATCCTGTAGATGCAGGGCTTGCAGGAGAAGCAAAAACAACCATTCAGTGGTTTTTAGAAAACGTTGGCCGCTCAGAGCATCGCCAGTTTTTAGAGCAAAGTCAAGAACGTATGAAAAAGTGGTGGAGTCAGCTTGATACTCAAGAAGCAAAAGAAAGTCTACCTATCAAGCCTCAGCGAGTGATTCGAGCGCTTCAGCACGTAGCGGCTGATAACGCGGTCTTGTCCGTAGATGTAGGAAACGTCACAGTATGGATGGCGCGTCATTTTCGTATGACAAATCAGCAGTTTGTGATTTCAAGCTGGCTAGCGACTCTCGGATGCGGGCTGCCGGGCGCACTTGCTGGAAAAATTGCTTATCCCGAGAAGCAGGTGTTTGCGGTCTGTGGAGACGGCGGCTTTGCGATGACGATGGCAGATTTTATTACAGCTGTTAAATACAATCTTCCGCTAGTTGTGGTGCTATTTAATAACCATAAAATCGGTATGATTAAATTTGAACAAGAAGTAATGGGAAATGCTGAATTTGGCACAGATTTAACAAACCCGAATTTTGCTAGGTATGCAGATATCTGCGGAGGTGTTGGCTACCGAGTAGAAAAAGAAGAAGAGCTGCTGCCGGCTTTTGAAAGTGCAGTTAGACAGAATAAACCGTGCATTATCGATGTAATCGTCGATGCAAATGAAGCTCCTATGCCAGCAAAGATTACGCTAGGGCAAGCAACAGGGTATGCCAAGCACATGGTGAAAGAATTGTTTCAAGAAGGCAAGCTAGATTTACCTCCTCTATAAAAAGAGGCCGTGACAAAAGTATTTTAGTAAAGATCCGAACGATGAATCGAGACTCTTAATAGAGAATCAACTTCGTTTGGATTTTTTTGTGGTGAGGGTGAATGTACTTTAATTAACTATAAAATTATTATGTAAACTTAAATACCAGCAAATGAAAAGTAGTGATATCATATTTTTTGTAAAGTGGATGAGCAAAAAAATACCGAATTGGATGGTCTTTTTTTATAAAACTTCTTTAAGATAAGAGAGATAAAGGATAAACTACTAATAAGAAAGTTTAAATGTAAGGACTGACGCCGCATGAACTGGAAACCAGATCGCGCTAGCAAAAAAGCGATTTATAAACAAATTGCAGAATATATTGAAAGCTGTATTTCATCGGGAGCGTTTCCGCCGGATTCTATGCTGCCATCAGAACGAACGCTTGCTGCTGAGCTAAACGTGAACAGAAGCACGGTAGTAGCTGCTTATGAAGAACTGCAGGCACTTGGAATCGTAGAACGTAAAAAAGGAAGCGGCACGCGAGTTAGTTCGAGCATCTGGGGAATTTCCCGTAAACGTATTCCAAACTGGGGGAGATATGTAGAAGACGGTTCATTTTTGCCTAATTTACCGCTCGTACAGCGAATAAGAAGCGAAGCTTTGCGAACAGATTTTGTAAACTTAGCCAGCGGAGAATTAGCTCCTAGCTTATTTCCAAGTGAAGATTTTCAGCGAATATTAGCGGGCATGCCGTTTAATGAGCATTTAGGCTATGATCATCCTCACGGCAATGAACGTCTGCGTGACGCTATTGCTGCTCATGTTCATGAGTACCGGAAAATCTCCACCGATGCTAATTCCATTTTAATTACATCAGGTGCACAGCAAGCACTTCATTTGATTGTGCAGTGTTTGTTAAAACCAGGAGATGCAGTAGCGATTGAAGATCCGTCCTATAGCTATTCACTGCCGCTTTTTCAATCAGCAGGTTTACGAACGTTTTTGCTGCCTGTAGATAAAAATGGAGCCAATCCGGACGACTTAGTAGAATTACATAAAAAGCATCGCATTCGTATGGTTTTTTTAAATCCGTATTATCAAAACCCGACCGGTATTGTGTTATCAGAAGCGCGTCGAAAGCGGTTTTTAGAGCTTTCTTCAGAATACGGCATTCCGCTTATTGAAGATGATCCTTATTCACTCACGGCATTTGACGGAAATGTACATCAAACGCTGAAATCGATGGACGAGAACGGAAATGTCCTCTATATCAGCTCGCTTTCTAAAATCGTGGCATCGGGCCTTCGAATTGGCTGGATAGTGGGGCCAGAGCAAGTGATTCAGCGCCTGGCAGATGCTAAGCAGCAAATTGACTTTGGCCACAGCATCTTTCCGCAGTGGATTGCTTATCAATTCTTAGATTCTCCTACGTTTTCTTCTCATATTGAAAAGCTTAGACAAGAGCTCAAAAAGCAAGAGTATGCCCTGTCGTCGAGTCTGAACGAATTGCTTGGATCGAAAGTATCTTTCGATTCGCCTCAAGGCGGGATTCACTTATGGTGCAAAGTGAATCAGCCGGTCGATGACTATCGTCTATTGGAAGAATCGCTTAAAAGAGGAGTGGCTTTTGTCCCAGGAAGCGTGCTGAGTTCTCAAAGCGGAGCTATTCGCTTTACGTTTGGCAGAGGGGAAGAAGAGGTCATTCGAGAAGGAATTAAACGGTTTGTGAGCGCCCTAGAGAGTCTGGAATAGCTATAAACATAGGTAAACGTGCCGGATAAAAGTTTTATTTTATTATTTCGTATAGATTGTTATGATCTTGTGCTATACTAAGAGTACCATTAACTTTACTTCTGTATTTGTACCGACTGGCCCTGTTGAAAAACAGGGCTTTTTTATGTTTGTACACAAAAAAACAGATCCTTTAAAGGATCTGTTTCTAATATGTTGTGTTTCTTATGCTTTTTGAACGTTAGCAGCTTGAGGTCCGCGTTGACCTTGTTCTACGTCAAATGTTACAGCTTGACCTTCGTCTAAAGATTTGAAGCCTTCGCTTTGGATTGCTGAGAAGTGTACGAATACATCGTCTCCACCTTCGCGCTCGATGAATCCAAAACCTTTTTCTGCGTTAAACCATTTTACTTTACCTTGTTCCATAATTGTTGCCTCCTCGTGCGGACTCGCACATTGTGGTACTATTCTTGCTCAAATCTAAAGACGAAAAGTGACAATACTCATACATCCCCACCGAACAAAAATAATTCTCTTACATCTTAGCAGAAATTTCCTATGTTTGCAAGCGCTTTATTTAAAAACCATTCGTATTTTTTAGACAAGTTTTTTATAAATCATGTCTAAAAAATGTCACATTTTGAACATTATAGAAAGGCTATTCTTTGTATTCGCTTTTACTGTAGTTATATAATAATGAAAATATGCTTTTTCTAAAGATAGACGACAAGCATAAGAAACGTACATACTGAGTGCTGAAATGGAGTGGTAAAGATGAAGGTGGGTTTAATTGGTTTAGGGAATATGGGATTACCGATGGCGGAAAATATGATAGAGGCGGGTCATGAGCTTGTTATTTATAACCGCACTGCTTCGAAGGCGGAAAGTCTTGTGAAAAAAGGAGCAAAGGTTGTGGAGACACCTGCTCAAGCAGCACAAGAAGCGAATCTTGTCTTTACGATTCTTTCAAATGATGAGGCTTTAGAAGAAGTAACGCTTTCAGAAGCCGGTGTACTTGCAGGCCTTCAAGAAGGTGGTATTCACGTCTCTGTGAGTACTATTAGCGTAGATTTATCCGAAAAATTAACAAGCGCACATGCTGCATCAGGACAGCATTTTGTTGCAGCGACTGTTTTAGGTCGCCCCGACGCAGCAGCAGCTGCAGCTCTCAAAGTAATAGTTGCAGGTAATAAAGAAGCAAGAGAGCACGTTTGGCCGCTGTTTGAAGCGATTGGTCAAACTATTTTCACTGTAGGAGACGAGCCTTACTTATCAAATGTAGCTAAGCTTGGCAATAATTTTTTATTAGTATCGATGTTAGAAGCTGTTTCTGAAGCAGTAGTCATGGTAGAACAGTATGGCATGCAAGCGGAAGAGTTTCTTGAAGTGGTTAATAGCTTATTTGCATCTCCTGTGTATAAAAATTACGGCAATTTAATTGCTAAAAGAGCCTTTGATCCAGCTGGATTTAAGCTGGAGCTTGGACTAAAAGATGTAAACTTGGCTATTGATGCAGCCAAAAAAGTGTCCGCTCCGCTTCCGTTAGGAGAGCTTGTGAAAGGTCATTATGAACAAGGAATTGAAAATGGCTGGGGTCATTTAGACTGGTCCGCTTTACTAAAAACAGTTGAAGCTCTAAAAAAAGGTAACTAAAAAGACGAAAAGGAGTGCAGCCAGTGAAAGCGAAAGGAAAGTGGGTATGGATTGTATCCTTGATTTCGATTATTTCGTGTCTGCTGTTTGCAGCAGGGCTTGGAATGTCTATTTATGATTATGTTAGCGCCTCAAAAGCTACTGTAAAAGAAATGCCAAAGCCAAAGCAAGAAACAAGCAGCAGTAACAAAAGTACAAAGAATTATACGATTGTCGCTTTAGGAGATTCACTGACAAGAGGAACAGGAGATGCAGCGGGAAAAGGATACGTTGGATATTTAAAAGATAATCTTGAAGAAAAAACGAAGAAGAAAATTCTCTTAAGTAACTTTGGAATAAAAGGTCAAACGTCTTCGCAGCTGGCAAGCCAAGTAAAGCAGCAGGAAATTCAGCGGCAGATTAAGTCTGCAGATACCGTGTTGATTACTATTGGAGGAAATGACTTATTTCAAGGCGGACAAACGCTGCAGAACTTAAATAAAAACAATATTCAAAAGCTAGAAAATGACTATTTAAAAAACGTAGACAGCATCTTAAAAAGCATCCGGTCGGCAAATAAAGACGCAACAATTTTTTTAATTGGTTTATACAATCCGTTTAGCAACCTGCAAGATGCAAAAACGACAACGGCTATTGTACGAGAATGGAATTACAAAAGCAGTGAATTAAGTGCTAATTATAAGCAAACTGTTTTTGTTCCGACCTTTGATTTGTTTCAGCTAAAGGTAGATGACTACTTATATACTGATAAGTTTCATCCTAATGCAAAAGGCTACAAGCTGATTGCAGAGCGTGTAGCATCGCTTATTACGTGGTAAGGGAGGGAATGATATGAGTGAAGTAACGCTTTCAGTAAAAGGACTGAAAAAAGTAATAGGAAAACGAGAAATTATCAAAAATATTGATTTTGAACTAAAAAGAGGCGAAGTGTTCGGCTTTTTAGGACCCAATGGAGCCGGTAAAACGACAACGATTCGAATGCTTGTCGGCTTAATTCGCCCGACCGCTGGTTCCATTTATATTTGTGGATACAGCGTATCGAAGCAGTTTACAAAAGCGATGGAGCATATCGGCTGTATTGTTGAAAATCCTGAGCTGTATCCATACTTAAGCGGCTGGGAAAATCTGCAGCACTTTTCACGCATGATTCCTTCTATGACAGAAGAACGCATTCATGAAGTGGTGGAATTAGTTGGCTTGCAAGAGCGTATCCACGATTTAGTTCGCACGTATTCGTTAGGTATGAGGCAGCGTTTAGGAATTGCGCAAGCGCTTCTCGGAAAACCAAAAGTGCTTATTTTAGATGAGCCAACAAACGGACTAGACCCTTCTGGGATTCGGGATATGCGTAAATTTATTCGCTTTTTAGCTGAAAGTGAAGGTCTAAGCGTCTTAGTATCGAGTCATTTACTGAGCGAGATTCAGCTAATGTGTGATCGAGTAGCGATTATCGCAAAAGGAGAAGTTATTCACACAGAATCGGTGAAGACCCTGTTAACTCAGCAAGAGCGTTTACTGTGGAAGCTAGATCCGCAGCCTGCAGGAATAGACGTTTTAAAACAAGTGACGGACTTTGTGCAAGTGCAGGGGGAGTACGTCACGACGTTTTATGAAGAAGCTGAAGTGGGAGAGTGGAACAAACAGCTCATTGCAGCAGGAGTAACGGTAAAAGAAATGAATCGAAAGCTTCCAACTCTTGAAGATTTATTTATCGAAATGACAGGAGGCGAATCGATTGATTAGTTTGGTTCAAAATGAAATGATCAAGCTCGTTCGAAAAAAGCGCCTGTTAATCGTTACGCTTATCATGGGAGTTTTGATTTCCATGTTTACCTATGCTCAGCTTCGCGAAACACAGCGCCTTCAAGAAAAGCTAGGAACGACCGATTGGCGCAGTACGCTGCAGCAAGAAATTATCGATACGCAAAACCGGCTGAGCGGAAGCCAAATTTCAGATGATTGGCGCAAGCAGCTTGAAATTCGCGTGGCGCAGCAGCAGTATTATTTAGATAATGATATCAATCCTTCGGAACCAGGGGCACCAACGTTTGTGCGAGGGTTCATTGAAAACGCCATTCAGCTTTTGCTGCCGCTAATGATTATGATTATTGCAGCGGATTTAGTGTCTTCAGAATACAGCTTGGGATCCATCAAGGTACTGTTGACGAGGCCTGTGAAACGGTGGAAAATTCTGCTTAGTAAATACATCACGCTCGTCATGTCCGTCTCGTTTTTAATTTTAATGTTTGGCATTTTGTCGTATCTCATTTCTGGCGTTGTATTTGGATTTAAAGGCTGGACAGCGCCTATTCTTACGGGATTTAGCGTGCAGGGCAATGATTTGAATACAGCGGACGTTCATTTAATTTCGCAGTGGAGATATATTTTAATGGAGTTTGGCCTTGCTTGGTTTGTATCCCTGGTGGTTGGAACGCTTGCTTTTATGCTGTCCGTTTTAATTAAAAGTACAGCTGCGGGTATGGGTGTGATGCTTGCTTGTTTGATTGCAGGTACGATTTTAAGCAGCATGGTTTCTTCGTGGAATTCAGCTAAGTACTTGTTTATGGTCAATTTAAATTTAACTTCTTACCTGCAAGGCACAGCTCCTCCAACTGAAGGAATGACATTAGGGTTTTCCTTGGGTGTTTTAACCATTTGGGGACTTGCCGGGCTGCTCGTGTCTTTTCTGGTATTTACCAAAAAAGACGTGTACTAATTCCGTATAAGTTGACGATAATCAGGAACGTGCGTTATGATTGTGTTAACAAAAAATGCTGTTTTGCTCAAAGGGGAGTAGCTCTTGCAGTAAAGTCGTCATTTCGAGATTATTATCTCCGGCTTTATTGACAATGCAAATTGTTAGCGAGACCTTTGCCAATGTTGCCATTGGTAAAGGTCTGGATAAAAACACCTTTACCACATGTGGTAAAGGTGTTTTTTGTTAGTTCAAAATGAGAGAGGAGCTTAAAAATGTCAAAACTATCGAGACTGTTAAAAAGCCCCGCTGTAAAAAAAGGAATAAAAAAAGCTGTACCCATTATTATGAAAGAGTTAAAGAAACGAAAATCGAAAAGAAGATAGCAGAAAAGAAAATAAGAAAGGTTGAGTGCTAAGTGAAAAAGTGGATGCTAGTCATATCAACTGCTGTTCTTTTTATGGTCGGCGGCTGTTCTTTTCTTGAAGATACAAGCAGTACGCTGAACTACGCAAACGATGCAAAAGATTACGTGAGTGAAGCACAAAAGTTTGCTGAAGAAATACCGCCTCTAGCGGAAAAGGCTGTTAATGACGATGAGGCAATAAAAAAGCTAGAGCAAAAGCTGCAGGAAATGAAAGGAAAAGCTGAAGAATTTAATCAAACAAAAGCTCCTGACATCGCTTCTGATGTGCACGATCAGCTTGTTCAACAAAACGAAAAAATCATTAGTGGAATTGAAGCGTATGAAGCCAATATAAAGGATGGCAGCTTCAATCCAGAAGCGCTAAAAAACAGTGAATTGTTTCAATCAATTCAAGATGTATCAAGTATTATGAAACAAATTAAAGAATTAGGTCAGTAAGAAAACGCGGCTGAGAAAAAAGTATGTTAACTAAAGAACATCCGAACGATGAATCAAGATTCTTGATGGAGAATCAACTTCGTTCGGATTTTTTATTTGTAGGTGAACGTAGGTTTCATGTGTATAGATGCTTTAGCTTGGATTGATGTAGTTATGTCTTATGACTCAACCTCATTTTTTTCGTTATAAATGTAAAATTATATAAATATATCTATCTATTAGAAGGCAAAAACCTTCTCTTTCTTTTTTATATCTACGAAATTTTGTTAGAAGCTGTGACAAACTTAATGTCTGCTTTTCATATCCTATGTATAGTACATATATACACACCGCTTGAAATAAATTTTTTTTGAATTAAAAGAGGGCGTGGGAACGTTGATGTATTAGGTAATAAGACTCATTTAAAAAGGAGGGTTCATCCAATTAATAAAAACTATAGTCCTTTGTTTTAAAGAGAGAAAGTAAAAAAATTTTTTCGGTTTACAAAAAGTTAATAAAACGCATACAAATCGTTTACTAAAAAATCAAAAAATTTACATCCTTTATAAATCTTTTCTGCTATACTATTTTTGAACAGTTGCTAGATTTATAGCGATGATAACTTACTTGAAAGGTGAATGGTAGATGAAAAAGAACAAAAGTAGTAAAACGAAAAAAATCCTATCCACATCACTGGCACTTTCTCTATTATCAATGCCTCTTTTAACTACACAGGCAGGAGCGGAAGAACGTCACCCTGGACAAAGCTCACAGCAAAGCAAGCATCAAGGCCACAATAAAAAAGATGCGCTTGTGAACATACGCCTGATGGAAACAACCGACGTTCATACGAATCTATTAAACTATGATTATTTCAAAGACGCCCCTTATGAAAAAGTAGGTTTAGCTAAAACCGCTACCTTAATCAAAAATGCTCGAAAAGAAGTAAAAAACAGCTTATTAGTAGATAACGGAGACCTCATTCAAGGAACTCCTCTAGGCACGTATAAAGCCAAGATTAGCCCGCTGAAAAAAGGTGAAGTTCATCCTGTATTTAAAGCCATGAATCAGCTGGATTACGATATTGCAACACTTGGAAATCATGAGTTCAACTACGGATTAGACTTTCTAAAAGAAGCGTATAACGATGCGAACTTCCCTTACATAAATGCCAATGTCTATGTTGACGATCATGACAGCAACCCGAAAAATGACAAAAATAAATTTACGCCTTATAAAATTATGAATAAAAAAGTCGTTGATGAAAACGGTAAAAAACGAACGATTAAAGTCGGTTTCATTGGCTTTGTGCCGCCTCAAATTAACGATTGGGACAAAGCAAACCTTGACGGAAAAGTCATTACAAAAGGTATTGTAGAAACAGCCAACAAGTACATTCCAGAAATGAAGAAAAAAGGTGCGGACGTAGTTGTCGCGATGGCTCACTCTGGGTTTAGTAGCAACAAGCAAAACACGGAAGATGTCATTTACTCATTAAGTGAAGTAAAAGGCATTGACGCTATTACGTTTTCACACACGCATAAAGTCTTCCCTGCTAAAACGGAAGCTGCGCTAGATGGTTTGTTCCTCGGAGCAGATAAAAAGCCTCTTCCTGGCGTCGATAATGCAAAAGGAACAATCAACGGCGTTCCGGCTGTTCAAGCAGGTTACGGCGGAGGATCACTTGGCTTAATTGACTTAACGTTAAAAGAAGAAAAAGGAAAATGGAAAGTAGTAAGCTCTCAATCGTCTACGCGTGAAACGTATAAAGACGTAAAAGATGCGTCAGGGAAAACGGTTACGCAAAGTACGGTAGAACCGGATAAAGGTGTTGTTAAAGCAGTTCAAAAAGATCACGATGCAACGGTTAAATATGTGAACACACCAATTGGTAAAACGACGGATGATATTCACAGCTATTTTTCTCTTGTAAAAGATGATCCATCTATTCAAGTGGTAACAAATGCACAAAAAGACTACGTAGAAAAATATGTTTCTCAAAACAAGCCGGAATATAAAGACCTTCCAATTTTATCAGTCGGAGCACCTTTTAAAGCAGGAAGAAACGGCGTAGATGAATATACGGAAATTAAAAAAGGTGACTTAACGATTCGAAGCGCAGGCGATTTGTATCTATATGACAACACGTTGAAAGCGGTCAAAGTAAAAGGTTCTGTTGTAAAAGACTGGATTGATATGTCTGCCGGTAAGTTTAATCAAATTACACCGAACAAAACAGAAGAGCAGGAATTATTAAACCCAAGCTTCCCTGTTTATAATTTTGACGTCATTGACGGCGTTCAATACCAAATCGACGTGACAAAACCAGCAAAATACGATGTGAATGGAAACGTGATTCACGCAGATTCAAGCCGAGTTGTTAACTTAACGTATAACGGTAAACCAGTTGACCCGAATCAAGAGTTTATCGTTGTGACAAATAACTACCGAGCTGGCGGAGGCGGAAACTTCCCTGGCCTAAAAGGAAGCGAGCTTGTGGTGGATTCAGCGGATGAAAACCGTCAAATTCTAATGGACTACATCACCGAACAAAAAGAAATTACGCCGACAGCTGACGATAACTGGTCCATTGCACCAATTAACGGAACGGCTAACGTGACGTTCACAAGCTCACCGCGCGGAGAAAGCTATTTAACTGAAGGAAGCAACATTACGTATACAAATAAAACGGATGACAAAGGATTTGGCATTTACAAAATCAACCTAAACGGTGAATCCAAAGATAATACAAAGGTACAGCTTTTAGGCATGAACGACCTGCACGGTCAGCTCGATACAGATACAAAAATTACGTCAAATGGCCAATCGTTGTTAGCTGGAAATATGAAGTATACAGCAGCAGCTATTCGTAAACAAGAAGCTGAAAATCCGAATACGCTTTTAGTTCATGCTGGAGATATGATTGGCGGAAGCCCGTTAGTTTCAGCGCTGTTTCAAGATGAGCCAACGGTTGAAGTGATGGAATCACTTGGATTTGATGTAGGCACGCTTGGAAATCATGAGTTCGATGAAGGCATTGCTGAGCTTCACCGTATGATTGAAGGGGGAGACCATCCAAAAGGAACAAAAGGATACGACGGCATGAATTTCCCGGTTATAGCGGCAAATGCTTATGATACTTCAACGAATAAATTAATTACAGAACCTTACGCGATAAAAGAAGTAGGCGGTAAAAAAATTGGATTCATCGGCGTTGTAACACAAGAAACGCCAAGCATGATTGTTCGTAAAGGAAATGAAAACTTAAAAATTACGGACGAAGCAGAAGCGATTGATAAATATACGGCAGAGTTGAAAAAGCAAGGCATTAAAGCCATTGTGGTACTTGCTCATAATCCATCTAATCAAAATGGAACGTCTACCGAGTTTGATGCAGCAGATATCGCTAAAAAAGTTGATGATGAAGTTGACGTGATCTTTTCAGCTCACAATCACGTATACAACAACAAAGTAGTAGATAACAAACTAATTGTTCAAGCTTATTCATACGGCTCAGCGTTTTCTGACGTAGACGTTGAAATCGATAATACGGGTGACATCGTAAAAAAAGATGCAAAAATTGTGACCGTATATCAAAAAGACTATACGCCAGATCCTGAAGTTTCAAGCATTATGAAAAAGTACGAAGACTTAGCAGCGCCTATTAAAGCAGAAGTGGTTGGGAATTCGTCTACAGATTTAGCAAAAGGCTATCCGTCTAGCGGACCAACAGGCGATATCGCGCTTGGAAATTTAATTGCTGACGGTATGAAAGCAGAAATGAACGCTGATTTTGCTTTAATGAATGGCGGAGGCGTTCGTTCACAGCTTGATGCTGGTGACGTGACATATGGTGATTTATTTGCGATTCAGCCGTTTGGCAACGTCTTAAATAAAGTAAAGCTAAGCGGAGCGGATTTAGAAACGGTGCTGAATAACCAAATTACCTCATCCGGACTCGACTTTCATGTTGCAGGCTTTAACTATACGTGGGACAGTAGTACTAATAAAGTAGTCGATATCACGCTTCCAGATGGAAGTAAAATTGACAAAGAAAAAGAATACACGGTAGTAGTGAATAACTATATGTACGGAAATGAAAAATATGGTATTGGCGCACTTTCTTCAGATATGGAAGTGGGACCAGAAGATTTACAAGCAACGGTAAACTATATTAAAACACTTGAGAGCCCGTTTGAATACAAAGCTGAAGGCCGTATTCGAAACGTGGCAGATGCTAAAACAGCTGAACAGCAAGAACCTACTTTGAAAATAGCTCAATAAGCCAAAAAAGGCTGTCTCATAACTCGGATTTCCGATTTAGAGACAGCCTTTTTTAATAGTTTAACTTAAATTTTAAACTCTCAGTCAATGAATTTACGTTATAAAAGACAGCTTAATTTTTGAAACAATCACCAAATTGTGGTATTCTCTCCATAAGAAGACTGACGTAAACGTTAAAAATAGTATCAAAGATTTCACTATTTTTTCATTAATCTACGCTATTATGTAAAGTTATATAGAACCTGTAAAAGAACGTGTTCGCTATAGTAAAGGAGTAAATAAAAGTGGCTATTAATCTACAAAAAGGGCAGAAAATTGATTTAACAAAAGGAAGAGAAGGGTTATCTTCTATTACGGTTGGATTAGGATGGGATCCTGTAAAAAAACGCAGCTTTTTTGGTTTTGGAGGAAGCGGACCAGAGATTGACTGCGATGCGTCTGTTCTTATGCTCAATTCGAACGATAAGCTTGTAAGTAACTCAGCCGTTGTGTATTTTGGGAATCGTCATAGTAACTGTGGAAGCGTCAAGCATTCAGGTGATAATCTTACCGGAGCAGGTGAAGGGGACGATGAACAAATTTTTGTTAATTTGAAAAATGTTCCTGGAAACGTACATAAACTTGTGTTTGTAGTCAACATCTATCAGTGTGTTGAGCGAAACCAAGATTTCGGTATGATTAAAAATGCTTTTATTCGTGTTGTGGACAGCGCTAAAAACGAAGAGCTTGTACACTTTAATCTATCTGAAGATCATTCAGGAGCAACAGCTTTATTTGCAGGTGAAATTTATCGAGACGGAAAAGAGTGGAAGTTTTCAGCAACTGGAGATGCAACGAGAGATACTGGATTGGCTGAAATTGCAAACAAATATACAAAATAAACAACTAGAAAAGAGGGAATAAAATGGCTATTAATCTTTCAAAAGGACAAAAAGTAGATTTAACAAAAACAAATCCAGGATTAACAAACGTAGTAGTAGGTCTTGGGTGGGATGTAAATAAGTATGACGGTGGAAACGATTTTGATTTAGATTCATCTGTCTTTTTATTAAACGGAGCAGGAAAATGCGCTTCAGAATCTGATTTTATTTTTTACAATAATACGACGGGTGCAAACGGAGCGGTTGAACATACCGGAGATAACCGTACAGGCGTAGGTGAAGGAGACGATGAGCAGGTTCAAGTAGATTTGAAGAATGTGCCTCAATCTATTGAACGCATTGCGTTTACCATTACGATTCATGAAGCAGAAGCACGCGGTCAAAACTTTGGTCAAGTAAGCAACGCCTACGTTCGTATTTTAAATGCAACAAATGACGAAGAGTTAATTCGTTATGATTTAGGTGAAGACTTCTCGATCGAAACAGCGGTCGTGGTAGGCGAGCTGTACCGACACGGTGGAGAATGGAAGTTTAATGCTATTGGCAGCGGCTATCAAGGCGGCTTAGCGGCACTTGTAAACGACTTTGGTTTAAACGCCTAATCATTAAAGTAAGAAAATGTACGGAGGATGTTTTTATGTCAATTTCTTTATCAAAAGGTCAGCGCATTGACCTAACCAAAACGAACCCAGGCTTAACAAAAGTAATAGTAGGTCTTGGGTGGGATACAAATAAATATGCTGGGTCTCAGGACTTCGATTTAGATGCATGTGCATTTTTAGCCAATAAATCAAGCCAAGTTGTAAATGACGAAGAGTTTGTTTTTTACAACAATTTAAAAAGTCCAAACGGAGCTGTGGAGCATACCGGTGACAACCGTACAGGTGCAGGAGATGGAGACGATGAGCAAATCGCCGTTGATTTTTCTCTTCTTCCTGACCACGTTGAAAAAATCGGAATTAGCGTCACCATTCACGATGCAGATACTCGCGGACAAAACTTTGGACAAGTATCCAATGCGTTTGTTCGTCTTATTGACGCCGAAACAAATGAAGAAGTGCTTCGTTATGATTTAGGCGAAGATTTTTCAATCGAAACAGCTGTTGTGGTGTGTGAGCTATACAAGCACGGAAACGACTGGAAATTTAATGCCATTGGCAGCGGTTTTTCTGGCGGCTTGGCCGACCTTTGCCGCAACTACGGATTATCCGTATAAAAAAGGCATGGGATAAATGAAAAAGAAAGGGTGCTTTAACGAGTACCCTTTCTTTTTAGCATGTATATGTCTGAAAAGAAAGGAGCTGTAAGGTGTGAGTAAATTAATTGATCCTCATATGATTAATCTTAACGAGCAGGATGGAACTTCTCTTTTTTCTAAAGATGTTTCTCTGCGAGGTGACTTTATACAAAATGAGCAGCAAACTTCCTATAAACAAGTGGCAGGAAGATATGTAGGCACCCATCTTGATGCGGACGAGTACGCAGCTTTTCTTTATGAACTTGCGCATTCATCACCATCAATTATTGTCTTGCAAGATAAGCTTGATAAGTCCATTTCTAATGATAGATTAAAAGAAGTACAAACGATCCTTAAAATTAATCAAGAAGAGCGCGGCCTTTCTGTCAATCGACTGTTTGCTTTTTTAGAAGGAAAAAAGCTGATCGTGAAGTCAGAAAATCCCGCTATACATAGAAGAATACGCGAAAAATTTATTGAAACGTTAACGTGCTTTAAAGAACAGCACGCAGAGGGTTTTATGGACGGGCATTTTCAACGCGTATTAATCGATTTAATAAAGTGGCAGTGGAATCATCTAACACCTTGGCTGGTCGATAAAACATTTCCTGAGCACGCGCCTCGCATCATGTGGTACGGAGATGCAAATAAAAGCGAGCAGTATTTTCTCTATTATTTAATTTTACTAGGTTTTGACGTCCTTACCTTTCATCCAGAAGGAAAGGATAATTTAAAAGAAGTAGATAAGAATCAGCATTTAACAACGGTTTATACGTTTCCTTCTACTAGCTCGCTTGTACCTTTTCCAACGGATAAACCGGTTCGAAAAGGTACGGTAGCATTTCGAGCTTCTCAAGAAATTGAGCAAGTGCTTCATTCAGAGGAGTCCATGCTGTATAAACCTTGGCAATTTCGTTCGTATTTTCCAACTTCAGTTACTCTCAAAACGACGTATGATGAAATCTTTTTATTAATGAGAGAACGGGCGTTTATTCGTCCTAATTTTGAAGTGTCAAAGCCATATGTACACGTGCCGATCTTGTTTTCAAAAGTACTTGGTATTTCTAAAAACCGAAAAGAGTACTGGAGTAAAGTGCATGAGCTCATGCAAACGGAAAATGAGTTAGCTCTGACGATTGATTCTGTTCCTTTTGCCAAAAAAATAGAAGGAAATAATCACTTTCACTATCAAGGAGCTCTCGGAAGTGATGGCACGCTCAGTCCTGATAAAATGATTGAAAGCAACTGGTGGCGCTATAAAGAACTGCCTATCGGGCTTCAGCAAGGGCTCGCTGCAGCCATTTCTAGATACTGTGCACATCCAAAGCTTCTTCGGTTAGATCATGAAGATGCGTATCAGCATCAAATGTATTTGTTTAATCAGTCTTTGAAGCTTCCAAACAACGTGCTTCGCATGCTTCAAAAGTTTGATTATACGCAGCATGTACCCCGTCTCATTATTTATCATGGAAATGAACGAGAAGCGTTTACGCGTGAAGATGCAGCTTTACTGCTTCTATTAAATGAATTCGGCGTTGATATTGTTCTCTTTAATCCAACCGGTCAACTGGATATAGAAGCGTTCGTCGAAGAAAAGTATTTCGATATGCACTGGCTAGAAGATATTAGCTTTAATGAAGAATTCAAAGAGCCGTCGCTCATTCAAAAATGGTTAAAACGAATCTTTTAAAGAAAGAAGGGTTTTTAAATGGCAACAAATGAATTACAGCCTTTAGATTTAAATGAAGCCGAAGAAGTTTTAGAAACAAAGCCTAACGAAGTAAAAGCAAAACTGCGAGAAGAGCCAGAAGTACGTCGCTTGGCAGAACAAATTGATTATAAAAATCAGCTGGCTTTACTTGAGTATGGGAAAGAAACAGCTAATGAAATTTCCTCTTTTTCCGGAAAAGTGCTTAGTACAATTAAATCGTCTAGCATGGAAGAATCAAGTCAATTATTAAAGCAGCTTGGAAAGATTATGGATAAATTTGATGCAAAGGATTTTGTTGAAGATAAAGGGTTTTTCTCTAAGCTTTTTAAACGCGGTCAAAAAATAGTAGACAAGCTGTTTCAAAAATATGAGACGATGGGCTCTGAAATTGATAAAGTATATGTTGAAATCACAAAATATGAAACCGAAATGAAGCACTCAACCACAACACTTGAACAGCTTTACGAGCAAAACTATCAGTATTATATGGAGCTTGAAAAATACATTGTAGCGGGCGAAGTGAAAGTAGAAGAGTTAAAACAAGAGCTAAAGGTGCTTGAAGAAAGAGCGTCGAGTGGAAATCAGCTGGCGGCAATGGAGCTTCAAACCTTAAAAAATGCGGTTGAGCTGATGGAGCAGCGATTATATGATTTAGAAATGGCAAAACAAGTATCTTATCAATCTGCTCCTCAAATTCGCATGCTGCAGCGAGGAAATACAAAGCTGATCGGAAAAATCAATTCTGCGTTTATTACAACGATTCCCATTTTTAAAAATGGACTCATTAACGCCATTGCAGCAAAGCGTCAAAATTTAGTAGCCGAGTCGATGAACGAATTAGACAAACGTACAAATGAACTGCTCATTCGAAATGCAGAAAATATTTCACAGCAAAGCGTTAAAATCGCTAAAATGTCCGGTGCCCCTAGCGTAAAAGTAGAAACGATGGAGCAAACGTGGAATATTATTATGAAAGGAATGCAGGAAACAAAAGCAATTGAAGAGGAAAATAAACGCCTTCGTGAAGAAGGACTTGTTCGCTTGGAGCAATTTCAAGAAAACTTCAAGGCGCTTGAACATAAGATATAACGAAAAAGCGGGAATCTTTACGATTCCCGCTTTTTTTGCATATACGTTTGCTAGAAGTCTGAACCATAAGCGATTAGTGAAAAGCGTGAAAGGGTATCAGATATAAAAGAAGTATTATCCAAAATAAGATAGTTATTTCCAGGAGGCGTTTGTGTACTTTTATAATTTAAGTTAAAAGCGTAAAAAACTTAATTATTTTAAGTTTTTTTGCTGGTTTTTAACTTTTCTTTGCGCTACAATTAGCTCATATTAAAGTAAAAAAGGAGGGTATTTCATTGTATCAAGAACAGCGCATGAGTGCGATTGTTGAATACCTTCATACACACCGTACGATTACGTTAGACGAAATTTGCGATATGTTTACCGTTTCAAAAGATACGGCGAGGCGTGATTTAGTCAAGCTTGAAGAAAACGGCGAGGTTATGAGAGTTAAAGGCGGAGCGACGCTATCGTCAAGTCATATCATTGATTACAGTGAACGGACGCCTACCAAAGCGAAAGAACAAATTGCTAAAGAAGCAGCTTCGTTAATGTCGGAGGGGTATGACGTGCTTTTAGATACGTCTTCTACTATCGCACTGATGGCGAAGTATATGGATGTAAAGCATGTAACCGTTATTACGAATTCCATCGATAATGTGGATTTGCTCGATCAATATACAGCGTGTGATACGTTTTTGCTGCCGGGCAAGTTTAACGGGAAAAACCGTAACGTCACCGGGCCAAGAACGATTTCTACGTTGCAGGAATACAAAGTAGATCAGCTGTTTTTAGGTACGTGCGGCGTTGGTGCAGATGGTATTACATCTCCAAGTGAAGAAGAAGCGTTTTTAAAAAGACAGATGATTCAATGCGCAAGACAAGTGATTATGCTGGCGGATCATACAAAGTTTGAACGTGAATTTTTACATCGAGTATGTGATATGAGCGACATTGATATCCTAATTACAAATAAAGCGCCAGAAGCGGATGTAAAAGAAAAAATAGAACAAAATCAAGTGCAGCTTATCGTAACAGATTTTGATAAAGGAGAGGAAACACAATGAAGAAAATAAAAGTAGGATTAGTGGGATACGGATTTTCAGCAACGGTCTTTCACACGCCGCTTTTAAGCGTGTTAGACGAATTTCATATTTCAAAGGTAATGAGTTCAAATCCTAAAAAAGTAAAGAGTGACTTAGAGGATGTTGAAGTAGTGAGCACTCTATCTGAACTTCTAGAAGATGACAGCATTGATTTAGTTATTATTACAACGCCTAGCGGCATGCACTATGAAATGGTAAAAGACGCACTACGCGCAGGTAAGCACGTAATTGTTGAAAAGCCGATGGTCGTATCAGAAAAAGAAGCAAATGAATTAATTCAATTAGCAAAAGAACAAGGTGTTCAACTAAGCGTCTATCATAACCGTAGATGGGATAATGATTATTTGACGGTGAAACAGCTGATTGAAGAAGGGAAATTAGGCGACGTTAAAATGTATGAAGCTCATTTTGATCGCTATCGTCCAGCTGTTCGAGACCGCTGGAGAGAAAATGAAGGACCTGGGTCAGGAGCGCTTTACGATTTAGGATCTCATTTAATCGACCAAGCCTTACACCTTTTTGGAATGCCTGAATTTGTTCAAGCTGATGTGTTTGGGCAGCGAGATCATGCACGTACGGATGATTACTTCCACGTAGTGCTTGGATACGGTTCTCTTCGCGTTATTTTACATTCAAGCGCCATTGTGCCAAGCAACGGGCCTCGCTTTCAAGTTCATGGAACAAAAGCAAGCTATATCAAATACGGGATTGACGGCCAGGAAGATATGCTAAGAGCCGGCAAGAAGCCTGTGGACGATACGTGGGGAGCAGATCATCCTGAACACTACGGTAAGCTGACAACTGGCGAAGGCGAAACGAAAGAAATTCAAACGCTGCACGGTTCTTATGTGACGTATTATCAAAAAATTGCCCACAGCCTGCTTCGAGGAGAAGAACTTCCGGTTTCAGCAGAAGGAGCTCGTGACGTGGTTAAAGTTATTGAAGCGGCATTTGAAAGCAGCAAAGAAAAACGAGCGGTTTATTTTAACTAAGGAGCGAGAAACAGTGAGTAATCATTCGGCAGAGACGCTGCTTGAAAAAGTAGTTCAACAGGAAAAAGAACTGATCTTTCATCAATTTACAAATGACCAGGCTTTACAGATCGGAACGGCCATTATTAATGAAGCGAAAAGCAAAGGTAAGGCAGTAACCGTAAGTATTAAACGAAATGGTCAAACTCTCTTTCAACATGCGATGGAAGGGGCTATTCCCGATCATGAAGAATGGATTAAACGAAAATCAAACACCGTTCTTCGTCACCATCACAGCTCGTATTATATGAAGCTGTACTGCGAGTTAAAAGATCGTTCTTACGCGCAGTTTTACGCAGCGAATCCTCAGGAATTCGAAGCAGTAGGAGGGTCATTTCCAATTTCGGTTAAAAACGTCGGCGTAATTGGAACCATTACCGTATCAGGTATGTCGCAAGAAGAAGATCATGCACTTGTGGCAGATACGATTCGTAGCTTTTTGCAATAAAAATAAGCGGACTTCGTTGGAAGCCCGCTTATTTCATTAAAAGATGAGTGGCGATAAGGCGTGTGTTTTTTCTACATACATAAAAGCATCATATCGTTTTGACAAGCGAGAAGGAACATAATTTCCGTATTGTTCAATCTCTGGGTCGTATACAACACCAATGGCGCGGTGGCCTATCGTTGAATGAAAAAATGTTCGGTTTTCCTCTGTGAACATGAGATATTGATCAAAAGCACCTGCTCGGTGAATGGCATCTTCCCAGCTTCCTTCTATAGCTGGAGGAACGGTTAATTCCTGATGAGGATTACCCCAGCTATCAGAAGCAATGACCGTGCCGTGATGAGTTCCGAATCCGACGGCGTAAACATGCTTCTGTCCGTATTCTTCACGGGTAAGCTGACCTACATTCACCATGCCGCTGCTTTTCATGTCCGTTGCTCTTGCATCTCCGATGTGAGTGTTATGCTCCCATACAATTCCTTTAGCGCTATCTTTATAGTAAGCTTGAATATATTTTAAAGCTTCTACCATATGACGATCGCGAATATTCCACGATTCATTGTCGTTAGTAATCATCGTATGATAGTAAGTTTCAGCATTGCTTGCTACCAGCGCATTTACCTGCATACTAAGCGCAGCCTCAGGCTCATGAGTATAGGTATCTTTTTTTTGCTGAATGGTTTGTAAAAGCTCTAAGATTTCTAACATGCAGTTTTTTCCGTAAAGGGCAGAAGAAATTCCGTACATCTGTGCTTCGCGATGAAAAGGTTCAAAGCATTCAAAGGCTTTTTTCGCTTTCTTTGCATCAGGAGCGTGGTTGTTTTCTAAGTACTCAATAATAGCTTCCATCGATTCCCACAGGCTGTATACATCTAAGCCGTAAAAACCTACTTTTGGCTGATGTGCTGGCAAGTTGTTGTTATAATCACGAAGCCATTCAATCAATTCTTTTATTTCTTGATTGGCCCACATCCATGAAGGCCAGCGGCTAAAAGATTTTAAGACATCTTCGGCATTCGCGTATTGAGTTGTATATCCTTTAATATAGCGATTAACTTCAAAACACGAAGGCCAGTCTCCTTCCACTGCTATAAAGGAAAAATCATGATGCTGAATTAATTCTTTCGTAATAGCTGCTCGAATTTCGTAAAATTCAGATGTGCCGTGAGATGCTTCTCCGAGAAGTACGTATTGAGCGCGGCTTGCTGTGTTAATAAGCGGCAGTAAGTCATCGACATCAGCAAAAGGCATAGAATGTTTTTTAATGGCTTCTATCATTTGAATGGTTTTTAGCATACGACCACCTTATGTTTAAGAAATGGATAGCAAGAGCTTGAGACAGCAAGTCTTGCTACCAGTTAACGGGTTTTTATTTTTATGAATTACCTGCTAAAGTGCTTAATAGCAGAATCATTTAAAGAAAAATCTTCTTTAGTAAGCGCCGTTTGATTCTGTGTTTCGCATTCTTTAGTAGGGTGCTCTTCTTTTTTAGAAACAGTAGAAACTTCTTCGTTATTTTCATACGTGTGGTTTGTTGACATTATGTTTCACCTCTTGTATCTAGTGTTTGAGGTACAGAAAATAAAATAAGAAGAAATATCAGGAATACATTGAAAAGAAAAGTATACGCTTTAAATTATTTGAACTCATGCAAGAAATTGTCTACACTAAACACTGATACATAAATCGAGTGAGGAGAACGTGAAGAGTTTATGAAGTTGATTTCCTGGAACGTAAATGGCATTCGCGCGTGTGTGCGAAAAGGATTTTTAGATTATTTTCAAGAAGTGAATGCGGATGTATTTTGTATTCAAGAGACGAAGCTGCAGGAAGGACAAATTGATTTGCAGCTAGAAGGATATTATCAGTACTGGAATTACGCCGTGAAAAAAGGCTATTCTGGAACGGCTGTTTTTACCAAGCAAAAGCCTTTATCCGTTTCATACGGTGTCGATAAAGAATCGGAAGACGAAGGACGTATTATCACGCTTGAGTTTGAACAATGCTATGTAGTAAATGTGTATACGCCAAATTCTAAAAGAGACTTAGCAAGGCTTGAAGAAAGGCTTCAATGGGAAGACGATCTGCTCGTGTACTTAAACAAATTAAATAGCCGTAAAGCGGTGATTTTGTGCGGAGACTTAAATGTAGCACACGAAGAAATTGACTTGCGTAATCCGAAGCCAAACCGAGGGAATTCTGGTTTTACTATAGAAGAGCGAGGGAAAATGACGACGCTTCTTGCTAGTGGATTTCTTGATACATTTCGCTATTTATATCCGAATCAAGAAGGATCCTATACCTGGTGGTCATATATGAACAAAGTGCGAGAACGAAATATCGGGTGGCGCATTGATTATTTTATCGTATCGGAGAGAATGAAAGACGTTATTCAAGAAGCTGCTATTCATCCGCATGTAATGGGAAGCGACCACTGTCCTGTGATGCTAGAATTAAATGTACCCCATCTATGATATCTTTCTATATAATAGAAGAAAAACGGAAAAAAGGTTGGTTCACGCGAACGGTTGCGGTATAGTAAACATATTAAAAAGTACAGAATGTTTCATGAGATAAAGGGGGAGACAGAGGTGAAGCGAGACTCGCTGCAAACCATTGAGCACGAAATTGCGCTGCTTGTTCGTCTAACAACGACGCACAGTCCCAAGCTTGGAAGCTTGGACCGGTCTGAATATTTACTGTTAAGCGAGCTAGATCAGCGCAGTCCGCTGGGGATTAATGCATTAGCTGAAAATTTAAAACTGAGCTTATCGACAGCTAGCCGGCAAGTATCTGCGCTTGAGACCAAACAGTTTGTTCGCCGCTTTCCGAGTCCAGAAAATGGGCGGATTAGTTTAATTGAAATGACTGATGCAGGGAAAGATATTTTACAGCATGTACAAAGCAAGCGTAAACAAGCCTATGCTGAAGTATTAGAAGATTGGTCGGAAGAAGAGGTTTTAGTACTGGAAAAAAGTTTATCACGCTTGAATCTCGATTTTAAAAGATGGCGCAGTAATGGATGTTAAAGCGAATACATATAGATGAACAAAAAGGCTATTGAAAAATAGTCTTTTTAAGTTGAAACAAAGAAGTTGATTTCTTCTTTAAAAGATGTATAATATGTAGTGCTGCTATAACTTGCATGATACAACTTGTACAATAAAATATGTAAGGAATTGTTAGTCTTATGAAAAGAATTTAATAAAAGGAGGAATAAATATGAGTCAGAATAATCCAGCAGTAGCCTCCGACAAACAAGGTTTAAGCGTACCTAAATACTTAATTATGGCGATTTTAACGCTATTTTCAATTGGCCCTCAGTATTTTTTGAATTTATCCTACACGGTCAATCAAGTATTAATTCAAAATCGATTTGATGCGAGTACACAAAGCTTACTATTGCCATCTATTATTTCTAACTTGGCATTTGGACTTGGAGTACCTATTGGTCCGATGCTGACGAAAAAATATGGCGTGCGTAAAGCATACTTAACGTTCGTTTTAGTCTTTTTAGCAGGTTCGATTATCAACGTTTTTTCCGAAAACGTTGCGTTTTTAT
The DNA here is from genome assembly GCF_029522095.1 of Priestia sp. Y58. NCBI lineage: Bacteria > Bacillati > Bacillota > Bacilli > Caryophanales > Bacillaceae > Priestia > Priestia sp. Y58. Next base: position 43,937 of record NZ_JAKWFL010000007.1, read on the forward strand.
CCCTTGGTCGTCTGATTCAAGGCTTAAGCTCAGGAATGCTGTTTTTAACCATTATTCCAGCTGCGCTGATTTCGTTTCCGAATAAAATCCGAAACTTCTTTTTAGTCTTAGCGATCGGCGGACTGTTCGGTTCAACGGCGATTGGAGCCTTTTTAGGTGCTGTATCTCTTAGCATGGATAATTGGCGCTGGGTTTTTGTTTTAGGAATAATAGCTTCTCTTGTCTGTCTGTTTATTGGGTATAAGGTATTACCTGCTCATGATCCAACTCAGCAAGAAGACCGTCCAGTGGATAAGAAAAGTATCTTTATTCTTAGCCTTATTATGATTTTATTAGTTTATCCACTGTATGAACTAAGATACGAAGGATTTGCTTCTATCCAAGTGTGGCCGTTCTTACTAGCTGCAGCAGGATTAGTTGTCATTTTTGTCTTAGTTGATTTAGCGGCTGAAAATCCGTTAGTACCATTAAAATCACTGCTAGCCGTAAAACCAGTTGCGGGTACAATTATGGCCATTGGCGGTCATATGGCGTATATTCTAGCCATTGCAGGTATTAATGGCGTCATGCAAAATGTGCAAAATGCATCGTACACCACGCTTTCTTATTTTTATTTATACTTTTTTGTTGGGGTACTGATTTCAGCATTTACAACGACATTCTTATATGACAAATTTGGTCCAGGTTACCTTGGAGCAATTGGATCACTTCTTATTGTCATTGTAGGATTTAGCTGGGTGAACGTATCAGCTGATACATCACTAGTAAGTTTATATGTTCACATTATGCTCTTTGGTATGGGTGTTAGTATGGCACTGGTATCCGGTGCACTAGGAGCGGCACTAGCCGGAGATTTACATCAAGCTTCGATGCGTTCCATTTCACTGCACTCCATTCGAAATTTATTAGGAGCCATCGTAGCACCTGTGATTGGGTGGTTTGTTGTTCGACAAAATGCGATTTATTATGAAGATTTTCGAGGTCAAATTAGCTCAGTAGATCCTCAGGTGAAGATGCAGCTGTCTGAAATGATCAAACGCTATATGGGTATGGGAATGAGTCAAGCAGACGCAAAAACATCGGCTGTGACGGCTGTTGTAGCAGGCGCTAAAAAAGCATCGATTTTACATGCGTATCACAACTTATTTTTCATGCTTGGTATTTTAGGCGTAATTATGCTCATTGCTTCACTAAGTAAAGCGTGGAGCGGTGAAAATAGAATTCTTGTTCAAAAAGAAGAGGTTCAAGAAGAAGCTGAGCCGCAAGAAGAAAGAAAAATGCTGCCGGCACCTCAAACAGAAGAAACCTCTGTATAATATACTAACTATAGAAAGAAGGAATTCCGATGAGTAAAAGTCGTTTATTGGTTACTAACATTGTTGGAATCATTGTGATTTTATTACTAGTAGGCTTTGGTGGATATTATTTCTACGAAAAAGCAAATTACGTTAAAACAGATGAAGCGCAGGTAGAAGCACCGCTTTCACAAGTCATCGCTTCAGCTAACGGTCAGTTAAGCGAATGGAATGTAAAAGAAGGAGATAGCGTTTCTCAAGGTGATTCTGTTGGAAGCTTAAAAGAAGGCGAAAAATCAACAGACGTAACGTCTATGATTGACGGAACAATTATTAAAAACAACGCATCTCAAAATCAATTAGTAAAAGCTGGCGATGTGTTAGCACAAACAGCTGATTTATCTAAAATCTATATCAATGCAAACATTAAAGAAACAGACCTAGGTGACTTAGAAGAAGGAGACAGCGTCGATATTACAGTGGACGGAGACTCAGGTAAAGTTTTCAAAGGTCATGTTGAAGCAATCGGCCGCGCAACAAACTCAGTGTCTTCTATGCTTCCTGCTCAAAATACAGGAAACTATACAAAAGTAACGCAAAAAGTACCGGTGAAAATTTCAATTGATGATGCATCAGATAAAGTTCTTCCAGGTATGAACGCAGAAGTGAAAATTTCAATTTAATAACGGAAAAAAAGCTGCTTCCTCTAAGGGAGCGGCTTTTTTTATGCCTAAACAAATAAAATAAAAAATGTGCTAAAAAGGGGATGTATACAAAGGAAATGTGTGGTAAGATACTTCTTGTTTGAAATTGGATATCGGTAAAGAAGGTGATGGGATGACCGCGGTCGAAACAAAAAAAGGGCCAAAAGAAAAGCTGAATTTGTTTTTCTTAACGTGGCCGATCTTTTTAGAAGTGTTTCTTTTTATGTTAATGGGGATTGCTGATACCTTTATGCTAAGTGCGCTGTCGGATGATGCCGTATCAGGAGTCGGAGCAGCCAATCAATACCTTCACATTGCGATTTTGGTGTTAGAGGTCATTGGTAACGGAGCGGCAATTGTCGTGTCTCAGTATTTAGGATCAAAACGGTATATGGAAGCGTCAAAGATTTCTGCTTTGGCCGTTACGTTAAATTTAGGAGTCGGGCTAGTCATTAGCGCGGGTTTTCTTTTGTTTTCAAGACATATGATGGAAGCGATGAACTTACAAGGTGACGTGCTGATGTATGCACAAAGCTATTTATCCATCGTCGGAGGAGCTATTTTTCTTCAAGCGATTATTAACTCTCTTGCAGCGATTATTCGCGTACATGGTTTTACGAAACAGGCAATGTTTGTTTCACTTGGAATGAACATTTTTCATATTGCAGGAAACTATGCTTTAATCTTCGGAAAGTTCGGCTTTCCGGAAATGGGCGTGCAAGGAGCAGCGATTTCATCTGCGTTCAGCCGATTTGTTGCCCTTATTGTGTTCTTTTGGCTGCTGTATCAAGTGATGGAATATAGAGTGAAATTTCAATACTACATTACGCTTTCAAAAGAATATATCGGTAAAATTTTAAAAATCGGTATTCCGTCGGCTTTTGAACAAGTGATGTATCAAGGCTGTCAAATTGTCTTTTTATACTATGCAACCTACCTAGGAGCAGAATCACTTGCTGCGAGACAGTACGCGATGAATATTTCAATGTTCATTTACTTATTTGCCATTGCGATTGGAATGGGTACAGCGATTATTGTCGGCCGTTTAGTAGGCGGAAACGAAAAAGATGAAGCGTACCATCGCGTATGGAAAAGCGTCAAATGGGCCAGTGCCGTAACGATGATGATGGTTGTTCTTGTGATGACATTCAGAACACAGCTGATCAGCGTGTTTACAGACAATCCGCATATCATTGAGCTTGGGGCAACGGTGCTGCTTCTGAGCATTGTGCTTGAAACGGGAAGAACGATGAACATTGTGCTGATTAACTCGCTGCGGGCAGCGGGAGATGCCAAATATCCGGTGTTAATTGGTGCGATGTCGATGGTCATGATGAGCTTGCCGCTCGGTTATTTCTTCGTTTTCCATTTAGACATGGGGCTCGCTGGCATTTGGCTTGCCATCGCAGCCGATGAATGGACGCGCGCAGTTATTATGTTTTTCCGTTGGAAAAGCCGGGCGTGGGAAAACTACGGACTTGTGCAGCACGAACAAACAGCTGAAGAACCAACGCCGGTTCAAGTATAAAACAAAACCTCTGCAGGATGTGCAGAGGTTTTTTGCTGTGTAAAAAAATGAAGTGAAGTTGGTCTTTTTACGCAAAAAGCTTTAATTTGTGGGAAAAAACGGGTATGGGTACAAAGGAATGGTTTTATTCTACTTATTCTTTGTTTTAGATAACGGTATATGGTTGGATAACGTATTTAGACATGAGTCTTTTTTCTCTTATTTTTCATTTTTATCTCAATTCATGAAACTAGAAGCATAAAAAAGAGAGTTTTTTCCTATTTAGCTATAATGAGACAAATTTTATACTTATAATTATTGGATTAAACTCGAAATGTGCGGAACAGGAGGAACGATATGGGGTTAGGAAGCGTATTAGACGGACTGCTGGGTGAAGTATCTGGAAGAGTCTCAGATGTAGAAGGGAAAATTTCTAAGCTAAGAACGGCTAAAAGTAAAATTGAGCATGAACAAGCTGTTTCATTAAAAGAAATTGAACACATCAAAAAGCCTGAGCTGGGAGACAAATGGACGGGTACGTTATCGGATGATTTTGACGAAAAACGTACGGCAGCCTACGACAACATAAAAGGCATTTTAGACGGTGATTACGATGGATACATTCGTGAAATTGAAACAAAGATATGGGCGCTAGAAGCTGAAAAAGGAGCTTTGAGTGGCTTGAACGCCGTTATTGGAGAAGCGGATTCTTTATTAGCTAAAGGTGAAGAAGCCTATGACGCAGTAGAAAACAAGATTAGTGAAATTAGAAGGGGGCTGTTTTCATGACAATTAAGCTTGATCACGCTGACGTTATCAAAAAGCTTGAAGCAGTCAGCACAGCGATTGGAAATTTATCCATTAGCAAAATGCCTGACCTTGGAAAAAACAGCCTTGATACTACAGAGAAATGGGAAGCGCGCGAAGAAGAAATTCAAACGCTTATTTCTACTTATATAAAAGCACTAAACAAAAACGTAAAAGATACAAAATCTAATGTAGACTTACTAAAAGAACAAGACGAATCTATTATCCATTCGTAGCAGCAAAGGGGGATGACTGTGGGAAAGGTATACGATGCAAAAGCGCTGTTTGATGTAGCAAAAGACAGGGAAAAAGCCTACGATGAGTTACTCAGCCAGCTGGGTGAACTGAAAAAAGCGCTGCAGGGCGTAGCGGACTTAGATGGCAGCTTAGAAGGAAAAGGCGCTGACAATATAAAATCTTTTTATAAGCAGCACGCCGATACGGCCGGACAGTGGGAAAACTTAATTAAAATGCAGCAAAGCTATTTTTCAACGCTTCACGTTAAAGCTGAAAAAGCAAAGCTATCAGGAAGCACGATTGTAACTGAATCATTTTTAGAAACAGAGCTAAAAAACGCCAATAGCAATGCTAAAGAAATGGTTGCGCAGCAGCACGACGATCTGCAGAGTATTTTAAACGGCATCGATGATATCGTCTCTATTTCAGCGTTTTCAACGAGTGAGTTTAACGATAAAATAGAAGAAGCAGAGAAAAAACGCACCGATACAATTGAAGCAGTGAACCAGCTTGACGCTGAATGGTCAAAAGAATACAGCGAAATGGACGACTTCTATGCGGTAGTGGATACGCTAGTAAGCGGCTTAGAGCTTGCTACGAGTCAAGGAGGAAGTGTCTATCAGCTTGCCTTTGACGAAAAAGCCTATCACGACAGCGAGCTGTATAGAGTTCAAACAAAGCTAAACGACTATGCCACTTCATATGTTGATTACAACAAGCAGCAAGAAGAAGTATACGAGCTGGAAAAAAAGCAAGAAGAAGAAGCAAACAAACCGTGGTATGAAAAAACGTGGGACGCGGTTTCTACCTTTACAGGAGAGGTCAGCGGATATTATGATTATAAACGAGCAGCAGAAGGCGTGGACCCTGTTACGGGTGAAAAACTTTCCACCTCACAGCGCGTCGCAGCAGGAGCCATGGCAGCAGCCGGCTTCATTCCGGTTGTCGGCTGGGTAGGACGAGCCGCAAAAGGCGGAAAAGCCATCTACAAAACGGCTAAAGGCCTAAGCGCAGCGGATCACGCCTTAGACGCCTACAAATCCGCCAAATCCTTCAAAGTCCTGGAGCAAACGGAAAAAGGCCTCTACGGTCTTGTGGCTGCAAACGGCTTAGGAGAATACATGACCGGACGCGACATGTTCGGGAATAAAATCAGTGAAGAGCAGCGTAAAGCAAGTCTTCTGCAAGCATTAGGAATTGCTGGAGCTGGGGCGCTTTCTACGAAGGTAGCGGGGAAAACAGCGAAAGCAGGGGCTAATGCCGTGGCAAACGGAGCGAAGAAACTTAGTGATATGCGGAATGTACTTAGCAAACAAGCGACTCAACGTATTATGCCGCCGCTGCAAAGCGTTCAGAAAGCTTATCATTCTTCTTCGAATTACGTCAAAAAGAAAATTAGTCAAGCCGGAGATATTAAGCTGGCTCCTAAGAAGGTCCGAGTAGTAGAAGAACCGCTGACTGGAACGCGTATGCCAGTGGTAGATGAGTGGATTACTGGAAAAGATGTTGGGCGGATGTTTTCTGTACGAAGTGGTGAAACTGGTGAAACGGCTCGGAGAGTTGAAAGTGAATCGGGAGCACGGTACGGTGATCAAAAAATATCTGATAAACTCTATAGTAGATTAAGAAAAGAAACGCCTACTGATGAGCTTAGAGATATGGTGAATGAAGGGATTGACTTGCCTATGCCTGACCCTGCGCTACCTGGTCTAGAGATTACCAAGAGATTAGAAGCTGATCACATAGTACCTATGAAGAACATTGCGCGTATGGAAGGTTTTGACAAGTTAACTTATGAACAGCAAGTAGCTTTGTTAAATTATAGGGATAACTTTATAGGATTAAGTAAAATTGCTAATACTTCTAAAGGGTCAAAAACTTATGAGGAATGGGTAATATATAAAAAAAGAAATATTGAGGTTGATCCAACGTTTAGAAAGAAAATGATGGGAATTGAAAAAGAATTGCAAGTGAAAATACAGGGTTTAATAGATGGATTTTTAAAAGAATAGGGAGTTGACAGGGATAATGCTTCAAGATAAATTAGATTTCTTAAATAAATATACACTAAGTAAGAAACTATCTGTGAGCTTAATAGGACCTAATGACATTGATAATATCCAAAAGGATTTAATTCCTGATGAATGGAGAGGAATTTTTAAAGAGAAAGATAAATCTATTAGGATAAGTGAAATATTAAATGTATGGAAAAGATATGTAAGTAGTGAAATGAGCAATACCATATCTTTCCTGAATGAATTTTTAATTGATGTTGAATTAATGGCTATTGGTAATCGATACTCTATGTTGTATTCGGTGAAAAATTCAAGAGGGAAAATTTTATATTATGAAGGTCGAAACCCTAAAGAATACTTTAACAACGAGCAGCTTCAAGAAGATTGGAGTAACATCCCGGATAAAATTAGAAGCTTTTATGAAAATGTTCATAATGGATTTTACTATTATCCAAGTAAGTCAATGGGGTTAGAATCACTAGAAGATGTTACGTATCTAGATGATTATGAATGGGAGATTGTTGATGAAATTGGAGAACATAATTTGAGAATTGATTTCACATCTTCTTATGGATTTTTCAGCAATGGAATGGGGACTTATGTAGTAGTTGACTATAAAAACAGTCTGAATGACAATGCTACTTTGTGGTCTTCAAAAGAAGAACCAGAATATAACTTAAATTTTTGGGATGTAGTGGATGAATGGATGGTTATAGGATTTGAATAAATTAATAGAACGTAGATAAAGAAAGTATAATCTACGTTTTATTTCTAAAACATTATTAAAAACCGATTAGATAAAAGATAAGCTTTTTGATTCTAATGAACAGCTTAGAGAAATTCCTAAAGAAAATAACCAAGAACTAGAGTATTCTTTTACGCTAATGTTTAACCAAACTAGAAAATTCTTTATACAATTTGATTGCACGGATTGGTCTAATGCAAATTAGGGCTTCATAGCGCATGAAAAGATGAGAGAGTATAGATATTTAGATGAAGTACCAATAGATGAAAAAACTAAGAGCTTAATAGAACAATATTTAAAAGAGTATCCCAGTAATCCTATTTAAATAATTATTAAAGTTATAAGTAAACACACTGTATTTTGTGAAAATCAGTGTGTTTTTATATTATACAGCAACTAAGACTTTAATTTAAGCCTTTCTCACTGGTGTAAAACTCTTCAAATCTCACCTGACTGTAGCAGCCGCCTTGATAAGGAATAAGGAAGAGCTGCAAACGGCCTAGGAGAATACGTGACCGGACGCGACATGTTCGGGAATAAAATCAGTGAAGAGCAGCGTAAAGCAAGCCTTCTGCAAGCATTAGGAATTGCTGGAGCTGGGGCGCTTTCTACGAAGGTAGCGGGGAAAATGGGACAAAGCCTTGCGACCAAAGGAACCGAAAAGCTCAACAACATGCGCAACACGCTTCGCACAAGCGCCGTTGCCAACGTCACAAAGCAAGCCTACCAAAGCGTCAAAAACGCACCGGCCTCTTGGACACAGTCGCTACATAAAACATATAACAACATCCTAGACAGCAGCATGCCAAGACTCGTGCCAGAACTAGCACCAGCAGGTCCAGCACTTGCCTAGCAGACGGTGAGGGAGACCTTGCAGAATGTGAAGAAACAGACGATGCAGATGGTAGCGAAAGTTAAATATTATCCGGATCGCAACAGCTACCGTGGACCTGGCGGCAGGTTTATGTCCGAGAGCGATGTTAAAAAGCTGGGTGACGAGGTTGAGGTTGAGACGGTTTGGAAGGTTGACGAGCCTGTAAAAGTAGAGCGTGTGAGTGAACGTCCAATTCAAAAGGATATCAGGGGCACGGGTGATATCTACCGCTCTGAAATTGATGAAGTAATTAAAAATGATTATGATATAAATGGAAACTTCATTAATAGGTCTATTGTTCCTAAAGGTTACGAAAGTGTTGAAGACTTTTTGAAAGTTGTAGATGATACAACTATTAAAGAACATGGTTATGATAGTATTGAAGAATTTAAAGCAGTAGTGGGGCATGTGGATGATTATTTGAATGCTTCACCAAAGAATAATATAGTTAATAAAGGATTAGCGGGAGGAAAACATGTGAAAGGCGTAGATTATGATGTTTTAGGTTTTCCAATATTTAGGGGAGGCGATGTTAAATTTTCAATGAAACTAAAAGAGAGTCTGTTCAAAGCAACTGATGATAGACAATTTAAAGAATGTACAGAGCTGTTAAAAGAAGCGATTGGACACGAGGAAATATCTAAAGACATATTTACATCAAAACAACTTCGAGATATCGAAAATGGTGAAGCCAGAATTAAAGGATTAACATGGCACCATCATCAGGTACCTGGTAAGATGCAACTTGTGGTATCTAAAACGCATAAAGTAAATCATTTAGGTGGAAACAAATTATGGGGAGATGGTATTAGATGAGTAATATAAATTGGAGATCATGGGATGAACCAGTCACTAAGAATGAAGTGGAGAATGTTGGAGAAAAATTAGGAGTGAAATTTCCCTTAGATTATATAGAGGTTGCTATGGATTATAATGGTGCCCATGTTAGTCCTGAATTATTTCAAGTTGAAGGAAAAGAAAAGGTATTTGGAACATTATTAACATATGACGTTGAAGATGATGAGCATATTCTAGAAGTCTTTAATGATTATCAGGATACACTTCCGAAAAAGTTAATCCCTTTTGCTTTCGATCCGTCTGGAAACTTAATATGCTTTGATTATAAAGATCATGAAGATAATCCGATTGTGGTTTTTTGGGAACATGAAAATGCTTGGGAAAAAGAAATGTTAATCGAGGAAGAGGGTTTAACGGAAGAGCAGGGGGAAGAGCGTGCAAGAGAGAATGTATTTTACGTTGCAGCAACATTTACTGAATTTCTTGATAAGTTACATGACTAAGGGTTAAGAGTAAACACTTAGCTCATGGAGGTTGTATGGCTGTGGAATTGTGTAACAATATTTTGTGGGAAAAACAGATACACTTACTAGGCCGGATGGAATTTTAAATTTCGAAATTATTCGTCACATGGAGCACACAAGAAACTTACAACTTATTCTATATAGCTAACTATAAAGCACTTGATGGTCTATAACAGCCAGCAAGTGCTTTCTTTTATCTGAGGATATATAATTTCAAAGAGTCTTCATTTTTATTTGTTTCAATTAAATAGCTAAAGGCCTAAGCGCAGCGGATCACGCCTTAGACGCCTATAAATCTGCCAAATCCTTCAAAGTCCTGGAGCAAACCGAAAAAGGCCTCTACGGTCTTGTGGCGGCAAACGGTCTAGGAGAATACGTGACCGGACAGAAGGAGTTACATATTATCCAGAACCAATCGCTTTAGTTGATGAGACATTGGTAGACCATTTTATGGATTGTTTTAAAAGATGTATAGAGAATTAATAGGAGATAAGAGGGTTAATTTCTCTATAGGTAGTCAATGGAGGTCTAGAATTAAAATTGTTGATAAACAAATAGAGGAAATATCAAAAAATATGACACCAGAACAACTGAAAAATACTTATTTGAATGTAAAGTTAACACATTAAAGGAGGAGTTTGAATGGAACAATATTTAAAAGATTTTAAGTTGCATAATAAAGTTCCCAGTGAACTGATTGAAAAGTATAAAAATATGGTCCCTAAAGAAATAATAGATTTATGGCAGGATTATGGATTTGGAACATTTATGGCAGGTTATTTTAAAAGTGTCAATCCAGAGGAGTACATTGATATCTTACAAGAGAGTAGCCAAAGATACACTGATTCTTTAGTATTATTTGCAACAAGTATGGGGGATTTAGTAATATGGGCTGATGGTTATGTAAGGTTGCTTAATTTTAGGTACGGGTTACTTAAAACACTTATGCCAAACTTTCTATACTTTTTTAAAAGTTTAGATTCGGAGAAATTTCGGGACGAATATTTAAAGTGGAAGCCATATCCAAAAGCAGTAGAAATATGGGGCGAAATATCTTATGACGAATGTTTTGGATACACCCCTCTATTAGGGCTTGGTGGAGCAGAAAAAGTAGAGAATCTAAAAAAAGTCAAATTGAAGGAACATATTCTTATTATTACTGAATTCATGGGACCAGTTCATTGATGAACTATAAACACTTGACTGCCTTTTAGGCAACAAGTGTTTTTTTGTGAGCCGTTTTTTGATTTTTTAGATGCCTGATGTGAATGTGAAAAAATATCAGGAAGTCAAAGGGAAATGAGGTTGAATTTTGAAAGAAGTATTTCAAAAAATAGGTTTTGACGTTAAAAACATTTATACTGAGAGTCATATGCACACACAGAGATTTATAGTTAAATACATTATTGATGGCAAGCATGGCCTTACAGCATTTTATTAGTGTTAAAGAAGTAAAAGTAGTATGAAAGAATTTAAAGATTTATTCAGTGAATTGCAGGCTGATATGATATCTAGTATGTAAGGGGGATATAGATGAAACCTAATTATTTTTCAATTTCAATGTACCCCACAGTAGCTTTTAACGAAGAGGAGCTATTAGGTCGTCTTTTGGATGTGTTTGAGTCAAATGAAAAATTTGCTCCTACCCATTGGGGTAACTCTGAAACAGTAAAGGTAGAATATAATCGTCGGGAAATTCTAGAAAAAGTGATTTCAGAGCGTAGAGTATCTGAAGTTCACCTGTATCGTGATAAAGCGGTGCACTATAAAGGGAGTTTTAAAGTTAACTGGAGTCATAGTTCATATTTGGAGTTTGAGTTCCATAAATCAATACCTAAAAAATTATGGTCTGCTTTTTTTGAGTTATCTGATCAAATCGCAGAAATTGTAAAGCCGCGTTATGGAGTGTCGCAAATTTTTTGGAAAGCATCTTATCCATGGAATACTGAATATGAACGCTTACATATGTGGATGAATATGTCTTCACTACCTATACCGGTCAGGTTTCTTCCTAACGGTCCCTTGGGGGTAGGAGCTAGAACATATTTTAGTGGTCATATTTTAGAAATGTTTGATAAGGAATTCCTACTAAATAGTCCCGCTGTCGTATCAGAATTGGAATGGGGTGGGGTTTGTATGGATCTTTTACAAAATCCATTAGAAGCTGATAGGGATACATTGCTAGATCGGTGGTTACATGTAATGAAATACTTAGAACCAGCTCAAGTAATAGCTGTGCCAAGCTTTCATGAAAGTCGAATGGTTGTCACGTATTCGCCTAATGTTGCTTGGAAGAAGTATCTAGAAAATTAAAGGAAAGGAATTTGTAATCATGGATGAGGAAAGTAACGATCGAATAAGGGTCATGGAAATAGTAAATAGATCTCAATATAATGATGAGGTTATAGATCAGGTAGATATGAGTGATTTAGACCTTAGTTTTTCAGACCTGTCAGAAGTAATGGCAAGGCGTATTATGGCAAAACGTGTTGTGTTGAGAGCCTCTTCACTAATGAGAGCAGCGTTTCATGACTGCGATTTTGAGTTAGCTGATTTCAGAAGTTGTAATTTAGAGGAAATTAACATGGCAGATTGTAGGTTTGGCGAAGCGGATTTTTCTAAAGCATATATGAAATATGCAAAACTAAATATAAGTAGTTGCTTTGAAACTCGTTTTGATGAGGTTGATTTTTCACATGGAGAATTAGTTGGAACAATTTTAAATCATGCTACATTTCGCCATGCAAATTTGTCAGGAATTGATGCGGAACAGGCCGACTGTACGGGAACGGATTTCAGCGGTGCCAATCTGACAAATGGTAAATTTGAAAAAGCGCATTTGGAAAATGTAAATTTATCAGAGGTAGATGCTAGAAATGCTAATTTCACAGAAGCGGATTTTACCGGAGCAATCCTTTTAAATGGGGATTTCACAGAAGCGGATTTTACCGGTGCTAAACTCGACAATGTAGTTTGGACAGGAGCAAATGTAGAAGGAGCTAAGTTTGACGAAAATGTGAAAGAACAAGTGTTGAAAATGATATAGAAGTTGATTTGAAATTGTATGTAAACTTGGCACACACGTTTTAATGTATGATTTGTTACAGCATGTAAAGGGTGTCACACTCTCACTATAAAACTTGAAACTAAAAGAAAGAATCTCTAGGGATGATATGGGTTGCAAAGTTATAGACCGAGATAATTTATAGAGGGAGGTTAATATTTATTTATGAATATAGAGATTAAAAATAATAGTAAGCCTGCAAATTTGCAAGAGATTCAATCATTTGAAGAAGAGTGGAATATTGAATTGCCCGATGATTATAAAGAGTTTTTACTTAAAACCAATGGCGGCAACCCTACTATACGAAGGTTTCAAACCTTAGACAAAAAAATCACGTCGTCTTTAACATCCATACTTCCATTTACTAAAGAAGTGCATAAAAATGTACAGAATGTATTTTTAGCTTTTCCCTGATAATCTTCTAATTATTGGCGAAGATCCAATTGATAACAAAATTTGCTTGTCATTATCAGGAGAAAATGCTGGAGCGGTTTATTATTGGAGCTTAGACATGGAAGACATCTACGAAGAAGAATATGAACCTTCTAACACGCACTTTAGCCTTATTTCTTATAGCTTTGAAGATTTTATAAAAAGCCTCAAAGACAAATAACCCTAGAGGGCTGCTAAACTTATTTGTTTGTTAATTTTATTGGGAAACTTATAAAACATACGTTCGTAAATAGGTATAAATTCTTTTATTCCTGAATTAATGAGATTAATTTGGCAATAAAAAATTTGCAAGAGTAAGTGGGAGCACCGATTGTATTTTCTAGGCAATCGGTGCTTTTATTAAACGCATTTGCGCATTTCATCATTTGTTTTCTATTTTATAAAAGTTAAGGCTTATAAAATAGAATAGCGTCAAAATAGCTTATTCCAATCGCTAGTCATTGCAAGTATCTAAATAAATAAGGTGGGTCACTCTATGGTGACCAAAGGAACGAAAAGATTTTTTAGGTAAGGTTAACTGGAATTCTTGAGAGTTAATCTAAGGAGTGAAAACAGCAAAATGAAAGAATATGAAGATAAGTTTAGTGAATTACAAGCTGATATGATATCTATATGTATGGAGTACGTTGAAGATAGAGCTGATAAAGTATATGTTTATGCTTCACGTGAAGGAGGAATTGTTTCAGGCAGTTTCTTTTATTGTATCAATAATAAGTATGTAGAATGTCATAAAGTGAATGATGCATTGGAGAATGGAGACGAAAGATATGATGTGTCTCAAAAAAGAATGCTTATGGTGTTGCGAATAATATGTGAAGATATCGAAAAGATTGAAGAATTATGCAAAGAATATGAAAGAGATATGCCAACGGAGATGAAGTTAATCTATGATGTTAAGAGTGGCAATTTTAAAGCTGAATACAAGTATGACTTAGTTTATACGCATGACGATATTAAAACAGCCAGTCATATTGCTGATGAGTGGTTTGAAGAAGTAAAAAATAACAAGCTTTAATTTAGTATTGGTGTGTGGTAATGAAGCAGTTAGTGCATATGGTAATAACATGATGAGAAATTACACCAATTTTAGAACTATCACAGATAATAAAATAATTGTTACTTTATAGTACATCAAATGGTTTGACTTAGTAAGCGATAATTGGTAACCCAATTATCGCTTTTGGTTTTAAATAAGGATACGGATAAAGCCAAGCATTTAGATGATATACCTAGAACAAAAGAAGTTAAAGTGAAATTTACCTACAAAACTAAATTCGATTCAGAAGAATTTACAAGACAGTTAAAAGATCAAGAAAAAGGGATGAATGAATTAACCGTATATGAATACCAGGAAAATCGAGAGTGATTTATTGATAAAGGTAGAGCGAAAGAAGGAAATGCAGTTCAAAAATAGCTAGACAAAAAGCTTATGTACAAAAGGTAAATGAACTTCAAAGTGAGGGATTACCGTTATCACAAGCAAAGAAAAAAGCTCAGTCATGGTTAGTTACCCAAGCACCCTGACTAGATAGCAGGTGGAAAAGCTGAAATAATAGGAGATAAGAGGATTAATTTCTCTATAGGTAGTCAATGGAGGTCTAGAATCAAGAGTATTGATAAACAAATAGAGGAAGTAGCGAAAAACATGACACCAGAACAATTAAAAAATACGTATTTGAATGTAAAGTTAATGCTTTAGGGGAGGAGTTTGAATGGAGCAATATTTAAAAGATTTTAAGTTGCATAGTAAATTTCCGAGTGAAATCATTGAAAAGTATAAAGAATTAGTACCAAATGAAGTGATAAATTTTTGGAGTAATTATGGATTTGGTACATTTATGCAAGGGTATTTTAAAAGCGTAAATCCAGAGGGATTTATAGAAATCTTGGAGGAGAGTTGTCCAAGATTTAAGGATTCAATCGTATTGTTTGCTACGAGTATGGGAGACTTGATTATTTGGGCGGATGGATATGTTGGATTACTTAATTACAGGTATGGCATAGTAAAGATTATTATGTTTACATTTGAATTTTTCTTTCAAAATATTGCTGATTTAGAATTCAGGGATGAAGATTTATCTTGGCAGCCTTATCCCGAAGCGCTTAAACAATACAATGAGTTAGAGTATGATGAGTGTTTTGGTTATACACCTCTATTAGGGTTAGGTGGAGCAGAAAAAGTAGAGAACTTAAAAAAGGTCAAATTGAAGGAACATATTCTTATTATTACTGGTTTTATGGGGCCAGTAGAGGTATAAGGTTCGTTCTAATGAAGTAGACTTACTACTTATTTTATATTTTACAAGCAGATCGTATAGGAAACACAATAACGAATATATAAATAAAAAAACAAAGTACGAGTGAAATGATTAGAAAAAGAATTGCGAGTCTAGGTGAGATGACATTTTATCATTTTAGCCGAGAAGACCCCCACCTCAAGGATTGAAACGAGCGTAGCTCAGAGAGTAAGTGGGGGTAGTTCAATGTATGACAAGTACAAAGACGTAGAATGTACATAAGGAATTACTTATAAAGGGCATAAAAGCTGTTATACTGTTTCCATAAAAAATATAAATTAAAGCCTGATATAAGATATAAACTAGGAGAGTATGATTACTTCTATGAAACGGATCATGCAGGTACACCTAAAGAAGTAAAAGTTAATGTTGAAATTAAATACGATGGAAATAATAAAAGGCCATCAGAATTTATCGTTGAATGTGAGATAAACGGAAGATATGGGTGAATAAATATACTAAACTAGGAGTGAACATATTGGGGAAAGTATTTGAGGATTACTTTAGTGAATTGCAGGCGGATATGGTTTCGATATGTTTAGAGTATGTTTTCGATAGAGCAAATAAAATATATGTATACTGTTCTTATGAAGAAGGTCTTATTTCGAATGATTTTTTTTATAATATCAATGGTGAAATTGTGGAGAGACATAAACTTAATGATGCATTGATTAATGTAGAGAATAAAGACGATTTTTCTTATGATACTTCTGTAGTCCGTCAAAAAGCAGTTGTTAAAATAATCAATGAAGATATTAAAGAAATGATTAAATTATGCAAAGAATACAATCGTGAAATGCCAACAGAGATTAAAATGGTTTACGATGTTAAAGCAAATAAATTAACGGCAGATTATAAGTATGAGCTTGTGCATACAGTTGATTCTAATGAAACTGCAAGTTCCATTGCAAGGTTATGGTTTGAGCAAGTTAAGAGGGAACATATTTAATTTAATAATAAAATAACTTTTTAATTATTAAAAACCCTTGATTGAGTGTCAGTTACTTGGTCAAGGGTTTCGTTTTACAAAAGGCAGTTTCTTTGCTGAGAGAATTGTTTGTTTAACGTCATATAAGGAGATGCAGCTACTCTTTTAAACCTGTTTGAAAATAAAATAGAAAGCGAAGATGAAGAAGACGTATTAGATTTTAGCCCTTCGTTTTTAGTGGACTTTGATCAAAAAACGTTCTACTCACTGTTTCCTGAACCGGCTTCATTTGAAGAATATGTTCCAAGCGATTGGAAAGGAACGTATGAAGACTTTACAGGTTTGGTTCCAAAAATAGAAAAGTATTGGTTAAATAGGGACGGAGAAAATCTATTTGAGCTGTGAAAACAAAATGGGCATGGAGGGATAACGTTGTTTCGTGTTCAAACATTCATTAAGCGTCCAGGTATTTTGATTACCGATTTATCATCTCTATATGAAAAGGAATCGCACTATTTTATCGATATATCGAACGAAGAGGAACTCATTCGTTACGGTAATCAGCTTGATTTTACTTGCCTTGAAGGAGCTATTAAGCTCGAATACTACGGTGAGCCGCTTCTTGATGCATCTGCATGGGATGTTATAGATGGGATGTGGCTTTATTTGTTGGATGCAATGGAGAGTTTAAAAGAGACCGGATATGGAAAGGTGAATTTTCCAGATCAACCGTTAGTATTAACCTTAAAATCGGCTTCTGAACAGTTTGTACTGTATACCTTGCATACATCTCCTCCCATAAAAGCAGTGCTTCCGAAACAAGACTTTTTTATGATGGTGTTAGGAGGAGCGGAGCAGTTTTTTAAAACGATGGAGAGATGTTTTAAAGGAAACTTTCAGTATTTCAGTGAAATTAAACGTATTGAAGCGTTAAAAAGGCAGTAAGGAAGACGAGGTTACTAGTAAAAGACTACAGGGACTATGGCCACATTGTGACGGCAAGTGTAATTCCTCAGCGTGCGCTTCCTTTTTCGAGCTGTTGTCCGATAGTACTTGATGTTTGCACCCAATTCACTTCATCGGGATAATTTGTAATCACTCCGTCACTTTTTGTTTTCCACAAAAATGAAGCGGGAAGCCGCTTGGTTCCAGACCACGGCGATATTTTCATTCCGGCAGAATGGACTTGGTGGATAAGAGCAGGCGTTAGGATGTCATAGGACGGGTTAAAGTAAGTGGCAAAAGCGGCGAATTGCTGAATTGAGTTTGGGTTTGTATCTCGCTGTGAAGAAGTTAGTATGCCTATAGGAACATTTGGGAGAAGCTCATGCATTTTTTTCATGGATGAAACGTTAAAAGACTGAATGATAACGTGATTGACCTGTCGCTTGTTGATTTCAAAAGCTACTTTTTTTTCAATTCCGGGATAAAGTTCTGGGGCTTTTAACTCTATTAATATACCGATTTTTCCTTGAAATTCATCTAACACTTGCGAAAGAGTCGGGACTTTTTCATTCGCAAAAGAATCCCCTTTCCAGCTTCCTGCGTCCAAGCGCTGAAGCTCCGCGTACGTTAACTCTCGAATGTGTCCGCTTCCGTTTGTTGTTCGGTCTACGGTACGGTCATGCATAATAACGAGTACACCGTCTTTGCTTTGCTGCACGTCAAGTTCAATGTAATCCGCATTCATTTCTAGCGCTTGGTGAAAAGCAGCCATTGTATTTTCAGGTGCGTAAGCGGAGGCTCCTCGGTGCGCGATGTTCGTAAGTTTTTCTTCCGTGCGTGCAAAAGCAGAAGAGGCAATTGAACAGCATAACAAGGCGACTGCGCTTAGACCAGCTAAATATTTTTTCATCACATTTCTCTCCTATGCGTTGGTATAGAAATAGCGTAACGAAAAAATGTGATGCTGATATAGAGAAAGTGTGTAGAAAGCGTTGACATTTCGTAAAGAAAAATAGGGATTTTTTCATGGCGATGTTTACAAAAAATGCGTAAACGAATAGGAATTTTAATCAAACGTTAAGGAAACAGCGCTATAATAAAAGGTGTGAAAAAAAGAATAGGAATTTCTTAGAAAATAGTTGTATAATAGGTGAGTCAGTCAATGAAAGGAATGGAACATGGATATTCAGTACATACATACGTTTACGATGCAAACAAAAGAGGAGTGCCGGACGCTTCAGCAAAAGCTAAAAGCACAAATTGATTTAACATCAGGCGTCAAAATGACGCATATACATAACTGTGCTGGTGTTGATGTTGCGTATTGGGAAGAAAACGGCATATCTTACGGAGCTTGCAGCATTGTAGTGGTTGATTATCAGACGAAAAGCATTGTGGAAAAAGTGCACAGTGTAGGAGAAGTAACGGTTCCTTATCTTCCTGGGTTTCTAGCTTTTCGAGAGCTTCCTTTAATTCTTGAAGCGGTTAAAAAACTTCAAATAGAGCCCGATGTGTTTTTATTTGATGGCAACGGATATTTGCACTATGAGCACATGGGAGTAGCCACACATGCTTCGTTTTTTCTCAATAAACCTACCGTTGGAATTGGGAAAAGCTATTTAAAGATCAAAGGACATGATTACGTTATGCCTGAAGATACAGAGGGCGCTTATGAAGATATTGTGATTGATGGCGAAGTTTATGGTAGAGTAGTAAGGACAGCCAAAGGGGTAAAGCCTATTTTTCTGTCGTGCGGAAACTATATTGATTTGGACATGTCGTATCAGCTCATGATGCATTTTATTTCAAAAGAAAGTAAGCTTCCGATTCCAGTCCGCCTAGCAGATCTGCATACGCATGAGCTGAGGAAAAGGTACCGCCAGTCAACAGGGAAGTAAGCTGTTCATAATGAGTTCATAGTTTCCTTTTATACTGATGGTTGGAATATAGTAGTAGTGTAAAATTATTAAAGAATGAGTAAGGTGATTAAAGGTGAGTTCATTTGTTGCGAGTATATTGGATTTTTTAACGAGCCTTGGCTATTTAGGTATTGCGCTCGGCTTAATGATTGAAATCATTCCAAGTGAAATTGTACTAGCCTATGGGGGGTATATGATTTCTCAAGGCATGATTAGTTTTCCAGGAGCAGTCATTGCCGGAATTATTGGCGGAACGATTGCACAGTGGTTTTTATATTGGATTGGAGCCTACGGAGGACGTCCGTTTCTTCAAAAATACGGCAAGTACTTATTCATTCATGATAAGCATATTGATCTTGCGGAAAACTGGTTTAATAAATACGGCGCGGGTGTGGTTTTCTCCGCTCGTTTTGTCCCGGTTGTTCGACATGCGATTTCGATCCCTGCAGGTATTGCTAAAATGCCGTTTTGGAAGTTTACGTCTTTAACCGTGTTAGCGATGATTCCTTGGTCGATTTTATTTATTTACTTAGGCGGAAAGCTAGGCGAGAACTGGGCGAACATTGAAGACGTAGCAAGCAAATATACGCTTCCGTTTGTGGTTGCGGCATTTGTGATTATTGTTCTTTATTTCGTATTCAAACGCACGCGTACAAAGCGCGTATAAGATCGTTTTTGGACTAAAAGCATGGCAAAAAGCCATGCTTTTTTTGCATGCGTAATCAGAAGCTCTTTTATTTGCTCATGACTTCTTCAAGTGCTATTATTTTTCATACGCACTAAAAAAGGAGACGATTTAACGTGGTACAAGAAATTGTATTAAATGATATGCCTATTCAAATTTACAGCTATGAACAAGAGATTGTAAAAGGCAAAACAAAAGTTTCAGTTGATTTTAAAGTAACAAGTGAGGAATATCATGATATTACTACACTTTTATATAAAGGTACTTTTCATGTAAATGTCCCGGAAGAAGATCTCGATTTTCAAGGAACGATTCATCAGTACTCTACGTCTTTTACAAATTTATATGAAAAAGGCCAGGTAGGGGATTTTTCATTAAGTTTAATTGAAGTGAACGAATAAGGAGCAGATGCGTGATGAAAGTAAGTATACTCGACCAATCGCCCGTTTCATCCCATCAGACCCCAGCGGAAGCGTTAGAAGCATCGATGCAGCTGGCCAAAGCGGGTGACAAGCTTGGCTATGAGCGCTACTGGATTGCAGAGCACCATGATTTGTCTGGACTTGCCTGTTCGGCTCCTGAAGTGATGCTTGGCTATATCGGCGCACAAACTAATAGAATTCGAATTGGATCGGGAGCGGTGCTGCTGCCTCACTACAAGCCGTATAAAGTAGCTGAAACGTATAACATGCTCGCAACGCTGTTTCCAGGGCGCGTTGATTTAGGGATTGGGCGCGCACCGGGTGGATCGGCTGAAGCAACAAATGCGCTGTCGAATAATTTTTTACAGCAAGTATTTAAAATGCCTGAACTTGTTAAAGAGCTTCTGCAGTTTTTAGACGATAAATTTCCGGCTGAACATGAATACGCAAAGCTTTCAGCTTCGCCGCTGCCGCCTGTCTCTCCGGAACCTTGGCTGCTTGGCACAAGTAAAAAAAGTGCCGAGCTCGCCGCTAGAAACGGAATAGCCTATACGTTTGGACAGTTTATGAGTGAACAAGATGGTTCAGCTATTATTGATCAATACAAACAGGCATTTCAGCCAAGACGGACCGGTGATCAGCCCTATGCGATTGTCACTGTATCGGTCATTTGCGCTGAAACAACGGAGCAAGCCCATCGCATCGCAACGAGCTCACTCGTATGGAAAATTCAGCAGGATAAAATGGAAGCAAAAGGTGTGCCTTCTATTAAAGAAGCGGCCAGCTATCCACTGACAGAAGAAGAAGAGAAAAAAATGAAGAAGATGAAAGAAGCCATGATTATCGGAAACCCGGAAGAAGTACACGTCCGTCTTCAAGAAGTTCAAGCACGCTACGGAGTGGATGAACTCATGCTTGTCACTATTACACACGATCCGGCTGACCGATTAAAATCATATGAGCTTGTCGCAGAGAAATGCAAAAAATAAGAGCCAAATGTCGGCTCTTATTTTTTATGCCCGTAATAGTACTCAAATAAGTGCTGAAATGCTTCTATAGCACGTGAAAAAGAAGCGGCGTCTTGGTGGTGGTCCTCTATTAACCAGCACGTGGCTAGTACAGAATGAGCGTATCCCCACAGTAAGATTCGTTTTTTACTTAGGTTTAATTCTTCGACAAATATATTGATTCGATGGTCAATTGTCTCTGCCACGTTTGTCTTAGGCAGATGATTTAAAAGAAAAGGGATAATTTCGTACTCTTTTTCTCCAATCAACCCTTTTGGATCAATTATTTTCCACGCTTCACCAGACTGTAAGATGTTATCATGATGCAAATCGCCGTGAAGCAAAAAAAGCTGCTGAGAAGTCCGGTTTAATTCAGAGAAAACGGATAGTGCGTGTTGAAGCGTTTCAGAAGAAAGAAAATCAATACCGCTTGGATACATTTGTGTATACTCTCGAAGCTGTTTCTCTCTTTTAATGGCTGTTTCGATAGTGGAGTCCGAGTGAGGCATGCGCCATAGAGATTTCATAAGCCTAGCAGCGATTAACGTAGCTCCGGCTTTAGTTGATAAAAAGGAAAGCGGGCATCCGGGAGACAGCTTTTCGAGCAGTAAAATGCCTTTTTCAGCATCGCTGTCCACTATTTTTACCGTGTTCTCACCGGCTAGTGCTGTCAGTGCTTCTTGCTCATGAAGCAGCTCTGAAGGCTCTACAAAGAGTTTTACAACTAGTTCGCTTCCATCTGCTTTATGCGCAGGAGCAACAAAGTGGTAAGAAAGGGGAAAGTGACTGTAAATGTTGATACGCCAGCGCTCTTCACAGTAGCGAATCAGCTGAGGAAAGTCAGCTAACCACTTTTGGCCTTTATGAGAGTGAAGGTGAGTAATCGTATCACAAAACGTTTGAGGCAGCGTATACATGCGTTTGTCTCCTTTGTTGTTTCCAATTTTTTCTGATAAACTCATCATATACAGCCTACATAGAATCTGTAAAGAAGGAGGAGATCCTATATATGAAGAAAAAGAAGGTGAAATCCCCTTGGGCTCTCGCGGGGTTTCCGCTTTATATCATTGGGTTTTCACTTTTACTTGCTGGAAGCGCACCGGAGTGGCTAGAAACAGTGAGTAAAATCATGATTGTTCTTGGAGTCATTTTGCTTATCATTGCAGGAATTGATCTTAAAAAACGAAAAAAATCAGTACAAGCCTAAAAAACTGCCGTTTGGCAGTTTTTTTATTTGGAGAAAGGGTAACAAGATAACTAGATAAAAATGTTGAATTATTATTCTTTTTGATGTATAAATATAATATAGAAAGCAACGGTATTGAGAGGAGAATGAACGTGTCCTACGTAATAAAAAAAGAGGTTCCGCCATTTGAGCAGTTTGCTGATCTGCATGAAGCGAGCGGATTACATAAAAGTAAAAAAGGAAATTATACAAAAGAGCAGCTGTTTGAAGCCGCAGCCAACAGCTGGTTTAGAGTCGGTATTTATGACAATGAACGATTAATTGCATTTGGCCGTATGATTTCAGATGGAATTTATCAAGCGCTTATTTGCGACGTGATGGTTGATCCCACATATCAAAACAAAGGGCTTGGAAAGCAAATTATTCAAGAGCTGTTGACGAAATGCCAAGAAAGCGGAATTGAATCGATTCAGCTATTTGCAGCAAAAGGAAAGCATCATTTTTATAAAAAATTAGGGTTTCAAGAAAGAGAAGAAGACGCGCCAGGCATGTCGCTTGTTATGTAAAAAAGCTCAGTGATCAATCATACTCACTGAGCTTTTTGTATTATGCCGTTTTTAAAACCGTACTTTTTTGGACTAAATTCCAAGCAACTTTTACTAAATAAACAACAAGCAAAACGTTTAGCATCGACGTAGCAAACATAGAAAACGGATAGGACGTACTGTTTTGCATGCTGCTGTCACCGTATAAAACAAAAAAAGTGTTCATAAAAATACTGATGCTAAATCCAAGAGATAAGTAAAGCAAGTTTTTGTCTTTTAAATAAATATAAGCGAGCAAAGCAAGCGCTGCTGCTGGAAATAAGTAGCGTTCATGCATGCTTGAAGAAAACGTAAATACTCCGGAAATTTGAATAAGCGCTGCAAGAGCGGCGTATTTAAAGCTCCGTCCTTTTATATAAATAAGCCAAGAAAAAATAGTCGTCGCGACGATAAAAATAAGTCCCCACGTATGATAGCTGAAAAACAGCAGCGTTGCAGAGCTGTCTTTATAGTTTGCGCCTATTAAACTAAAAAAGTTATAGGCGTTAACAGAGGCATACGGGTACTCTCCAATGGTGGATGAAAATAAATCGATAATCCACGTTGGATTTTTTCCAACTGAAAAAGGCAGTAAAATCACCGCAGCAGTGAAAGCCGCCGTTAAAGCAATGCCGAAGAAATGTTTCACTTGCTTTAGGCGAATGAGTTCGAAAAACAAAATGGGCAGGATAATAATCGCCTGCGGCTTCATTAAGACCGTTGCTGTAAAAATAACGGCCGACGCGTAAATTCTTTTTTCCGTAATCATTACAATCGCTAGGACAATAAGCAAAGTGAAAAATGAATCGACTTGTCCCCAAAACGTTGAATTAACTAAAATGGCCGGATTAAATAAATACCCAATTGCTAACAGATATGCAAAAGAAGGTGCCAAGTATTTACGAGCTAAACGATAGAGTAAATAAGATGTGACGACATCTGCTAAAATAGGCGGGATTTTAATCAACAGCGAAAAATACTGCTGAAAATCCGGTAAACTGCCAACTTTCCCAACGATAAACAAGATATAAATATAAAACGGCGGATAATCGCTTCCGCTTTTAGCATAGAAATTTGAAAAATGATTAGCCGCAACCGATGCCCAGTTTTTGAAAAGAGATGCATCCATATGAGAGCCTACCCACGGAATCAGTGCAATCCGGATAAATAGTCCAGTGCCAAGTAATGACCATAAAATAACGCGAGAATGCCCTATCGAATGATGCCATTTCTTTTTCTTTGATAACCCGTAAACGAAAGCTGCTGCTATAAAAAAGCCCACCGTATAAAGAGCGAGCGGCGCTTCATAGTCTTTATTAGCTCCTTGACTTCCGGCACCGTTATCCATAGATAGATTATGAAAAGGCGTTACGTGTTCTCCGGAATTGCTGGGTGAAGCGGGACCGTTTCCTGAAGGAAGACGATGATCCCACGAATTATTATCAGAAGCAGATATACCATTCGTAATCTTTTTTAACTGATGACTTTCTTGAATCGAAAATAAATGTTCTTCTCCTTTGTAGTGTGATAGTGAAACGATACTGAAAACCAATGCTAAAAGAAAAGCAGCCGTTACGATAAAAGCCGTTCTTTTTTGTAGTATGTTCATATAAAATCCTCCGATGACAATGTATCGAATAAGTAGTAGTGTGTATCCATACTATAAGGGGAGTTAGTGAAAATAAAGTGAAACTTCGTTAATAAAGAGCTAATGAGCACATAAAAAAGCAAGGTCTTGGTAGACCTCGCTTTTGGTACTGCTTATAGTACAGCATCAAACTTATTTACTTTCCACTGTGAACCAGATTTATAAAATGTAACGGTGCGTTTTACACTTCCTCCGTCAACTGTTGGAACCGTAAATTGATAAGAGCGAACATCGGCACGTTGATAAGTTAGTTTTGCTTTTGCTTTGTTCCACTCTAGCATGCTGAATCCGTCACCGACAGGACGAGCAAGCTTTCCGTTATATGTGATGTAGCGATAATTTGTTAATCCTTTTTGAATAGCACTGTTTGTAAACGTTTCAGATAAGTAGCTTACTAGTTTGCTTTTTGTATTAAAATCCTGACAAAGATATGAGTACTGAGTGCCTTTATAATTAAATGTTTTTTGAGTACATAAATTACCTTTAGATCCATGAAGTGCATTCCAGAAATGGTTGCTTGCGTTTGCTGCAATTTTTACCGCATTAGTCGTTGATAGATTTTGTGATGCTGCTTGAGCTGTAACTCCTGTGCTTAGTGAAAAGAAAAGAGCAAGTGATGCTAAGATTATTCCAAATTTTTTCATTTCCATTTCCCTCCTACTCATTCATTGAAATATATGTAACATTCATGCTGTTAATATTACAATTGTTACATTTATATTACAATACTTCTTTAAAGAAATAAAGAGTATTTCTTATATATGTTTGAATTATTCCCGTATTTTCTTAAATAAAACGTAGAATTAAAAGAAAACATATAAACAGTATGTCAATTATGTGTCACATATTTCGTCGCTTTACAAGTTCGTATATAATAGGAATAAATCGATCAATATGCTGATTTAGATAAATAGGTCAGGCACAAAAGGAGAACGTAAACTAATGGGTGTTTCAGAAGTGACATCAGGAATTATTATTACCACTGCCGTAATTGCTATTGTAATTATTACAGTTGGTGTTTTGGCTACAATGATTGCAATTGCGAAGAAAGCAAATAAAAAGTAAGTGTGTAGAGGAGAGTTAGTATAATAACTAATTCTCTTTTTTTTGAAAAAAACCTATTATTATTTTTATAATAAAAATGCATAAATAACGCGTGCATTATTCATAGAAAAAAGCAGGAAATTTACGTTTTGAAGCTAATAGATACATAAGGCAAGCTGCGCACTTTCATTACAAAAACAATGGAAGGGGTTCTAACAGACTTCAAGTGATATCGCCTATTTTATGTCATAATGAATGATATTCATTAACACAGCATCTTAGACGCACTTTATAACCAAATAATGAGGAGAGTGGTTGAGTTGCAACGACAAAAAGTAGCAGTGAATGGAGAAAGGTTAAAAAATACGCTTGAACGATTTGCCGATTATGGACGAACACCTAATAACGGTGTAACCCGCTTAGCGCTGTCAGAAGAAGACCGCTTAGCACGAGACTATTTTTGTTCATGTTGCCGTGACCTTGGAATGGATATTAAAATCGACGATCTTGGATGTATTTACGCTACGCTTGAAGGACTAGAAGATAAGCCGCCTGTTGTGATTGGCTCACACATGGACAGTGTAAAAAAAGGCGGAAGGTTTGATGGAATCCTCGGTGTAGTTGCAGGGTTAGAATTAGTAAGAACGCTAGTTGAACATAATATTAAACCGAAGGTACCGATTACGATTGTTAACTTCACCAATGAAGAAGGAGCACGTTTTGAGCCTTCTATGATGGCTTCAGGTATTTTATCGGGGAAATTTCAAAAAGACGTTATGATGAAGAAGACGGATGTTGACGGCGTGACGTTTGAGCAAGCGCTCCAAGCATGCGGATATGAAGGTGATACGAGGAACCGTCTGACGGACGCTTCTGCATTTGTGGAATTACATATTGAGCAAGGGCCTATTCTAGAACGAGAAGCCAAATCAATCGGTGTAGTCGAGTGCGTGCTAGGAATGGTATGCTATGAAATTGAAGTTACCGGTGAGTCAGATCATGCCGGCACGACGCCGATGGATATGCGAAAAGACGCGCTTTTTGCAACTAATAATTTAATTGCCGAAGCTCGTCACGAGCTCGGCAGATTAGATTCAAATTTAGTCTATACAATGGGGCGTATGAACGTACTGCCTAATATTCATACTGTTATTCCAAATAAAGTTATTTTTTCACTTGAAGCGAGACATACCGATGAAGACGTCATTGCATCCGTGGAAAAGATGATTCAGTCACTGCCTGATCAAGCGGAGCTGTTAGAAGGCTGCGAAGTGCGGGTGACCAAGCTTTGGGGACGCGATACCGTGTGGTTTGATAAAACCGTTTGCGATGAAGTGGAAGAATCTGTTCGTTCGCTTGGGTATTCCTACAAGCGAATGGTCAGCGGAGCTGGACATGACGCACAGTTTTTAGCTAGCTATATTCCGACGGCTATGATTTTTATTCCGAGCGTAAACGGAAAAAGTCACTGTGAAGAAGAGTTCACTCCTTGGGAAGAATGCGAAAAAGGTGTAAATGTACTGTTAGAGACGGTGATTAAGTTAGCTCAGAAGTAACAGGACCAAAGAGTAAACCTTAGAGGTTTGCTCTTTTTTAGTGCTTAGAAAGACTGCGAACTATCACATTGAACTTTTGGTTTATTATGGATACAATAAATGAGAAGCATCCGGATGGGTGTGAAAAAAGGATGTGAAAAAAAGTGAGATGTTCTCACTTAAAGAAATGAAAATTACTATTATTATTGCAGATGATAATTCGTTTATTCGAGAAGGAATGAAAATTATATTAAATACATACGAGGAATTCGACGTTGTCGCTACTTTAAAAGATGGTCAGGAAGCCGTTCAATATTGCAAGAATCATTCCGTCGATATTGCACTGTTAGATGTAAGAATGCCTGTCATGGACGGTGTAGAGGCTACAAAGCTTATTTCAGAGTCAACAAAAGCAAAGCCGCTCATTCTAACTACGTTTGATGACGATGAATATATTATTGATGCTGTAAAAAACGGAGCTAAAGGCTACTTGTTAAAAAATACAGAGCCAGAGCGCATTCGAGACGCAATCAAAAGTGTCTTCAATGGGCATACGGTTCTGCAAGATGTTGTGCTTGATAAGATCAAATCAAGTTTAAACGCTGCAACTGAGCGCCAGTCCAAAGCGGATATGACACAGTTTACCGAGCGTGAAACGAGCATTATGACGCTGATTGCCAAAGGGCTTTCAAATAAAGAAATTTCTAAAACGCTTTTTATTTCAGAAGGTACCGTAGCAAACTATATTAGTTCGATTTTAAGTAAAACGGGACTGGAGCACCGTACTCAAATTGCTATTTACTATTTAACCGGTAAAGGGAAGTAGGGCTATGGAAGTCGGATTAATGATGACTAAGCTCATCCTTATACTGTTTTTGGCTATTACGTACATTCAGTTTAATTATGTACACTCGATTTCAGCTATTGTGTTAGCACTGCTTCTTTACAGCTGTGTTAACATTGCAGCGTCCATTGTGAAAAAGAGAGTGTTCAAGCGTATGTTTATTGTTATTTCAATTGTCCTTATTCTATATTGTGCGTATAAACTTCATCCTTTGTTTTTTCTTCTTTTGCCGCTAAACCTTTGTGAGCTTATTGGAGAATCAGTCGTGAAAAAATGGATGGTGCTGCTGCTTGTTTTGCTTCCAGTGCTGCTTGTTCCCTCTGATAGTAGCGCTCTGTATGTGTTAGTCGCTGCGTTTACTTTTTTTATTTATACAGGAGCAGCTCTCTATCAAAAGCGGACAATCAATTACGAACAAAAGCTTGATGAAATGAGAGTAAGTATGCAAAAGCTGCAAAAGCACGTGAATGAAAATAAAGAGTATGTGAGACAGTCTCAATACGCTTCAAAGTTAGAAGAGCGAAATCGATTATCACAGGAAATTCATGATAAGATTGGTCATTCAATGACAGGAGCGCTTATTCAAATGGAGGCAGCAAAGCATGTGATGAAGCAAGACGAGGAAAAAGCGCTGTCTCTTCTTCAAAATGCGATTACTATTTCGAAAGAAGGTATTGAAGAAATTAGGTTAACGCTAAAAAGTATAAAGCCTCCGGCTGAGCAAATAGGAATCAGCCGGCTTAAATTATTTATTGGTGAGTTTGAGGCTAAGCATAGTATCGCAATGCCTCTTGTATACAAAGGGAATTTAGATCTTATCACGCCTCTTCAGTGGAAAATTATCCATGAAAATATAACGGAAGCTATTACAAACGCTTTAAAATATGCAGAAGCAACGATGATTGCCATTGAGCTTCACGTACTAAATAAAATGGTTAAAGTAGAAGTCAAAGACAATGGAAAAGGCGCTCACTTGTTTCAAAAAGGACTTGGCATAGCAGGGATGGAAGAGCGAGCCGCTTCCATTAACGGAACGGTGATTGTTGACGGAGCAAACGGATTTTCTGTTACCACACTGCTGCCGATAGGTGAGAAACTTCATACATAAATAATGAGATTTCTCATGGGGAAAAGGTGAACTTATGCACTGACGTAAGTTTGCCTTTTTTTCATAAAATAAGGATATACCAACACACTAGAGGTGAAATGATGAACGTATTATCCATTCAAAAATTAACAAAGAAATTTGGAGATTTTATTGCGGTAGATAATTTGTCTTTGCAAGTAGAAGAAGGAGATATATTCGGCTTTTTAGGAACAAACGGAGCAGGAAAAAGCACAACGATTCATATGGTGGCTAGTCTGCTTCAAAGCAACAGCGGCGATATTGAAGTGCTTGGGAAAAATATAAAGAAACACCGAAATTTCGCAAAGATGAACATTGGAATTGTTCCGCAGGACTTGGCGATTTATGAAGATTTGACAGCCTATGAAAATGTGAAGTTTTTTGCAGGTCTCTACGGATTAAGAGGATCACTTCTTAACGAACGAGTGGAAGAAGCTTTAGCGTTTGTAGGGCTTTTAGATAAACAAAAGGCTTATCCGAAAAGTTTTTCAGGAGGAATGAAAAGAAGGTTAAATATCGCATGCGCAATTGCTCATCGTCCTAAGCTGATCATTATGGATGAACCGACGGTTGGCATTGATCCTCAGTCGCGAAATTATATTTTAACGTCTGTAAAAAAGCTAAATGAAATGGGAAGCACAATCATTTATACGAGTCACTATATGGAAGAAGTAGAAGAGGTATGTACAAAGATTGCAATTATTGATCATGGCAAAATTATTGCAGAAGGAACAAAAGAGCAGCTGAAATCGATTATCACCGATACAAAAGATATTTGGATTGAAGTAAAAGAAGCGGACGATATAGATTGCAGCGGTCTAAAAGACATTCCGGGAGTAACAGCCGTTACGTACGAAGATGGAATCATTAAAATTAATTCAAGCGCCGAAGTGAATAACTTGAACAAAGTCATTCATTATTTAATGACGCATCATATCGAAATTAAAGCAGTCAAGGAGCAAGCACCAAATTTAGAGACGGTCTTTCTGACGCTCACAGGACGCAGTCTAAGAGATTTATAAAAGAAAGGAGGAATAACGAATGAATATTATTGCAATTGCTTTGAAAGAAATGAAAAGTGATCTGCGAGATAAGCGTGCATTTATCTTTATGATTCTTTTTCCGCTAGCTCTTGTCCTTATTTTAGGTACAGCTTTGTCTCAAGCCTTTAATAACGATATGAAGATAGACGACAGCTATGTTCTCTATAAAATCGACACAAGTAATGAAGAATCTGCTGCTTTTAAGCAGTTTGCTGCCTATGCAGAAAAATCGGGCATTCACTTTAAAGCGCTGAAAAAAGATCAGGATGGAAAAAAAGAAGTAAAAGAGCAGCGCTATACAGCTTATGTAGAAGTGAAAGACGGAGACATTCATCTCTACGGAAATGAAGAAAACAGCATTGAATTCAACATGGTCCAAGGTATGTTAAGCACTTTTGTGGATAAGTACAATGTGGCGATGGAAGTGGCCAAAGTAAACCCTCAGCAAGTGGATAATCTGCTCCGTGCGTCTAAGCATGACTATATTCAAGAAACATCTCTTCATTCTCAAAAACAGCCAAATTCAATAGACTACTACGCCATTTCAATGACAACTATGATTGTTTTGTACGGATCTATCTCAGCGAGTTATTTAATTAGAGGAGAGCGTATGCGAAATACGGCCAATCGATTAGTAGCCGCACCGATTAAAACCGCTGAAATTTTTGTAGGAAAAATTTTGGGCACTGTTTTGGTTCACACCATTTGTGTATTAGTGGTCATTATGTCGACTAAATATTTTTTTGATGCCAACTGGGGAGATCATTTACTCTTAGTACTCGTAATGTTAGTATCTCAGATTCTTTTTGCCATTAGCTTTGGATTAGGAGTTAGCTACCTTACGAAGACGGAAGCGGCGTCAAGAGCAATTATTATGGTCGTTATTCAAGTGTCGTGTATTGTGGGAGGAACCTATTTTCAAAATGGATCTGGAGAGGGCTTCGTCAATGTATCACCTTTAACCTGGATGAATAATGGACTTATTAAATTGATCTATACAAATGATATCGGCGCTTCTCTTTCAGTGATCGGGTTGAATGTAGGCTTCTCTATTTTATTCCTGGGCATAGCAATTGTGCTTTTGAGAAAAAGAGAGGGGTTATAACATGAAAAATATCATGTGGCTTGTCACAAATATGCTAAGAAATATGCTGCTTAGAAACAAAAGGACGCTTGTGCTTGTTATTGGTTTGCCTATTGCAGGGGTTTTAATGTCCGTTCTTATTTATGGAAATGCAGGAGGGACTTCGGTGAATATCGGAGTTGTCAATCACGATTCAACGGATATTACAAAAGATACCGTTCAGTTTTTAAAAGGACTGCACAAAACAAATGTTAAAATGCTTACGGACAAAGAAGTGGATCATGAGATTACGTCAAAGAAAGTTGATGCGGTTATTACCTTTGAAAAAGGGTTTTCTGACAGCGTCAAAGCGAACAAACCAGATCATATTACAATCACTTCAATAAAAGGAGCAGAAGTAACGAGCTTTATTAAGTCTTATCTGTATCAATATATTGATAATATTTCTGCGCTGAATCAAGCTGCTGAAGGCGACGATGCTGCGTTTAAACAAATGTATGAGAATTATCAAAAAGCGCCATTCCACGTCTCTACGCACGCCCTTGAAGACAAAGGAACCGATCAAAATATTGTCAAGCAGACAATTGGGTATTTAATTATGTTTATGCTTTTTTCTGCGGTAAATTTATCGGCTCTTATCACAAAAGAAAAAGAGCAGCGAACGTATTTTAGACTGTTAGCTTCGCCAGTTAGTGCAAGGCAATATGTGATATCCAATGTTATTACAAATATGATTTTATTAACTCTGCAAGTAATGATTACACTTGTGTGTATTACGACTTTTTTTCACGTAGATATGAACATTCCCGTGTGGCAGCTGTTTTTCATTTTAGTTTTGTTTGGTCTAGTAGCCATCGGCTTGTCTCTTGTAATTATCGCTTTTACAGAAAGTTCAAAAGCAGCGAATGGTCTTCAGACGCTTATCATCACGCCAACTTGTTTACTGTCCGGCTGCTTTTTCCCGCCTGAGTTTATGCCGGATGTGATGCAGAAAATAGCCGACTTTCTTCCTCAAACGTGGGTATTAAGTACGTTAAAAAGTGTTCAACAAGGAGCTGATTTAAGCAGCCTATGGTTAAATATCAGCATTTTACTAGCTTTTGCACTTGTTTTTTTCCTGCTGTCTATTTATAAATTAAATCGAAATAATACTGTTCAAAAGTTTATTTAAATGGTAAAGTCAGAGAATACCTCTGGCTTTTTTTGTAATTTTTAAAAAGTTACAAAAAAAGATTGAAAAATATAAGATGAAATTTTAGAATGAAAGAGGAAAGGGGTATACAAAAAGAGAATAAATAGGGGAGAAAAACGAAGTTCATGTTGGTTTTTTGCACAAATAAATGAAATCGCTTACATAAGTCAGCATGAAAAGACGGAAGGAGAGATTGTCAGCGAGATAACAAAGGGGGAAAAACAGTGGGAATTTATGAACTACTTGTACCACGCACGGTTTTATATGGAGAAGGATCATTTTCTAAAATTGGAGAACAAGCTGCACTGCTTGGGACAAAGGCATTGCTTATAAGTGATGACGTTATGGCGAAAGCAGGCAATGTAGAAACTTGTCGTCGTTACTTAGCAGAGGCTGGCATGGACTGTGCCGTGTATACAGGCGTAAATTCAGAGCCGACAGATATTCATCTAGATGAAGCGCTTGCCATATGTAAAACGGAGCAGTGCGATGTGGTTATTGCCTTAGGGGGAGGCAGCTGTATCGATACTGGAAAAGCGGTTGCCGTTATGATGACAAATGAAGGGCATCTACGAACGTATTTTCAAAATCAACAAGATTTTCAAGGTAGTCCTCTTCCTTTGGTTGCCGTGCCTACGACTGCTGGAACAGGCTCAGAAGTGACGAAAGCGACGGTTATTACAGACACGGCGTACGATGTAAAAATGATGCTCGCAAGGCCGCAATTATTGCCTGATACAGCCATTGTTGATCCGTTATTAACTCTATCATGTCCAAAACACGTAACGGCAGCTACAGGAATTGATGCACTCAGTCATGCGGTCGAAGCGTATTTGTCTAAAAAAGCACATCCTTTTACGGATTCACTTGCGCTTCAAGCAATTGAGTTAATTATGAAAAATATTCGTCTAGTGTACAGAAATGGAGAAAATCTTCAAGCAAGAAACGAAATGGCCTATGCTTCTATGCTTGCGGGGATGGCGTTTTCAAATTCATCCGTTGCTCTAGTGCACGGTATGTCAAGACCTATTGGCGCGTTATTCCATGTGCCGCACGGTATTTCTAACGCGATGCTCCTGCCTGC
This sequence comes from Priestia sp. Y58, assembly GCF_029522095.1. Lineage (NCBI taxonomy): Bacteria > Bacillati > Bacillota > Bacilli > Caryophanales > Bacillaceae > Priestia > Priestia sp. Y58. The sequence continues at coordinate 77,533 of NZ_JAKWFL010000007.1, forward strand.
GGTTTTGGACTATACAAAAGAGGCTTCAATCGATCGTTTAGGTGAAATAGGACAAGCTCTTTTTCCGAACGTATCATATACAAAAAAAGAAGGAGCAGATGTGTTAATTGAAGCCATCAAGCAGCTTTGTATCGACTTAGAGATTCCTAATCTTCAATCGTGGGGCATTGATCGCCAGCTATTTTACGCGGCTGTTGAGAAAATGGCAGCGGATGCGATTCAAAGCGGAAGTCCTGCTAACCATCCTGTTGTACCGACGGCAGAAGAAATTATCCAGCTGTATTACACGTGCTATGAATATGAGTTTAAGTCTGCACTTTATAAAAAATAAGATAAATTCAAAACAAATTGAATGAGGGATGAAAGGGGAAACGTTATGGATTTGCTGATTATTTTGCTGTCTCTGGGGCTTTTAATGCTGGTTGCTTACCGCGGATTTTCAGTTATTTTGTTTGCTCCACTTTGTGCGCTGTTAGCCGTTATTTTAACGGAACCAAGCTATGCACTCCCGTTTTTCTCAAACGTTTTTATGGAGAAAATGGTTGGGTTTATAAAAAACTACTTCCCGGTCTTTCTATTAGGAGCAGTCTTCGGGAAGATGGTAGAAATGTCTGGAGTCGCTGAATCGATTGCGAAAACAATTGTTAAAGTAGTAGGAGCTAAACGAGCCATCTTGGCTATTGTTTTAATGGGAGCAATCTTAACCTACAGCGGCGTAAGTTTATTTGTTGTTGCGTTTGCAGTTTATCCGTTTGCGGCTAACTTATTCCGCGAAGCGAATATTCCAAAACGATTAGTACCGGGAACGATTGCATTAGGAGCTATTTCGTTTACCATGGATGCACTTCCGGGTACACCGCAAATTCAAAATGTTATCCCAACGACTTTTTTTAAAACAGACATCTATGCTGCTCCGACACTGGGGATTATCGGATCGGTTATTGTCTTTAGCTTAGGTCTTTGGTATTTAGAAAGCCGAAGCAAAAAAGCAAGAAAAGCTGGAGAAGGCTACTACGGGTTCAATAATGAACTAGCTGCTGCTGCAGAGCTAGAAAAAGAGTCTGTACCTTCTACAGAACCTAAATATGAACCTAGCGTAGCAAGACAGATTCTTGCATTTGTTCCGCTTGTGCTTGTAGGGGTGGCAAACAAATTTTTTACTGTGTCTATTCCAAAATGGTACCCAGACGGTTTTGATTTTGCCAAAATTGGCCTTGAAGCGTTCGGAAAAGTAGATTTAACCGCAGTTGTTGGGATTTGGTCAGTGGAATTGGCACTTGTTATTGGAATTATTACAACGATTGCGTATGACTGGAAGAGAGTGACCACCGGTTTCCAAGCGGGTCTTAACGCAAGTATTGGCGGAGCGCTTCTCGCTGCGATGAACACGGGAGCTGAGTATGGATTTGGAGGCGTTATTTCATCTCTTCCTGGCTTTGCAACCGTTCGCGATGGTATTTCACATACCTTTACAAATCCGCTTGTCAATGGAGCCGTTACGACAAACATTTTAGCCGGTATTACAGGCTCTGCTTCTGGAGGTATGGGAATTGCGCTTAGTGCGATGGGAGATAAGTATGTAGAAGCTATTAATCAGTACAACATTCCTCCTGAAGTTATGCACAGAGTTGTAGCGATGGCATCAGGCGGTATGGATACGCTTCCTCATAACGGAGCCGTTATTACACTGCTTGCCATTACAGGGTTGACACACAAACAGTCTTACCGAGATATTTTTGCCATCACTGTTATAAAAACGCTCGCATGTTTCTTAATTATTGGAATCTACAGCTTAACTGGACTCGTATAACCAGTAAAGAGGTTGAGAAAAAAGTAGTTTCGTTGAAGAAAGATCCGAACGATGAATTGTTCGGATCTTTTTATTGTTGCAGTGATTTAGTTGTATATCAAGATTTTTGCTCTAAAACAGATTCTTTGACTTTCTAAACTGTAAGTATTATGATTACACTACTTTCTGCAGTACTATATGCCGTTACATTAATTCTTAGCATGTTTATGAAGAAAGGAGAATGACTGTGAAGCTATTTGAAGGAAATTTAAAAGTAGGCGACTGGGTCAAAGGAAAGTCTCGCGACGGTGAACTTATATACGGATATATTAAAACGATTAATCCATCTAAAAAAGCAGCACTAATCAACGTTGTAAAAAGTGATGATGAAAAAATGGTCGGTACAACCATTGGCATGATGGATGAAAAAATAGAGAAGCTGCCCCTTCAAAAAACGGCGCACGAAGAGCAGATTCTTTCATTGATTGATCTTGCGCTGCTAACAAAAGACGAATCTTGGTTTATCGAATTAACAGCTGAATTAAAAAGAGTACAAGATAAAAAGCAAGGCTGACATTCCTAGTAAAGGAATGAAGGCCCTGCTTTTTTTATTATTCGTAGAGAGAAAAGCAGGAATGGAAAGCAGCTTGCGAGAAGAAGTAAATGACGACATTAAGAAAGAAAAGGTGATAAAAGATGAGTAAACGTGTCTTGATTTTAACAGGAGATGCCGTGGAGGCATTAGAAGTTTTTTATCCGTATTATCGCTGTTTAGAAGAAGATATTCAGTGTACCATTGCTTCTCCCGTGAAAAAGAAGCTCCAAACGGTTGTTCATGATTTTCTTCCAGAAATGGAAACATTCACAGAGAAAACGGGATATAAAATTGATTCTCACGCTTCTGTCGATGAAGTGGATCCTGCCGATTATGATGGTCTTATTATTCCTGGAGGACGGGCGCCTGAATACATTCGAATGAACACAAAAGTTCAGGAAATTGCTGCGCATTTTTTAAAAGAAAATAAACCTTTAGGCGTTATTTGTCATGGTCAGCTCGTGTTAACGACGGTTAGAGAGTATCTGCAGGACAGAGAAGTGACAGCGTATCCTGCTTGCCGACCGGAAGTAGAAGCGGCGGGTGCTGTATTTGTGGAACAGACGCTTCATGTAGACAGAAACCTAGTAACCGGACAAGCTTGGCCGGATTTACCTAAATTTATGAAAGAGTTTTTTAACGTGCTAAAAAAAGCTGAAAAAGTGAACGCATAATAAAAAAAGCGGGCTGAGAGAAAAGAATTCTTTCAGCTCTTTTAATTGATGATAGGTGAGGTGTAAACAGCGTGCAGCTAGTGTCTGAACTGTCGAAGAAAATTATAAAAGAAGTACAGCTTGTGATGAAAGAACATGTAATTGTAACGGATCCACGCGGAATTATTATTGCGTCTACAGAAGAAAAGCGGGTTGGTTTTTTTCACGAAGGCGCGTGGAACGTGATGCAAAAAAAGCAAAAACTATATATCTCCAAAAAAGAAGCAGCAGATTTAAAAGGAGTTAAGCCAGGAATTAATTTGCCTATCAGTTATCAAGGAGACATTATTGGCGTTATTGGCATTACAGGTATTCCAGAAGCTGTTGAGCCTTTTGCAGACATTATTCGAAGATTAACAGAGCTAATTATTCGCGAAGCATATTATATAGAAACAAAGGAATGGGAAAATAAAGGAGTGGAAGCTTTTTTTCGTGAATGGATTTACAGCCAGCAGGTAGATGAAGAATTTATTGAACGAGGCCATATTTTAGGAGTACAAGCAGACAGTGCTTATTGCTGCACGCTGTTTCAAATTGATTCATCTCTTTCGAAAAATAAGCAGCAGCAGGTACAAGAAACAATTCGCTACTGGTTTGAAAGTCATAAAGCTGACGGAGATTATATCGCAAACTGGGGATATGATCGTTTGCTTTTACTGAAAGAAGCGGTAGGTGAAAAGGCAAGGCATGGATTTAAAGAAGAATTAAAAAAATGTCAGCAGTACATTCAAGCAAACAACCAAGTTATGATCACTATTGGTGTAGGAAAGCCGGCGGAGCAATTTAATTTGCATGCTTCATATGAAGAAGCGAAAAAAGCGCTTAAAGTGGCTTCAAAACGTCAAACCGTTGTTTTTTATGAGGAGCTGCTGATGGACATGATTTTAGAAGACGTTTCTAAACCTGTAAAAAAGGAATTCTTGAGTCGAGTGCTTTCCACTCTCTTAAAAGAAAAAGAGCTGCTTGAAACGCTGAAGTGCTATTTAGCCAACGATCAATCGTTAAAAAAAACGGCAGTTGATTTACATATTCATATCAATACGCTTCATTACCGCTTGAAGCAAATGAAAGAACTAACAGACATTGATCCAAAAAGTGTAAAGGGTATCACGCTTTTTTACCTTGCGCTGTCTCTATTAGAGTAAAGTGCGCCCTTCGTTAGATAAACATACAAAAAAAGAGTTTTTAAAGCGCTTTTTTTTAGTTCTTTATCTATAGTCCCTCGTGGCTTCTGAAACTATAATAAGAGTAAGAGATATATAAGGAGGAACGTTATGCTTAATGAACGAACAAAAGCAAAGCTCATTGAAGTTGTAGGATCAGCCAACTTTCAAGATAGCAGTGAAGCAAGACTCGTGTATTCCTATGACGCAACACCTAACTTTCAGTCGCTTCCTGATGCGGTTATTATGCCTGAAAACAAAGAACAAGTGAAAAGAATTTTAACGATATGCAACGAAGATCACGTGCCCATTGTTCCAAGAGGTTCAGGTACAAATTTAAGCGCAGGAACGTGTCCCACGCAAGGCGGAATTGTTCTTACCTTTAACCGGATGAATAAAATTTTAGAAGTTGATGAAGAAAATTTAACGGTTACCGTTCAGCCGGGTGTTATTACGTTAGATTTAATTAACGCTGTAGAGGCAAAAGGTTTATTTTATCCCCCTGATCCAAGCTCCATGAAAATATCAACTATTGGAGGAAACATCAATGAATGTTCAGGAGGATTACGAGGCTTAAAATATGGCGTGACAAAAGATTACGTTCTTGGTCTTGAAGTAGTTCTTGCAAACGGCGACTGTATTAAGACGGGCGGCAAGTTAGCTAAAGATGTAGCTGGCTACGATTTAACGAACTTGTTTGTTGGTTCTGAAGGAACGCTGGGCGTCGTGACAGAAGCCATTTTAAAGCTCATTCCCATACCTGAAACAAAACAAACTCTGCTCGCGCTGTTTGAAGACATGGACGCAGCCGCTAAAACGGTTTCAGCTATTATTGCACATAAAATTATTCCAGCCACGCTTGAATTTTTAGATCAGCCGACGTGCGAGGTAGTAGAAGATTTTGCGCAAGTTGGGCTGCCAACAGATGTAAACGCTGTCTTATTGATTGAACAAGACGGACCGCCAGAAGTGGTGAAGCGCGATATTGAAATGATTTCACGCATCTGCAGCGAAGGAAACGCTGTATCGGTAAAAGTAGCGGCTTCGCAAGCAGAAGCAGAAGCGTTAAGTACAGCAAGAAGATCAGCCCTTTCTGCTTTAGCGCGAATGAAGCCAACGACGATTTTAGAAGATGCAACCGTCCCCCGGTCTAAAATTAGTGAAATGGTCAAAGCGATTAATGAAATTGCCGTAACATATAACGTTAAGATCTGTACGTTTGGTCATGCAGGAGACGGAAATCTGCATCCGACTTGTTTAACAGATGCGCGTGACAAAGAAGAGCTTCACCGCGTCGAACAAGCTTTTGAAGCGATTTTTCATAAAGCCATTGAGCTTGGAGGAACGATTACAGGTGAACACGGAGTCGGAGAAATGAAAGCACCGTATTTAGCATTGAAGATGGGCGGAGAAGGAGTAGCAGCGATGAAAGCAATCAAGTATGCTTTGGACCCGCAAGGAATTATGAATCCAGGGAAAATTTTTGCTAAAGACACGAGAAAAAGAGTGGTGGTTCGTTCATGACGGCAACAAAAGACATTCAGCAAGCGTTCAAAGAACGGTTAGATTATGACGAGTTAATGAATTGTATGAGATGCGGTTTTTGTTTGCCAAGCTGTCCGACGTATGGCCAAACGAATCAATATGAAGCAGCGTCACCGCGCGGAAGAATTGCTTTGATGAAAGGAGTGGTAGACGGACTTATTGAACCGGATGAATCTGTTGAAAAGCAATTAAATCTTTGCCTTGGCTGCCGAGCGTGTGAGCCTGTTTGTCCTTCTGGTGTGAAGTACGGACACTTATTAGAAGAAGCGCGTGATATTATTCAGCAGAAAAAACGACATAAATGGCCGGTGAAAGCGCTCAGGCATATGGTGTTTGAACAGCTTTTTCCGCATAAAGAACGATTAAAAAATGTACATTCTCTGCTTGCTTTCTATCAAAGAAGCGGCTTGCAAAAAGCTGTTCAAAAAACAAACATACTAAACGTTCTGCCTGGTAATTTAGCACAAATGGAAAAAACGCTTCCGCCTGTGCCAACCAAAAAAGAAATGAAGAAACGTCCTTTTTTATTTGAAGCAGAAGGAACAAGAGAGCGTACGGTTGCTTTTTTTACAGGGTGTCTAATGGATACGATGTTTATGGAAACAAACAACGCGACGATTGCACTTTTACAAACAGCGGGGTGTAAGGTCGTCATACCAGAAGTGCAGACTTGCTGCGGCGCACTGCATGCGCATGGAGGAGAGAAAGATCAGGCAAAGAAGTTAGCGAAGCAAAATATTATGGCGTTTGAATCCATTCAAGCGGATGATATTGTTCTTAATGCAGGAGGCTGCGGTGCGCTGTTGGTAGAATACGATCATTTATTAAAAGAGGAGCCGGAATGGAAAGAAAGAGCAGAGGCCTTTTCTGCAAAAGTGAAAGATTTTTCAGAGATTCTAGTGCAGCAGCAGTTTGTGGAAAAACAAAAGTTATCGCTGCCAAGTCAAATTATTACGTATCAAGACTCGTGTCATTTAAGAAACGTGATGAAAACGTCCAGCGCACCGAGAAAACTGATCCAAGCGATTAACGGAACGGTGTTTAATGAAATGGAAAATGCGGATCATTGCTGCGGCTCAGCGGGTATTTATAACTTAACGGAACAAGAGATGTCTATGCAAATTTTAGATTATAAAATGGAAAAAGTAAAAGAAGCCCATGCACATACGATTGTAACAGCAAACCCGGGCTGTCTCATTCAAATGAAGCTAGGCGTAGTCAGAGAAGGAGTAGAAGAAAGTGTAAGGGCCGTTCATCTTGCAGATTTACTTCTTGAAGCCGTAGAAAGCAAATAAAAAGGCCGGACACGTCCGGCCTTTTTATTATTTGAACAGCTGAGAAACAATTTCGTACGAACGAAGGCGAGCTTTGTGATCGTAAATTTGAGCGTTAATCATCAGTTCATCTGCTTCTGTTTCTTCAATAAACTGTTCAAGCTTGACTTTAATCGTCTCAGGGCTTCCGACAATAGAAGAGCCCAGCTGCTGTTGAAGAGAAGCTTTTTCAAAGTCAGTCCATAGTTCATCCATATTATCCACAGGAGCTTTTAGTTTACCCGGTGTGTTTCGAATTAAATTTAGAAACTGCTGCTGCATAGAAGTAGCCAAGCGTTCAGCTTCTCTATCTGTATCAGCAGCGATTACGTTTACACCTAACATTGCATATGGTTTCTCTAACACGTGGGACGGCTTAAAATAACGGCGATACATGTTAAGAGCTGTCATTGTATTATTAGGTGAGAAGTGACTTGCAAATGAAAATGGCAAACCTAGCTGTGCAGAAAGCTGTGCGCTAAAACCGCTTGAGCCAAGCAGCCAAATCGGAATATTTAAACCTTGACCTGGAACAGCTTTAACGCGCATCTGACTTTCTGAAGCCGGTTTAAAGTATTCCTGCAGTTCAGCTAGCTGTTCTGGGAAGTCACTGCCGTCGCTTCTGCGGTCGCGTCGCAGCGCCTGTGCTGTCAGCTGATCTGTCCCTGGCGCTCTCCCTAAGCCTAAATCAATACGTCCTGGAAATAGTGATTCAAGCGTGCCAAAATGCTCAGCAATAACAAGCGGAGAATGGTTAGGAAGCATAATACCGCCAGAGCCTACGCGAATACGTGACGTGCCTGCAGCTACATGACCAATTACAACAGATGTAGCGGAGCTTGCGATACCTGTCATATTATGATGTTCAGCTAGCCAGTAGCGGTTATACCCCCATTTTTCAGCGTGCTGAGCTAAATCTAATGTATTTCTAAGTGAGTCAGATACAGTTCCTCCTTCAACTACAGGGGAAAGATCCAATACGGAAATCGGAATATCTTTTAATGCTTTACTCATCAATTTCATCTTCTTTCTTTAAAGACTTCATAGGCCTTGTTATTTCAATGGAATACAAGTATTTTAACAATAATCTTTCGAGTTCCAAAATATTTTGCTTCGGTTATTTTCCTTTCAGTTATTGCTCTTTATTTACACAAGTTTTTAAGAAGCAAAAAGCTTGTACGGTATAAGGCAGAAGCCGCCTCTTTCTATAAAAAGCTGTCATATTTTATAGTAGAAAGGAGGATGAACATGGTTACTTTAAATGAACTAAAAAGCAAGCAGTACGATATGATATACAGTTTAGGCTATAACTGTTTTCCAGGGATATACATGAAAAAATATTCTTTGCGAAAACAAGCCGGCGTGATTGATTGGTGTATTAGCATTTCTCTTTCTCATGTCAATCAGCTGTTGAAAAATCGCTGTAAAGACTTATTTGTATATGAACACTTAACCTATATCAGTTCTTTCGGAGATGGTTCCACGCTTAGACTGCGTGATAAGGTGTATCAAATTGATTCTGCTCATGATTTTCCGTCGTCTATTAATACAGAGACTAACTGGCTTTCATATAATGAAGTCAAAGAAAAATATGAACGGAGAACGGAGCGATTTTTAACGTCGATGGAGACCAGTTCTTGTATATTGTTTATTCGTATGGGCGGAACGTATGAAGAAGCGAAAGAATTAGAGCATATTTTAAAGGGAATGGTCAAAAACGATTTCTATATACTGCTGCTGACAAACAGTGAAAAAGAACTGTTGTCCGAAGCTAACTGGGACTTGCCTTATACATGTGTCTTACATGCACCTATTTTTTCAATGGACGTGCTGCGCGATGATAAAGTATGGGAAGAGCTCTTAAGCGGGGTTGTTATAAAATAAAAGAAACTCTTTTTGTTTAATACGGGAATGAAAAAGCTCGTTTTTTTCATAGACTTTGTTATATCTGTGTATCAAAGGAGATGAAAAGATGGAGTCCAATGTGCGGAAGGCGATAAAAGAAATTGTATGGCTGCTGCTAGAACAAGACCAGCGCTGGAATGAGTATCTAGTACAGCTGGAGGATTTGAAAATACAAGTGGATTTGAATAGTTCCGCATATGAAGTTCTGAGAAAGATGACGGGTAATTACGAAGTGCTGCTTGAACATATGGATCTCATTCAGCAGTTTGAAAATCATTCTAAAAGTGAAACAGCGCTGAATGACTTAGTTACCATCGTTATGAAGCATTACTCATTAAAAAGTTCATAAGCCTGCTTTGTGCAGGTTTATGGAGTTTAAGCTCTCAATGGAATTCGGTAGAGATAATCGTTTATAATAAGTACATATGGTGATGAAAGGGTGATCGATATGGAAGAGAAACAAGAAATTGTACCCGTTCGTACAGAGGAAACAGCCAAATATTACTCGGAAGAAAAATTTTGGGACAAGCTTAAAAAGTTTGGTAAAAAAGCGGGAGCAAACGTTGTTTATGCCGTATTGCTTTTATACTATACGCTGCAAAAGCCTGATATTCCGCCAAAAGCAAAAGCAGTTATTATAGGAGCGTTAGGTTACTTTATTCTTCCTCTAGATTTAATTCCAGACTTCGCAGCAGGAGTTGGATTTACAGATGATTTAGGAGCTCTAGGGCTTGCATTGATTCAAGTTGCCATGTACATTGATGAAGGTGTTAAACTGAAAGCAAAAGAAAAAATTAAAACGTGGTTTTCAGAAGAACACAATTTTTCCATTATTGATGCTAAAATAAAGTAACGTTATGATCGAAATGTAATTATTAAATTAAGTGAGCAAAAGAAGGTGATAGATGAATCATCTTCTTTTTAACCGTCAATATGTAGGTCTTTGTGACTATATTAATCCTTTTTATGTAAAAAAAGCAGGATTAAAATATTTTTTTCATTAAAATTTTAAGCAATGTAATTGAATAATTGCCCTACAAATGTTAAGTTAAAACATGTTCATAAATTCGTCACAGAAAGCAGTATACAAATAAGTAAGACGGTTTGTAAAAACTTTGTGAAATTATGGAACTTTTTAACTGAGAGTTTCAAACTCTTAGAGATTCTTCCTCATCAATCAGAAGTAGCTTTCTTTCATCACAAGATTAAGCATCTTTCATTTGAAGGTGTTTTTTTTCAGCCTAAGTAAGCCAACAACATGATTGTATGACAAGTTTTTACTAAGGTTGTATAGTTACTGTATTGTATGACAAGTTTTGTGTGATTTGATGTTAAATAAATGAACAGCTTCGAAGTAAATAAATGATTGCAGAAAAACAAAGTCCATGCGTTTTCATGAACCATTATACGTTACTTCATATTTGTAGAGATGTTTAGCAAAAGGGGAGATGAATGGCCTGACGTAAACAATATCCATAGACAAGCCTTAGAAAATAATTATCTTTCTAAAAAAGCAAATTTATATGATTGATTCTAATCTAAACAATGGAGTGTTCAAAAATGGAAATTAGTCAAATCTTTATTATTTTAACCCCAATCTTTTTTGTTATTTTGCTAGGTTATTTAGCAGGGTATTTTAAAAAGTTTGATGCAACAACATCTAAAGGGTTAAATACGCTTGTAACAAAATTTGCGTTACCTGCACATCTATTCGTTGGTATTACAACAACATCAAAACAAACGCTTATTGAAAAATGGCCGTTTTTATTAGCATTAGTTCTTGGTATTATTGGATTTTATGTTCTTTTCTTACTTGTTGCAAAATATGTATTCAAATACTCACTAACAGGCGCGTCTATGTTCTCTTTAAACTCTACGCAGCCAACGTTTGCGTTTATGGGTATTCCCGTATTAGGTAGCTTGTTTGGTGCGGATGTAGTAGCGATTCCAATCGCCATTACGGGTATTGTAGTAAACGCGATGCTTGATCCTTTAGCAACTATTATTGGTACGGTTGGACAACGTGAAAAAAGCGAAAATGATGCAGGAGAAAGCTTATTTAAAGTAACGATTAAATCAATTTTACATGGTCTTTCTGAGCCGTTAGCCTGTGTTCCGTTAATCGCAGTAGTATTAGTATTATTTGGATTCCAAGCTCCAGATTTACTTTCAAGCAGCTTAGACCAAATCGGTTCAATTACGTCTGGTGCGGCACTATTCGCAGTTGGGGTAACAATTGGTATCCGTAAAATTCAATTTAGCCCAGCGGCATTTGGTATTGCGATTTTAAAAGTGGCTATTCAGCCGCTTGTAATGTTAGGAATTGCAACAGCAATGGGTCTATCATCAGCTGACATCGTAAAATTAGTATTATTAGTAGCGTTCCCAGGTTCAGCTGTAGCAGCGATGATTTCAGTTCGCTTTGACAGCTTAGCTGGTGAAACAGCTTCAGCATTCGTACTTAGTGCCATTATGTCACTTGTTACATTACCGCTGTTAATTTCTTGGTTAATGTAATCACATATATGGATATAGAACAAAAAAGGCTTTGCTATTTTAGCAAAGTCTTTTTTTGTGCATTTATATTTAAAAAAGCTTTAAAAATTCTTGGGCGATTTTAGGAAGATAACTGTCGGTACGCCACGTAACTAAAGGTTCTATTACAAATGGATTATCTTCTATGTTTAAAATTTTAATATGTTCTAGTGAAAAAGAAGATAGCATCGAATAAGGAACAATAGCAGCACCGAGGCCACGACATACTAAATTAAGAAGCATCGCTGAATCATGGCATTCGCATAAAATGTTAGGTGTTATACCCATCTTTTCAAATTCCTTTATAATGCGATTGTATATGCTTATTTCCCGGTTTGAGCGAAGAAGAATAAGAGGGAGAGAAGCAATTTCAGCGACTGAAATCTTTTCTTTTGCATAACCACTTTCTTTGGGAACGGCTACAACAAAAACATCTGGTGCAAGTGTTTTTGTTTTGACATGTTTATAAGGTAAGTCAGTAGTAGTGACTGCTACATCAATCTTTCCATCCGTCAACAACTCGTTTAAATGAGCTGGTTCGTTTTCATAGATATTAAAAGTACTGTTTGGATACTGTTTTTGGATAAGAGTTAGCTTATCGAGAACCGTTGATGCACAGTAGATCGTACAGCCGACTTCAAGCTTTTCATTTGTTATACTTTTACATTCCTGTACTTCCAATACTGATTTTTCGACCCTTTGCACAATTTCTTTCGCTCGGTTTAAAAAAAGCTCTCCTTCTGCCGTTAACAATAAGCGCTTATTATTGTTTCGTTCAAAAAGCAAAAGGCCGAGCTCATTTTCGAGCTGTTTTAGCTGTCTGCTTAAAGGAGGCTGAGCCATATGCAGGCGCTTTGCTGCTTTAGTTACATTTAATTCTTCAGCTATGACAATAAAATAATGAAGCTGTCTTAATTCCACTGTATTCAACTCCATACTTTAAAGGTATTATTATATACTTTATCAATATTTTAATTGTATAGAAAATGAGTGTAAAGTTAAATGTGTAACCAAAGCAGAGAGGAGGAAGAGAAATGAAAATAGCTGTAGGAATCACAGGAGCCACGGGAGCTATTTTAGGTATTCGAATTTTAGAGCTTTTGAAGAAGGCTTCTGTTGAAACGCATTTAGTCATGTCGCCTTGGGCTCATGCCACAATTAAGCTGGAAACACCTTATAGCGTTCAGCAAGTAGAAGCGCTAGCAGATTATTGTTATTCATATCAAGACCAAGCAGCAAAAATTTCGAGCGGTTCATTCCGTATAGACGGAATGATTGTAAGTCCTTGCAGCATGAAAACATTAGCATCTATTCGAATGGGACTAGCAGATAACTTAATAGCGAGAACAGCAGATGTGATGTTAAAAGAAAGAAAGCCACTGGTGCTACTTCCTCGAGAAACGCCTTTGAATACGATTCATTTAGAAAACATGCTGGATCTTTCAAAAATGGGCGCTATCCTTGTGCCTCCTATGCCGGCATTTTATAACAAACCTGAGACAATTGATGATATTGTCACTCATATTGCTGTTCGAACGTTAGATCAATTAGGAATTGAGCTTCCTGAGGCAAAAAGATGGAATGGAATTAAACATTTATCACAAGGAGGAAAATAAACATGGCTTATAAAGACTTTAGAGATTTCCTTAATACGCTACATAAAGAAGGGCAGCTACTGACGATTACAGATGAAGTGCAGCCTGATCCAGATTTAGGTTCAGCAGGTCAAGCTATCAGTAATTTAGGAGACCAAACGCCGGGATTATTATTTACCAATATTTATGGGTACAACAATGCAAAGGTAGCCCTAAACGTAATGGGTTCCTGGTCAAATCACGCGTTAATGATGGGACTGCCTAAATCAACTCCTGTAAAAGAACAGTTCTTTGAATTTGCTCGGAGATATGAAAAATTTCCTGTCAAAGTAAAAAGAGAAGAAACAGCGCCATTTCATGAGTGTGAAATTAAAGATGATATCAACTTATTCGACCTTTTGCCATTGTTTCGCTTAAATCAAGGAGACGGCGGCTATTATCTAGATAAAGCGTGCGTCATTTCTCGTGATCAGCATGATAAGGAGAACTTTGGCAAGCAAAACGTAGGTATATATCGTATGCAGGTTAAAGGGAAAGACCGTCTAGGCATTCAACCTGTGCCACAGCATGATATTGCCATTCACTTAAAACAAGCCGAAGAAAAAGGTGAAAACCTCCCTGTATCAATTGCTTTAGGATGTGAACCTGCGATTGTCACAGCAGCCGCTACGCCGCTTCATTACGATCAATCAGAGTATGAAATGGCAGGAGCTATTCAAGGTGAGCCATACAGAATTGTGAAGTCTCAGCTTTCTGATTTAGATGTACCTTGGGGAGCAGAAGTAATTTTAGAGGGAGAAATCTTAGCTGGTGAACGTGAGTATGAGGGTCCTTTTGGTGAATTTACAGGTCATTACTCCGGTGGCAGAAGCATGCCTGTTATCAAAATCAATCGCGTATACCATCGCAAAGATCCTATTTTTGAAAGTCTATATATCGGTATGCCTTGGACAGAAACAGATTATTTAATTGGAATCAATACAAGCGTTCCTTTATATCAGCAGCTAAAAGAAGCATATCCTGAAGAGATTGAAGCGGTGAATGCGATGTATACTCATGGTCTCGTTGCTATCATTTCAACGAAAAGCCGATACGGAGGATTTGCTAAGGCGGTTGGTATGAGGGCATTGACTACGCCGCATGGATTAGGATATTGCAAGCTAGTTATTTTAGTAGACGAAGATGTGGATCCGTTTAATTTACCGCAAGTCATGTGGGCGCTATCGACAAAAATGCACCCAAAACATGATGTCATAACAGTGCCTAATCTTTCAGTTCTGCCACTTGATCCAGGATCTGAGCCGGCTGGTATTACAGATAAAATGATTTTGGATGCTACAACACCAGTTGCACCGGAAACAAGAGGCCACTATTCTCAGCCTTTAGATACACCACTTGAAACTGAAAAATGGGAAAAAATCTTAACGAATATGATGCAAAAATAAACAAGGAGGAATCGACATGCATACTTGTCCAAGATGTGAAACCAAACAAGCAAACGTAGTATCTAAATCACCAGTTGAAGGAGCCTGGGAAATTTATTTATGCAACGTGTGTTTGTTTACCTGGCGTTCTTCTGAACCTGAGACCATCACCAATCCTGAAAAATACCCTCGACCATTTAAAGTCAATCCAAAAGACGTACCGCTGGCAACGCACGTGCCTCCTGTGCCACCGCGATCTTAATCAGCAAAGGTGGTAAGTAAAATGAATAAAGCAGAGCTGCCAAAAGCCGTGCGCGTATTTTTAAATGGAAAAGATCTAGAAAGGAAGCAGCATGATGCGATGTTGCTATCTACAGTGACATCCGAGGGCTTTCCTCATGTAGCAATGATTAGCGCAGGAGAGCTGGTAGCTATTAGCTCTTCACGCGTCAAGCTGTTAGTATGGAAAGATACAACATCTTCAACAAACATGATACAGAATCATAAGGCAACCGTTACATTAGTTGTTGAAGGAAAAGCTTATTACATTAAATTTTCGCTGAAAAAAGAAGCTCCTGTGTCATCAGGCTATGAGCTATTTACGGGAGAAGTAGCCGCTGTTAAAGAAGATTACGCAAAATATGCCGTTCTAACATCAGGAATTCAATTTCAGCTTCATGATTCCAAACAGGTACTAAGCCGCTGGAAGCAATCAATTGAAGCTGTTCTTTCTACTGAAAAAACCGATTCTTAAAAATAAGAATCGGTTTTTTTAGCTGTAGTGAAATTTTTTCAAATAGCACGCTAGCTGAACTTTTAATAGGTGCTCACTATTTGTAAATGATATGTTCATTTTGTCTTCTATTTTCTTTAAGCGCTGATAGAGTGTATTAACATGAATATGAAGCTGCTTAGCTGTAAGTGAAGCAGAGCGGTTATTATCGAAATACGCTTCTAGCGTTTGCTCTAAAGGTTCGTCGTTTAAATGATTGTTCTTAAGAGGGAGAAATACTTCATCAATAAAGGTTTTTACTTCTTCTTTCGATTGATTAATAAATAGCCGGTTAATTCCTATTTCCTCATACAACATGCATCCATCTTGCTGCTGAGACAGAAGGTAAGAGATAGCTTTTTCAGCTTCACTATAACTTTTTCCTATTTGAGTAAAATGAGAATACCGACTTCCAATCCCTGTTTTTACATGACATTCATTGTAGTAACGCCATTTTGAGAGTAAATCTTCTAATTGTTTGATAATAGCATGATGTTTTTCATAAGGGTCAAGCGTAAATACAATGGTTACTTTGGTGTCGAATCCGTATACGACCGGTGCTTTTGAGCTGAAAACCGATTTGATGTCAGATACAAGGCGATGAAGGTGTAAGTTTAAGAGCTGCAGGTCCGCTTGTGAACGAATGGTAATGAGAGCGACTAGAATATGCTTTTTTGTATCAATGTTTAGCTCAGCTGCTTTTTGATACAGCAAAGTGGTGTCATAACACGATAAGTATTCACTAAATAATTCATGTGTTCGCTTGTAAAATAAATCAACTAACGTTTGTTTTTTCAGCATTTCTAATGCAATAACAGAGCTGCTTTGTTCGAGTGCCACTTGATCTAGAGAGGAAAGATCTCCTTGATTTGCCTGCATAATAAGTAACCCTAAGAGCGTGTCAATGCCGTGTATGGGGTGAATATAAACACTGTTTGCCTCATTGTTTGCCTCAATAGTATAAAAACAAGGCTTTGTATGTGAAAGAAAATGTGTGTGAAATTCAGCTGTTTTTGTGTCTATATCAAAGAATTTCAAGAAGCCATAGGTCTTATTATCAACAAAATCTACAATGGTGACAGGAGATGTAACCATTCGGCGCAATTCGGTAAGTATTGGTTCAATTCCTTTACTTTGAAGTGAAACATTCATGAAGGTGCGATGAATTTGATCGCGGCGTATTAAAAGTTCATTTTGTTTTTTTACATCTTCAAAAAGCGCTGAGTTTAAGAGAGCAATCGATACTTGATCGGAAAAGCTTTCTAACAATTCTTTATCCTCTTCATTTAAAAGAGGGGTTGTGCCGTTTTGATAAATAATGAGTACGCATACCGTTTGTTCTTCCATACAAATTGGGACAGAAATGATAGATTGAATGTTTGTAAACGTATAGGACTGATTAAGATAATGAATATTATCGTCAGTCATAGTAGAAGAATCGCGTAATATATCCTCTAAGTTCGTATACATATAGCTTTTATTATGCTTAAATGTCTTTCCGATAATTCCTTCCCCAACTTTCATTTTCATGTTTTGAATTTCACTGTTTGGACCCCCTGACCAGGCGCGAGGCAAAAGAAATTGAGTGGAAGAATCAAACATCCACAGCACGCCCATATCCGCAACAGAAATAACAGAAAGAGCATTTTCCAGAATTCTTGTTAATAGATAATCTGAGTCTTGTAAAAGTGAGATTTCCTTAATGCTTTTCATAAGCACGTTTAAAATGTGCTCATGCCGCTCTAGCTTTTTTTGCAGCACATAAGGAGAAAAGTTAGCTGATAGCTGTTTTATTTGTGGGGGTGTCCAGTCATGCTTAGCAAATATGCGAACAACAAACGCATAGCGATTTGGAAAGGATAAGTAAATTTCCTCGAACTCTTCATATGCCATATGCTTTTGAAAGGAATCACTGCCGTTATGTAGGCTAGTGGGAGGAGTGTAAGTCAGGGATGAACATGAAGAACTGGAAAAAATCACGTTAAAATTTGCAGAATCAATACTTGTCCAAATCTGATAAGGACTATTTTTGATAATAGATGTAAGATAACCTTTCATATTAGCTAATAAATCACTCATGTTAACAACCCCTTATAGACTACTTAATGTAAAAAAATACATAGTTATAGTTCTTATTATATAGAAATACACATTGAAAAAATAGTCAGAATTTTTTAATATTTATATAACAAATTGATTTGTTACAAAACATTACATTAAATGGAATAAAAAGGAGATGAGTGCATTTATGCTAGCAAGGTCGAACTGGAAATACGTCATTTTATTTTTATTATTTTTAGGCTGGTCGCTTGGAAACTTAGATCGTTTTATTATTAATTACGCTATTTTAGATATTTCGAAAGATCTACATCTGAATGCTTCTTCTACAGGCATCATCTTAAGCAGCTTTTTTGCAGGATACGCACTGATGCAAATACCTGGGGGGTGGCTAGCAGACCGCTTTGGATTTAAAAAAGTCATTACAATCGCCGTGCTTTTATGGTCTTTGTTTACGGTTTTTACCGGAATGGCCTGGTCTTTTGCTTCTATTATTATCATTCGCTTTTTATTTGGTTTAGGGGAAGGGAGTTATTTTCCATCTGCATCAAAAGGAATCGCAGGGTGGTTTCCTCAGCAAGAACGCAGTAGAGCCATGTCCTTTTTGTTATCGTCAGGTACCATCATGGGCGTGATTACCCCGATTCTAGCGACTCAGCTGATGCAAACGATAAGCTGGAGAAGCATTTTTTATATCATAGGGGCCATAGGGCTTGCTATTACGGTTCTGTTTGTTTTTTTACTAAAAGAAAAGCAGCAGGGGGAAGAAAGAGAGGCTTCTGCTATTCCTGCTAAGCAGATGACATTAAAAGAAATTATCAAAACTCCGATGATTTGGAATTTATTTATTGCATACTTCAGTATCTACGCCATTAACTGGGGGCTCATGTCGTGGATGCCTACATATTTAGCCGAAGTAAGACATTTGAATTTAACGAACATCGGTTTTCTTTCCGCTATCCCAGCATTTGTAGGCATTATAGGAATGTTTGTTAGCGGCTTTGTTTTAGACAAGCTTCCAGATGGAAAAGACAAGACGATAGCGGCGGTGTTTGGTTTACTGATGGGTATTTTTCTTTGCTTCATGGCCATTTCACCTAGCGTAGGCATGTTTATCGTTTTTCAAAGTGCAGTCACCTTGCTGTTTTCGTTTAATGTGATTTTAATCGCTTCAGCTCCTTTAAAAATGCTGCCTGAATCAGTGGTCGGTTCAGCAAATGGTTTTATCAATACAGGAGCTCAAGCAGCCGGCGTATTAACACCGATGCTCATTGGCTTTTTAGTACAATCGTTTGGCGGTTCGTATAATGCAGCATTTGCTTTATTAATTATTTGCGCTCTTGTCTGTGCTATTTCGTTGTTTTCGATTCGACCTGCAAAAGTGGTAGTGGACGCACAAAATGCTGTTAAATAATGAAGAAAAAGGAGAGTGTCTCATGGATATTATTAAAGAAGTCGAACAACTTATTGAAAAAAAGCGAAACGAGCTAACTCAAATCAGTGATCAAATATGGGAATATGCAGAAACGAGGTTTGAAGAGTATAAGTCGGCACAGCTGATTTGCGACATGTTAGAAAAAGAAGAGTTTACGCTTCGTACACATATTGCTAACCTTGAAACAGGTTTTATTGGAAGTTACGGGAACGGTTATCCGATCATCGCTATTCTCGGTGAATACGATGCGCTTACCGGGCTGAGTCAAAAAGATAAGTGCGCAGTAGCAGATCCAGTCAAAAAAAATGGAAATGGCCATGGATGTGGACATAATTTACTTGGCGCAGGCTCACTAGCAGCTGCGCTTGCTGTCAAAGAATATTTAAAAGAAAAAAATGTCCCGGGGACCGTTCGATACTATGGATGTCCAGCCGAAGAAAGTGGTTACGGAAAGACATATATGGTACGAGAAGGATTTTTTCAAGATGTAGACTTCGCGTTTTCATGGCATCCCGCTACCGTTAATGGTGTCATGCATACGTCATCGAATGCGGTTATGCAAGCAACTTTTAAATTTAAAGGAAGAAGCAGTCATGCAGCTGCTAGTCCTCATCTTGGCAGAAGCGCTTTAGACGCTGTAGAGTTGATGAATATTGGTGTAAATTATATGCGTGAACATATGATAGATGAAGCACGCGTACACTATGCCATTACAAACAGCGGAGGCATCTCTCCTAATGTTGTTCAAGCAGAATCGGAAGTGATGTACTTAATTCGTGCTCCGAAGCCATCTCAAGTAAAAGAACTTTATGAACGGGTTGTGAAAATTGCAAAGGGAGCGGCTTTAATGACTGAAACACAAATGGAACAGGAAATTCAAGGAGCCTGCGCTAATCTAATTCCAAATCAAACAATGGAGCAACTGATGCATAAGCAAATGATGCAGATAAATTTGGCTGAAGTGAAACATGAAGAAATAGCTTTTGCCAAAGCTATTTACGAGTCTACATCCGCTGAAGATAAAGAAGCAGCAAAAAAACAAGTGGGTTCACTGCTAGACAGAGCTTTAGCGGATCATCCAGTCTTCAACCAAATTGCTCCTATGTCTAAAAATGTTTCCTTCATGACAGGATCAACTGATGTCGCAGACGTTAGCTGGAATGTTCCAACTGCACAGTGCGTGACCGCAACGTGGGCTTATGCTACGCCGTTTCATACATGGCAAGCTGTTGCTCAAGGGAAAACGGAGTATGCCCACGATGCGATGTTATTGGCTGGAAAAGCCATCGCGGCTACGGCGATTGAAATGATAGAAAATCAAGAGCTGATTAATCAAGCCAAACAAGAGCTGGAGGATAGGCTAGAAGGGGAAAGCTATGAATGTCTTGTGCCTTCACATATACAGCCACCTAATTACTCAGAAAGTGAGCAGGAAGACTATAGCATGGTATAAAAAACGAGGCGGGGAAAAACGTATTTTCGTGTAAGGAAGATCCGAACGATGAATCGTTCGGATTTTTTTATTGTTAGGTTGAACACAGGTTTCATTTATCCGGCTTGTTCGTCTTTAGACTGGATTGATGTAGTTATGGCTCAATCTCTTTTTTGTTTTCATTAAAAATAAATGGTTAAAAATATATCTCTTTGCTGAACCTAACCCTATCTAATTGTTTAGGAAAAGAGGTAAAAAAACATGAGAGCATATAAAGTAGAAAAAGATGGGTCAATTTCAACTTCATTAAAAGGAAAATCAGTTTTATCCACTTCTTATTTAAATAAAGGTTCCGCTTTTACTGAAGAAGAAAGAGAAAACCTTCATCTGCAGGGACTTCTTCCTCCAACGGTTTTAACGTTAGAAGAACAGGCAAAAAGAGCATATGAGCAGTTCAAAAAAGCACCGAATGATCTTCAAAAAAATAATTCGTTGAATGATCTGCATAACCGGAACGTTGTCTTATTTTATCGTTTATTAACCGATCATTTAAGTGAAATGCTTCCCATTATTTACACGCCTACTGTAGGTCAATCCATCCAAGAATACAGCCATGAATACCATCGACCTGACGGACTATATTTATCCGTAAATGAAGCGGATCGATTAAGTGATGCGATTGAAAACTTAGGACTCGACGGCGAAGATATTGATTTGCTTGTTGTAACGGATTCAGAAAGTATTCTCGGCATCGGGGACTGGGGTGTAGGAGGGATAAATATTGCAGTTGGAAAGTTAGCGGTCTACACAGCTGCAGCAGGAATTGACCCAAGCCGCGTACTGCCTGTTGTTCTTGACATGGGGACCAATAACAAAAAGCTTCTTGAAGATCCTTTGTATTTAGGAAATCGTCATGAACGAGTAAAAGGAGAAGACTATAATCGTTTTATCGCTCAATTTGTAAAAGAAATAACGGCCAAGTTTCCTAAAGCGCTTCTTCATTGGGAGGATCTTGGGAATATTAACGCGCGTCACATTATGAAAGAATACGGCGATAAAATTTTAACGTTTAATGATGATATTCAAGGAACGGGAGTAATTACTCTTGCAGCCGTTTTAACAGCGGTGCGTATTACAGGAACGCCCCTAAAAGATCAGAGGGTTGTTGTATTTGGACCGGGATCTGCTGGAATTGGGAATGCTGATCGTATTCATAGTGCGATGATGCTTGAAGGGCTATCTGAAGAAGAAGCGTATGATCGTTTTTGGGCATATGATTACAGAGGTCTGTTAACCGAAGATATGGAAGATTTAGCTCCTTTTCAACAGCCGTATGTTCGCCAAAATGAAGAGATTAAAGAATGGGAAAAAGACGATGAAAATAAAATTTCACTGTTAGAGCTTGTCAAGCAAGTGAAGCCAACGATTTTAATTGGAACGTCAGGCGTCACGGATGCTTTTACCGAAGAAATTATTAAAGAAATGGCAAAACATGTAGAGCGCCCGGTGATTATGCCTCTTTCAAACCCAACTAAACTTGCTGAAGCTGTTCCGGAAAATATTATAAAATGGACGGAAGGAAAAGCCCTTATTGCAACGGGGAGTCCATTTGAACCCGTTGAATATAACGGGCACACTTATGAAATTGGACAGGCTAATAATGCGTTTGTGTTTCCGGGTCTTGGTTTAGGTACAATTGTGGTTTGCGCTCAAAAGTTTACTGAATCTATGTTTGCAGAAGCAGCCAATGCAGTAGCGCGTATAGCAGAAACAGATACAAAAGGAGATACGCTTCTTCCCAACATTAAAGATCTTCAAAAAGTATCAAAGGCGGTTGCTGTAGCAGTTGCCGATGCTGCTGTAAAAGATAACGTAGCAACTGTTATCGAACAAAATGTAACTAAACTTGTAGAAGCAGCGGTATGGCAGCCTGTTTATAGACCGGTTAAGGCAAAAAATGAATGAGGTGAATGATAAATGAGCATAGGTCAAATTTTTCTCATTCTCGCGCCTATCTTTTTTGTCATTTTGCTTGGTTATTTAGCAGGGCACTTTAAAAAATTTGATAAGCAAACGTCTAAGGGGCTCAACACATTAGTAACGAAGTTTGCGCTTCCTGCACACCTATTTGTAGGTGTAACGACAACGCCAAGAAAAACACTCATAGACGAATGGCCGTTTTTAGTAGCGCTGATTTTAGGAATCGTCGGGTTTTACCTCATTATATTGCTCGTCGTGAAGTATGCAGGGAAGCATACGTTAACTTCTTCTTCTATGTTTGCCCTAAACTCAGCTCAGCCAACGTTTGCTTTTATGGGCATTCCAGTACTCGGAGGATTGTTTGGTGCAGGCGCCGTAGCGATTCCAATTGCTATAACAGGAATAGTGGTAAACGCGATTTTAGATCCGCTGGCAACGATTTTAGGAACCGTTGGACAACGGGGGCGAAAAGAAGGGGAAGAGAAAACAAGTTTATTCAAAGTAACAGTTCATTCTATTTTGCATGGTCTATCTGAGCCTTTGGCATGTGTACCGTTAATTGGAGTGATTTTAACGCTTTGCGGCTTTCAGTCACCTAAACTTTTACAGGATATGCTTGATCAAATCGGAAGTATCACATCGGGAGCAGCTTTGTTTGCGGTAGGAGTAACGATTGGAATTGGAAAAATTAACTTCAGTAAAGGCGCGCTTGGGATCGCTGTCTTAAAAGTAGCGGTTCAACCCATCGTTATGCTCGGAATTGCAGTATGGATAGGATTGTCTTCAGATGAAGTGACAAAAGCTATTTTACTGGTAGCTTTTCCTGGGTCTGCTGTAGCTGCGATGATTGCTTTGCGGTTTGAAAGTTTGGAAAACGAAACCGCATCTGCTTTTGTCATTAGTGCTATTTTGTCGTTGATTACGCTGCCGCTTCTTATTTCTTGGCTTATGTAAATAAAAAAACGAAAGAGGAGAATTCCTCTTTCGTTTTAAGACGGATTAATAAGCTAATGCAAATAATCCTTTAATATGAGATAAGTAACGAACGTTACTTGCTTCTTTCATAAGTGATGCTGGTAAACCTTTTAATTGCGTTTTGTTTCCGCCGATTGTACCAATTGCATCTTTGCGTCCAAGACTTCCTAGTGTACCAGAGAAGACAGGAACGAATGATTCCATTGCTCCGCCGCGAATAGCTACTGCTAAGTTCACGCCTACAACTTCACCCATTTGCCAAGCTAATTGAGCAGTAGGTGGGTAAGGGCGACCTTCTGGACCCATTACAACCGCTGAGTCACCAGCAAGGAATACATCTTTATGAGATGTAGATTGTAAGAATTCATTTACAAGTGCACGACCGCGGTTTACTTCGATACCTGAGTTAGCAACTACAGAGTTACCTTGAACTCCGCCAGTCCATACCATTGTTTTTGTTTCAATTTTGCTGCCGTCTTTAAGTTCAACAGTTGTAGCATCCATTTTTGTTACAGGTGTACCAGTAACAAATGTAACGCCACGTTTTGTTAAGCTTGATTGAGCGCGCTCTACTAATTCAGCAGGGAAGCCTGGAAGAACTGTAGGAGCTGCTTCTACACAGTATAGAGAAATTTCTTTTGGATCAACACCGTGTTTTAGACATAGGCTTGGCATTAAGTCAGCGTATTCACCAACAAGTTCGATACCTGTTAATCCGCCACCGCCAACTACGATTGTACCGTCAGCTTTATTTTTTGTTTTGCTGTATTCAGCGATACAAGCTTCTACGTGCGCACGTAAACGGTTTGCATCATTTACTGATTTAAGAACGAAGCTGTGCTCTTCTAAACCAGGGATACCGAAGTAAGCAGTTTCACTACCTAAAGCTGTAACAAGGTAGTCGTAGCTTAATTTTGTACCATCTTCAAGAGATACTTCACGTTGATCTGGTGAGATTTCTTTTACCGTTGCAATTTTTAAATCAACGTTGTAGTTTTTAAGTAATTTATCAAGTGGTAAAGCTACCGCTTGTTCAGAAACGCCGCCTACAGCTAGACGGTGTAATTCTGTAATGATTTGGTGAGTAGCAAAACGGTTCACTACTGTAATTTTTGCTTCATCCGCACTTAGGTGTTGGCGAGCTGTCATTGCAGTTAATAAACCACCGTAACCGCCGCCTAAAATTAAAATATGTTTTGACATAGTCGATCCTCCGTCCACACTTTTTAATGAAAATTATTTTTGTTTTTCGTTTGTAATGTCTAAATACGCTTGTGCAAAGCGGAATAGTTTTTGAGCTTGTGGATCTTTAAGCATGCGTAATAAACCGAATAAACCGATTGAATTAGAAGCATTTGCTTCTGCACGATCGTTTGCTTCGATTGCAGTAGCTGCAAGACCTTTTACTGTTCCTTCTACTGGCTCGATAAATTCTTTTACTCCACCAAGTAGATCTTCTTTTAATACGTCGTCAGTTAATAATGATTGCGCAACGTCGTAAGTTTTTGTAAGCACCGTTACCATTTCAGATAATTTTGGTAAATTATCTACAAGAACAGTAAGAGCTTCTTGTACTTCAGGCTTTAACAATTGATCTAACACATCCGCTTGACCTTTGTTAACTGCCGCTTCTGTTTGTACAGCAGCATTTTCCTCTGCAGCTGATTTTTGAATAGTTGATTGAGACATGAAAAGTCCTCCTTTGCTGGATACTGTTGCATATGTAGTTCCTAGTTATCTGCTAGACTTTCAAACTACATTGTGAAGTTGTGAAATCTTGCACATAATTCTATTTTAATTTTAATACGAGATAAAATCAACTCATTTCGTTGAAAAAATAAGTGAAGAACCTCGTAACCCTTTGTTTAATAAAAGTTTATAAAAAATAAAGCGAATAATTGCCTAGGTAAATAAAATTAAAATAGGGAACTAACATGATTCCTCTTCCTACGATAAAACAAATAACGTCATATTTCAACACATACGAACTTAATATTCTATAAGTATTAAAAAGATAGGGCGCATTTACTATTTAAAGAGTTTTCAAAAAATTACATTGACTTACTATGTTGTTCTACATATAATCAGAATATAACATCTTATGTAAGGAGATATAACATGGTTATAGTGGATGAACTTTATCATAATGTGGTCATTACATTGCCTCAATTAAAATTAATTGAATTTATAATGAAGTTAAAAGAAGCTAAAGCACAAGAAATAGAAGATATAAAAACGAAAATTAGTAAATACGAAGAGAAGAAACGTGCTGAAGAAGCTTGGTATCAATCACTATCACCGTTTCGTAAATTTTTTACCGGACGTCCTTTAAGTCAGCATCAAGCGGTCGAGTATATGGTATACGTAAAGGAACGCTTTAAAAAAATTGATCACCTTAAAGCACAAATGCGAGAACTTCATGAAGTTCTTGAATTAATAAAAGCAGAAAATGAAGAAACAAGTGAAATTACGCTTTCGCCTGCTATTGTACAAGAAATAAAACGATTAAAAAGCAGTGGAGGCGTTGGGATATGAGTGTTAATGAACTAAGTTTAGGTATAAATACAACGTGGGTTGTATTAACAGCAGCGATG
Source organism: Priestia sp. Y58 (assembly GCF_029522095.1). Taxonomy (NCBI): domain Bacteria; kingdom Bacillati; phylum Bacillota; class Bacilli; order Caryophanales; family Bacillaceae; genus Priestia; species Priestia sp. Y58. Next base: position 103,356 of record NZ_JAKWFL010000007.1, read on the forward strand.
ATTTTGTTAATGGAAGGCGGCTTTGCCTTGCTAGAGGCAGGTTTTGTCCGCTATAAGAATAGCGTGAATATTATTATGAAAGTATTCGCTGATATTACAATAGGAACGCTTTGTTTCTATTTAATTGGGTTTGGATTAATGTACGGCGATGATTTAGGTGGAATCGTCGGTAAAAGCGGTTTTGCGCTCTCAGGTAATTTATCGCACCTTGACATTCCAATTGGGCTTGAAACGTTTTGGCTGTTTCAATGTGCGTTTGTTATTGCGGTCATTTCTATCGTTTCTGGAGCGGTGGCAGAACGAATTAATTTCCGCGCATATCTTTTATATGCGATTTTAATGACTACATTTATTTATCCTATAGCCGGACACTGGATTTGGGGAGGCGGATGGATTAGTAAGCTAGGGATGCTTGATTTTGCCGGTTCGGCAGTGATCCATGCTCTTGGCGGTTTTTCAGCTTTAGCAGCTGCAATCATGATTGGACCGAGAAAAGGGAAGTTCACGAAAAATGGAATTAGTTCTGTTTCTCTTCCAAGCAATTTGCCGCTTGCATCAGTGGGTGCTTTTTTATTATGGTTTGGATGGTTCGGGTTTAATGCAGGAAGTACGCTAAGTGCCACTGACGTTAGAATTGGTCACATTGCTATTGTCACAATGTTATCAGCAGCAGCAGGCGGAGCAGCTACTTTATTTTATACTTTATTTCGCTACAACCGTTCAGATGCACCTTCTGTAATAAATGGATCGCTTGCCGGACTGGTTGGCATTACGGCGGGGTGCGCTTTTGTTAACACACCATCTGCTATTTTTATTGGAGCTGTATCTGGCTTATTAATGATGGCAGCTACAAACTGGCTCGAAGCACGTCAAATCGACGATCCTGTAGGAGCTTTTCCTGTACACGCTGCTTCGGGAATATGGGGCACGTTGGCTGTGGGCTTGTTTTCTACAGACGGCGGTGTGTTTACAGGAGGAGGCTGGACGTTACTTGGCGTTCAACTTCTTGGGTTAATCGCTCTATGCGCTTGGGGATTTGTTACGACGTGGATAGGGTTAAAGGTTATTTCTTTGGTGGTTCCGCTTCGATCTACGGAAGAAGAAGAAGAAGTAGGCTTAGATATCAGCTACCACGGTATCATGGCAGCTCATCAAGCTCCTGAATTTATTGAATATGAAAACTACTATGCGGAAGTAAAAGAAAAAGCCGCAGATTCGTAATAAAAGGCCGCGCTTTATAACAAAAGGGCGGCCTTTTTATGTGGAAAAAAATAGATGTAAAATACTTGGTTTAAATGATTGAAAAGTCAGAATATTTGTGTTATATTATAAAAAAGCCAAGGAGTTGATTTCTTATGAAAAAGAATTTACTTAATTCACCGCAAAAATCCAACGGAAAGGTGCTTGATGCATTATTCGCTGAGATGATTTTAGATAAGGCGATTGCAGAATTTCGTAAAGCACAGCTAAAAGAAGAAATCGACCGCACGCTATTGATGAAAAATAAAGAAGAGTTTTTAAAACTCTCATCAGAACTTAAACAAATTTCTTAATTACTTACTATACTTCACACGCCATCTATTTTGGATGGCGTGTTTTATTTTTGAGACCTACTAAAAGGGATTAATTAGTAATAATTACGGACCTCCATGTACGCTTAATGGGTTTACGGGATCTCGAAACGGGGAAACCGTTCCAGAGTTCAAATTTGATAACTATTATCCACTATCAAACGGAGCGGAACTATATCAAGTGGTAAATGGGGAAGAAGTACTTGTAGCTACCTATGTGGCAGAAGAAAAACGATTTGTACCAGCGGTTGCTAACCCAATGTAAAGGACTGGTTTTTTGTGATTCGAAAAGGTTTGTATGCAGCATATAATGAACGAGATTACGAATGTTATGAAACGGAAAACGGGTGTGTAAAGCTAATTAGCTATGATGAAGGCGATGTAGCAAATGGATTCATTCCATACAATGACACGACTTTTACAAAAGAAGTTCCTCGTGATGCTGTTGAAGAAGTGTTTTTTATAGCTCCGTATGCTACTTATCAAAATGAAACGTTTGGTGTGTCAGATGCTTCTGATCGTCGAGTGCTTTTGACCACATCTGAAAGAAAAAGCTGATAAATATCATTTTCAACGAACGGATAAATATCTATACGAAAAACATGTGTTAAAAGAAGAAGTGAAGTTAATGGAGAAAAAAACTCCTTACTCATAAGACTCCATAATAAAAAGAGGATGCACTCGCATCCTCTTTTTATTTAATCAATTTTCTTGAAGTGTTTCTGTTTGTATTATCATTTGTGCGAAGGAAGGTAATGCCAAGACCGATTAATCCTCCTACAATAGCAGGAACTACCCAGCCGAGACCCACTCCATACATAGGTAGAATCGATGTAAACAGATCGTTTACTGCCGCAATTTTGAATCCAGCAGCATTTAAGCCATCAAATAAACTAACGATAAACGTGAACAGAAGGCTTACTTGGTAAACTTCAGAACGTCCTTTAAATAAAGGATGTAAGAATGTTAAAGCAATTAACACAATAGCTAACGGATAAATAGCTGTTAAGACTGGAACCGAAATAGCGATTAATTCCGTTAAACCAAAGTTTGCTACAACGGCGCTGAATGCTGATAAAATGACAGCAATCAACTTATAAGAAACCCTTGGAAACAGCTTATGGAAGAAAGATGAACAAGACGTTACAAGGCCTACACTTGTTGTTAAACAAGCAACGGTAATCATCAGACCTAAAAGAATTCCTCCGTAAGAGCCAAAGTAGTAATTTGATACTTCAGCCAAAACCGTACCTCCGTTATCAAGACGTCCAAGCTCTGATACGCTTGAAGCACCCATATAGGACAATGCACTATAAATAAGAGCTAAAATAACGGCAGCGATAGCCGTAGCTTTTGCACAAATTGTGATGATTTGTCGGTTGGTTTTTGCTCCTTTTTCTTTAATTGCATTAATAATAATAATTCCAAAAACAAATGATGCTAGTGTATCCATTGTTAAGTAGCCTTCTTGGAAGCCTTTAAAAAATGAGTGTGTTGTATAAGCTTCGCTTGGTGCTTCAAATTTTCCAATTGGGTTCACAACGGCTACAACTACTAATATTCCAATAAACGTTAATTTAATAGGTGTTAAAACTTTTCCTACTAAATCGACAATTTTCGCAGGGTTTAGCGAAAAAAAGCAGGTAATAGTAAAGAAAATTACCGTGAAAATGATAAGGGGAAGGTGTCCTGGATTTTCTGATAAAAAAGGCTTAACGCCAATTTCGAACGAAACGCTTCCCGTTCTTGGCATCGCAAAAAGCGGTCCGATTGCCAAGTATAAAATCGTAGTAAAGATAATACCGAAAGCTGGGTGTACGCGACTAGCTAAAGACTGCAGATCCTCTTTTCCGGAAAAACCAAATGCGAGAACGCCTAGAAGAGGCAGACCTACACCCGTTACTAAAAATCCAGCGTTTGCTGACCAAATATTGCTTCCAGCAGACTGACCTAACATTGCAGGGAAGATTAAATTACCTGCGCCGAAGAATAGGGCAAAAAGCATAAAGCCAATAACCACTATAAATGAAAAAGGAACTTTGTTTGACACGTTAAAACCTCCAAAATTATAAATGCTTTTTATTATCGTGTTGAATAATTAAAATTTTCAGAATTTTATATTCGAATAATAAAAATAAACATGTATCGTATTATACTAACCTAAAATGCATATTTCAATATAAAATTTTATTTTTTTAATTTATTCGCTGAAATAGCAAAAATAGAAAAATACTTAGCAAAAAAATCTCAATATACAACAATTATTTGATATGATAAAACAGAACCGTGGCTTTTAAAAATTCGCATGTGCGGCCTTATATCCTTTTAGTAAAGAACTGTTTACATAAGGTGCTGTAAGGATGTATATTTATACACGGTTCGCGGAACCGCATATGCTCGATGGATGAAAGTCAACTGTGCGAAAGGAGCAAGAAAGTGAAAAGGTTAGGTCTAGCAACTCAGATTCTAATTGGACTGATTTTAGGCGTAGCTGTAGGTGCTATTTTTTATGGAAGCGATACAGCCATTTCTATTTTACAGCCGGTTGGAGACATATTTATTCATTTAATTAAGATGATTGTCGTACCGATTGTGATTTCAGCATTAATCGTAGCGGTCGCAGGAGTAGGCGATATCAAAAAATTAGGTAAGCTTGGCGGAAAAACAATTCTTTATTTTGAAATTGTTACAACCATTGCTATTGTAGTGGGGATTATTGCCGCGAACTTATTCCACCCTGGTGCAGGGGTTGATATGGGGCATATTGAAAAAAGCGATATTTCTCAATATGAGGCAACGGCAAAAACGTCTGAAAGTACAGGGATTGCTCAAGAGCTTCTTCATATTGTTCCGACAAACGTCTTTCAATCGGTAGCAGAAGGCGATCTTTTACCAATCATTTTATTTTCCGTACTGTTTGGTGTAGGCGTAGCTTCGATTGGAGAGAGAGGAAAACCTGTTTTAGCCTTTTTTGAAGGCGTCTTGGATGCAATGTTTTGGGTAACTAATTTGGTGATGAAATTTGCTCCAGTAGGTGTATTTGCACTTATTGGTGTTAATATTATAAAGTTTGGTGTCGGATCACTTATTCCATTAGGAAAATTAGTGTTCGCCGTTTACTTCACCATGATTTTCTTTGTGCTTGTGGTTCTTGGAATTATCGCTAAAATGGCTGGAACAAGCATGTTTACGCTGATAAAAGTGTTAAAAGACGAGCTGCTTCTTGCTTTTACAACGGCAAGTTCAGAAGCCGTTTTACCATCTCTTATCAAAAAGATGGAAGACTTCGGTTGTTCTAAATCGGTTACATCGTTTGTTATTCCAACAGGCTACACGTTTAACTTAGACGGTTCAACCATTTATCAGGCGCTGGCATCGCTGTTTATTGCTCAAATGTACGGCATCGACCTTTCCATTATGGATCAGATTCAGCTCCTTCTTGTGCTAATGTTAACCTCAAAAGGAATGGCTGGTGTACCAGGGGCATCGTTTGTAGTTGTACTTGCTACACTTGAATCTATGGGCTTCCCTCTTGAAGGCATGGCATTTATTGCAGGAATTGACCGCATCCTTGATATGATGCGTACCACAGTTAACGTAGTAGGAAATGCTTTAGCTGCAATTGTGATGTCGAAGTCTGAAGGCGAATTTGATAAGCAAAAATCATTAAATTATACAAATGAATTAAAGAAATCAAACATAGCTTAAAACAAAAAAGCCGGGCAGCTGCCCGGCTTTTTTGTTTGGAGCTGCCTGTTATCTTTTTTGAAACATATGGTAAAATAAAAGAAATGAGAGACAAAGGAAGTGTCATAATGACGGAAACTGTTCAGTTAATTAAAAAGCTTGTTTCGATTCCCAGTCCTTCTGGAAATACAGAAAAGGTGATTTCATTTGTCGAAGACTATGTAAAAGAGCTAAATATTCAAACGTATCGCAATCGAAAAGGAGGCTTAGTCGCTACTATTCCTGGTAAAGATACGGATCATCACCGCATGCTGACGGCTCATGTCGATACATTAGGTGCTATGGTAAAAGAAATCAAACCGAGTGGACGTCTGAAAATCGACCTGATTGGAGGGTTCCGATACAATTCCATTGAAGGAGAATATTGTGAAATCGAAACGTCAGCAGGAGAAGTATTTACAGGAACCATCCTTATGCATCAAACATCTGTTCATGTGTATAAAGATGCAGGGAAAGCTGAGCGAAATCAAGATAATATAGAAATTCGATTGGATGAAAAAGTACATAGCGCAGAAGATGTTCGCAGCCTTGGAATTGAAGTCGGCGACTTTGTTTCGTTTGATCCTCGTGTAGAAATAACAAAAAGTGGTTTTATTAAATCTCGTCATCTCGATGATAAAGCAAGCGTAGCTTTATTGCTTCAGCTCATGAAAACAATTCAAGAAGAACAGATCGAACTGCCATACACTACGCATTTTCTTATTTCAAATAATGAAGAAATTGGATACGGAGGAAATTCGAACATTACGCCTCAAACGGTAGAATACTTAGCGGTTGATATGGGTGCCATGGGAGATGGACAATCTACTGATGAATACACCGTGTCTATTTGTGTAAAAGATTCAAGCGGCCCATATCATTACGGTTTGAGAAAGCATTTGGTGGAACTAGGTAAGCAGCATGATATTCAGTACAAATTAGATATTTATCCGTTTTACGGATCAGATGCTTCCGCTGCTATTCGTGCCGGGCATGACATCGTACACGGCTTAATTGGTCCAGGAATTGATTCTTCTCATGCGTTTGAGAGAACGCATCAAGATTCATTGAACCATACGTATATGCTTCTTTATCACTATGTGCAGTCGAACATGGTTCTGCTTTAAGAAAGGAATATTTAATTAGTGTATTTTTATGCGAAATAAAGAGCAGGACGGGATTGTGATGTCTGTACTTTCCTTTCTTAAAAAAGAAGCCGGCTGTCCGGCTTCTTTTTTTAATAAATACTATATATTTTTTTACTGGTGAAGCAACAGTGGGTTAAAAAAGCACCTTTTTAAAGAGGTATAATATTGCTTAAACCTTTTGTACATTTTGTTCATTTACAAAAGTTAAAATGTTTTTAAATTTTTAAAAGTTTCTTGTGACAAGTTTTGTAGAATGGGTTTTCAAAAGGAAATGGTTTCGGCATAATGTGGATATAGCGATCACTACAATAATCGGAGGCGAATCTTTTCATGTGGGTACTGACGGTATATGCTGGAAAAGAAATGAAAATGTTTGAATTTGAAACTGAAAAGCAGGCGAGAGAAGCTTTTGCCAAAACAAATGGCTGTAAAGTTCTTTCAGAAGTCGTGTATTATAATGATCCTCATTTAACATTAGTAGCTATATAATGAAAAAACAAGAGCTGACTTATGCTCTTGTTTTTTTATAGATGCTTGTATCTTCCGAAAAGAATAGAGTTGAAATAAAAAAAAATGTACGCTATGATATGGTAGTTACTTCTATTATTCTGATAGTTTAAAAGGTTCATATATATCAAACAGCAACAGTAAAGATGCCAAGAAGGCTTAATAGGGAAACTGGTGAAAGACCAGTACTGTCCCCGCAACTGTAAGTGTGGACGAACGAGTATAACCACTGTGGAAAAATCACGGGAAGGTTCTCAAGTAGAATGATACACAAGTCAGGAGACCTGTCTTTATTGTGAAGTTTCTATTTCTCCGGGGAGCGGGAAGGGAAACGTTGGCTTAAAGTGGCATTCGTGTACACTCTTATTCTGACGTTTTACCCGCTCGCATATTAGCGAAGCGGGTTTTTCTCATGTCGCAAAACTACATATCGTGCAAAAAAGGTGCGCAATGTTTACATTGCGTTAAATGGGAAGTCTGGTGTGAAGCCAGCGCGGTACCCGCCACTGTGAAGATGAGCTGATTGCATATGCCACTGTATTCGGGAAGGCGCAATCAAGTGATGAATCGAAGTCAGGAAACCAGCCTTTTTCTAATGCGAAGCTTACCCTACGGGATATAGGTGGAAGTGCAAAAACTTAGTTTGAATTTTTCTGCGCCTCTATCATTGATAGAGGCGCTTTTTTTAGTAAAGGAGCGAATGAGTGTGACGACGTGGAACTTAAATGGAACAAAACATCACGTATTGATTTGTAATGGAAGCAGCTGTATGAGAAAAGGTGGAGAAGAAGCCACCCAAGCTATTCGAAATAAAGTGACGGAACTGGATTTGGATGAAACGGTTCATACAACGCGTACACGCTGTAACGGACGATGCAAAGATGCTCCTGTAGCTATTGTGTATCCTTCAGGAGATTGGTACAAGCAGGTCACTGAAACCGTGGCTCACCGGATTGTCGAAGAACATTTAGCAGGAGGCTGCAGTATAAAGGAATCGCTTATTTATGAATATGATCAAAACGGTTTTGTTTCTCCGGAAAAGAGTGACTCCATAAAAGGAATTGACAAAGTAAAAAGTAACGCATAAAGGAGGAGCTAGCATGAAAGGTAAACTGTTAGTTATTGGATTTGGGCCGGGAAGCTTTGAACATATTACACAGCGAGCAAGAGAAGCCATTCAAGAAAGTGATATGATCATCGGTTACAAAACCTATGTGGAATTAATTCAAGGACTGTTAACGAATCAGCAAATTATTAGTACGGGAATGACCGAAGAAGTAAGCCGTGCACAAGAAGCTGTAAAGCAAGCTGAAGCGGGCAAAACCGTAGCTGTCATTTCAAGCGGAGATGCAGGAGTATATGGAATGGCAGGCCTTGTGTATGAAGTGTTGATTGAAAAAGGCTGGAAAAAAGAAACGGGCGTAGAGATGGAAGTAATTCCTGGCATTTCGGCTATTAATTCATGTGCATCTCTCCTTGGAGCGCCCGTGATGCATGATGCTTGTACGATTAGTTTAAGTGACCACCTTACGCCTTGGGAGCTAATCGAAAAAAGAATTGAAGCAGCTGCACAAGCAGATTTCGTAGTGGCTTTTTACAACCCAAAAAGCGGAAGACGAACAAGACAAATTGTTGAAGCGCAAAGGATTCTATTAAAGTACCGTTCTCCTGATACGCCTGTTGGTCTTGTGAAAAGCGCTTATCGTGACCGTGAAGAAGTCGTAATGACCAACTTAAAAGACATGTTAAATCATGAAATTGGCATGCTGACTACCGTTGTTGTCGGGAATTCATCTACGTTTTTTTACGACGATTTAATGATTACACCGCGCGGATATCAGCGAAAATATACCCTCAACCAAACGGAGCAGCCGCTAAGACCGCATCAGCGACTTCGAAAAGAAGCGGAACCATGGGCTCTTGATCAAGAAGAGACTGTAAAGCAAACGGCTTCAGCTATTGAAGCAGTTCAGACCAAACCAGAAGAAACAGCAACTTCACGAGCCCTTGCAGAAGAAGCGCTTCAAGCAATTTTAGGTGAACCTACTTCTGCGGTCGTACATCAGCCAATACAGTCTATTTTCGAAGTGGCAGTTAGTCCAGGGCTTGCAAATAAGAAGTTTACGCCCGTTCAAATGACAACACTAGCAGAAGTTGTTGGTGAAAAAGGTACGATGGAGTATACGCCTGACCATCAAATCAAACTGCAAATTCCAACGGCTCAGCCAGATGTGATTATTAAAAAGCTCCAATCAGCTTCCTTTTTACTATCTCCGGTCGGAGACGTGTTTGCAATTAAAGCGTGTGATTTTTGTGATGGAGAAAAAAGCGACGCCATCCCGCATACGGAAGAATTACAAAAGCGCCTCGGCGGAATGGACATGCCAAAAGAATTGAAGCTTGGTATTAATGGATGCGGTATGGCCTGTTATGGTGCTGTTCAAGAAGATATCGGCATTGTCTACAGAAAAGGTGCGTTTGACTTATTTTTAGGGGCTAAAACGGTTGGACGAAACGCCCATTCAGGTCAAATTGTGGCGGAAGGCATAGCGCCCGATGACATTGTTGAAATAGTGGAGAACATTGTCCATGAATATAAAGAAAAAGGTCATCCAAATGAGCGGTTTCATAAATTCTTTAAGCGTGTGAAGAATGTTTATGGATTCGACTATCAAGATATAACACCAAAAATAAAAGTAGAACCAGCTCCGTGTGGAGATTAAAAATGGGAGGGCATTATATGAAATCAGTTTTATTTGTCGGTCATGGAAGTAGGGATCCTGAAGGGAACGATCAAATTCGCGAGTTTATCTCGACTATGAAGCATGATTGGGACGCATCTATTTTAGTAGAAACGTGTTTTCTAGAATTTGAACGCCCAAATGTAAGTCAAGGCATTGATACATGTGTGGCAAAAGGAGCGACAGATGTAGTTGTAATTCCAATTATGCTCTTGCCAGCTGGCCACTCAAAAATACATATTCCGGCGGCTATAGATGAAGCTAAGGAAAAATATCCACACGTAAACTTCGTGTACGGACGTCCCATTGGCGTTCATGAAGAAGCCCTTGAAATTTTAAAAACGAGATTACAAGAATCAGGAGAAAATTTAGAAACTCCAGCTGAAGGCACGGCTGTTATTGTCTTAGGGCGAGGAGGAAGCGATCCTGATGCAAACAGTGATTTATATAAAATTACGCGCCTTCTTTGGGAAAAAACAAACTACAAAATCGTCGAAACTTCTTTTATGGGCGTGACCGCTCCATTGATTGATGAAGGAGTGGAACGATGTTTAAAACTGGGCGCTAAAAAAGTGGTTATTCTCCCGTATTTTTTATTTACAGGAGTACTAATTAAGCGTTTGGAAGAAATGGTGAAGCAGTATAAAATGCAGCATGAAAACATCGAGTTTAAGCTAGCCGGCTATTTCGGCTTTCACCCAAAACTGCAGACAATTTTAAAAGAACGTGCTGAAGAAGGATTAGAAGGTGAAGTGAAAATGAACTGCGATACGTGTCAATATCGCCTCGGCATTATGGAGCATATTGATCACCATCATCATCATGATCATGATCATGACCATGATCACGGACACCATCACCACGATCACCATCATGACCATGACCACCATGAAGATAAGGTCGGCGGGCTAAAATGATTTTATTGTTAGCTGGAACTAGCGATGCACGTGCATTAGCCGTGCAAGTAAAAAAAGCAGGTCATGAGGTTACAGCAACGGTTGTAACCGAAAACGCAGCAATCGAATTACAGCGAGCAGAAGTGAACGTGAAAATTGGACGTCTTACAAAAGAAGATATGATGACCTTTATAAACGGACATGGTGTAAAAGCTATTGTTGATGCAAGTCATCCCTTTGCCGAAGAAGCGTCTAAAAATGCCATCGGCGCTGCTGCTGAAACAGCGATCCCTTACATACGCTATGAGCGGGCTTCACAGGCTTTTGCCTATGATAATATGACGATGGTTTCTACGTATGAAGAAGCAGCTGAAGTAGCAGCTGAGAAAAAAGGAGTTATTATGCTGACAACAGGCAGCAAGACGCTGCAGGTTTTTACAGAAAAGCTGCTTCCTCTTTCAGATGTACGGCTTGTTGCTCGTATGCTTCCAAGGCTGGATAATATGGAAAAGTGCCAGCAATTAGGATTTCCGCAAAAAAATATTATTGCTATTCAAGGGCCGTTTACAAAAGAGTTTGATCGAGCGCTGTATAAGCAATACGGAGTGACGGTTATGGTCACAAAAGAAAGCGGAAAAGTTGGATCTGTGGATGAAAAAGTAGAAGCAGCCAAAGAGTTAGGCTTAGATATTATTATGATTGGGCGACCAAAAATCGAGTATGGGACCGTGTATTCCACGTTTGAAGAAGTGGTTCATGCTTTAGCAAACCAAACTAGGAGTTGATTGAGATGGATTTTCGTACAGAATTTAAACCGTTAACTGTTCAGCCTCAGCAAATTGAAGGAAAAAGTTTTGAAATGATTACAGAAGAGCTTGGGCCTCACCCGTTTACAGATGAACAGTACCCAATTGTTCAGCGCGTGATTCATGCGTCTGCAGACTTTGAACTTGGACGCAGCATGCTGTTTCATCCGGATGCGATTCAAGCAGGAATTAAAGCCATTCGCAGCGGCAAGCAAGTGGTTGCGGATGTACAAATGGTGCAAGTAGGAACAAACAAGCAGCGAATTGAAAAACACGGCGGTGAAATCAAAGTTTATATTTCAGATCCGGACGTAATGGAAGAGGCAAAGCGCTTAAATACAACGCGTGCAATTATTTCAATGCGAAAAGCAATTAAAGAAGCAGACGGCGGAATTTTTGCAATTGGGAACGCACCGACAGCTTTACTTGAATTAATTCGTTTGATTAAAGAAGGAGAAGCGAAGCCTGGGCTTGTTATTGGTCTGCCGGTAGGATTTGTCTCAGCAGCTGAATCGAAAGAAGAACTTGCAAAACTTGACGTGCCGTTTATTACAAACATCGGGCGAAAAGGCGGCAGTACGGTAACGGTCGCTGCATTAAATGCAATTTCAATTCTTGCAGATCAGGTGTAACGCATGAAGGAAGTACCAAAAGAACCTAAGAAACTCAGAGAAGGCTATACGACGGGCGCTTGTGCAACGGCAGCTACGAGAGCAGCTCTGCTTACGCTAATTTCAGGAGAAGTGCAAGATGAGTCAACGATTTACTTACCTGTCGGCCGCTTTGCTACGTTTCATCTTGAAGAATGCGAGTATCGCACAAGAAGCGCTGTAGCCAGCATCATTAAAGATGCTGGAGATGATCCCGATGCCACGCACGGAGCGCTGATTATTTCTGAAGTTTCGTGGTGTAATGGTGCAGACATTATCATTGATGGAGGAGTGGGAGTGGGGCGTGTGACAAAGCCCGGCCTCCCAGTTCCTGTCGGTGAAGCAGCCATTAACCCTGTTCCAAGAAAGATGCTGAAAGAAACGGCTGAACAGCTTTTAGCCCAATACAATATACAAAAAGGCGTTAGGATTGTCATCTCGGTTCCTGAGGGAGAAGAAATGGCGAAAAAGACATTAAATGCGCGTCTAGGTATTTTAGGAGGCATTTCGATACTGGGGACGCGGGGGATTGTCGTTCCGTTCTCAACAGCTGCTTATAAAGCAAGCATCGTGCAGGCAATTAGCGTTGCTAAAGCAAGTAATTGTGAGCACGTTGTCATTACGACAGGAGGCCGAAGCGAAAAGTATGGAATGAAACAGTTCCCAGATCTTCCGGAAGAAGCATTTATCGAAATGGGAGATTTTGTTGGATTCACTTTAAAACAATGTAAAAAGCAAGGAATGAAAAAAGTGTCGCTCGTAGGCATGATGGGAAAGTTTTCAAAAGTCGCGCAAGGCGTTATGATGGTTCATTCAAAAAGTGCACCTATTGATTTTAATTTTTTAGCAAAAGCAGCTTCTGAGTCAGGCGCTTCTGCTGAACTGGTAGAGGAAATAAAAGGTGCAAACACAGCTTCTCAAGTGGGAGATTTAATGACGCAAAGCGGTCATCATCAGTTTTTTGAAAAACTGTGCGAGTACTGCTGTTTATCAGTATTAAAGGAAATAGGGGACGGAATCGATGTCGATACGTCTCTTTACACATTAAAAGGAGATTTTTTAGGACAGGCGGTGCAACATGGCAATTAAAATTATTGGAATTGGTGACGATGGGAAGTTAAGTTTGCTTCCTATGTATGAACAGTGGGTGTATGAAAGTGATGTGCTAATTGGAGGAAAGCGTCACCTGGATTTTTTTCAAGATTTCGAAGGAGAAAAAGTAGCGATTGAAGGAGGGCTTTCTCCTCTTGTTGAACGTTTAAAAAACGAAGAAGGAAATGCGATTGTGTTAGCCTCAGGCGATCCGTTATTTTACGGAATTGGGAGCTATCTTTCTACGAAGCTAGACGTTGAAATATATCCTTATTTAAGTTCTATTCAGCTTGCATTCTCACGTTTAAAAGAGCGATGGCAAGACGCTTATTTTACAAGCGTGCACGGCAGGAGCATAAAAGGGCTGGCTCAGCGCATTGACGGCTATAAAACAGTGGCGATTCTAACTGATGAGCAAAATTCTCCTAGTGCTCTGGCAAACTACTTATTATCATTCGGCATGGCGGAATACAAGATGTTTGTAGCAGAGAATTTAGGAGGAGAAACGGAGCGCTGTCAGCTGCTTTCGCTGGAAGAAGCGGCGAATCAACTCTTTTCTCCGCTTAATGTCGTGATATTAAAACAGGTAGAAAAAAGCCCAGTTTGGCCTCTTGGAATAGAGGACGATGAATTTATTCAACGCAAGCCGGACAAGGGGCTTATTACTAAAAAAGAAGTTCGTACACTTAGTATTAGCGCCCTGCAGCTAAAGAGAGACAGCGTCGTATGGGATATCGGAACATGTACGGGTTCAGTCGCAATTGAAGCGGCTAAAATTGCGCGTGAAGGACAAATTTTTGCCGTAGAAAAAAATGAAGCAGACTTAGAAAACTGCAGAGAAAATCTATTGAAATTTCGAGTAGACGCCCACACTGTGCACGGAAAAGCACCGGAAGGGTTAGGTGAGTTTGCTGATCCTGATGCGGTGTTTATTGGAGGGACAGCTGGAGGCATGGAAACCATTTTGGATGTGTGCTGCAGCCGGTTAAATTCAGGAGGACGCATCGTATTAAATGCCGTAACGATTGAAAATTTGGCAGAAGCGATGAAAGCTTTTAAAGAGCGAGGATTTGAGACTGCTGTTACCCTTGCACAAATTTCAAGAAGCAAGCCCATTTTACATTTAACGCGATTTGACGCTTTAAACCCCATTTATATTATTACAGCCAAAAGAGGAGAATGAATATGATTGGAACATTGTACGGACTTGGAGTTGGACCGGGAGATCCAGAACTTATTACAGTAAAAGCATTTCGTAAACTAAAAGAATCACCCGTTATTGCGTATCCTAAAAAGCAAAAAGGAAGCAAAAGCTATGCCCAAAAAATTATTGATGTCTATTTCAGTGCAAATGAAAAAGATATGCTTGGCCTTGTGTTTCCAATGACAAAAGATCCTGCTATTTTGGAAAGAAAATGGACCGAAACGGTAGAACGAGTATGGGAGAAGCTTCAGGAAGGAAAAGATGTAGCGTTTGTGACAGAGGGCGATCCTATGCTTTATAGCACGTTTATTCACATGATGCGTCTAATGCAAGAACGTCACCCTGAAGCTCCGATTCAAGTAATTCCTGGTATTTCATCTATTAATGGAGCTGCATCTCGTTTAGGTATTCCGTTAGCAGACGGTGATGAACACGTAGCAATTGTTCCTGCTCGTGAAGATTATGAAACAATGAAAAAAGTATTAATGGAAAACGACTGCGTCATTTTTATTAAAGTGGCCAAAGTCATCGATTTTATGGTCGGTCTTTTAAAAGAGCTTGATTTGCTTGAAAAAGCGTCAGTGGTGACAAAAGTAACGTCAGATGAAGAAATTATCTGGAAAGCCTCAGAACTAGAAGGAGCCGATTTACAATACTTAACGCTAATGGTGGTGCGAAAATGAAGTTATACATAATCGGAGCTGGACCCGGAGATCCAGATTTAATTACCGTAAAAGGTTTAAAATTACTTCAGCAAGCAGATGTTGTCTTGTACGCTGACTCACTGGTAAGTCAAGAGCTAGTTGCTAAGTCTAAACCAGGAGCTGAAGTGTTAAAAACAGCGGGTATGCATTTAGAAGAAATGGTCGGTACGATGCTTGAACGCATGCGTGAAGGAAAAATGGTTGTAAGAGTACATACAGGAGATCCAGCTATGTACGGAGCCATTATGGAACAAATGGTACTTTTAAAAAGAGAGGGCGTTGATATTGAAATCGTTCCGGGCGTCAGCTCCGTATTCGCTGCTGCAGCAGCGGCTGAAGCAGAATTAACCATTCCAGATTTGACTCAAACAGTTATTTTAACTCGTGCTGAAGGAAGAACGCCTGTGCCTGAGTTTGAAAAATTAACCGATTTAGCAAAACATAAATGTACGATTGCTTTATTTTTAAGCGCGACGCTCACAAAAAAAGTAATGAAAGAATTTATAAACGCCGGTTGGAGTGAGGATACGCCGATTGCAGTAGTCTATAAAGCAACGTGGCCAGATGAAAAAATTGTTCGCACAACGGTAAAAGACCTTGATGATGCTATGCGAACAAACGGCATTCGCAAGCAGGCGATGATTTTGGCAGGCTGGGCACTTGACCCCCACATTCATGACAAAGATTATCGTTCAAAACTTTATGATAAAACATTTACCCATGGCTTTCGAAGAGGAGTGAAGTCGGAATGATTCAACTCCAAGAAGGAAGAAAAGCCCTCATTACACAGCGCGGGGATTATGCTGTCGTGGCAATCACGAAACACGGCGTAGAAATTGCAAGAAATCTAGGTCGCACTTTTCAGCAGTCTGACGTGTATTACATGAGCAAGTTTGAAAAAGGAGACGAACAAGAGCAGAACATCCAGCTGTTTTCAGGAAGCGTTCGGATGCTTTTGCCTTCTCTTTTTGAATCGTATAAAGGACTTATTATTATTATCTCACTGGGAGCAGTTGTGCGTATGATTGCCCCTATTTTAAAAGATAAGAAAACGGATCCTGCGGTTGTTGTCATTGATGATAAAGGCGAAAATGTCATCAGCGTGCTTTCGGGTCATATCGGAGGAGCAAATGAGCTAACGCGTGAAGTGGCGGCAGCTCTTGAAGCTCATCCTGTCATTACAACAGCATCCGATGTGCAAAAAACAATTCCGGTTGATTTATTTGGTAAGCGCTTTGGATGGGTGTGGGAATCAGCAGAAAAACTAACGCCTGTCAGCGCTTCTGTGGTGAATGAAGAAGAAATAGCAGTGGTTCAAGAATCAGGTGAAAAGAACTGGTGGCATTATGAGCACCCTGTTCCAGCTAACATTAAAACGTATTCATCGATTCAGACAGCTCTTGAAGCATCGCCACATGCAGCCTTGGTTGTAACGCATCGCAATTTAGAAGAAGAGGAAGAAGCGATCTTAGAAAACGGTGTTCTTTACCGTCCAAAAGTACTGGCGATTGGGATGGGATGCAACAGAGGAACAAGCGCAGCGGAAATTGAAACCGTTATTGAAAAAACGCTTGCTGAACTTCAGTTTTCAATGAAAAGTGTAAAAGCATTATGTACAATAGAGATAAAGAAAGATGAAGAAGGGCTGTTAGAAGTGGCGTCTAAGTACGGCTGGGAGTTTGTCTATTATTCGCCCCAAGAGCTAAACAGCATAAGTATCCAACAGCCTTCAGATACTGTCTTTAAATATACAGGTGCATATGGCGTCAGCGAACCTGCTGCTATGTTATACAGCGGTGCTGATAAGCTTGAACTTGTGAAGAAAAAGTCAGGGAATGTCACCATTTCAGTGGCGCTTATTCCATATGACTAAAGGAGAGAACAACATGTCAAACAGAAGACTCGTCATTGCCGGTACTGGAAGTGGCGTAGGGAAAACAACACTTACAATCGGGCTGATGGCAGCATTAAGACAAGCTGGTTACAGAGTCCAAGGGTTTAAATGCGGACCCGATTATATTGATCCAACGTATCATACGGCTGTTACAGAACGAACGTCTCGAAATATAGACAGCTGGATGCTTGAGCATGATATGGTTAGAGAAATTGTCGCTCGTACTAGTGAAGATGCTGATATTTCCATCATGGAAGGAGTTATGGGATTTTTCGATGGGAAAAATCCGTTAACGAACGAAGGAACAACAGCAGAAATCAGCTTAATCACCAATAGTCCTGTCCTTTTAGTTGTCAACTGTGCTAGCATGGCTAGAAGTGCAGCGGCGATTGTAAAAGGGTTTCAGCAATTTTTACCGGAGGCTAACATCGTCGGTGTAATTGCTAACCGGGTTGGAAGTGAAGGACATTATAAACTTGTTAAGGCAGCGATTGAGCAGGAATGTCATATCCCTGTAGTAGGCTACTTGAAAAGAAACGATGATCTTACGATTCCTGAACGTCATCTCGGGCTCATTCCGTCGATTGAACGAGGAGAGTTAACACCGTTTTTTGAACAGTTAGGAAAGCTTGTTCATGATACAATTGATATCGAAAAAGTATATGAACTGGCTTTAGCTCCTAAAATAGAAATTAATGAGTCTATCTTTACAAAGCCGTCCGTACCTCAAGTGAAAATTGCTGTAGCGAGAGATGCCGCTTTTAACTTTTATTATGAAGAAAATTTCGAATTGTTAAAAGCTTACGGAGCAGAGCTTGTAGAATTTTCGCCTTTAAAAGGAGAAATGGTTCCCCAAGATGCTGACGGTCTTTATATAGGAGGCGGATTTCCAGAAGAATTTGCTGAAACGCTGGCTCAGCAAATTGATGTTAAAAATTCTGTTCGAGCAGCCATCCAAAAAGGGATTCCTACACTTGCTGAGTGCGGAGGGTTTATGTTCTTAACAGATGCTATTGTCACAACAGATGATACATGCCATGAAATGGTGGGGCTTATTCCCGGACAAGTAAGAATGCAGACAAAATTGGCTGCTTTAGGGTACCGAGAAGTGACGGGAAAGCCGGGGAATTTTTTATTTAAAGGCGATATACAAGCTAAAGGCCATGAATTTCATTATTCAACCTTTCATTCAGAGAAAGAGTTTTCGCCTGCCTATGATACAAAAGGGATGCGAGGAATGAAAGAAGAAGGCTATATGAACAATAATTTAATTGCCGGCTATACGCACTTTCATTTCGGCTCTTCTACGAAGATGGTAGAAAACTGGGTGGAACAGTGTAAAGCGGTAAAAAAAGAAAGAAGAGATGCCGTGTGACAGTTGGAAAAGTATATTTAGTAGGAGCTGGACCAGGAGATCCGAAGCTAATAACCGTATATGGAATGGAGTGTATTCAAGAAGCGGATGTTATTTTATATGACCGCTTAGCCAACGAACAGTTGTTAAACTATGCTAAAAAAGATGCGGAGCTTATTTTTTGCGGAAAATTACCGGGCAAGCACGGAGTCATCCAAGATCGTATTCACGAACTGCTTGTTGAAAAAGCACTTCAAGGAAAAGTAGTGACGCGCTTAAAAGGAGGCGATCCTTTTGTGTTTGGCCGCGGAGCAGAGGAAGCTGAAGTACTTGCTACTCAAGGAATTCCTTACGAAGTAGTGCCTGGTATCACGTCAGGAATTGCAGCTCCAGCTTATGCAGGAATTCCTGTTACCCATAGAGATCATGCCACTTCTTTTGCGATTGTAACGGGTCATGGAAGAGAAGAAAAAGGAAAAGATTATTTAAATTGGTCAGCGCTTGCTCAAGGAATAGATACAATTGCGTTTTACATGGGCGTTGGAAATTTACCTCATATATGCAAGCAGTTGATGGACCATGGACGAGATAAACATACGCCAGTAGCGCTTGTTCAATGGGGCACAACGAAGTATCAGCGCACCGTAACAGGAACGCTTGCCACAATCGAAGAAATAGCAAAAAAAGCAGAAATTGCTCATCCTGCCATTGTGCTTGTAGGTGAAGTTGTGACAATTAGAGAAAAAATAAAATGGTTCGAAGAAAGAGCGGAAAATATTCTGCTTTAACGTTAAAAGGAGGAGACAATATGACGATTATTTCACAGCTAAAAGAACGAAGAGCGGTACGAGATCATGAAGCGCGTGAAGTGGAACAAGAGAAAATCGAACAGCTGCTTGAAGCAGCGACGTGGGCTCCAAATGACCGAATGAGAGAGCCTTGGAGCTTTTATGTGATTCAAGGAGAAGCAAAAAAGAAGTATGAAGAACTGGCTGAAACGTATTTAAAGGAGCGCTTTCCTACAAAGCCTCATTTAGTAGAAAGTTCGTTAAAAGCAGTAAAAAATACGCCTGTACATATCGTTGTAACAGCTGATACAGTTGAAGGAGACGACGAAGCCACGGAAGACAACAAATATGCGGTTTCATGCGCGATTCATTCCATGTGGCTAGCAGCTAAAGAACTAGGACTTGGATTCGTTTGGAGAACAAGAGGTGTTGGTCTTGTTCGAGACGAGAGATTGCATGAGTTTATCGGCAACCCTTCAGGTAAAGTCGTAGTAGGAAACGTATTTTTAGGTTACCCAAATGAAGAGTCTCTTACAAAAATGAAAGAGCCTGCTAGAACACCGTTTACAGAAAAAACAACATGGCTGTAAACTGAAATTCGAAGAAAAAGAGGTTTTTAGATTGAAAGATAAACGGGGTCTTACGTTAATTTATACCGGAGACGGTAAAGGAAAAACAACCGCTGCTTTAGGTCTTGCGTTGCGCGCTACGGGACGCGGACAAAAAGTATTAATGATTCAATTTATTAAATCTCCTCAGCGTACATATGGCGAAAAGCTGATGTTTGACAGAATAGGAATTGAAATGATTCAAACAGGAGTCGGCTTTACGTGGACAAAAACACCGCCTGAACATCGTGAAGCGTTGCAAAAAGCTTGGGCGCTAACGAAGGAAAAAGTCTTCTCGAACGAATATGATGTAGTTATTTTAGACGAGTTAAATAACGCACTAGCTATCGAGAAATTTCCTATTGATGATGTGCTACCGCTACATGAAGTAATTGACCTTATTCAAAAGCGCCCTGAGCATATGCATTTGGTCATTACCGGGCGGTCTGCCAAAAAAGAAGTGATGGATGCAGCAGATCTTGTGACGGAAATGAAGCCTCATAAACATTATTACGACGAAGGAATTCCGGCTGTAAAAGGAATTGAATTTTAAAAAGCCCTCAGTGAAGAGGGCTTTTTTTATTGAGCAGGAGCATCTACTTTTTCAGCTTGCCAATAAAATTGGCTAATGACATCAGACAGTGCTTTTGCTGTGTTGGTTAATTCGTCAAAGTTATTATCAACTCCGCCCACTTCAATTAAAATCGCATTTTTAGAAACATCTTGGTTATATACACCGTTACCGGTTGATTTGTTTTTGCCAATAACTCCGCGGCTTAACCCAGGATATTTCTTTTCAAGACCTTCATGAAGCGCTTTTGCCATCTTTAAATTTTGTTCAAAGTTTTGATTTGCTTTCCCTAAAACAAACACGACTTTTGCATACGATTTATTGTTAATCTTAATGGTTGTATTATCTCTTCGAAGCGAATCTCGGTGCAAATCGATAAAGTAAGTTAAATCTTTATTCTCAGTCATCGCCGTTTCAATTACTGTGCGAGACATGGCGTACGATTGATTAGTATTCCATCCTTTTTCTTTTAACTTCTGTCCAATATTGGTTTGATCTACTTCTGTTCCAATTCCCTGAGCTTCTAGATCTTTTCCTAGCATATTTGCGACCATATTAATATTTGTTTTGCTATCTACAGCTTTATTAGCATCTGGATCACCTTCAAGTCCTAACAGAGGCAAGTAAGATTCCCAGCTGTGCGTATGATAAATATAAAATACCTTTTTTCCGCCAGTTGTATTATTATTTGGAGCATTCGCACCATCGTTATCTTTAGGTTGCTGAACTTTTGTAGTAGAATTTCTTTCTTTTAGCGTTTCATCTAATGGCGGTGCAGATTCTCTGGGGAAGTTTGTGAAATTTGTGCCTTCACCGGCGATGATAATATTGGAGTCGTAAATACTGAATCCAGGCAGTTCTGAACCAAACAAGCTTCTCGCGTCTTCTGCTCGAATACTTGTTGATAACTCTAGCAGTGTAGAAGAAAGACCTGGAGGCGAGTAGTTTTTATCGAAAGCCGTTGAAAAGTGGTGATTTTCTTGGCTCATCAAATAATAAAGGCTCTCCGCTTTATGCTTCGATAACGTTTGATAGACAATAGAAGAATTGAACTGTTCTTTAAATGCTGAGTAACTCACTAGAACAATGATAGATGATGTCATTAAAACAATGGATAAAATAACAAGAACCATCTTATATGTTAACACTACAAAATTTGCGCGATTACTAGATTTCAATGGCGAAATCTCCTCTCTATGTCAGCATCAGGCTAATAAGTATGAAGGACTTTGCTAATCTAGTAATGATTATATGAATGGAGATTTCTAATTATGATAAGCATTTAATAGAGAAAGTAGTTTTCAAAATCAAAAAAGAAGAATCACGCGAGATATAATCTCATATTCTCCGTGATTCTTCTTCAAATAGACGTCGGATGGCTTCGCCTTTTGGAGTGAGGCTGAATCCTTTTTTCTCTTTTTTAAGCAGCTGATAGTTTTGTAATTCTTGTAAATACGTAACAATGCGCTTGCGCTTTACAGAATTTAATAATCCAAATGCGGGTATTTTATCGAGCTCTTTTTGACGAATACTGTTAGTAGAAACGCCTTCTAAAATTTGCATGTAAATCTGCTGAGTTTCCGTGTTCTTTAAGGTATCTATAAGCGTTAATAACCGTAACATTTGGTTTGAATCAAAAGTTACTTGACCGATTTTTAGCGGAGTTGAAAGCAGGGCCTGACGCTGCTTATGAAGTTCATTTTCTATCTTAGCGCTTATTTCTGTCAGTTTCTTTTCTATTTCGTTTGGGTCCATATAACATGTAAATTTGTTTGTTTCCTGCAGCAGGGTGACATCTGGAAAATCCCATTGCGAAAACCATTGAATGGAACCGACTTCGAGATTTGAATTCGGTGTTTTTACTTGTAATACGTTTTGAATGAAGGAAAGAAAGCGATCGTTTTCCTGCAAAACTTGTTCTTGATTAAGTTGATAAGTGGTTAGGCTGCACAATTTGTCTTGGATTTCTTTGATGTGCACTTCATGATGCTTTAAAAGACTTTTCCACTTAAAAAAGACAAGCAGTTTTTGAGTCACTTCTTCATTTTCATCTATAATCTCTTCGAACTGCCGCTGAGTTGTAGCTAAGCGTTTGGCTGCTAGCACTACATTATACTCCTCATCGAGTGAAATAGCATCATTTGTGACATCATATGTTACGGCGAGACCTCTGTTTTCTGAGGTTAAGCGAATGATCTCGTTTTCTCCGTGAACAGTTAATACCGTATCTTCCGTATCTGAAAATCCTCTCTCAAAGGCGGTGTAAGGAAGAGAGCGAAAAGGTCTCATAATGATTTCAATCCGATTGCGCCAAAAAGCAATTTGCTCAGGGTTTTTCATAATAAAAAGCAAAGGTGATTTTTTGGATTGTTCAATTGCTTCAATCACATCTGCATTTCGATGATAAAGGGAAATGAGCGGATGTTTGAAGAAACACTTATTAATATGTTGAATCCATTCTCCTTTTGAAGAATCATGTATCCTAGCGCAAAACATGTAATCTTTCATAATGCTTCCAAGATAATTTTCCAACTCATTTTTAGTCAAAACCGTAAAATTTTGAGAATAAAACTCATCATGATGAATAGGAATGCCGCGATTCTTATTATATTCTTTCCATAGAAATGAAGTTGGTTGCCAAAAGTGAGGATAAACGTCTTCATTTTTATCAATTGCGACGGGAAAACCGCCCCTATGACTTCCATATAAGAACGTTTGAAAAAGGACGATATCTTCTTGAGATAACTCATTCATTGCTCGCTCAAAGTAGTCATTTAAACGTCCAAGTAGCCCTTTAGTATGTTTATTTCCTACGGATCGAATCGATTTATTCTTGCGTCCGAGCGGAAGAAATGTTAAGTGGCTGTAAGCTGTAAAATCAACAGGCAAATTCTCTGGTAAAGTCATTTATCTAACTCCTTTCATTTATTGAGTATTTTACCTATTAAAGAAGAGAAGAAAAAGTTTTAGTGTGTCTTTAACATAAGAGTTAATTTTTAAAATTTTCTGTTAATTAATTTATAGAAGTAAAGAAAAGGGGTTCAAAGTAATTTTGAATGGGTATAGTAATAAAAATTTTGACACATATTATCGAATATATATGAATGCTGTCAAAAAAAACAACAAAAGTGATGATTCATCCAAAGGAGGAAGCTTATGGAGAATAAAGGTCCGTTTAAAAAGACGATATCCCTATTAGATTTAACATTAATTGGATTGGGGGCTATTTTTGGCTCCGCTTGGCTGTTTGCCGTTAGTAATGTCGCTACGCAAGCAGGTCCTGCAGGAAGTTTTTCTTGGGTTATTGGTGGAGTTATTATTTTATTAATAGGCCTTGTATACGCTGAGCTAGGGGCTGCCTTGCCTCGTACAGGGGGAATTATTCGATATCCTGTTTATTCACACGGTCATCTTGTAGGATATATGATTTCATTTATTACTATTGTAGCGTACACTAGCTTAATCGCTATTGAAGTAACAGCAGTGAGACAGTATGTGGCCTACTGGTTTCCAGGTTTAACAAAATCTGGATCTGATTCACCGACGATATCTGGATGGATTCTACAATTTGTGTTGCTTTGCTTATTCTTTTTACTCAATTACTGGAGTGTAAAAGCATTTGCGAAATCGAATATTATTATTTCTATTTTTAAATATTTTGTACCGCTTACAGTAATCGTAACGCTGGCATTTTATTTTAAGTCAGGAAACTTTACGATGGGAGAGTTTGCTCCCGGGGGATTTGATGGTATCCAGGCCGCCATTGCCACAGGCGGGGTTATGTTTGCCTACTTAGGCCTTCATCCAATTGTATCGGTAGCTGGAGAGGTGAAAAACCCTCAGCGCAATATTCCAATTGCTCTTGTGATTTGTATCATTCTAGCAGCTCTCATTTATACTGCTCTACAAATATTATTTATCGGAGCTATTCCATCTGACATGATTAAAGGCGGTTGGTCCGGCATTCAAGATAAATTTTCACTCCCGTTTAAAGACATCGCTGTTGTTCTTGGTCTTGGCTGGCTAGCAACACTTGTTATTTTAGACGCTATTTTATCACCGGGTGGTAACGGTAATATTTTTATGAATACAACATCTAGACTTATCTATGCTTGGTCTCGTAACGGTACGCTATTTAAGACGTTTGCTCATGTGGATAAAAAAACAGGGATTCCTCGATCATCTCTATGGCTTTCATTAGGACTTTCGATTTTTTGGACACTGCCATTTCCTTCATGGAATGCACTCGTAAACGTATGCTCTGTTGCGCTTATTCTTTCTTACGCGATTGCACCAATTTCATCAGCGGCCTTTATGGTGAACGCAAAAGATTTGGAAAAGCCTTTTAAATTAAGAGGAATGAGTATAATTGGTCCGTTATCCTTTATTTTTGCTTCCTTTATTGTCTACTGGTCAGGATGGAAGACTATTTCATGGCTGTTAACTTCTCAACTGGTTATGTTTGTTATATATTTGATTTTTGCTAAATATGTGCCTAAAAACGAAGTAAGTCTTCGTCAGCAGATTAAATCAACTTGGTGGTTAGTTGCTTATTATATCATCATGCTCTTTATTTCTTATATTGGTTCGTTCGGTGGAGGAAAGGGTTTGATCGATACGCCTGTAGACTTAATTATCATAGCGGTCGTATCTCTTGGGATTTATTATTGGGCTAAATATACGGGCCTTCCAAAAGCGCTTATTGATTACGATCACCATCCTGAACAGGAAGAAAAAGCACCTGTATAACCTGTAAAGCAGCGATATTCGCTGCTTTTTTCTATGTTATTTGAACATGAATTTCTAAAGTTTGTCGTATAATTTAGTAGGAAAGAAGGAATTAGCACATTATTGTTTAATTAATGTAATGTAACCGTTTTAAATCCAACGCTTGGAGGAAGAGTATGATTGAAAAAATAATAAATTCACTTCGAAAGCGGCTGTGGGAAAACAATAATGTTATAGAAGTGTGTAAAAATGAAGGAGAAGTATACAGAACCACTTGTACTTTTTTTGATGGAGTAAGCAAGAATCAACTGAATGTTTTTGAAGAAGAAATGCATGTATCACTTCCTGAAGACTACAAGCAGTTTTTGCAGCTAACAAATGGGTGTAATTTGTTCATTGATGCTGACAAAAAAATAGCAGGGAATCTTTATAGCTTAGAAGATGTAAGAGAAACAGCTTATAAAAGTCAGAGTCTCTATATGACAATTGGGTCTGTTGGAGAAGAAGAGATTATCATTGACTCTAAAAAATCAGCGCACTCTGCATATATAATAGTAAAAAAGCGGAACGCATCGTTTCAAGATGCACATGTATTACATATGAATTTTCAAAAATGGCTGGATTGTTTTATAGTGAGTCAAGGGAATTGTTTTTGGCACTGGAATGGGCTTTGTAATAAAGTTCATTCAACGGATAAAAAGACGACGGCTCAATAATATTATCTTCTAATAAATAAACGAGCACACTAGTGTGCTCGTTTATTTATTAGAAGGAAGACGTTCCCAACCGTATGCTTCGTCTTCAACTTTAGTGTCTCCAAATTGACTTGTGCGATTCAAGATTTTTTTGCCGCCTAATTTTTTATAAAACTGAACGGCTTTCTTATTTTTCTTCATAGCCCAAATAATCATAGACGTATAGTGCTGATCAGTAAATTCTTTTACTGAATGAGAAAACAGAAGATGACCAACTCCTTGATTTTGCACTTCCTTGCAAACGTATAGCGCGTATATTTCAGCACCGGACAAATGAGGCTTACCTGCTGAAAAGCCGACAATCTTTTCTCGTTCATCGATAGCGAGCAAAATAAAATGAGAAGGCTCGGTAAGAAAGAAGGACCATTTTTCTGCACTTTGTTTATAAGACAAGCTGTTTAAATAAGCATCAGGTACTAACCCTTTGTATGTAATGCGCCAGCTGTCTACGTATAAACGGGCAACAGAAGGGATGTGAGAGGAAGTAGCTTTGATAATCTTCATTAAAAAGTCTCCTTTTTTAAAATATTAAGACAGATAGTATAACTTTCAGCCTAAGAATATTATGAAAAATAGATCATAATTTTCCAGTAATTCATAAAATGGTAAAAAAGGTGGTGTTCATTCTCACTCTATCACGGTAAAGTGAGAATATACATTTGTTTTGTTGTTTTAATTTTTGCTATATGTATAATGTCTAACGATCTATTTGTTATTCACCTTTACTAGTCTATCAAATAGTTTTGTTAAAGCCAAAGGGGCATAGGGTAAGTCATGTCAATTCAGCTGCGTTTTGTTTTAACGTATATCAGTATTGTGTTTGTCTTTATTATTTTGCTTTTTTTATCGGGCTTTCTCATTTTCTTCTCTATTACTGGAGACGCCGATTTTGTAAGAAAACTGTACAGTCACTCCTATGAGTATAAATTGTTAACGCCAGAAGAAGAAAATGCATTCTTAGATTTAAAGTTATTGAGTGAAAAAAAACCAGAACAGCTGCTGCGGCCGGAGACGGTTAAAAAATATGAATTTGAAAATATTGATATTGTGATTCAAAAAAACACAGAGGTTGTATATGCTTCAGAATCCATTAAAGGAGAAAACCTTCGTAAATACTTGCCAAAGCATCAAAAAAGTAAAGGAAATCATTCGTATCAGCAGGACATGCTGCGCATAGGCAAGCAGTACTTTACATATATCAACCTTGATTTTCCTTTCTCAAATCAAGAAAAAGGAAGCATTTACGTTTTGCGAAAAATCAGCCCTTATGTAGGCATTATTAATCGAATTTTCCCTTTTTTAATCTTTCTACTATTAATTTTAGTGATTGTGATTATTGGATTTTTAAACTATCTTGTTTCAAGAAGCATTATTAAACCCATTCGTGAATTAAAAGAAGCGGCTGAAAAAATAAAACAAGGTGATCTTCACTTTGAGATCTCTGCTAATTCAAAAGATGAAATTGGCGAATTGACGCAAGCTTTTGAAGAAATGAGGCAAAAACTAAAATCTTCTGTTGAACTGCAAATTCAATATGAAGATAATCGAAAGCAGCTGCTTTCAAGTATTTCACACGATTTACGAACTCCTATTACTTCCATTGTAGGATATGTAGAAGGAATTCAAGATGGCGTAGCTAATACGCCAGATAAGCTTTCTAAATATTTGTTAACGATTTCAACGAAAGCAAAAGACATGAATGCGTTAATCGATGAGCTGTTTTTATTTTCTAAATTGGATTTGCATGAAATTCCATTTGTATTTAAAAAACTTAATCTTTCTGCTTTTATGAAAAGTTATGTGCAAGAGCTTCAGTTTGAAATGAGCGAACATGATATTGATGTTTTATTTTCCGATAATTCTCTAACCACACTGTATGCAAAAGCAGATGCTGAGCAGCTGCGAAGAGTTTTAATAAATTTAACAACCAACAGTATTAAATTTATGGATAAAGAAAGAAAAAGAATCGATATCGTTCTTTCTGCTACCGAAAGTGAACTCATTATTGAAGTGAAAGACAATGGCGCAGGGATTTCACCGGAAGCATTAGCGCATATTTTTGACCGGTTTTATCGAGCAGAACAGTCCCGCAACAGCAATACTGGAGGAAGTGGACTTGGACTGGCCATTGCAAAACAAATTGTTGAACGCCACGGGGGAGACATCTGGGCACTAAGTAAGCTTGGCGAAGGAACAAGTATTTTCTTTTCTTTGCAAAAAATGAATGAAAATGGTGATACACATGAAGAAGATATTATTAATTGAAGATGAAGTAAGTATTGCTGAATTGCAAAGAGATTATTTAGAAATTAACGATTTTGAAATAGACGTTCAATATAGCGGGGATAAGGGATTAGAAAAAGCGTTAAATGAACATTTTGATCTGGTTATTTTGGATATTATGCTCCCTAAAGTGAGTGGATTTGAAGTGTGTAAGCAAATTCGAGCTGCAAAAGATATTCCAATCATTTTAGTTTCAGCTAAAAAAGAAGAAATTGATAAAATTAGAGGGCTCGGGCTAGGTGCAGATGACTATATTACCAAGCCATTCAGCCCTGGGGAGCTGGTCGCAAGGGTCAAAGCGCATTTAGCGAGATATGAAAGACTCTCTGATAAGCAGGAAAAGCGTATGATTCGTATTCATGGCTTAGCGATTGACACGCTCGCTAGAAGAGTATTTGTGAACGACAAAGAAGTGTTTTTTACAGCGAAGGAATTCGATTTGCTGAAGTTTATCGTTTCTCATCCAAATCAAGTATTAAGTAAAGAACATCTATTTGAAAAAATTTGGGGATTTGATTCTTCAGGAGATATTTCAACCGTAACAGTTCACATTCGAAAACTAAGAGAAAAGTTAGAAGAAAACCCAGCAGATCCTCAGTACTTAGAAACGGTTTGGGGAGCAGGGTACCGGTTTAATATTTAAAAAAAGAGATCCGAACGATTAATCGTTCGGATCTCTTTTTTTACTACGTAGTAACGATTCTATGACGAGTTTTAATCTTACTCACGGGAGGTTCGGAAGAAAATATATTTTTTCCACCTATTTTATCATATAGACCGGTTGACTTTAACATTTCTTTCGGCTGGTGCTGTAAGCCAGAAATAACGACTTGGCTATGCGAATCTTTCAAACGTTCGACCACCTTCGATAGTAAAGCTTCTCCAGATGTATCAATAAAGGATACTTGGCTCATTCGAAGCAATAAAACTTTCGGTTTCGCTTCAGCGATGGTATCAAAGGAATCTTCTAATACTTCAGCCGATCCAAAGAAAAGAGATCCTTGCATGGTATATTCCATCAACTCAGATTTGTGAGCGTTTTCAGATGTTTCCGCTAAAACCTTTGAAATCTTCAGTGATCCGCTCATTCGTTTCACGAACATAACAATAGCTAAAAGTAGACCCACGCCTACACCTGTTGTTAAATCGATTGAAACTGTTAATAAAAACGTAGCTACAAGTACAAATGAATCAGCTGACTTGGTTTTTAAAATATGCGCAAATTCTTTACGCTCACTCATATTCCAAGCCACAAACATTAAAATAGGTGCCATACTTGCCAGCGGAATGTTTGATGCATAAGGAGCCAGCATCACAAGGACCAATAAAACAACTAAGCCGTGTATGACTCCTGATAAAGGAGAAGCTGCGCCGTTTTTGATATTGGTAGCTGTTCTAGCAATGGCACCAGTTGCTGGAATTCCGCCAAATAGAGAGGTAGCAATATTAGCAATACCTTGACCGACAAGTTCTTTATTGCTATTATGCTTGGTTTTGGCCATATTATCAGCAACAACAGCTGATAGTAAAGATTCAATACCTCCAAGCATCGCAATTACGCAGGCAGCCGGAAATAGCATCACGATGTTATCCCATGTTAAATCTGGGAAGCTAAAAGATGGTAGTTTACTCGGAATGGCACCGTAAGTAGAGCCAATCGTTGCAACTTTTCCTGGGAACAGTGTAATGGCTACAAGTGTGGAGACAAGAAGACCTAGAAGGGCACCTGGAATTTTAGGTAAAAACTTTGGCGTTGTAATAACGATAGCTAAACAAATAGCGGCTATGATAACGCTGTAAATGTTAATCGTTGCAATGTTTCGTAGGATTTCAATCATATTTAAATGAAATTCCTCATGTTTTGCAATTCCTTTTAGTCCTAAAAAATTAGCGATCTGACCTGAGAAAATAATAATCGCAATTCCTGCTGTAAATCCAATCGTCACAGGGCGCGGAATAAACTTTATAAATTTCCCTAGCTTAAATATTCCGAGAAGCGTAATCATAATTCCAGCCATAAAGCCTGCAATAATAAGATTCTCATAGCCAAACTGCATAACAACTCCAAGCAGCACCGGAACAAATGCACCTGTTGGACCTGCAATTTGAAATTTCGATCCGCCTAATATGGAAACCATAATTCCTGCGATAATGGTTGTATAAATCCCGTATTCAGGTCTTACACCAGAAGCAATGGCAAAGGCCATCGCTAAAGGAATAGCAACGACCCCAACAACCAAACCGGCGATAATGTCTTTTTGTAAATGCCCTGCTGAATAGCCTTGAAATCGGTTATCTTTTAGCATTCAATAGGATCCTCCTTCATGAGCTTACGGCTTCAGTTCGGTCTTGGGAATAGCCGTTTACAACGACGTCAAGTTTTCCGGTTGAAGGATGAATAACCATTCCAGAAACAAGCACGTCTTTTGGTAATAGAGGGTGATTTCGAATCATATCCACACTGTTTTCGACACTATCCTCTACACATTCAAACCCAGTCAGCCATGATTCTAAATCAATACCAGCATATTTTAGATTACGAATCTGTTCCGTGCTAATCCCTCTTTGTTCAGCAGAGGCTAAAATAGCTTCAGCTTTCATGCCCGTCATTCCACATTCATGATGACCGATGACACATACTTCATCAGCTTGCAAAGCGTAGACGGCAACTAATATACTTCTCATGACGCTGCCAAAGGGATGGGAGATAACAGCTCCGGCATTTTTCACTATTTTTGCATCTCCATTTTTTAGCCCCATGGCTTTAGGAAGTAATTCTAACAAACGTGTATCCATGCAAGTTAAGATTACTATTTTTTTGTTAGGAAATTTGGATGTTTGAAAAGCCTCAAATTGATTATTTGTTACAAATTTTTCATTAAACTTTAAAACTTCAGATAGACAAGTCATTGTTTTCCTCCTGCGTTATTTATTTTTAACTTATTTTTTAGTCTAAAGATAAAGTTTAAAAACGAACTAAATAAAATATTAAAATTTTCTTAAAATATTCAGAAAAAACTTATAAATAAATAGAAATTATATGCGTGAAATTATGTAAGCGTATTCTTTGTTTGTTTTCACGAAAAATAGGAATTATATGTTAAAATGGTACAAAGTTGGAATTTTCTAAAAGAATGGTAGAGAGGAGGAAGGCAAAAGTGAAGGCTCTTATAGCAATAGGCATTATTTTTTGTTGTTTAGTAGGGTGCAGTTCTAATGCCCAAGTTACCAACGACAAAGAAATGGGGGAGAATATTCAGGAATCATTTGCAAAAAAAGGTGTAAGCTCAGTGGATGTATCGAAGTTAAGTGATTTTAAATGGGAAAAAGGATATTTATTCACAAACAAAAGTAAGAAAGCCGACGTAGAAAGACTTGTAAACGCACCGATTAGTGAAGAGGTGATGAAAAAAATAGTTTCTGCTGATCAAATGCTTGTGTTTGTACACGAAGGAGAAGTTGTCCGCTATGTAGAACTACCCCAAGATTTCATAGCGCATGATAAAAACCAACTTGAATTTTCATTTGCTCATTCGGAACTAAAATTTAATAAAAACAGGGAGGGCAAGCCTATAAAAGCAGGAGATAAAACATTAAGTTCAGAAGATGCTTTAACTGTGAAATCAATGATGAAACAAATTCAGTGGAAAAAAGCTGATTACAGCGTCGCTCTTGACCCAGATGTACAGCTTACTTATGAGGGTGCTGTATACAATGTACGATTCACCTCCGATAGTGCGGAACTTACTTCTAAAAAAAGAGGAGTGTACGGTAAAGTAACAGGAGAAACAGCACAGCAGCTATATGACATATTGATGTAACCTATTGATTTTTCAATAGGTTTTTTCGTGCACATATTTTTAAGATTTACATAAAATACCTTAACGTTGTTGACATTAACGTTAACGTTAATCTATAATGAGTATATAAGTGATTGACGTTAACGTTAATGTTAATGAAAGGTGAGGTGAAACATATGTATTTAATCGATGATGTGACGAAAATGACCGGTTTGACCAAGCGAGCTCTTCGGTATTATGAAGAGATTGGACTCATTTTACCCCCGCAGCGCACAAAAGGAAATGCACGGATTTATTCCGAAGAAGAGGTAAAAGAACTAAAAAAAGTAGCAGAAGCAAAGGAAGTTCTCGGTTTTTCTTTACAGGAGCTACAGCAGTTTATGTCGCTCAAAAGAATGATTGAAGAAAGAAGTGAGCAGCAAGGGTTATCAGCGAAAGAGATAACGCAAATAGAAAATTTACTGGAAAATCAAATCAAGATGATTGAATTTAAAGTGGTTAAAATGCAGGCATTTAAAACAGAATTAAAAGAAATGCGAGAATCTGCTATGGAAATACATGAAAAAACAAAAGGAGAGATGAAAGAGTGGAAGGACAGCATTCAAATAACCGATTAGGTCAAATTATTACGGTAGTAGCTACTTTTTTAGCATTTATGGGAATCGGGGTAGTAGATCCGATTTTACCGGAGATTGCTAAGCAAATTGGAGCTTCTCATTGGCAAGTTGAAATGTTATTTACT
Organism: Priestia sp. Y58; assembly: GCF_029522095.1. Lineage (NCBI taxonomy): Bacteria > Bacillati > Bacillota > Bacilli > Caryophanales > Bacillaceae > Priestia > Priestia sp. Y58. The sequence continues at coordinate 135,924 of NZ_JAKWFL010000007.1, forward strand.
TCATATTTATTAATGATGGCTATCATGATGATTCCAGCAGGCATCTTAGCATCACGTGTAGGAGACAAGCGCTTGATGGTAACAGGCCTTATCATTGTAACAATTTTTGCAGCGCTATGCGGATTTTCTAACAATATTCCTCAGCTTTCTATTTTCCGAGCGGGATGGGGACTTGGTAATTCGTTTTTCTTTGCAACAGCTATGACGCTGCTTATTGCATTATCAGGTGAAGTGAAAAAAGCAGTAGGATTATATGAAGCTGCAATTGGTTTGGGAATGGCCGGAGGACCGCTTGTAGGAGGCGTGTTAGGAAATGCTTCTTGGAGATTGCCGTTTTTTGGTACAAGTGCTTTAATTTTTATCGCCTTTATTTTAGTATTAACGATTGTTAAACAGCCTACAAGCACTAAGCCTCGTAAAGCAGCGGGTTTTAAAGACATGGTAAAACTTTATAAATTAAAACCTTTTACTCAAGGCGCCGTATCAGGCATGCTTTATTACTACGGATTTTTTACAGTGTTAGCTTATACGCCGCTTATTCTATCGATCGGAGCTCTTCAAATTGGCTTTGTTTTCTTTGGATGGGGATTATGTTTAGCTTATGGCTCAGCGGTTTTAGCACATCAGTTAGAAAAAAGATATCAGCCAAAACAAGTGTTACATGTTAGCTTAATTGTTTTTTCACTTATTTTAATTTGTTTATTTGCCTTTGATGCAACATGGTTGCGCATTGTTTTAATTATGGCAGCAGGTCTTGTATCAGGACTTAATAATGCATTATTTACGAGTCATGTAATGGAAGTATCTCCTTATGAACGAGGAATTACATCTGGAGGATATAATTTCTTAAGATGGTTAGGCGCAGCGTTTGCTCCTTTACTATCAGGAGTTATTGGCAATGCCGTAGCGCCTCAAGCTCCTTTTCTCGTAGCAGCGATTCTTGGATTGTTAGCTTTTGTTATTATGGTTATAAAAGTAAAAACAACTTCTCAAACGAATGAAGCTGTATCTAAATAAACGTTGAAATAAAAGGCTTTTTCTTGTAAAAAGCCTTTTATTTTGTTTTATGTTATAATAGTAAAAACGTTTTTAATCATAAAAATGAAACTCTATACCAACTTGTACGTATACTTTATATGTACATAAATCTTTTTAGGAGCGTGATGCCCATGGCCACCTGTCAAAATTGTAATCATAAATGGAACTGGAGGACAACCTTTAAACAACTGTTAACATTTAGAAACGTTTTAGAATGCCCACACTGTGACAAACAACAGTATATCTCTGCAAAATCCCAAAAGCGATTATCAATCTACTCATTTGCACCCCTTATTATTTGGCTTATTCTCTCACTATTTGACTTTTCCTTTCCATCCATTGTTGTCGCGGAGCTTATTTTCTTCATAGCAGCGGTTATTATGATGCCACTTTCTTATGAAGTAAGCAGCGAAGAAGAACCCTTGTGGTAATAAAAAAACCTTCCGTTAAAACGGAAGGTTTTTTTATGCGGCTTTACCGTCTAGCTGTTGTCCGTGATGGCGCTGATAATATACCCACCCAGCATTCAACAGTAGAAGAACACTCGTTGTTAAGAATACGTAAGGAATTCCTTTAGCTCCGGCAATTTGTCCGCCAATGACTGGACCGGCTAAATTCCCAAAGTATTGCGCTGTTTGATTATAGCCAAACATTTTACCTGTAATCGAGTCCGGCACAATTTTCTTTAAATAAGAATTAATAGAAGGTAATAATCCTCCCATTGCAAAACCGAGTAAAAAACGCAGTAAGAATAGCTGCCAAGTACTATGCACAAAGGCCTGCAAGCCGCAAATAACCGCTACAATAAGCAAGCATATTTGAAGCACATTTTGAGGACCCACCCGATCGCTGACTTTGCCAAGTCTGGATGCAGCTAAAATATTTGAAATTCCTGTTGCCGCTACGACAAAGCCTGAAATAAGAGCAAGGTGATCGGTATGAGTAGACAGTTGTTTTACATACAGTGTAACAATTGGCTGAATAGCCATAACCGCAAGCTGCAGTAAAAAAGTTGTAATAAATACACCAATCACGGCCTTTGAATTCTTAAGAGAAAGTAACCCAATGTGAGATTCTTTCCTCGTTTTCGCCGTCTCTTTTTTGTCTTCTTGAATTAAATTTACAATTAAAAAAGACAAAAACATAAATGCGCCTGTTACGAAAAAGACGTGACGCAATCCAATTGTATCTCCTAAGTAGCCGCCTACTAGGGGTCCTAATAAAGATCCTGATACAGCTCCTGTAGACAACGTCCCTAATGCTTTACCGCTGTGCTCTTTAGGTGTTTGAGTCGCTACTAACGTAATGGCTGCAGAGATGAAGCCGGAAACGGCCCCCATTAAAAAGCGCAGTCCGACAAGCTGATAGACATTTTGCACAAAACCAATAGAAGTCATAACAATTGCCATACCCAAGCTTGCGCGAAGGAGCATCAGCTTGCGCCCATATTTATCGGCCAAACTCCCCCATAAAGGAGAAACAATAGCCGCCATTAAAAAGGTAGCTCCAAACGCAATACCAGCCCATCTGCTGATGGAGCCTGTATCGTGAACTCCCAGCTTTTCAATATAAAGCGGTAAAAACGGAATAACTAAACTCATCCCGGCTGTGGTGCAAAAAGAACCGAACCAGCAAATGTACAAGTTTCGTTTCCATAATTCCATTCTATTTCCTTCTTTCGTTGTGCCGCATGGCGTGAAAACAACAAAAGAGCGAAACCATACGGCCTGCTCTTTTAGCATACATGCAGCATCTTTTTATCAGTTTAAATTATACCATATATCAGAAATATTTAAAAATAAAATGATTCACTTAGTGAACTATTGACGTGAAATGAAGATAGAAAGGGGTAAAGTTTTACGTTAGGGTTTTCTAGCCGCTTGAAGATGGTAATGATTCGTTCTTTTCGGGTATAATGTGGCGTGAAGCGTCCTCAATTTATTTTCGTTTGAGCATTTATTTATAATAGAAGACATATAAAAGGACGGTGGTATGTGCATGACTAAAAAAGAAAATGAATCCATTTATATTCAGCAGCATTTAGCAAATGAACGAACGTATTTAGCATGGATTCGAACGTCTATTGCCACACTCGGCATTGGCTTTGTTGCAGGCGGCCTGCATTTCAATTCCGGAAAAAAATTAAGTGAAGCAGCCGATACTCTTATTATTGCTGTTATCATCTTTTCTTTAGCTGCAAGTGCAGGTTTGCTTCTTTTCTCAACCTATCATTATTTTTCAACGCGCAAAAAAATTAACAGCCAAACGTATCAATCATCTCACGCTTTGGTTATTTTTGTTTCAATGATTATGCTGATGCTGATCGGCGCTCTTATTTTTTATTTTTTTAACATAGCGTAAAAAAGTTTAAGATGTAAGGAAAAAGGGAAGGCAGTCCCAAAGAATTTATGGTTTTATGAAAGAAAAAGAAGATCTATTGATATGGTGGTAATGGCAGATGTAATGATAATAATATCTTCTTTATGAACCGGCTGTATAATTTTACAGGTTAAATTCTTTGTTAACCGCGGATAATGGAAAAGGAACGCTTTATAAGCCGAAACTTATCCAATACATGTTGAACATAAAAATTGAATATGAATTTCACTACAGAGTGAAGCGAAAGTAAAGGAGAACGCTGTTATGATTCAAACATCTAAGACCGTTGCCGCTCGTTTTTTTACGGAGCGTTTCTTTGATCAGGCTGCTCAAACAGCCTACTATTTTTTGTTATCTTTTGTACCGTTTATTATCTTTCTTTTTTCTCTGCTGAGTTTCTTTCCAATTGATACAAACAATTTGCTGATATTTATTGAACCATTTACGCCTAAAAGCGCCTACGACGTAATTGAAAGGTCAATTGAAACAGTTAACAATAGCGGGAAAAAAGTTTTATCTTTTAGTTTATTGGCGACTTTTTGGCTCGCATCTATGGCTATACAATCTTTGGTTCGCTCGTTAAATGATGCGTATCATATTCAAAGAAAACAAACGTTTTTGCGCGGTTTAATCAATGATTTAATTTTAACTTTTGGTTTTATGGTTGTGGTAGCCATTTCATTATTTGTACCAATTATTGAAGAGGTCATTCGACATTTGGTCCTAACAAAAGTCCATGTTCCTGACATATGGTTTCAAAGCTGGACGACAATTAGATGGGGAATTGGGACATTATTTTTATGGGGCTTTTTTATTCTTTTTTACAAACTGATGCCAAGCGCAAGAGTAACGTGGAAAGATGTACTTCCAGGAGCTGTTTTCTCCACGCTAGGATGGCAAGTTGTATCTACCGGATTTGGATACTATGTCCAGTTTGGAAGCTACTCGCAAATCTATGGTCAGCTTGGAAGTATTATTATTTTAATGGTCTGGTTTTATTTAACGGCCGCTATTTTATTAATTGGCGGTTTAATAAACGGTAATAAGTTCATCAAAGCTCACAAGACAACGTATAGAGACGCGGAAAATGACTAGGGAAACCTAGTCGTTTTTTTTATATTCAGTTTTACAGTTAGAAAGTTTATCAAAAAAATATTGCGGGTAACTATTGAATATCTCGTTGCCTTCCCTTTATACACAACAAAAAAGCAGTAGGAGTTCACGTTGAGATGAGGTGGAAAATTGAATAATTTTAATCGGTTTTTAATCGCAATTATTGGAATTGCAGGACTGATTTGTTCCGGTATGTTAGCACTGATGGTTTATAGGGTTCCTCACCTTTCAAACTGGTTAGAAAAGTGGCAGCATCAGGAGTGGTTTTACTACACAATTTTATCAATAAGCGCATTTTTAGCAGTTATTTTTATTATTTTTCTTTTAACAGGCATATTTAGCAGACCGCCTAAAAAGAATTTAGCAATTGTAACTGGTGAAGGCAAAATAACAATTTCTAAAGCAACGATCGAATCTACAGCTTTACGAGCAATTAGAAGCTTTCAGGGAATACGCTCTCCTGAAGTCCAGGCATCTATTCATTCTCGCAAAGAAAAAGTTAGTCTGTATATCAACTGTTCGTTGTTTGGACGAGATGGATTACCAACGCTAGGAAAAGAAATGCAGCTTGAAACAAAACGCGCCGTGGAGGCCTTACTCGAGCTTCCCGTTCACTCCGTTCGTATTGACTTAACAGATACACAAACACGAAAGAAAGAGCGTGTTGTGTGATGAAGGAGGGACATAATGGGTACTCCAGATAAATTGATTCCGTACCGTGGCCGAGTACTTGGTATTCTGGCAGGTTTAGTGTTGGCAATTTTGCTATTAACAATTGGTTTTGGTCCCACGCTGCTAATTGTAGCTTTTATGGGAATTGGTTATGTAATTGGGAAGTGGCGAGACGGTCATTTAGACATAAATGCTTGGGTAGGATTCTTTACTAAAGGAAGATAGAAAATCACTTTAAGGGAGATGTTAGTTATGGCAGTTAATGAAACAAATACAGCAGTAAAATCTCAGGAAAATACACATCAAAATACATTAACATTTGAAGACCAAGTTATTAAAAAAATTGCTGGAATTGCAGCTAATGAAATTAAAGGGATTTTATCAATGAGCGGCGGATTTATGAGCGGGTTAACAGATCGTTTCCGCAGCACTGAAGATATCACAAAAGGGATTAACGCTGAAGTAGGAGAAAAGCAAGTTGCCCTTGATTTAAAAGTAATTGTCGAATACGGAAAAAATGTTCCAGCCATTTTCTCTGAAACTGTTAATAACGTAAAAAAATCAGTTCACGAGATGACGGGATTAGAAGTAGTAGAAGTAAATATGCATGTAGAGGACGTAATGACTCGCTCTGAATTTGAAGCGAAAACGGATCGAGACAAAGAGCAGGAGTCAAAGCGTGATCTTGAATAAAATATAAAAGGTAAACACTTCCATTCATCATGTATTCTTTGTATGATGAATGAGAAGTGTTTTTTTGGGGGAGGGAGAATTCTGTGATTTTGGTTAGTTCCTGCTTAGCAGGTCAAGGGTGCAGATATAATGGAAGCAGTGCCTTAGTTAAGGAAATTGAAGCGCTCGTTGAAAATAAAGAAGCGGTGATGATGTGTCCGGAACTGTTAGGTGGATTTCACACGCCTAGAGAACCGGCAGAAATTATAAAAGGAACGGGAATAGACGTAATAAACGGAAATGCGCGAGTTATTGAACGATCGGGAAAAGACGTGACAGATATATATATAGACGGGGCCTATAAGGCACTGAACATCGCAAAAGAAATAAAAGCTACTGTTATTGTACTAAAAGAAAACAGTCCTTCATGCGGAAGTGAACATATATATAACGGAGCATTTCTAGGTGTTAAAATAGCCGGTGAAGGGGTAACGACTGCGTTGTTAAGAAAGCATGGTTTTATCGTTATATCCGAATCTCAATTTGCAGCTAAAATGTATTAAGAACAATCACAATGAAAAGAGGATGGGACAGAACGAAATGAATCCAACCCAAAGACAAACAATTTGGATGCATGATCTGGACTGCTTGCTCGACCGCCGTTGATTTCCGTGCAAGGCTTCGCTTTCCGCGGGCGGCCGATGAGCCTCCTCGTCGCTTCGCTCCTGCGGGGTCTCATCTGTTCCGCTGTTCCCGCAGGAGTCTTCACCTTGCCCTCCAACCAACAGCTATAAGTACCTGCGTTCACCATGATTATAAAAAAACACGAACTATTTATCCATTTTTGATAGATAGTTCGTGTTTCACTTTTATGAAATTATTTTTATCCAATCTCTTTTTGTAAAAGCTTATTTACTGTGAAGCGTATCTGCTGTGCTTTCTGTTCGTGTTACCGCATAAAGAGAGCAGAAAAGACCAAGCAAAACAAAAATAGACCCGACCCAGCCGTTATAAATAACAGAGTATTGATTAACGACAATTCCTCCAACATAGGAGCCGATCGCAATTCCTACGTGTGAAATCGCTGCATTGGTGCTGATTAAAATGTCCGACGTGTCGCGTGCACTATGAATAATTAAATTGCTTTGAGCCGGTGAGACCGCCCAGCTGAGCGCACTCCAAATGATCATAAGAAGCAAGAACACAACAAATGGCAAATGAACGCCAAAAGGCATAGCAATCATGCTAACAAAAAAGAGAGCAATCATGGTGATAACAGATGAAGAAGGGTTCCATTTATCAGAAACAGCTCCTCCAAGTCCTCCTCCTGCTACGGCAGCAAGACCGAAAATACCATAAATAATGGTCACCATCGTTGTATTTAATCCCAGCGTTTCTTGTAAAAATGGTGTGAAGTACGCATAAAGCGTTAAATGGCCCGCAAGTACAAATAATGTTGCTAGGTGAATAGCGAGCATTTTTTTATTGCGTAAAGCTTTTACCTGAGTTTTTAACGGTACAATTGGAGCAGGAGCTAGACGCTCCATTGTAAACCAGACGGTAATCATAATAATGGCAGTCAAAATTGCAATCATAACAAATACTTGACGCCAGCCAAGCGCATTTCCAATCAAAATACCAAGAGGAATGCCTAAAACAAGTGAGCCGCTGATTCCCATAAATACGATGCCAATCGCTCTGCCTTGGTATTCAGGCTTTACCATTCTAGAAGCCATTGTGGTAGATAGTACAATGATAAAAGAACCGCTCGCAGCAGCAAGAATACGTCCAATCAGTAGCATATAATAGCCCGAACTATAGGCTGAAAATACATTGCTCAATAAGAAAATAAATAATGTCCACATATAAACTTTTTTACGCTCTATCTTAGCCGTCACATTTAGTAAAATCGGCGCAGACAAGGCATAAACAAACGAATAAATAGAGATTAAATAACCTGCTTTTGCTAATGATACATGAAATGCATCGGCAATTAAGTCTAAGATGCCTCCTAGAATTAATTCGACCGTTCCAACAACAAAGGAAGCAATCGCAAGTATGTAAACTTTTTTATTCATCAAAAAACCCCCTCTTTAAAAAGTTACAACTAGAATAGTAACCTTTTTTAGAAGGGATTTCAATAGGTAATATTAAAAAGGTTACTAATGAATTAGTAACCTTTTTAATATCGCAGGCGAGTAAGCAGCTCCATGATCTCAGAATCTTGAAGAAGCTGCTCTTGGTATTTCTTTGTGATATGGGTAAGTGCGACGTCATGATAAAAGAAATCAGCAAAAACTTTTACAAGCGGCTGCGACATGGTTTTTATTGCTTTCCATGTCTCATGTTCAATGCCGGCAAATAAAAGGTAAGCATCGTCAACAATAATCAACTGCGACGGCTCAAGGTTTTTATGATCATCTATTGGATTTAATGTATGTAAATGTGTGAGGGCAGTCTGCAAGTTTCCTATGGTTAAGACCTCGACGTTTACGCCTTGTTTCTCTTTTTCTTCTAGCAATGAGCGGTAATGTGCTAACTCATCATTCCACGCGGATAAAATAATAGAAGATTCCGCTTCATGAATCAATTGTTCAATGTGAGCAGAAATAGAGGATTTATCTTTTAAACTCCAAACATGATCATCTGTAAACGTTTTTTTAATTTTATATGTTTTTAATTCATTAATGTCATTTTCAAAATCAGCAGTAAGTTTTTGAATGACGGTTTGAAGGGCTACCGCTGAGTAAAGTTTCTTTTTCCCGGACAATGTATTTACTACAATACCTTTATCAATTAAACGATTAAGCACTTCATAAATTTTTGCTTTTGGAACATGCGAATACGTAACAATCGTACTAGCATCCAGCGGGCCATCATTCGCAAGCAACGCTTCATATACTTGACTTTCATACTGAGAAAAACCAAATTTTTGCAGCATAATTCTCTATTCATCATCCTTTCTTTTTTTAAGTATATCACGGTTTGTAAAAGTATTACTAATTGTATCAGATATAATAATCTTATTAAACTATGTTCTAAATAATCATTAAAAATAAAATAAGCTATCAAAGAATCTTTATTACAGTAGAAATATTTTTAACCATATACTTTCTATACTAAAACACTCAACATTGGGTAAAGAAAAGAAAGAGGTGAAAAAAATGAAGAAAAATGAAAAACTACTGTTGAAAAAAATGAACATAAAACAGCAAAGAGAAGTGGCTGCTCAGCTTGAAGACGTACTGGATTCCTTACTGTCCCTTGAAGAAAAATTATGCGCAGCACCTGATAATAGCGAGTGGCTTTCTTTACAAGCTCAGCTTGAAAAAAGAGAACATGAGCTGAAATTCAAGCATAAAATGTTGTGCGAAGAATGGACAGCACTATAAAAGACAGGCATTTTGTCTGTCTTTTATTGCATCTAAATTTTCATCACTCGAATAGGGCTAACCATCAAAATAGCTAAAATAATCATAAGGTAAGGGTTTACGTAATAAAACATGCCAAGCAGTGCGATAATTAGAGCTGGAAAAGGAATAGGAAGCCCTATAAAATAACCTATGGTTGGATTTGCACTAAATTTAGCTAATCTTAATGCGCCCATGCTTGGATAAATCATAAAAGCGAGTACGGTTAGCCAAGAGTGGGGAGAAAGAGTATGAAATAGCATTGCAGGCGCTACGCCAAAGCTTATAATATCAGCCAAAGAATCTAGCTCTACACCAAACTCACTGTTAACTTTCAGCTTTCTCGCAATTTTGCCGTCAAATAAATCGAAAAAAGCGGCTAGAAAAATAAAAAGAGCAGCTAAGCGTTCGTAGCTATTCATATTAAAAGCTATGGAAAATACGCCGCTTAGCAAATTTCCAATCGTAAAGAGATTCGGAACCCATTTTAACAGTCGAAGAATCAATGTCATACAACCGCCTTTCACAGTGTGTACGATTAGTGTAACTGTTAAATCGTATTATTATGTGAGATGTCAGATGAAAAGAAGGTAGTATTGAAACCTGGCTGTCATTCCTGTAATATATATATCGTATAATACGATAATAACTTAAAATACGATATAAAGGAGCAGGATCATGAAAGTAGAAGAGTTAAACAGTTATTGGACGTCTATTTATTATCATTTGCACTATACGCATCAAGAGAAAATTACACACCAGACAATACGTCTTTTACAGCATATAGATAAATCATCTTCGGTTGGAATAAAAGAAATTGCGGATTATTTACACGTTTCACATAATACGGCATCTGAACACGTAAAGAGAAGTATTGATAAAGGGTATGTATATAAAAATAGAGATATACATGATGAAAGAAAAGTAATTCTGCATTTAACAGAAGCAGGAAAAGACCTATTAAAACGGAATTCGAGCTTGGATGAAGAAAAAGTATCAGCTATTTTACGCGAAATGACAGCATCTGAAAAACAGCTGATTCAACAGGCTTTTCAGTTATTGAGTGAGCGTGCAAAACATGTATAGTATCATCAAAATTTTAATGTCGGCTCTTATTATTGCAGGGGTAACAGAAATGGCCAAAAGATTTCCGACATACGGTGGAATTGTGGCGGCCCTTCCAATTGTGAGCTTACTAAGTATTATATGGTTATCAGTGCAAGGAGAAAAAAAGGAAGTGGTCAGTCAGTTTACACTAGGCGTTCTTTATGGACTGCCAGGCACTATTTTACTACTTGCTGTCGTCTATATTTGCTTAAAAAACTCTCTTCATTTGTTTATGAGTTTATCAATAGGAGTTATGTGTTGGGGCCTGTTTTTAGGGCTTCAAAAGATAGTGGTTAAACTAATTAATACATAAACTATTGGAATTTAATCCAATTTTCTGTAAAATGAAAGTCTAAGTAAAAGATAGGAGCTGAGTAGAGTTGAGTTTAGCAGAGAAAAAGTTAGGAATTGACCGAGTTGTTTTTATCGGCAGAACGTTTGAAGAGTATAGAGCTATGTTTAATTTGAATGAAAAGCATTTAAAAGGAAAAAAAGTGTTAGACTGTGCTAGCGGGGCCTGTTCTTTTACTGCTCATGCCTTGCAGCAAGGTACGGAGGCTACTAGCTGTGATATTGCCTATAAATTTACGGCAGAAGAGCTTGAAAAGAAAGGAAGCCTGGATTTAATTCATACGATGAATCAAATGCAGCACGTACAGGAACAGTATGTGTGGAAGTATTTTTCGTCTATTGATGATTTAACTGAACATCGAAAAAGAGCATTAAAAGATTGTATTGCTCATATGAAAAAGAACCCCGAAGCCTATCAGTACGGAGCACTTCCTAATTTGCCGTTTCAAAAGAACGAGTTTGATTTAACTCTTTGTGCAAACTTTTTATTTATGTACAGCGACCGGTTAGATTATACGTTTCATTTAGAAGCTTTAAAAGAACTGATACGCGTTACAAAAGAGGAAGTACGTTTGTTTCCTTTAACGAATTTGAGCGGCAAGATTTCTACCTATTTGCCGCAGCTGTTAGAAGAGATTGCGCCTCTAGTAAAAGGAACAGAAATAGCAGACGTCCCGTATGAATTCCAAAAAGGTGCCAATCAAATGCTGAAGATATATGTATAACAAATGTAATGAAGAGGCTGGGACAAAAGTATTTTAGCCGAAGTGAAAAACGAACCCTTGATCAACATGTTTGATCAAGGGTTCGTTTTTTTTCTTTTGTTAGGGTGAACGTATGTTTCATCTGTGTCATTCCTTTTAGCAGTTGATTGGAGGGCAAGGCGAAGACTCCTGCGGGAAAAGCGGAACAAGTGAGACCCCGCAGGAGCGGAAGCGACGAGGAGGCTCGCCGTCCGCCCGCGGAAAGCGAAGCCTTGCATGGAAATCAACTGCGGCGTCACAAGCGGTTCAGCTCATGTATCCCATTTGTTCGTCTTTAGATTGGATTCATTTCGTCATGTCTCAACCTCTTTTGACGGTCAAACATTTTTTGGCAGTTTGAGTATGCTTCGTTATGGTTTCAGATCCAAGCGCTTTAGCTAAACCGAACGAAGGCATATTCACATATACTGATTCATAATTTCCTGCAGAAATGACATACGTTTCATGATAAATGCCCACTGCATTCGTTTTTGAAGCCTTTTTATAAAAAGAATTCCAAGCTTTTAAGTGCTGAGGACCTTTGGCATAGGAGGTCAATTGATCAACTGACTCCCAATATTGAATCAGCGTGATGGTTCTTAAATTAAAAGTTCCTTGCAAAGATAAAAATCCAAGGTTTTTGTTTGCATACAATTCGCGACTCATAGGAGGCATTGCTTTAAATACAGGGAACCATTTGTGTACGGCTGTCCATTTATTAATACGCATTCCTATAACAAAGACGACCAACTCCTGACCGGGCTTAGCCATCACACGATTGGAATGAATCATAAATTATGCGCCTCCTCATCATATAATTTATTAATCGTATCTTTGCACCATTCTATCGAAGCACACGTTGTTCGTTTACCGTAGTCTAGGGTAATAAGCCAATACGTTCTGTCGGGAGAAGGGCTGTTAGAAATGCTGTCTTCGATTCCGCAATACATGTGATAACGTTCAGTTAGTTTCTGCTGAGCGTTTTTTAACTGGGAAATTGTGAGCTGCTTTTCTTGCTGACTACTAAAAAAGAGTTTTAACAAAATTTCATTTCTTTCTGAAGGGAGCTGCTTAATAGGTTCACGCAGCCAATCTTGCAGAACTTCTTTTCCTTTAGTTGTTATTACATACTCTTTTTTATCTGGTTTACCAGTTTGAGCAACGGAATTGACCGTTGCTAGTTCATCATTCACAAGCTTTTGTAAAGTGGGGTAAATTTGGCTATAACTGATTTTCCAAAAATGATTTAAACTTCGATCCATTAACTGCTTAATTTCATAACCAGTTCTGCATTCCGTGGTAAGAAGCCCTAAAATTGCATATGTTGTTTGATTTTCCTTCATTTATTTTCCTTACCTATATCTTTTTGATATATATTACCATAAACAGGATAATATTCAATAAAAAAACGCGAGAGTTATGCACTCTCGCGTCTAAAAAAAGGTTTGTATTGCTGAACCATCATTTGCGAAGCAGCAATAAATAAAAAGATAAAGCCTCCACACATTAGCAACATGACAGCACCTATTCTCCATAAAAGCTTTGGCATCAGCATATCTCCTTTTTTGAAGTTATTACCTATAGTGTAAAGAATAGCTTGCAAAAATTCTAGTCATAACTAGATATAATTTTATGACTTTTTTAGATTGACTCTTCCTTTGGATCATCTTCATCAAAAATAGGAACTTCCGTATATGTTTCTTCTTTTTCGAAAGCGGAAGAAGAATTTTCTTTTTCCTCTTGTGCAGGTTGTGCAGGCTTCGTTTTTCCAGAAGAAATATCTGATTTAGCGTTTTTTAACTCTTCCATGTCTTTTTGGATTTGGTCCGTGAAATCCTTTGGTATAGCTCCGCTTCCGTATGTAGCTCCGATGTTTAAAGTACCGCCGAGTTCTTTAATGCCAACTTGGCCAATATTATTGTTCTGTTCGTATTTATCAAGAAAAAATTTATCAATATGAATAGGCGGGGGAGCATTTTCTAAGAGTGCGGCTCTTTGGTGAATCGCTTTTACTTCTTCTTGAAGGGCAGACGTTCGTTTTAACATGTCCACCTGTACTTCAGTTAAAAGCGACATGCTGCGTTCTAATGCTGAAACTCTTTCATCTAGTTCGGTCATTTTTTCGAGATAAGGAGCCATTTGTTTTTCTACAGATTGTTCTACTAACCGAGTTATATCCATATAAGGTACAGCGTCTATCTTTTTATCGCGAGGGGGTTGCATGGAGATCACTTGTTCCAATTGCGCTACTTTTTCCTTTAAAAATTGAAGCTGGTTAGCAATCTCTTTCTTATCTTTTGTGTATGCGTGTTCAGCATTTTTATGAGTGCTTCTTTGTGAAGGTGAAGAAGCATTGGAGTGCGAGGGCTGAGCCTCCAGCTTTTTTTTGAGCATTATGAGAGAACCAATTTGCGGTTCGAGTTTTAAAAAACGGTTCATGTGAACTTCAAGCGTGTTAATACGTTTAATTTGATGTTTGAAGTCCGCTAGCTCAGTATGAAGCTGTCGGTTAGTCTGTTTGGGGTTGAAAAATCCTTTCATAGACATTTCGCTTCTCCTCATCTTGGGCTTATTTCCGATGTAATAACAGTTAGATAAATATATATTGGTCCAGTTTGGAAATTCACGTTAAATTCTTTGCGTCTATAAATGCTTATGTGAACTATTGAATTTCATTCATAAAACTACTAAGCCTTATTCAATGTGAATACGTTCTTCTTGGAAAAACTGCCTGTGATAAGAAAGAATAAGCAGTCCATTTTCAAATTTCGCACGCAGATGATGCGCATCCGTAGGTTCTGGCAATTCAATAATTCGGTTAAAGTCTCCAGAAGGTCGTTCTTGTACAACCGGCTGTCCTGTGATGAGAGGGTGCGGTGAGCCTTTTAACAAAAGCCGGCTGCCTGAAACAGACACCTGCAAATTTTCTTTTAGATAGCCGGGCAAGTCAGCGATAATAATGATTTCATGTGGGGTAACGTAAATGTCAACAGGTGGAAAATTACTTTTAGAAGCCTGAGGTGCCTGATATGAATCAGGAGCATTCATATCCATATTTTCTTTCATAAATTCGTTGAAAGCAGTTTGATCAAAAACACCGTTCCAAAAGTCATTTGTTTGATATTTTTTAGCAAATTCCATCCACTGCATAAGTTTATCAAAGTCCATATGGTTTCCTCCTTGCCACACATCATAAAAAGATGGAATTTGAATATAGTTTGAAAGGGGGGTGGTTTAAATGGCAGGTGCATCTATAAATATTAATATTTTAATGCTAAAGATAAATTCCTTTGAAAATGCGTCTGCAGTAAATATCGGACAGAATTTACTAGCAGACTGGAATAATTCAGATAAAAAAACACAGGGATTTGGGCAAAATTTCGGTGATGATAGCGGGTTTATAGGAACGAGAAGCTGTGTTGATGATCGAGATCAAATTGATAGCCCATCGTCTTTTCAAAAAGTGCCCATTTCATAGAAAGAGCCTAATAAATATAGCCAGTTCAGACGCAGGTTATATTTATTAGGCTTCAGGTTGAATACTGATAGACGAATAGATGAAGGTATGCTGCTAGTCATGTTCGTTAGAGGCGGTGTAGAAGCTTAAATTACGCTGTTTTTAACTGAGTTTGAATCGTTTACATCTGAATCTATAATCCATGAGAATGGAGTTACGTTCGGAGAAAAATCTCCGTTTGATTCTCCTAGACCTTGATTACGTTTATAAGATACGAACACATCAAGCTGCTGATTAGGTCCTATGCTTAAAACGGATGAATTATCCATAACGTTCACTTTGAAGGCTTGTAAGTTAATGACCATAGGCGAAAAAATCATATGGTTTCCTCCTTATTTATCATTTTTTGTTGCAAATGCATCTACATAATCATTATCTACAGTTTTTTGAGCAGATCCTGCTGTAAAACATTGATCAGCGTGCTGCTGTCCGAAGGCCTGATTTTTCTTTGCTGTGACATATCTTGTAACTTTGGACGTATTTCCAATAGAAATACTGCTTGCTTGACCAGCACTGCGAACGTTCAATTTTCCTAGGTTGATTTTTGTTGAGTCGAATAGCATATTATTCTCCTTTCAAACGACAGTTCTTCTAAGTCTTTAAAAGCTTATTGTAGCTTCGTTGAAAATATGAATAATACATGGATTCATTCAGAGAGTAGAAGTGGTCTACTGTAGCGTATTGTAGTTCTGCGTAAAACGTGAAAAGATTTTAAGAATTTTGCAGGAAAAGGAGGGGATGCTGAAAATGTACTGATAACTTTTATTTTTTTCTTTACTCAGCCAAAAGCATCAGATATCAAATAATCATGTAGCATAATGGTTGTTTTATCACTGCGAACAGAAGCTGCCTATTTTTCTGTTCGTATCATTACCTCTTCATTCATTGAGCCCCTAACGCTTTTCTTTTCTGTCATGTTTCATTAAAATGAACATAAACATATATGTAGAGAAAAGAATAATGTAGTGTTTTCTAACGTTATAAAATAAGCTTACTATACGAAGAAAGCGTCTATAATAAAAGAAATGAACCTTTTGCGTGGTCAGCTGACGATGCTTTTTATTTTTACAAACTGCAGTGAAGGCAGAAAGGAGAGAATTCGATGAGTTTGCGCGAGCGGCTGCTGTATGTAGCGGAACATTATAAACAAATGGGTGGAGACGTACTTGTAAAACATGAAATAGAAAATATGCTTACACGCAGGCTTCCGATTTCTCTTTATCGATTGGAGCATATAAATCGAGAAGAAATGCGTATATCGGGACACCACGCTGAAACATTTCCTTACGTGACCCTCGCGAATAAGAATATAGAGAGTGACGTGATGGTCGCGTATTTATTCAGTGAAGACGGTCAGCGCATTTACTTAGTCATGATGAGAGGAGACTCAGAAGAAGGAACTGATCTGAAAGACATTCGATTTTTTACTCCTGAACATGCCCGCGTATTGAAAGATAATCATATTGTCATTGGTACAAGCATGGAAGCGAAAAGCTTTGAGGATAGAGTAGCTCTTTACCTTCCTTACAATATAGCAGACTTACCTAGCAATGATCAGCTGCAAGATGACTTGCATTTACTGCTAAGTATGCATGAACAGTATATAAAAACATACGGAATGAGCAAAGAGATGATGGTAGACAAAGACGCCATCGTCCATATTCATGAGTATATTAGGAAATCTGGATTTACATATGAACGACATGATATAGCCAACGCCTACTTTGCTTTAAAGACCAAACCGTTTATTGTTTTATCAGGAATGAGCGGGACAGGAAAAACAAAGCTTGCTCAGCTCTTAGCAGATAGTATCGGTGCTACGATTGAAAATGGAAGACAAGTGCTCATTCCGGTTCGACCCGATTGGCACGATAGTTCAGATTTATTAGGTTATATTGATTTAAGAGGAGATTTTCGCAGAGGATCGTTTCTGTCGATTATGCAGCAAGCCATTCAGCATCCAGCTTACACATATGTTGCCATATTGGATGAAATGAACTTAGCTCGAGTTGAACATTATTTTAGCGATATTTTAAGCGTGATGGAAAGCAGGAGCTGGTCAAAGGGGAAAATTAAAACGGCCCCGTTATTTCCTGGACATAAGATGTTCCGAGATATTTATTTGCCGTCTAATCTTCTCATTATCGGTACCATTAATATGGATGAAACAACTCATGGGTTTAGTCAAAAGTTGTTAGATCGTACCAACACCATTGAGTTAAATAAGATTCAGTTAGATTCTTTTGATTTTTTAGATGATAGAGATCCATCTCAGTACAGCATTCAAAATGTACAAATTCAAAGTCAATATGTTCACTTAAAAGATGCGTATGTTGAACATGCTGAACTCATTCACGAAGTAACAAATGAACTGCTAACCGTCAACGAGATGCTTATAGAAGTCGATTTGCAAATAGGTTACCGCGTACGCGACGAAATATGCTTTTATTTAATTTACGCGGTGAAAAGCGGGATGTTTACATTTGATCAGGCGTTTGATTTTCAGATTTTGCAAAAAGTTTTGCCTCGTATTTCAGGAAGCGATGGGTACACATTTGACTTATTAAAAAACCTTTATTATTACTGTACAAATACACTGTTAGATGATGAATTTGAGACAGCTGTCGTAAATGCAGATGGAATGAGATTTCCTAAAAGCGCACGCAAAATAATGGAGATGATGAGACGTTTTGAAGTATACGGATACACGTCATTTTGGATTAATACCGTACGTTGAAATTGAAACCGATACGTGTACGGTGGTTATAAAAGGAAAGAATAAGAAAAAAATAAAATCTGCAGAAGAAGTGATGTTTTTTTCTTGTACGGGAAAAGGAATCACACATGTAAAAGTACTAAATCAAACAAAAGGCATGATGACTTCAAAACCGCCGCTTGAGCCTTTATTTTTTGAAAATGAAACCTATCAAATTACAGTTGTTTCTAAAAATGAAACAAGCCTGTTTGTTACCCACGATTCAAAAGCAGTTGAACAAAGTTTTCAAACCGTAGGATTTCCCCACATTTTAACAGGAAATATAAGCTTTCAAAATGAAGTAGGGTATTCTACGTTTCATGTTTACAATGAAAGAGAAAAAGAGCTGTCCTTTACTCTTGAAATTTTCCCATCAAAGATGAGCTACAAAACAGATTATGTACACATGGTTGATGAAGTGAACGGATACATTCATGATTTGGCATACGAGATGCTTCGTAAAACATATATTGAAGCGAAATCTGTTTGGTCTAAGCAAGCAACATGGACGGAATTTTATCATGTTCTTTCTCACTATATGAAACCCTTTCTTCATTCTGTTCGTCAGATTGAAAATCAGCCGTTTCAATCGGTAAAAGTTGAACATGAGCTCATGAGAGGAGATCAAATAAAAAAACAAGATAGCCGTGCTATATCATTTGTCCGAACACACCCTACCTATCTTGCATCTTCAAGCAGAGGAATTAAAATTAATCGGCATATAAAAGTAGTACCCACAAAAGCAATTGGCACAAGACATGTAGCTACCTATGATAATCTGGAAAATCAAAGTGTTAAATGGATGATGACGCAGCTGTACCATAAGCTAACTGCACTAATTGACAAATTAATAGAAGATAGATATGTAAAAAAAGAGGCGGTGTCGGCTCTAGAAACTAATCATACCGAATTAAAAAGACTGTTAAACAATGTGTTTTGGCAACGGGTGAAGACCATACAAGCTTCAACTCTTCCTTCTACACTGCGTACGGCACCCCGCTACCGGGAAGCAAGCAGATACTTTATGTTCTTAACTCGAGGGTTGGCTCTTAACGGAGAGTTTTACCACCTTTCATTAAAAGATATCGCAACTCTCTATGAATACTGGACGTATGTTAGTCTTTTAAAGAAGTTGCAAATTTACGGCAAACGGATAGAACAAAACATCATGACAACGACAGAACAAGGGTTGAATGTCAGGGTGCAGGCCTCTTACCATCGTTTTCAGGTGGGAAAAGCAGAAGTCACGCTATGGTATCAGAAAGCATACCATCATACTCATACCGTTATTCAAAAGCCGGACTTACTGCTTGAAGTAAAGCAAGGGGAGAAAAAAAGTGTATATCTTTTTGACGCTAAGTATCGTATCAAACCAAATCATGATACGCCCTCTCCTAGAGAAGAAGATATTAATACCATGCACCGTTACCGAGACGCTATTGTAGAGGAAAATGGAATAAAACCGGTACAAACAGCGATTGTGCTGTTTCCAGGGAAAGCAGAAGGCTATAAGCAGCATCATTTTTATAAAAGTATTGAACGCGTTGGAGTGGGTGCGCTGCCTTTTTTGCCGGGAGAGGAAGGGCTAGTAGAAGAATTTATTGAAACTATTTGTACGGAAGAACCAAATCTTTTCAGCGCTGATTAGGTAAATAGGTAGAACGTGAACAAGTCTTTTTTTATGCGTTGACACAGTGTTAAGTTTTTTATGTTTTGATGACATTTCGAGATTTTAGTTGTATTTTCCTGTTGAATTTTCTAGAATAGTAGAGAATAAAACCGTATCGAAAAGAAGTCGTATCATGTGCAGAGAACGTATCAGGAGGACAACGAAGTGAAAAAGATTCTACTATTCACGTTAGTAGCGCTATTGGCAACTTTTTTTATTGACAGGGTATACAGCGAACGCAACCAAGCGCAACTTCAGCAAACCGTAATTAATGAAATTAAAAAAACAAATCAAAGTAAAGAAGAAGCTTCCATCCTTGATTTTAATGAATTATGTGATTTTAGATGGGATAAAGTATATGTTTTTGGACCGGAAACGACCCGCAGTGAGGTAAATGAAAAGCTGGGCTTCAATTGGTCTGAAGCAAAAGCAAAAGGTATTGGAAAAGATAAAAAAGATAACTTTATTGTTTTTGTAGAAAATGATCAAGTAACGCAATATTTAAAAATACCGGCGTCATATGGAGCTATTGTTCCTAAGACTTCTGTTGCAAATGAAAGCTAACGAACTTCTTCGTTAGCTTTTTTTATGCTTTCTTTTTTAAGGATGACGTTTTTTTCTCTGCTGTTGATTTTGTCGGCTGTAAAGTAGAAGGATCTATGCTCACCTTTAACATTTCCATTAAATGTCGAATATCTCGTTCTTCGCTTCCGCTTACTTTTGTAACTTCGCCTTGATTTATTTTTTGTTGAATGACGCTTTGTAAGGCATCTCGGTAGTTGTTTTTGTAAATAGATGGATTAAAAGAAGTAGATAGCTTATCAATTAATTCCACCGTCACTTGTGTATCACTTTCATTAATGGAAGAAGTACTGGATAAGTTAGGCACATCTGTGACTGAACGGAGCTCTTCTTCAAAATGCATCGTGTGAAGAACAAGAGAGCCACCAACGGAACGAATAATTGCCATTTGCTGCTTGGAATATAAAAATACATTGGCAATGCCGACTTTATTCGTTATTTCAAGTGCATTTAATAAAGTATAATAAGCTTTTAGGCTCGTTTCTCCAGGAGAAATATAGTAGGGCTTATCAAAAAACAGGGGATCAATGTCATCTAACGAAACAAAGTGTAACAATTCAACGGCTTTGTTTGTTGCAAAGGGCTCTTTGACACTGTCAATTTCCTGTTGTGAAAGTACAACAAACTGACCGGTCGCGGTTTCGTATCCTTTAACCAGTTCATCGGATTCTACTTCTCGTCCACACGTTTGGCAATGTTTTTCTTGATGAATGGGTGTATGGCAAACGGAGTGCAGTGTGCGCAGCTTTACATCTTTTTCTTCAATTGCTCCGTGCAGTTTAATAGGGATATCAATTAATCCAAAGCTGATTTTACCTTTCCAAGCAGTATGAAGCATAAACGTTCTCCTTTTACTCTTTTTTAGTAGTGTGCCGTAAAATAAATTAGATATCCCATTGTTTTGAAAAGAAGAATATTCTTAAAGAACTATGTGCTAAATAAACAATTAAATAATTCCAATAAAGCTGCAGAGACAACATCTGCAGCTTTATTGGAATTCAATAGGGACTATTTGCTGATTAGATTCATTTGTCTTATGTTTAGAAATCGTAATTTCAAGGATTTCGTTACTAAATGTAGCGGTAATTTTTTTATTCATCAATGGAAATGGAAAGTCGATTGTACGTTCAACGCTTTCTTCCATTTGTTCTCTTGCAAGCGTTCCTTGCTTTTCGTCATGAAATTCTCTAATGCAGTATTTTTTTGCTGTCAGCTGTAAGTGGTCAGCATGTATCTGAACGATAATATCCTTAGGGTGATACCCTAATAATTCAGCTTCGACAATAAATGATTGTTCTGTTTCAAATAAATCTATACGAACGGAATCATAATCTAAATAGCTCATAAAGGGATTTGAAAGCATGACTTCTAACAACTCTTGAAAGCCTTTTACAAACATTTGGTCTGCTGGCAGACGCTTGTTTTTCATTTCTGCGTTCCTCCATTATTTAAACTGTTTCACTTTACTATCATATGCGCGTTTATGTACTTAGTGAACTCCTGTGCAAAGAATAAGCTTGAAGTACTAGCTGCCTTTTCTATGCATAAAAAAGCAAGCTCTGTATAGAGCTTGCCGCTGTTTTACATATCATGTCCGCTATTGTGTTTTTGGCGAGAATGCTTACGGTTCTTTACTTTATGAGATCCGCTTAGCGGTTCGGGCTGTCCAGAATTGCTTTTTGGCGCATTTCTTCTGATGTCTTTGCTGCTGTTTTTGTTCATAGTTAAACCCTCCCTTTCATTTATTAGGGTGGGATAGTGACAGGGGATTTATCCGATGAAAAATTCCCCTTTCTAAAAATAGGTTTAGCAAAAACAGGAAATGGGAACAGAAAAAAAGCGCCATATATAATGACGCCTTCTCGTTAGATTTCATGGAGTTAAACGATTTTGCTTTTCTAACTAGTGATTAGTATATCCAATAAGAGAGTGTTTTATTGATTTTTTTTGCGTTTTTTATTATTTTGTTTCTGTTGTTCGGTTAATGGTTCATTTGAAAATTCTTCATTATAACCCGCTCCTTTTCCTTGAGCGCTAGCCGCGTTATCTCCAGGAATGACGTGGTTGGACTTGCGTTTAGCCATGTTGAATCACCTCCGTTTCTAGCATGCGTAAAAATCAATGAAATATGAATTATTAGAAAAATAAAAGGCAGATGGAAAAAAGTTATAAGTGAAACTTATGTTAATTAATAACATTCTTTTTATTTACTTATGTATAATATTATATTAAGATAGATGGTGAAGGGAATAGAGGATGGGGTAAGTAAATCCTTTATACATAGAATTTTAAGGGGGTAAAAGCAATGACTAAAAAAGACGTTTTTAACGCTCGTTCGTCATTCGATCTTAATGGCAGCACATATAATTATTACCGCTTACAAGCTTTAGAGGAAGCAGGTTTAGGTAACGTATCTAAGCTGCCGTATTCAATTAAAGTATTATTAGAATCTGTTCTTCGTCAGGTAGATGGCCGTGTTATTACAAAAGAACACGTCGAAAACCTTGCAAAATGGGGAACAAAAGATATCAAAGATATCGATGTTCCTTTCAAACCATCTCGTGTTATTCTTCAAGATTTCACTGGAGTTCCAGCGGTTGTAGACTTAGCGTCACTTCGTAAAGCAATGGCTGATTTAGGAGGAGATCCTGACAAAATCAATCCAGAAATTCCAGTAGACCTCGTTGTCGACCACTCCGTACAAGTTGATAAAGCAGGTACAGCTGACTCATTACGAATTAATATGGACCTTGAATTTCAACGTAATACAGAGCGCTATAATTTCTTAAGCTGGGCTCAAAAATCATTTAATAACTATCGTGCAGTTCCGCCAGCTACTGGTATCGTGCATCAAGTAAATTTAGAATATTTAGCAAACGTTGTTCATGCTGTTGAAGAAGATGGCGAATTCGTAGCTTTCCCTGATTCTCTAGTAGGTACTGACTCTCATACAACGATGATTAATGGTATCGGTGTTTTAGGATGGGGTGTTGGCGGTATTGAAGCGGAAGCAGGCATGCTTGGTCAACCTTCTTATTTCCCAGTTCCTGAAGTAATCGGTGTTAAACTTGTTGGTGAATTACCAAACGGTACTACAGCTACAGACTTAGCGTTAAAAGTTACGCAAGTGCTTCGTCAAAAAGGAGTAGTCGGAAAATTCGTTGAATTCTTCGGTCCTGGCGTAGCAGAACTTCCATTAGCTGACCGTGCAACAATTGCTAATATGGCTCCTGAATACGGTGCAACATGCGGGTTCTTCCCAGTTGACGCAGAGGCATTAGCATACATGCGTTTAACAGGAAGAGATGAAAAAGACATTCAGGTTGTCGAACAATATACAAAAGCAAATGGTTTATTCTTCACACCAGAAAATGAAGATCCAATTTTCACTGACGTTGTTGAGATTAACCTTGCAGAAATTGAAGCGAATCTTTCTGGTCCAAAGCGTCCGCAAGATTTAATTCCACTTTCTCAAATGCAAACAGAATTCAAAAAGGCTTTAACAGCTCCTGTTAGCAACCAAAGCTTCGGACTTGATGCTAAAGACGTGGATAAAGAAATTACGTTTAAGCTTGCAGACGGTTCAGAAACAACAATGAAAACAGGTGCCATTGCCATTGCGGCTATCACAAGCTGTACGAACACATCAAATCCTTACGTCTTAGTAGCAGCTGGTTTAGTTGCCAAAAAAGCAGTAGAAAAAGGATTGGATGTTCCAGCTTATGTGAAAACGTCATTAGCACCAGGTTCAAAAGTAGTAACGGCTTACCTGCAAAATTCAGGATTACTTCCATACTTAGATAAAATCGGCTTTAACATCGTAGGTTACGGCTGTACGACTTGTATCGGTAACTCTGGTCCATTAGCAGCTGAAATTGAAGAAGCGATTGCAGACAACGACTTGCTTGTAACGTCTGTTCTTTCAGGAAACCGTAACTTTGAAGGACGTATTCATCCATTAGTAAAAGGTAACTACCTTGCTTCTCCGCCGCTTGTTGTAGCATATGCACTGGCTGGGACGGTAGATGTAGATTTACAAAAAGATCCAATCGGTATTGATACGGACGGAAATGAAGTATTCTTTAGTGACATTTGGCCTTCACAAGATGAAATTAAAGAAGTTGTTAGCCGTACGGTAACGCCTGAATTATTCCGTAACGAGTATGAGCGCGTATTCGATGATAACGAGCGCTGGAATGAAATTAAAACAAGCGAAGATGCTCTTTATACCTGGGAGAATGATTCAACGTACATTCAAAACCCACCTTTCTTTGAAGGGTTATCAGAAGAGCCAGGTGAAGTAGAACCGTTAAATGATCTTCGCGTAGTAGCGAAATTTGGTGACTCAGTGACAACGGATCACATTTCACCAGCGGGTTCAATTGCAAAAACATCACCTGCAGGTCTTTACCTTCAAGAAAACGGTGTAGAGCCAAAAGACTTTAACTCATATGGTTCTCGTCGTGGTAACCACGAAGTGATGATGCGCGGTACGTTTGCAAACATTCGCATTAAAAACCAAGTAGCTCCTGGTACAGAAGGCGGCTGGACAACACACTGGCCAACAAATGACGTAATGAGCATTTATGATGCTTGTATGAAATACAAAGAGCAAGGTACAGGTCTTGTTGTACTTGCAGGTAAAGATTACGGCATGGGAAGTTCTCGTGACTGGGCAGCAAAAGGCACAAACCTTTTAGGTATTAAAACAGTAATCGCTGAAAGCTTTGAGCGTATTCACCGTTCAAACCTAGTATTAATGGGTGTTTTACCTCTTCAATTTAAAGATGGTGAAAGCGCGGATACATTAGGTTTAACTGGAAAAGAAACAATTGCAGTAGCAGTTGATGAAACAGTAAAACCACGTGATCTTGTAAAAGTAACAGCAACTGATGAAGCTGGAAACAAAAAAGAATTTGAAGTGCTGGTTCGTTTCGACAGTGAAGTTGAAATTGATTACTATCGCCACGGTGGTATCCTTCAAATGGTGCTTCGTGATAAATTACAGTCTAAAACACATGCGTAAGTTATAAAGAAAAAGAGCGGTTCTTGTGAGCCGCTCTTTTTTTATGCAAACACACCGCTTTCGACAAAAAGTGAGAGGGAAATATGCTATATTATAAAAGAAAATGCCCTATAAAAGGATTATTTTAGTAGATATTGCACATATCTATTAGTACATAGATTATCACTTTTTAGAAGAAATAAAGGAGCCGATCATATGGTTAAAAAAATAATTGCGGTCTTGCTTCTAGTAGGCTTTCTTAGCTACGCACTTTGGCAAGGGCTTTCTCCAAATGAAGCATCCGATAATTCTAACTTAAGCGAATACAAGGATTTAAATATCAAAA
Source organism: Priestia sp. Y58 (assembly GCF_029522095.1). Taxonomy (NCBI): domain Bacteria; kingdom Bacillati; phylum Bacillota; class Bacilli; order Caryophanales; family Bacillaceae; genus Priestia; species Priestia sp. Y58. Next base: position 161,283 of record NZ_JAKWFL010000007.1, read on the forward strand.
AAGGCGATAGTGCTCGTCAGGCTTCGGGTCAAGCTTATGGGTTGGAACCAAAAGATACAGCGCCTCCGTTTACACTGTCAGATACGAGCGGGAAATCCGTTCAATTATCGGACTTTAAAGGAAAAAAAGTCATTTTAAACTTTTGGGCAACATGGTGTCCGCCGTGTCAAAAAGAAATGCCCGATATGCAAGCGTTTTATGAGAAATATGGAAACGATGTACAGCTGCTTGCGGTTAATTTAACTTCGTCAGAAGGCAGTAAACAGGCAGTATCTAAGTTTCTTAAAGAAAAACAGTTTACGTTTCGTGTATTATTGGACGACCAAGATAGTGTAGGAAGTAAAAAATATCGGGTTTCCACCATTCCGACATCTTACTTTATAGATGAAGAAGGGAAAATTGTTCAACGAGTGAATGGTCCAATGACGCTTAAACAAATGGAAAACTTTGCTCAACAAGCAGCGAATTAACTTCGCTGCTTGTTTTATTAAAAATGAAACTTATTGACTTTACCATCGTATACATAGATAAGTCAGTAAACATGTCAAACTTTCTTACAACTTTTCAAAAAGTATGTTTACTTATCTGACAAATTGGTTACAATATAGATAGTTATATGATATCAGTTTCTTTAGATTTTTCAGATTTTTCATAAAAATTACATAAAGTAGGTGTTGAAATCATGAGAAAATTACGCAAACGTTCATTTGAAGAGTTAGTGCAAGAAAATAAAACGCAGCTGTTAAAAGATCAGTCAGAAATTGAACGCATCGAAATGGAAATTGAAAAGCGGTTAGAAGATCGTATGCTTGAAAGAGCTGAATAATTTTAAAGTAAGTTGGTTAGAGTAACGGTGAGGAGGGGATAAGCATGGGAAATCCTAAAAAACAAAGCAAATCTTTTGTTCCGAATCACATCGGCACTCAACCGAGAGAAGCTGGTGGAAATAACGGAAAACAAATGCAAGATAAATCCGGCAAGCATCCTCAAGTTATTCAAACCAAAGGTGAATGAATAAAAAGTCGCTGAATTCAGCGACTTTTTATTATTTGAATTCTACCGTGAATAAATAAACGTAAGGATTGCTCGAAATAAGCTCTTTAACGACTTCTCCATCGTCGGTTGAAAGCGGAGCAACTCGTATGCCACTGCCATCGTCACCAAATAAAGCAGCAACTGGATATGTTTTATTCATTTTTACTTTTTGTTTTTTCTCTAATCCAGTAAAGGAATAGCCGTTCATTTTTTTTGGCTTTTCCGCTTCTATTCCTAGGTTTGTATCGTTGCTGCCTACATTAAACATAACTTTATGCGCATCATCATCGATTTTATATGTAATAGCAAACATGTCAAATTCTTTTGAAACAGTCAACCCTCCTGAAAATAAAGGCTCTTTTGCTTTTCCCTTTTCATAATAAGTAGCTTTTACATAAGCTTCTTTTGTGTCATTAGGAGCTTTCACATCGTATGCAATGATATTGCTTTTGTAGTCTAAATTTGTCACGGCTAACATCTTTTCTTCATGTTTTGAGTAATGATGAGGCTTCATAAAGGCACTTACTGTTAACTTTGATGCTAATGAGGTTTGCGACATAAAAAATACGGCAAGCACTGCAATAAAAATGACGCTTAGTAATGTTATCATTCGTTTGGTCATAGCGATTCCCCCTTTGTATGTATATATTACCATATTATGTATGTTTTTATATATACATTTTAGTTTTATTATAATCATATTATGTAAACTAAAATCATTTTTTTCCACTTATAGAGATGAACAAATCCGGCATACTACAATTGTAACAAAGTTATTTTGAGGAGGAAGATACAATGGCATGGAATAAATCAAATCCAGACGATCGCAGTGATAACGTTGAAAAATTACAAACAATGGTCCAAAATACAATGAAAAACATTGAAGAAGCAGAAGAAGCAGCTGCATGCAGCACTGAAGAAGAACGTCAGCGCATTCAGCAAAAAAATCACAATCGTGAAGTAAGTATCGAAGCAATGCGCAGCGAAATAAAAGATGAGTCAGAAGCTCGTCAAAATGGTTACGAAGGTACGATTTAATAAATAAAACAGCGACAATAAGCAGCTAAAAATAAACGGTTTTAGCTGCTTTCTTTCTATATTTTTTTAGTAAGGTCAATACTAATACAAACTAGCGAAGAGGTTTATGTAGGTGAAAAAGCACGTGAAAAAGAAAATAGTAAGGATTTTGGTCAGTTTACTTGTCGTCTTGATTATTGTGGGCTCTTATCACACGCATAAGCCCTTGCCTAAAGGAGTTTCATACGAAAGTAAGCCTCACAAAGTAGAAGATGTATTTCTTTTATCAGACCTAACGTATCAAGACCAGCAGACGTCTGTTTCTGAACAACATATTTTTCAAGCAGTTACAAATGCGATTGATGACGCAAAAGCTTTTATTATTATGGATATGTTTCTATTTAATGGCTACTATAACCAAGGCGAAACGTTTCCTCACCTTAGTGATACGCTTGCAAGTAAGCTGATTGAAAAGAAACGAAAACATCCTCCTATCGAAATCGTCTTTATTACAGATGAAATCAATACAACCTACGGCTCACATGATTCAAAGTGGTTAGATTCACTGCGGCTAAACGGAATCAAAGTGGTACAAACCAATTTATCTAAGCTCAGAGACTCCATTCCACTGTATTCTTCAGTGTGGAGAACGTTTGTTCAGTGGTTTGGTGAAAAAGGAAACGGATGGATCACCAATCCTTTTGGAAATAATGCGCCTAACGTGACGGCCCGTGCTTATTTTAAGTTGTTAAATGTAAAAGCTAATCATAGAAAAGTAGTAGCAACAGATCAAAGCATTATTATCTCCTCTGCTAATCCTCATGATGCAAGTTTTTATAACTCTAACATGGCCTTTGAAGTAAAAGGGAATATCATTGGAGATGTGGTAAAAAGTGAACAAGCGGTGTCAGATTTTTCTTACGGAGGAAAGTTACCTCGGTATAAGAAGAAAGAAAAAGAAAAGGGAGACCTCTATGTTCAGCTGTTAACAGAAGGTAAAATCTATAAGCACGTATTAAATGATTTAAGTCATGCTAAAAAAGGTGACGATGTATGGCTTGGCATGTTTTATCTTGGAGATCGAGACGTAATAAAGGCGCTTTTGAAAGCTTCTAAACAAGGCGTAAACGTACGATTAATTTTAGATCCTAATGAAAATGCGTTTGGAAGAAAGAAGTTCGGACTGCCTAACCGTCCAGTCGCAGCAGAACTTGTGAAAAAATCTAAAGGAAATATTAAAGTTCGCTGGTATCATACGGGAAAAGAGCAGTATCATCCTAAAACTTTATTTATTCGGAACAAAAAAAATGCAACTATTATTGCAGGAGCAGCAAATTTCACAAAACGAAATTTGGCTGACTTGAACTTAGAAACGGATATTAAAGTATCAGGACCTTCTCACAAAAAGGTTATGACCGAACTAAACGCTTATTTTGACCGCTTATGGACAAATAAAGACTACACATATACACTTCCTTATAAAAGGCATGAAAATAAGATGACGCGGCTGGAAATGCTGATATATCGCATTCAAGATGCGCTTAGTCTTACAACATATTGAGTAAGAACCAAACTAGTAGGAGTATATTCTCCTTATATGGTAAGATAAAACAGTAACAGTGCAAGAGGAGGTAAAATCATGCTAGTATCGAAGAAAGAAATCGAAGTGCGCTATGCAGAAACTGATCAGATGGGCGTTGTGTATCATGCTAACTATTTAGTATGGATGGAAATAGGTCGAACGCAGTTTATTAGTGATTTAGGTTTTAGCTATGCACAAATGGAAAGAGACGGTGTGCTGTCGCCAGTTATTGATATACAGGCTTCATATAAAAAGCCGCTTCATTATGGCGAGACAGCTGTAGTACATACTTGGGTTGAGAGCTATGACGGGCTACGCGTTGTGTACGACTACGAAATTTTTAATTCAAATGAAGAACTTGCGTTAACAGGAACATCGTCACACGTATGTGTGAAAAAAGAAAACTTTAAGCCTATTTCAATTCGCCGTAATTATCCGGAATGGCATAAAGCCTATGAAAATGCCAAAAAGCAGGGTTAAGCGCAAGAATAAAAAGCATCGATAAATCGATGCTTTTTTTCTTACGCTTCGTAATGAAAGTCAGGTTCTTTTGTTTCTTCATTATAATTTACAGTCAAATCATGACCATCAAAGTACCAAAGGTCTTCATCTTCTACGAAGAATGTTAAACCGTCAACTTTTGTTTCAACGCCAACGTTTTTAGGAGAATCTGTGTTTACACCTAAAGAAAAACCTTTTTGAACGTTGCTGCACCCGCCGTAGCGAACAAAAAAGCGAATTGTTTCATTTCCTTCTAGCATCATTTCGTCTTTGTACCACGTAGCTGCTGCTTCTGTTACTGTTAATTTCATTAATTATGCTCCTTCCAATACTGCGGATACATTTATTATAGTAGAAAGGTAGATAAATTACCAATATATACGAATCCAGCTAGGAAGGAATGAGATAAAATAAAATAAAACGATTTAATATAGAGGTGAAGGCTTCATTTCTATATTAAATCGTTTCATTCTTTCATTTGAAATCATATTGTTTTCCAATGGTTTCCCAGCAGTGAACGCAGTAGCGGCTTCCTTCTAGCTGTGAATCCATTTTCTTATTTCGTTTGCAAATGGGGCATTTTTTCTTCACATCATTCACCTCCTTATTTTAGTATCAGTATAACTAATAAATAAGAAATGTATTCGCTTACAAAGTCGTTATAAAAAAAGAAATAAGAGGAAGATCCTCTTATTTCTTTTTACCTGACAAAAATGTGACTTTCGGTTCTGTTTTGTTAAGAATTCGGGTAATGTTTGCGCGGTGTCTGTAAATGACAAAGGCTACAATTAAACCAATAATCATAATAAGCATGTAGTCTTGTTTAAACAGCGTGTAGATAAAGGTTAATACCCCGGTAACCATTGATGACAGTGATACATACTTCGTTATGTATAAGCAGATAAAAAAACATAATAGTACGAAAGCAAATAAAAGAGGTTCATAACACAAAATCACTCCGGCGGACGTGGCAACAGCTTTCCCGCCTTTAAATTTCGCGAAAACAGGAAAAATATGACCAATGACAGCAAATAAACCAATGAAGAGAATGTTTTGATTCGTATTAAATAAAAGCGGTAAAGAAGCTGCTAGGGTTCCTTTTAGAATGTCTCCAAGCGTAACGATAATTCCGGCTTTTACGCCCAATGTACGAAAGGAGTTGGTGCCGCCTAAATTGCCGCTTCCATGCTCTCGTATATCGATGCCGTATCCTAGTTTTCCAACAACTAGTCCAAAAGGAATAGAGCCCAAGATATAGGCAAGAATAGGTAATAAATAATTCATGTTTGAAAGCTCCTTTATTTCTATATCGTTTCTATTTTACCATGAGATACTTAAAAAAACATAGCTAGTTTTGGGTGAGAGACAATTATTTTAAAAAAAGAAGACGTTTACAAAAATAGAGAAAACGGGTACTATATGCAGGAAATCAACTATAAATCACGAATGTTGTTCAGTACATATTATATAGCTAAGAGAGGTAATAGACATGTCCATTAAAATTCCTTCCCGTCAAGAGCTTGGTAAAATATTAAAAAAAAGCAAGCGCATTGCTGTAGTAGGTTTATCAGATGATCCTCATCGAACGTCTTATATGGTTTCAGAAGCCATGCAGCAGCAAGGTTATGAGATTATTCCGGTGAACCCGACAATCAACTCAGCGCTCGGCGTAAAAGCCGTATCTTCATTAAAAGAAATTGAAGGGCATATTGATATCGTTAATGTATTTCGTCGCTCTGAGCATTTGCTTGAAGTTGCAGAAGAGTTTTTAGAAGTAGACGCAGACGTATTTTGGGCACAATCTGGTTTAATTAATGAAGAAGCATATGACCTGCTCGCTAAAAAAGGGTATACTGTAGTTATGGATCGTTGTATAAAAGTTGAGCATGCTTTAACAAAGTAAGATCTATAAGCAGAACAACCAACCCATGCACACTGCTTGCATGGGTTTCACCATGCGTTGAAATAGCAAGAGCGTTTCCGCTACAATAGACGTTAGACAGCTAGCTTTATAATGCTTATAATCCATGAATACACAAGATATTGCTTTTATAATACGGAAATTTGTGCTAAAATCTTGTAAGTACGCAAAAATAGAAACATACGTTCTGTTGATGCGAACACTATAAAATTAAAAGATAGGATACATGATCATTTATTCTTAGACACGAAGCGCAAACGTTTGTGTTTCATACATAATGTAGTAATGTTCGTTGTGATGAAAGGGGTAGTATGAATGGCTCGGAAACAACAATTTAATTATAATGAAGATGCAATTCAAGTACTAGAAGGATTAGATGCCGTTCGTAAACGTCCTGGTATGTATATTGGAAGTACGGATACACGAGGTCTGCATCATTTAGTATATGAAATCGTCGACAACTCTGTCGATGAAGCTCTAGCAGGCTACGGAGAAGAAATTATTGTAACCATTCACAAAGATAATTCAATTTCTGTACAAGATAAAGGTCGAGGTATGCCAACGGGCATGCATAAACTAGGAAAACCAACGCCTGAAGTTATTTTAACCATCTTGCATGCAGGAGGTAAATTCGGACAGGGTGGATATAAAACAAGCGGAGGCTTACACGGAGTAGGTGCATCTGTTGTAAATGCGCTGTCTGAATGGTTGACTGTAACCATTCATAGAGATGGATTTATTTATGAACAGCGTTTTGAAAATGGAGGAAAGCCGGTTACGACGCTAGAAAAAATAGGGAAAACGAAAAAAACGGGAACAACGATTCATTTCAAACCGGATGCCACGATTTTTTCAACAACTGTGTACAATTATGATACGCTTTGTGAACGGCTCCGCGAATCGGCTTTTCTGTTAAAAGGATTCAAAATAGAGTTAATCGATAAAAGGCATGATCGTCACGATATCTTTCATTATGAAACAGGTATTCAAGCCTTCGTTTCATATTTAAATGAAGAAAAAGATTCACTTCATCCAGTCGTCTTTTTTGAAGGGATTCACCATAATATTGAAGTTGAATTTGCCTTTCAATTTAACGATGGTTATTCTGAAACCATTTTATCATTTGTTAATAATGTTCGTACCAAAGATGGTGGAACGCATGAGTCCGGTGCAAAAAGCGCTATGACCCGTGCATTTAATGAATACGCCCGTAAAGTGAGCCTGCTAAAAGAAAAAGACAAAAACTTAGAAGGAACAGATATACGAGAAGGCTTAGGAGCCATCGTTTCCGTTAGAATACCTGAAGAATTGCTTCAGTTTGAAGGACAAACAAAAGGAAAGTTAGGTACAAGTGAAGCTCGTTCGTCCGTAGATGCAGTTATTTCTGAAAAACTTGCCTATTTCTTAGAAGAAAACCCAGACGTAAGCTCTCTTCTTGTAAAAAAAGCAATCAAAGCTGCTCAAGCGCGTGAAGCAGCACGAAAGGCGAGAGAAGACGCAAGAAACGGGAAGAAACGAAAGCGTCAAGAAACCGTTCTAAGCGGGAAGTTAACGCCTGCGCAATCAAGAAATCCTCAGCGAAACGAACTGTATTTAGTCGAAGGGGATTCCGCCGGAGGTTCAGCAAAACAAGGAAGGGACCGCCGCTTTCAAGCTGTGCTGCCACTGCGAGGGAAGGTTATCAATACCGAAAAAGCCAAGCTTCAAGATATTTTTAAAAACGAAGAAATTAGTACGATCATCCACGCGATAGGCGGAGGAGTAGGAGCAGATTTCACCATCGATGATATTAACTACGATAAAATAGTCATCATGACCGATGCGGATACGGATGGCGCTCATATTCAAGTGCTTCTTCTAACGTTTTTCTACCGCTATATGAAACCGCTTGTGGAAGCAGGAAAAGTATTTATTGCTCTTCCACCACTCTACAAAGTAAGTAAAGGGTCAGGTAAAAAAGAAGTGGTTGAATATTCATGGAGTGACGAAGAATTGCAAGGTGCTATTGATAAGGTAGGAAGAGGCTATATGATTCAGCGCTATAAAGGTCTCGGTGAAATGAACGCAGATCAGCTTTGGGAAACAACAATGAACCCAGAGACGCGTACGCTGATTCGTGTCCGTATTGATGATGCTGCTCGCGCTGATCGTCGTGTGACCACTTTGATGGGCGATAAAGTAGAACCACGCAGAAAATGGATTGAAAGCAACGTAGCGTTTGGGTTAGAAGAAGATCCAAATATTTTAGATAATGAAAATGTATTAACGGTCGCAGAGGAGGACGCACAATGACACAAACAGAACGCTTTTTAGATTTACCTCTTGAGGATGTACTAGGCGACCGTTTTGGTCGATACAGTAAATATATTATTCAAGAGCGTGCACTGCCGGATGCAAGAGACGGGTTAAAACCCGTTCAGCGCCGTATTTTATACGCAATGCACGTAGATGGAAATACAGCAGAAAAAGGTTTTCGCAAGTCAGCTAAAACAGTAGGGAACGTAATTGGTAACTATCACCCTCATGGTGATTCATCTGTATATGATGCCATGGTTCGAATGAGTCAAGAATGGAAAGTTAGAAATGTATTGATCGAAATGCATGGAAACAACGGAAGTATTGATGGAGATCCCCCAGCAGCAATGCGTTATACAGAAGCTCGCCTTTCATCGATTGCTGCAGAACTTCTACGAGATATTGACAAACAAACGGTTGAGTTTGTGTCTAACTTCGATGATACAAGCAGCGAACCAACTGTGTTACCGGCTATGTTTCCTAACTTGCTAGTAAATGGATCCACGGGTATTTCAGCTGGTTATGCTACAGAACTTCCTCCTCATCATTTAGGTGAAGTAATTGACGCAACGATCATGCGAATTGATAAACCAACGTGTACAATTGAAGAGTTGATGACGGCTATTCAAGGTCCTGATTTCCCTACGGGAGGAATCATTCAAGGGGTAGACGGGATTAAGAAAGCCTACGAGACAGGTAAAGGAAAAATTATTATTCGCGGAAAAACGGAAGTGGAGTCCATTCGCGGCGGAAAACAGCAAATTGTCATTACGGAAATTCCGTTTGAAGTAAACAAAGCCAACCTTGTTAAGAAAATGGATGAGCTTCGTTTAGATAAAAAAGTGGAAGGCATTGCTGAAGTTCGCGATGAAACGGATCGTACCGGTCTGCGCATCGTAGTAGAATTAAAAAAGGATGCAAATGCTCAAGGAGTACTTCACTATCTTTATAAAAATACGGATCTGCAAGTACCGTATAATTTTAACATGGTTGCTATTGCTAAAAAGCGACCAAAGCTTATGAGCTTGGCTAACATTCTTGATGCTTATATTGATCATCAAAAAGAAGTGGTAACAAATCGTTCTAAGTACGAACTGCAAAAAGCACGTGAACGTGAACACATTGTAGCGGGATTGATTAAGGCACTGTCGATTTTAGATGAAGTTATTGCGACCATCAGAGCTTCTAAAGATAAGCGCGATGCTAAAAATAATTTAATTGCCAAATATGAATTTACAGAACCTCAAGCAGAAGCGATTGTGTCGCTTCAATTATACCGTTTGACAAATACGGACATCACAGCTCTACAAGCGGAAGCTGAAGAGCTAGGTGCTAAAATTAACGAGTTAGAAGAAATCTTACATAGCGAGAAAAAACTTTTTAATGTAATCAAAAAAGAATTACGCCGTGTAAAAAAGCAATACAGTACAGAACGCCGCTCAAAAATTGAAGCGGAAATCGAAGAAATTAAGATTAATCTAGAAGTGATGGTTCCATCTGAAGAAGTGATGGTGACAGTCACAAAAGACGGATACGTAAAACGAACAAGCCTTCGTTCTTACGCCGCGTCTAACGGGCAAGACTTCGGTATGAAAGATACGGACCGAATTTTAGCGAAGTATGAAATTAATACAACCGAAACCCTGCTCATCTTCACAAACAAAGGGAATTATTTATATATGCCAGTGCACGAACTTCCTGATATCAGGTGGAAAGACATGGGGCAGCATATCATGAACATTGTTCCAATTGATAAAGAAGAGCAAATTGTACAGGCGATACCGGTAAAAGAATTTAAAGAAAATCAGTATCTGCTTTTCTTTACGAAAAATGGTATGGTCAAAAAATCAGAATTACTTCAATATAAAGCACAGCGCTACTCCAAAGCTCTTGTCGCCGTTAATTTAAAAGGTGATGATGAAGTAGTCGATGTATATCAAACGGATGGTAAAAAACAAGTGTTTATTGCCACTCGCTCTGGCTACGGACTGCGTTTCCGGGAAGAAGAAATCAATATTGTAGGAACTCGCGCTTCTGGTGTGAAAGGAATTAACTTAAAAGACGATGATTATGTTGTAAGCGGCGTTATCTTCGATGAAGATGAAGCTCTATCAACTGAATTATTTATCGCCACGCAGCGAGGAGCTGTGAAAAAGACAAAAATTACTGAGTTTGAAGAATCATCACGAGCAAAACGAGGGCTAGTGATGGTCCGAGAACTAAAATCTAATCCGCATCAAATTGCAAAAGTAAAAGCAATCTCTAAAGAACATTATATGATAGTGGAATCATCTAAAGGTCAAATCGAGCAGGTTGATCCGTCTACAATGCGAGCTAGCGACCGATACAGCAACGGTTCGTTCGTATTGGACCAAAGCGAAGCTGGCAATTTAGTTGATGTGTGGCTGGAAGAAAAATAACAAAAAAAGTAGTAAAGTTTTTAAAGCTTTACTACTTTTTTTGTTCAATATTTTTAAATTAAACTATGTTCTAAATAAACAATATAAAAGAATTACCCTACTCCTCATCCCAAATAAACATAATACACCTCCTACACAAGCATCTAAGAAACTTTTGAATGTTCCAATTGTCCTAAACATATATATAAAAGAACAACTAGGAGGTGTTATACATGAACTATTTTATTCACGTAACTCCTAAGACTAAACTTTTTGTTCGGGACATTGGAAAAGGGGAAGCCGTTCTTTTCCTTCATGGATGGCCTGTTAACGCTAAAATGTACGAATATCAATTTACAACATTGCCGGCCCGAGGTATTCGATGTATCGCTCCTGATCTTCGAGGATTCGGAAAATCAGATGCGCCTTTCACGGGCTATTCTTATAATCAATTAGCGGATGATATTCGCATGTTAGTAGAAAGACTGGGACTTAAAAATTATACGCTCGTAGGCTTTTCTATGGGGGGAGCCATTGCCATACGATATATGAGTAGACACTTAGGGTATGGCGTGAAGAAGTTAATTTTATTAGGGGCAGCGGCTCCAAGCTTTATTCAAAAAACTGATTTTCCATATGGACTTCCAGCTGAAGAAGTAAATACAATTATTCAAAATACGTATAGAGATCGTCCTAACATGCTTGAAGACTTTGGGAAAAAATTTTTTAATCAGCCTACCAGCGCAGCTTTTAGAGGATGGTTTCAAGATTTAGGTTTAGAGGCATCTGGCCATGGAACGATTAAAACTGCGGTGTCTTTACGAGACGAAGACTTGCGGGAAGATTTGAGTCAAATTTTCGCTGAGACATATATATTACACGGAAAAAAAGATCAAATTTGTCCATTTGATCTTGCAAAAGTTATGAATCGTCATATTTCATTTTCTACACTTCTTTCATTTGAAAATAGTGGACACGGTCTTTTTTATGATGAACGTGAGAAAGTAAATGACACCCTTATTGAACTCATCAATAAAAGCTCAGCCGATAAGTAAGGATACACATTTAAAACCGAATTGGCAGCCAAATAAAAAAAGTAGAAAACCAGCACCTAACGTAATGAGGCGAAAAAGCTTAGGCGTGATAAATTTTCTTGTAAAATGAATGCTGCTCGCAATATTTAAATTCCAAAGAAGGATGCCAAAGATAATAAAGAAACTGTGAAAAAAGACAGATAACCACGTTTGACTTTGGAGGCTTTCGCTTAAGCTTGACCCGAATACACCAAACCAAAACACAATATTTAAAGGGTTCATAAGAGCAATAAAAAAACCTGTAAAAAACGACTTATCTTTTTTAACAGAAGGGTTATTTACATCTACTGAAAAGGAACGAGAGACAGCTTGCTTCATACTTTGAAAGCCAACAAATGTGAGCATGACAAAACCCGTTGCATACAGGACAACCGTAACAGCCTGCATTTGAACAAAAGGCGTTAACCCTATTAAAATGAGAAGCATAAATAAGATATCGGCCGTCATGCCCCCTAAACCAACTAGCCAAGAAGCCCAAAATCCTTTTGTCAGACCTCTTTTAATCATCTCTATATTGATTGGACCTACCGGTGCTGCGAGACTAACACCTAGAATTATTTGTTTTATAGCAATCAAAAACCACTCCAAAAACACAGCCTCCTTTCTAACTTGTCCAACAGTAGCTTATATATATATAGATTAGAGTTTTATAATTTAGAAGCGGGATTTAGTTAAAAATACTCATAAACTTTCTTTTTTTTAATACACATGTAACGTTGAGTTCCATAAGGAGGGTTTTAATGGCATCAAAAATGCTTTTTCGAGCTAATGAGATTTTAGAGTCAACGCATGTCCCGTTCTGGGGAAAAGATGCTTTTCAATATTTCCAAAGCGATATATTATCAGAAGAAAATCCATTTCCTTGTATATTAGGGGTAGAAGGCTTTAAAAAAGATTTACTGCGTTTTTCATTTGTGACTACTCCTTATAACTACCAAGATATTAGGAATACAGCGTCGGCACTTAGAGAATACATAGATACGTTCAAGACCATAGGTCGCTATACATCTTTTGTGTTATTCTTTAAGCCTGAACATAAAGAACGTTCAATGGAAGAGTACGAAACGATGTTTTGGGATACGCTGACGTTTCTTCATCAAATTGATCAAAAGAAATGGCCGCAAGACATTCCAAAAGATCCAAAAGATGCATTATGGGAATTTTGCTTTCACGGAGAACCTATTTTTGTCGTCTGTAATACGCCTGCTCATTCTTTACGTAAAAGTCGTAAAAGCAGAGGATTTATGATTACATTTCAGCCTCGATGGGTGTTTGAAGGGATGACAGGAGATTCAAAAATAGGGAAGCACGTACAAAAGGTCGTCCGTGATCGGTTGAAAACATATGATGACGTATCAGCTCATCCTGAATTAGGATGGTATGGACAGCAGGAAAACCGAGAGTGGAAGCAATATTTTTTGCACGATGATAACAACTATACTATCGGACAGTGTCCGTTTAAATTAAAAAGGAGTGAGCAGCATGGACGTAAAAAAAGCCTCTATTAAAAAAGGAGTTGGCGGAAAGTTTGAAGAAGTAATTAAAGAACTGCTTCCGGCGTATACTGGATACGTTGAAGTACAGCACGATATTGCTTTTCAAACGCATCCATCTCATACGCATCCAACTGATGAAATTCTTCATATACTTGAAGGATCTATTTACTTTACAGTTGAACGTGATACGGTTCTATGTCAGGCAGGAGATCGCATACATTTACCGAAACAAACGGTTCATTCTTCAAAAGCCGGTCCTGATGGGTGCACATACGTTATTTCCATTTTAAAATAAAGACGAAAGAAGATGATGCTTATGCTACGTTCCCGGCCAGTGCTGCTGCTTATCGATGTGCAAGAAGGATTTTATTCACCACAGTGGGGGGAAAGAAATAATCTAGAGGCAGAAAAACATATGCTGACGCTACTGCAAGCATGGAGGCGCCAAAATTATCCTGTCATTCACGTACAGCATGCTTCGGAAAATCCAGATTCTCCTTTACACCCAAGTTCGAAGGGGTTTCAATTCAAGGAAGGATTTGGTCCACAAGAAGATGAATACTTAATTCGCAAACACGTGAACAGCTGCTTCATTGGAACAGAGCTAGACAGTTATTTAAAAGCAAATGGCTATGATACGCTTATCTTAATAGGACTAACTACTAATCACTGCGTCTCTACGACTGCCCGCATGGCTGGAAATCTAGGGTACAGGACGTACGTTGTAAACGATGCAACAGCTTGCTTTGATTGTATGTCCTACGATGGAAAGACAAGGCTTCCTGCAGAAGATGTACATACATTCGCACTGTCTTCTTTGCATGAGGAATTTGCAACGGTCGTTTCTACAAAAGAGACACTTCAAGTTCTTCAAACCTTTCAATATGCTCAAAATCATAACTGATGTGCATGTGCACATCGGTTTTTTTATGTAGATTATGTTTATTAAAAGAAGTAAAATAAAGATAATTCTATACTATAAGGAGTTTGTACATATGATCATTCGTTATGCTAAAGAAGAAGATTTACCTATGCTTGTTGAAATTTATAATCAGTCCGTTCAAAAAAGTGCTGCTACTTTTGACTTAACGCCTGTAACGGTAGAACAAAGAAGGGGCTGGTTTAATAATCATATTAGCAATGAACTTTTTCCGCTTATTGTTGCGGAAAAAGATGGGGTAGTAGCGGGCTATGCTTCGCTTTCTTCTTATCGAGATAAAGAAGCGTACATTCAAACGGTAGAGCTATCGATTTATATTGATAAAAATCAGCAGGGGTATGGCATTGGAAAACAGCTTATGAAGCGAATTTTGGAATTGGCTAAAGAACTCAACCATCACGTTGTCATTTCAGGGATTACAAAAGGGAATGATATCAGTATCAAAATGCATGAGCAATTTAATTTTACATTTTGCGGAGAATTTAAAGAAGTAGGCTGGAAATTCGATCAGTGGCAAGATGTGCTTTTTTATCAGCTTATTTTATAAGATGTATGACACCTTTACACATTGTAACGTTTTAGTTTCATGTGTAAAGGTTATTAAAATAATAAGTCATTTTATTATTTTAATACGAAAGGTGTTAGCTATCATGAATACACATTTTCAATATCAGCATATAAGAGCTATTCCAAAAAGATGGTCCAAAAAAGAACTGCATATCCAGCTGAATAGAATCAAACACAATTCTGAACTATCTACTATAACAGCAGATCCGCTTTTTCATCTGTTACAATGTACTCGTTCGGGCCTTCAAACTAAGCAAGAAATCATAGACTACATCCAAAGCATTCCTACTCATCAACTTCCATCTTTTGTAACCCATTTAAGCAGGTTAATTCAGCATATTTATTATATAGAAGCTGCTGATTACTGCAATCGTCCCCTCAAAGGTTATATGCTTGTTATGAAAAAACAGCCCGCCTATATATCTCTACATTTTGCTGATCAGATCACATAAAAAAAGCTCTCTATTCTTTTGAATAGAGAGCTTTTTTTATTCGTATTTTTTCACTGTTACTTGGCATTCTTTTAACGGAATAAGCTTTGACTTTTTCGTCCATTTGTATCCTAACCAAACAATTAAGAATAAAGGAAGTCCGATATAAGAAACAAGTACACCGTACCAGTCAATCGAATCACCCATAAACGCCGAATAGTTTTGACCTAAAATAACAACAGCACATAAAATAAAGGCAAAGATAGGACCAAACGGGAAAAGTTTTGCATGATATGGAAGTTCACTCAAATCATGACCTTGGGCAACAAATGCTCTTCTAAAACGATAGTGGCTGATTGCAATTCCTAACCAAGCAATAAAACCAGACATACCAGAAGCGTTAAGTAACCATGTGTATACCGCACCGTCTCCAAAAAATGAAGCACCAAATGCAAGTGTACCGACAAGTGCCGTTGCGATTAAGGCATTAACTGGAACGCCTCGTTTATTCACTTTTGCTAAGAACCTTGGTGCTTTTCCATCTTTCGCTAAGTTCCACAGCATACGCGTAGAAGCATACATACCTGAGTTACCAGCAGATAAAACAGCTGTTAAAATAACGGCATTGATAGCCGATGCCGCAAACGCCAGACCTGCTCGTTCGAATATTAGAGTAAACGGACTTACCCGCACATCATCACTTGCTAATGAATCCGCTGTGTATGGAATAAGCATTCCAATAACAAAAATAGCTAAAATATAAAATAACAAGATGCGCCAGAAGACTTGTTTAACTGCGCGAGGAACCGTTTTTTCGGGATCTTCACTTTCTCCAGCCGCGACTCCAAGCAACTCTGTTCCTTGGAATGAAAAACCAGCAGCCATAAAAATACCTAGTACAGTAAAGAATCCACCGTGAATCGGTCCATCACCAAGCGTGAAGTTTTTAAAACCTGGTGCTTCATTGTTAAAGATACCAAAAATCATCATAATACCAATAACTAAAAAGATGATAACCGTTACTACTTTAATTAACGAAAACCAAAATTCAGATTCACCAAATCCTTTTACAGAAAGGTAGTTAAGCCCAAACATAATTAATAAAAACAGGGCACTCCATAAAATAGAAGAAGAGTTTGGGAACCAAAATTTCATAATAAGGGCTCCAGCGGATAATTCAGCTGCAATCGTAATAGCCCAGTTATACCAGTAGTTCCAGCCGAGAGCGAAACCAAAGGATGGATCTACAAAACGAGACGCATACGTACTAAATGAACCAGCTTCAGGCATATAAGCTGCGAGCTCTGCTAGGCTGGTCATCAAAAAGTAAACCATGACGCCAATGATAGCGTAAGCTAAAAGCGCTCCCCCAGGTCCTGCTGTGTGAATTGCTCCACCACTTGCTAGGAATAAGCCGGTTCCAATGGCTCCTCCTAATGAAATCATCGTTAAGTGGCGAGATTTCAACCCACGTTTTAATTCTTGCTGCTCTTGCATAGATAAATACTCCTTTCGAATGTACGGAAAGAGACGGGATAACATAAAAAAAGCCCGCAGTATATGTGCGCGCTTTTAAATCTGAAAACCGCGTCAACCTTCCGTGAAGATAGCTCTTCACATCACTCGCATGATGTGACAGTTCTGTTCCTGTTCGGAGACAGCCCCAGCTTAAATCAACCGAGAAGTGATCTAAACTTCGGCAATTTTTCCTTTCAAGCAACATCCTCAATGTTCTCTGCATTTCCGTTACTTTACTATTAAAAACTGCGACCTCTACCTCATCGATTAGGATGAGGGTTTTTTATATTCAATTGACATAAAAGAAGTATAACAAATACTAAAACGATTGTCATTATAAAAAATAGATTCAGAAAATAGAAACATCTTTGAAATCTCTCGAATCTATTTTGTTACATATGGTATAATAAACATTGTCTTTATACTACATAAATATCCAAACGTACCACAGGGGGAGCCGCCGTGCTGAGAGTGAACGAAATGTTCAGACCCTTAGAACCTGTTAGTTAACGCTAGCGTAGGAATGTGGGAATAGTAGCATATATTTGCTTACTCCTGTGTAAACCGTTTGATATGAATGATTCAAAAACAGGAGTGAGAAACGTGAATAAAGCATTACCTTTACAGGCTAAAATTGAAATAGCTATTTTTGCAGCATTGGCACTTCTACTTGACCTTTTGCCTTCCATTAAGATTGCAACGGCTGTAAGTATTTCGTTCTCCATGGTGCCCATTTTTATTATGTGCTTTCGCTGGGGAGTAAAAGGCGGGGCTCTATCTGGTCTATTATGGGGGCTTTTGCAGTTAGCGACAGGAACGGCTTATATTTTAACAGCGCTACAAACATTTATTGAATATATTGTGGCTTTTGCTTTTATAGGTTTTGGAGGTATTTTTTCACAATCTATTAAAACAAATTTAGCTACCAATAACAGATCAAAAGCTTTTGTTTTGATTGTTTTATCCCTTATTATCGGAAGCTTCGCACGTTATTTCTGGCACTTTATTGCTGGTATTATTTTCTGGGGATCGTACGCACCAAAAGGTATGTCCGCTCTGTGGTATTCTTTTTCAATGAACGGTATTTCAATGGTAGGGTCACTAATAGCCTGCTTAGTCATTCTTTCATTGTTAATTCCATCGGCATCAAGAATGATTGTAACTAAATCACATTCATCATAAGAAAAAAGACTAAATCTACCAAGATTTAGTCTTTTTTGTCATTTGTCACCTTTGTTTACACAAAAGTGTGTCAGGTTTGATAACATAGTTAGTGAAATATTCAAAAAACTGTTTTATGATAGTCAACATATTCAAACGAGATAAAGGATTGATAGCATGCTACAGAAATGGATCACGAGCATAGGTTTAGATATTGGAACAAGCACAACAAAACTGATTGTAAGCAAGCTGTTAATAGCAAATCAACAAAATCAGTTTACGCTGCCAGGCTGTCAAATTATTGATCGTCGCGTAACGTATGCAAGTTCTATCTATACCACACCTATGTTAAACGAGGTTGAAATCGATGTTCAACGATTAACGGTACTACTAGAACAAGAGTACAAAAATGCAGAAATCTCCTTAGATCAAGTGGAGGCGGGCGCTGTGATCATCACAGGAGAAACTGCTAGAAAGCAAAATGCAGAAACTATCGTTCACTATCTAGCCGAACATGCTGGAGATTTTGTTGTTGCAACAGCCGG
Source organism: Priestia sp. Y58 (assembly GCF_029522095.1). Lineage (NCBI taxonomy): Bacteria > Bacillati > Bacillota > Bacilli > Caryophanales > Bacillaceae > Priestia > Priestia sp. Y58. The sequence goes on from NZ_JAKWFL010000007.1 coordinate 179,785, forward strand.
TGCTGACTTGGAAGGAATATTGGCGGCAAAAGGATCAGGAGCAATCCAACATTCCGCTGAAACAAATGCAGTAATTGCCAATATTGATGTAGGAGGAGGCACCGCTAACATCGCTTTATGTCAAAACGGAAAAGTGATCGAAACGTTTACGCTGCATGTAGGTGGAAGATTAATTCGGCTGAATTCAGACGGCTTTGTTACCTACGTTTCACCTTATTTAACTGAATTTTTAAAAAATAATTCTTTAACACTGCGAGAAGGTGAAAAAGCAACATTTGAAAAACTCTCGTCTATCTGTCAATTACTAGCTGAAGAAACCGTGAATTATGTAAGAGCACTAATTCAAACCTCTTCGCTGCTCGTTTCTCCTCATACAAGATCTTCTATCCAACCAGAAACAATTATGATTTCAGGAGGAGTAGGAGCAATGATGGAGAAGCAAATGCCAAAAACCGTGAAAGAAGTGGCCATACACGGAGACATTGGTCCGCTTCTAGCATATCATTTTCAATCCATCCAAGTATCTCAAGCCGCTGAGACAACGCGCGCTACTGTAATTGGTGCTGGTATGCAAAATACAGAAGTTAGCGGATCAACCGTATACATTGGGTCGAAGCGGCTGCCGCTAAAAAATATTCCGATTATAGAGATACCCGTTCAGCAAGAAGAGACGTGGAATCCGCAGCTGTTTCAAGAAAGAGCTCGGGCGTCATGTATGCAGGCTTCAACTATTTTCAGTGCAGAAGATCCCCCCGCTGCTATTGCTTTATCTCATTTTCCTTACTGCAGCTATAAGATGCTTCAAGAATTAGCAAAAGTAATAAGCGCTGAATTTATTGCTTGTTTTAAGGGAGCTAAGTGCCTCGTTGTTCTATGCGAACAAGATATTGCAAAAGCCTTAGGACAAGCATTAGCTAAACAGAGCAAAGAGTTAGAAATTATTTGTTTAGATCAAATTGATTTTACACACGGAGATTACATTGATCTAGGGTTACCAGTAGCTGGAGAGGCGATCTCCGTTTCCGTTAAAACGCTCGCTTTTTCATCATAATCTATTAAATATCTAAGGAGGAAAAGATGTTTAAAACTACACGATTGTTAGGAGAAACATTTTCATTTTATAGCTTAAAAGAAATTATGGCCAAAGCAAACGAAGAGCGTTCTGGAGATCAGCTAGCGGGAGTTAGCGCTGAATCAATGAAAGAACGAATGGCAGCAAAGCAAGTTCTAGCGGATATCACACTTGCTGATATTCGAAATTACCCGCTGCTCAGCGCAGATGAAGACAACGTCTCGGCATTAATCGAAAGTCAGATTGATTCATCGGTTTACGACATTATTAAAAATTGGACAGTAGGAGATTTAAGAGAATACATTTTATCCGATCAGCATAGCGGAGAAGACCTTCTTGCACTTAGCAAAGGATTAAGCAGCGAAATGATTGCGGCAGCTACTAAAATCATGTCCAATTTAGATTTAATTCAAGGAGCTGCCAAGATAGAAGTGCAAACTACTTGTCAAACGACTATCGGCCAAAAAGGAGTATTGGCTTCTCGAGCCCAGCCTAATCATCCTTCAGATAACTTAAAGGGAATGAGAGCATCTCTATATGAAGCGTTAAGCTATGGAATTGGAGATGCGGTTATCGGAATTAACCCTGTTATTGACACAACGGATAATATCTACGCGCTTTTGAATGAAACAAAAAATATAATCAATGAATGGGCAATCCCGACTCAAAACTGTGTGTTGTCACATGTGACGAGTCAGATGAGAGCAATTGAAAAAGGAGCATCTGCTGACTTGATTTTTCAAAGTTTGGCAGGCACAGAAGCCGGTAATGATTCATTTGGAATTTCACTGTCTATGCTTGATGAAGCGACAGCGCTAATTCATGAAAAAGGGACGGCAAAAGGTCCGAACCGCTGGTATTTCGAAACAGGACAAGGTTCTGAACTGTCATCGGAAGCTCACTATAATATTGATCAAGTAACGCTTGAAGCTAGATGTTACGGCTTAGCTCGTCACTATAAGCCTTTCTTAGTTAATACGGTTGTTGGATTTATTGGACCTGAATATTTATATAACAGCAAACAAGTTCTACGAGCTGGGTTAGAAGATCATTTTATGGGCAAAATGCACGGCCTGCCTATGGGAGTAGACGTATGTTACACCAACCACATGGATGCTGATCAAAATGACATGGATAATTTAAGTATGCTTCTGGGAACAGCTGGAGTGAACTTTGTCATAGGAGTGCCCATGGCTGATGACTGCATGCTAAACTACCAGTCTCTTAGTTATCATGACATCGCAACAGTACGTAATGTACTTGGCCGTACCCCAACGCCGTTATTTCAAAAGTGGCTTGAAGAACAGCGTATTATGGAAAACGGACGCTTTACATCAAGAGCTGGAGATCCAACTATTTTTATGAATTTGATTTAAGGAAGGTGCTTACTATGATACCAATGTCAAATCGAGATCCGCTAGAAACACTTAAACAATTTACCCCTGCCCGCATAGGTGTCGGCCGTACAGGAACAAGGCCGCTAACAAAAGACGTTTTATCTTTTCGCACGGATCATGCTGCAGCCGTAGACTCTGTATATGGAGCAGTTTCAGAACATACCTTAGCCGAGTTTGACCTTTTCTCTGTGAATACACGAGTGGAGTCAAAAGAACATTATTTAAAACGGCCGGATCAAGGAAGGTTATTAGCAGATAACGCTAAGAAAGAAATTTTTAAAAACTGCGTACAGCAGCCTGATGTACAAGTAGTAGTCTCGGATGGACTGAGCGCCAAGGCGATCGAAGAAAACATAAGCGACGTGTATCCAGCTTTAATTGACTCCTTGCAGTCATATGGACTTCGTATCGGAACTTCATTTTTTGTAAAAGGGGGACGAGTTGCGTGTATGGATGAAATTGGCGAGATCATAAAGCCAAAAGCACTTGTGCTATTGATTGGAGAGCGACCTGGGCTGGTCAGTGCTGAATCAATGAGTGCTTACATGTGTTATGAACCTAGAAAAGGTAAAAAGGAGTCTGACCGTATGGTTATTTCTAATATTCATAAAAGAGGAACGCCCCCTATTGAGGCAGCCGCGCATATCGGTACCATGATTGACAAAATGATCAAGCAGCAAACAAGTGGTGTACATCTTATTGTCTAAACATCAAAAGGAGGAGAAGATATGGCGTTACAAAAACAATTAAAACCTATTCATTTATGGGCTATTTCAGTAGGCATGGTTATTTCAGGACAATACTTTGGGTGGAATTACGGGTTTGAACAAGGCGGGATTATCGGACTTGCAATTGCAACCTTAATTGTAACCGTGTTTTACACAACGTTTATGTTCAGTTATGCAGAGCTTTCAACGTCTATCCCACAAGCCGGTGGGCCTTCAGCTTATGCAAGAAGAGCACTTGGACCTTTTGGGGGATATATCGCAGGAATTGCATGCTTGCTTGAATTTATTTTTGCTCCTCCTGCTATTGCGGTCTCAACAGGAGCATACCTACACTTCCTTATTCCAGCCGTTAACCCTGTATATGCAACGGTAGGCGCTTTTATTTTCTTTGTTTTATTAAATTTAATCGGGGTAAAAGAAGTAGCGGTGATTGAGCTTACAGCTACCATTGTTGCACTAATTGGTTTATCTATTTTTTATGTAGCTGGTTTGCCTCATGTACAAACATCGAATATTTTTAATGACCACTCATTTATTAATGGTCCAACGGGGGTATTAGCAGCTATTCCATTTGCTGTTTGGTTTTATCTGGCAATAGAAGGCGGAGCGATGGCAGCAGAAGAAGTGGAAAATCCTAAGAAAAATATCCCTAAAGGGTTTATTGGAGCGATTATTACTCTAGCAACCGCAACCTTGTTTACACTATTTGTAACAGCAGGACTTGGCGGAGGAAGCGGGAAACTAGCCGATTATCCACTTCCGCAGGCACTGTCTTCTGTATACGGAAACGGCATTTCAACCGTGGTTGCTATTATTGGATTATTCGGATTGATTGCTAGTTTAAATGGAATCATCATGGGATTTTCAAGACAAACCTATGCACTTGCACGAGATGGTTACTTCCCTAAATTTCTTGCTAAAACGAATAAAAAAGGAGTTCCTGTCGGCGGTTTGTTGATTCCGGGAGCAATTGGCGTGATTTGTGCAGGATCTGCAACGTTTGCCAATGCACTTATTATCTTATCCGTGTTCGGAGCAATGATGATGTACTGCATCAGTTTAGTTTCTCTTTTTATTTTACGCAAAAAAGAACCTAATCTATCCCGTCCTTTTAAAGTGAAATACCCGGTAGTGCCAAGCGTTGCCTTAGTATTAGGGATTCTATGCTTATACAGCATTATAAAATACAGTGTTCTTACAACAAATTTAATGCTGTTTGGTGTTTCTCTACCTTTAATGTATGTGATTCTTGGAATTTTCCTTCTTTCAATTATTTACTATGTCTTTTATGGTTCTAGACAGCTTAAAAAAGAAGCAGCCAATTCATATCAAGAAGCGTCTATTAAATAAGAAGAAAAACGGCTCGCTGTAAAGGCAAGCCGTTTTTCTTGTGAAATTAAAGGGTTGAGCGTTTTTTTGTAGAATGATATACTAGGTCTGTTTGTTGGAAGATTATACATACATTTATATTAGACAAAGAAGGGGCAATTATGATGAACAAACGTAATACAATCATTATCACGGTTGTTTCATCTATTCTGTTATCAGCCTGTCAGCAAGAAGAGACAATAAAAGACGGAAATACAATGATAGTAGAAAAAGATGCAAAAAAAGTACTAAACGAACCAAAAACACAAGTGGAAAGCATTCAATCGATTGATTTAAATAAAGAAGCAATGAGCGGAAAATTTATTACAGCCTGGATGACTGATTACTTTTCAGCGTTTGGAAAAGCAGTTGATCAAAACTCCTTTGATGATCTAAAAGCTTTTTTGAAAGCGGACAGTTCTTTTTATAAAGAGCAGAAACTTCTTGTTGAAAATTTCACACGCCAAGGTATCGAGCAGAAGAAGCAAACGTTTCATATTGTCAACTGGTATGAAGAACCTAACCATGTGTTCAAAATACAAACCCACGAGGAAAGCTTATTAAAGCAGCCGGGTAAAGAACCTTATACTAAAATTTGTGACCGCCTTTATACAGCCGTTTATCAAAACGATACGTTAAAGTTATCGAGTGTAGAACCATTTGACTTTTCATCTAAACCAAATGAAAGCACTGAAACTCCCACTACACAAACAACAGACTTACACGACTACGATGGAAAATGGACCACTGGCAATGATAACGGATCTCCTATCATTCAATTTCTTGCTACATCCAATTCGGAAGCAACGATTAAAATAAACTCGTACCAGCCACCTAGCAAAATCCGCGTGTCAACCGTTGAACAAAAAAATATTCGCTTTGAAAATAACCAAGCAGCCATTGAATATGAAAATGATGGACAAGGAAATAAAGGAACAATTGTCATTACGCTCAAAGAAAATTCCATTTCATTACTTGCTAAAACAGATCAAAATAAAAAGGCAAAGTGGGGAATTCCAAGCGGTGATTACGTGCTCGATACGTTTGAGAATTAAAGATCATTTTAAAAACAGACTAAATTCGGCCTTGAGGAGGACACCTTATGTATAAAAAATGGACGATTGCATTCGTTCTACTGCTGCTAATGGTTTTGACAGCCTGTGAAGAAAAAGAAACAGTTAAGTTATCCAAACCAACCGAACCTTCCTCAGATGAAGTGATCCCAAAAGATCAAGCCAAGTCATCTATCAAGCCTGATCTTGTATCAGAAAAAAAAGCCGAAAAAACTGCGGTTGAGACGATGAACAAAATTTCAAGTACCTATAAAGAATTAGGCGAAGAGTACGAATGGGAAAATGAATCTAACCCTGCTGATTATGAAACGCTAAAAAAAGCGCTAACGCCATACGCGACATCGTCTTTAATTGCAACAAAGCTAAAAAGTATTTCTACTAATTATTACTGTAAAGAATGCAATATGAGCTTTTTTCCTGATGTAACTCATCTGATTCGATTTGAACTTATTAACAATCATGCTGGGCAATTTTCGGTCTCCGCTATTGAGCCAATTAGTAAAGAAGGAAGCGGCGGACTGACCATTTACATGAATTTTAAATACGTTAATAAGCACTGGAAGTTAAACGAATGGGATGAAGTCACCTATCATCAAAAATACCTGAACATTACGGCCGATGAATATGTCGAATACGTGAAATCGGTTAATCCTTCTAGTGACATTTCATACCAAGGTGAAACAACCCGTACAAATGAAAAAGGCGAAAAGGAAGAAATCTTGGTCTTCAAAGAGAATAATAAAACGTATGCCATCAGCAAAAACAGCTCTCAGCGAATCGACGATTTTAAAGAAGATGAAAAAGAAAAAGAGAAGAAGGAAGAAAAAGATTTTAATTTAAAAAATATCCAAAAAGTTGATCAAGAAACAGCGGATATTTTTATTGAACATTACTTAAGAGATTTAACAAAGTCCATTAACACAAATAAATTTGAACACGTACAGCCTTATATCGAACAGGACAGTGTTTTATGGAATGATCAAAAGCAGCTTGTGAAGATGCTGTATGAAAGAGATATTCGAGAAGAACTCGTTGATTATTCGGTATTAGATGTTGAATCTATGAGTGAAGAAGAGGGCGAAGCGGTCTATACAATCCAAACGAAAGAAGTCATTTCAATTACAACGAACGGTCAAAGTCAGGAAAAAGAGTATTATCGAACCTATACCGTTTCCTACAGCAATAAACAGCTGCACCTGACTAAAATTGAATCACTTTAAAAAAACATCACGCTCTGCGTGATGTTTTTTGTTACAGAAAGAAATTCTAGAAAAGAACTTGGCGGGATTCGAACCCGCAAGATGCACAGCTGTATAGGACAATACGACTGGCTGCTCTGCTATTGAGCTACAAGTTCACAATAGAAGTATTTGTTTCTTTTGCTTTTGTTATTCATCGGCTTACGATTCATTGATTTTTCTTTACAAGCAAACTAACTTCTTGCAACGTTAGTTTCTCATTGCTAAACAAAGCTTATTCTCTTTAAAACCCTTTACTTGACTAACGCAAGATAACTCTTTCTTATCAAGCGTTTATATGATAAAGTAGAAAAATAAGCAGAAAATAGAATAAATTTTACATATAATGGATATATATGTTGGAATCTTTAAAAACCGGCTTTTTAAATTGAGTTTTGAGAGGTTTTTAAAAACTTTTAATGGCATTTGTCGTGGATTGATAAAAATTTGTTATATCGAATCCTGGTTCGTTTAAAAAGTATATCTTCGTTTTTTATAATTAGGAGGGGTAAAATGGAAGAATTTGAATTGTCGCCTGCGAAAAATTCGTTTCGCCAGCTAAAAGAGCAGTGGGAAGAGGCAGAGCTGTTAGATGAAGATAACAACTTGAATTTAAAGCACGTTTCAGATGAAGAATTTATTCAGCTCTTTTTTTCAATGCGTATTATCAAAAAATCACTTTCTCCTCATACGATCAGATCTTACAATCAAGACATGAAAACGATTCTGTCTTTTTTCTATGAACGAGAGATTACATTAAAATCGATTGGATTTATGGAAGTCAAATTATTTAATGAAGAAATGATGAATCAATATGCAAATCGAACTGCTGCAAGAAAGCTAGAATTTTTTAGAAGAATGCTAGAGTTTGGACACGCTACTCATTTTTATCCTTCGCTGTATACGACGTGGATTGAAAAGCCATCTATTGCAAAAGGACACTACAGTGATAAAGAAAAACAAAATCGCACCGAGTATCGAGAGCTAACCGATCGCGAAGCACAGGTAATTGTAAATGCGTTAGAATCCGTCGTGCGCATTCGCCAACATGAAAAGGAATTCAAAGCGCGCAACCGCTTAATGGGAATGCTTTTGTATATGAGTGGAATGCGTTCAAGTGAACTGCTGAGTTTAAATTGGGGAAGCTTCCGCGAAGACCGCCGAGGAAATTTGGTTGTAGATGTGATTGGTAAAGGAAAAAAAGAACGAACGATTCCTGTGTTTGACGATGTGAAAGAAACGCTTAACGCTTACCGGCAAGCGTTAAATGAAAGCACTGAACTAAGTCCTTTTGACACCGAACCGCTTTTTTATTCCATTAAAGAGTACTATCGTACCGGGGAAAAGAAGCGACTGTCCTATACAACATTGTATCGAACGATTAAATCAGCTGTTTATAAAGTAAAAGGAAACGCGTCTATTTCTCCTCATTGGTTTCGTCATACCTTTATTACAAATAGTTTAGCTAATGACGTTCCGCTTGCGGTTGTGAAACAAGTAGTAGGGCATTCTTCTATTGCTACAACGAACGTTTATCTTGAAAAACTTCAAGAGGATACAATATACGACGCGTTTCGAAAATCGGGTTATCGCTAATTACTTATAATATTTTTATGTAAACTAAAAAACATATTTTTTCATTTTTACTGCTTATGCGTATGAAATAAGTTGTATAAATGAATAAGTTACTTTTCCTACAATATAATGGTAGAAAGTCGATAAAGGAGGGAGCTACCTATGACGGCTAAACATCCGCTTCACTACCATTTCGGAGAAGTAACGGAGCTTTTTCATTACATATACGAAGTTTGTGAAACAGCAGGTATTTATATTGACTGGAGCGGAACAGCCCAAACCGTTCAGCTATACCGAAGCAAGGAATCTTTTTTAACCGGAGAGCGCTACATTGGAGCGATTCAGTATGAGGGAAGCAATCAGTTTCAAAAAAGGTGGCCTTCTACCGTCAGTTTGAGATTTCGACGTGCGAACTTGTCGTTTATTTTAAAATATTGTTTAGAACAAATTGAAGACTACCGCAAAGACACGAACAAAGAACCCTTCATTAATCCAAATGCAGAATCCATCGCGTTTAAATTCACCTCTTTAACAGATGAAACCAAACAAGTGATTTCAAAAATCAAAGAAGTACTATGCATCGCCAACTACGTGTAAAACCCCGCAGAATGTTAGCTGTGGGGTTTTGGGTATTTAACGCAGGTCTTCTGCGTCTTGAAGCAATTGTTCGGCGCGGTGTTCAAGTTTTTGTAAAGTCTCGGTGTAAATTTTAACCTGCTGCTCGTTTAATCCGGACGTTAATTCGAAAAATACCTGTTCTACAGCAGGCGTTACTTCTGCTTTTAAACGCAGGCCGTCTTCTGTTATTTGAATAAAAAACGAGCGGCGATCTTCTGGATTTCTGATACGTTGAATCCAATTTTGCTTTTCTAGTAAATCTAAAATTTTAGTCAGCGTCGCTTGATCTTTATCCGCTCGTTCAGCTAATTGTTTCTGCGTACTATATTCAGCTTCTGATACGCGTTTTAAAACGGTCCACTGTTCTGGCGTAATCCCAAAAGGACGCAAGCGTGCGGCAACTACTCTGCTTAAGCGCTTACTTGTACGAACGGTGGGAATGCCGAACATTTCTTCTAACGATTCCATATAAAACCTCCTGCATACATACATGCTGTGATTATATCAGCTGTTTTTATTTCTGTAAATTTGTTTGTAAAGAGGACGCTTGATAAAAATAAATTTACAGAATAAATCGCAAATACACTAGACTTATTGTGTGTATCCTTGTAATCTAGTGTAAGAATAGTTAAACTTTTTCAAAAACAGTAGGGGGTACACACATCCATGATTAAAGCGGTATTTTTCGACTTAGATGACACGCTACTTTGGGATCAAAAAAGCGTAAAAGAAGCATTCGTTGCAACATGTACATATGCAAGTGAAAAATATAATCTAAAACCTGAAGAACTAGAAGAAGCGGTGCGTAAGGAAGCAAGAGAATTATACGCTTCGTATGAAACCTATGAATTTACGCAAATGATTGGTATTAATCCATTTGAAGGGTTATGGGGAAATTTTTTAGACGATCATGATGAATTCCGCAAAATGAAAGATATTGTTCCTACTTATCGCAAAGAAGCTTGGACTCGAGGCCTTCGTGCCCTAGGAATTCACGGCGATGCTTTTGGAGCGGAATTAGCTGAACGTTTTCCGTTAGAGCGCCGCAAAACACCGTTTGTATACGAAGAAACGTTTGAAGTGCTTGATCAATTAAAAGGAAAGTACAAGCTGCTGCTGTTAACAAACGGTTCACCTGACTTACAAAATACTAAATTAGATATTACATCAGAACTAGTTCCATATTTTGATGAGATTGTGATTTCAGGTGCATTTGGCCGCGGTAAGCCTGATCCATCTATTTTCGACCATGCTTTATCACTTATGGATTTAAAGAAAGATGAAGCGATTATGGTTGGAGATAATTTAATGACAGATATACTGGGTTCTTCTCGCGTTGGAATGAAATCTGTATGGATTAATCGTCACGATAAAGAGCGAAATGAAGTCATTCCTACTTATGAAATTACCCATTTAAGTGAACTGCATTCAATTTTAGATGAACTAAATTCATAATATGAACAAACAAAAAAGAGGCGTAAATCGTCTCTTTTTTTTGTTGTAAAAATAAGCACAGCAGTCTTTGCAGGTCCTATATCCGTTCCAAATCTCACTGACTTCATTCACATTGTACCAATCTTATCCTTTATTAACAGATAAATACCATGTAGCATAGTATATAGACTAGTCATTGGAGGAATAACATGAAGAAAATAGTTACCAGAAGCCTTGTAGCGGCTGTTTTGTTCACAAGTCTCGCCGCTTGTGAAGACAAACAAGGCGATACGCACGTCACTTACAAAAAACCTCAACCTAAACATGCCCCGGGAACAGATACCATTTCAGCAACAGATGAAACGATGGCTCCTGTAAGTCGGGTAGCTCAAGAAGATGAAACCGATGATCGATTAGCATTTGGAGAACGATCAAAACACGGTCAATATTATGTGTCCACAACGGATGCGCAATCTTATCCTGTTAAAGGAGCTAAACAAGTAAACACCCAGTACATTGTCGTATCCGTTCAGTTTCAGCGAACACCTAATGAACATTCGACTGTAGTATTAAACGACACGACGTTTACATTACAAGACACAGCAACTTATCAAACCTACGAACCGTCTGATGGAGGAAATTTATCGACAGAAACCCCGCACACCCTGTGGACAGCTTTTTCATTACCGTCACTATCTGACGATGAACCACTTAACCTCGATGTTGCATTTAAAATTCCAAAAAAGGCCAACCATACGTATAACCTGTTAATTACACAGCAATCAGAACGAGCGGATGTGTTTAAGTTTGAAGAAGCCAAACAGAATTATTAATTACATACAGAAAAAACGCCCGTCTTTTGTTTTATCGAAAAAGAGGGGGTTTTTTGTAACATCATCTTGTTTCTCATAGAAAGCGTTAACTATACTGCAACCCCTGAATAAAAAGAAGGAATATACAAGGGAAGCGGAGTAAACGATAGACACAAAAAGAAAAAGAGAATAGACATAAAGCGCGTTAGTGTAGTCAAGTTCAAAAAGAACGTGTATCATTGTAACTGCTGGTAACAAAAGATAGACATAAAATATAAATAAAAAAGTTATGAGAAAGGAAAAGGTGCGTACATCACGTTAAAGACATATGAATCATAAACATACAAAAACAACTACTGAATTTAGTAATAAAAAAATAAACATGCATTTAAATAGAAAGCTATCAGCCGCTATTATAGCTGCGTTTCTTTTTACTTTACTTTTTTGTTTTATGCCAGGTATAAAAGAGTCAATTCCCAATTTTTCTATTAAAAAAACCAGTCCGCATTTCATTGATTTATTTCCTTTATACCTTTTATTTTTTACACCCTTCTTTTTAATAATGGGGACGTTAGGCACGGTTATCGTTGATTTATTAGTCAGTGCTTTTGTAAAAGACCGTAGTAAAAAAATTGATTTTGTCCTATCCTTCATATTCCATGCCATTTTTGGATTTTTAATGTTTGAATTCGGAATGATAGGAATTGTTCTTATTTTTGTTGTTGATCGTATACTTTCAATCCGTAAAGAAAACTATTCTTATTTATATCCACTGGGTTGCTTAGTACTGTCGGCCATTATTGGAACTCTCGTCTACTTCATTTTTACTATCGTTTAATAAAAAATAATAAAAAAGAGACCCAGTTGTTAGACTATATCTAACTTTTCAGGGTCTCTTTTTTGTTTTTTCTTGAAGGTTTGATTTACTACGCGAACGTTTGGTAAATCAAAAAGATATTTAAACAAATGACTAATGCAGCTATCACCCAAGCTACAGCCGTTGTAGCTTTATGATTAACCAATCCGCCCATGATTTTTTTATTACTTGTGAACATGATAAGAGGTACAAGCGCAAATGCAATTCCGAACGATAAAATAACTTGACTGACAACTAGTGCACTTGTTGGATTTACGCCAAGTCCGATAATCAAAAGCGGCGGAATAATTGTAATGAAACGGCGAAGATATAAAGGGATTCTGCGTTTAATAAACCCTTGCATGATGACATCTCCAGACATCGTTCCGACCGAAGAACTGGAAAGGCCTGAAGATAATAATCCAACACCGAACGCAATAGCTGCAAAGGGACCAATTAAATGTTCAAATTGTGTAAAAGCCACGTCCAAATCTTGCACGTTTAGTCCGTTTTTGAAGAATAGAGCGGCTGCGACAATCAGCATGCTTGCATTAATTGCACCAGCGATAATCATGGCAATCACAATATCGATAAATTCAAAGCGGAAAATCGCTTTTTTCTCTGATTCTGTAGTTCCTACCACGCGGCGCTGCGTAAGAGCTGAGTGCAAATAAATCGCGTGTGGCATAACTGTAGCACCTAAAATCCCGGAAGCTAACAGCACGCTGTCTGTCCCGTGAAACTGAGGGACAAATAAGCCGTGGACAACACTTGCGCCGTCTGGATGCGCAAGAAACATTTGAGTCCCAAAAGCTAATACCACAATAAAAACCATCGCCGCAATCGCTGCTTCTAGCAGTCGAACACCTCGTCTTTGTAACTCTAAAATAGCAAAAGAACCTACCGCTGCGATGAGTGCAGCTGGGAACAAAGGAATATGAAATAATAAATAAATGCCAAGAGCAGCCCCAATAAATTCTGCTAAATCCGTCGCCATAATGACCAATTCCCCTTGTATCCAAAGACCAAAAGAAACGAAAGACGGGAAGTGTTCCTGTGCTATCTCGGGTAGATTCAAGCCTGTTGCAATACCTAATTTAGCTGATAACGATTGAATTAAGACAGCCATTAAGTTAGAAATTAATACAACCCAAAGCAACATGTATCCGTATTGAGAGCCTGCTGCGATGTTAGTAGCAAAATTACCCGGGTCAATATAAGCAACCGCTGCGATAAAGGCAGGCCCTAAGAAAGGTAACAATCGCTTAATTCCTTTTGTTTTACCCGACAATACGTCTTGAGCACTTAGCTGCATAGCTGATAATGCTTTACTGCCGTTTTGATCTTTCATGTCTAGTGCTCCTTTCTTTGATGAACAATAAATAGCCCAAGCTAATTTTTTTATATGAAGTATAAAATGTTTCCTTAATGCAAATTATATGCTAGCAAAGGTTCTTTTGACAATAAAAAAGTTTAGCAAAAAATATAAATCATCTTTAGCTGTTTTTTACCCCGTTTGGCATAATTCTTTGAATGCACAGCCATGACAGGAGGAAGGCGTATCTGCTTGAGGGAAATGCTCAAGCGGAAGAGGCTGATTTACCTCTGAGTCTTCCAAAAAAGTTTTCATATAATCAATACTTGTATCAACTTGCTGAAGAACAGCTTCAATTTCATGAAGAGTAAGCTGATAGGTACGCGCACTGCCTGAAAGCAAGTATTCGTTTCGGACTTTTATCTGATCAACAGAAATATTATATTCGGCTAACACGTAGAGGGCGTATATCGCCAGTTGAAACAAATCGTCTTTTGTTTGTTTACTTGTTTTCCAATCAACAATCGTAAATTCGTCTGTGACTGGATTTTTTAAAAGAGAATGAAAAGGCGCATATACTTTATGATCATACACATTTATAGAACGAAACGACTGATGAGGCTCCACTTCTAAAAAAGGTGAAGATACGATGTCGCCAAACGATTTACTTTGTAAAAAGTGATGTACACAAATGTGTACCCGTTTTTGCATGTCTTTAAGATCTTTTTTAGAAATATAGCCGTTTTCGTAGAATTCTAAAAGCATCTTATACTGAGCAGGCTTATGATACCAAAGCTCTCCATAGTCAGTAGAATCACGCAGTGCGTTATTTAGTAGCTGCTGCGCTTTCTCCGTTAAGTTCTGTTCATCCGGGACAATCTGTGTAGAGGTATAGTCAGAAATGGCCTCTGTAATCACCTGACGAACGGCTTGTCCGGCGTACATAGATAAAGTGGAAACCTTTTTTAGACGATAAGCGCTCTGAGACTGAGCAGAAGCGCTGTCAAGCCATCCGTTATGTGAGACATAATAATGATATGCATACTTTCGTTTGCATTGTGTGACCATTTTATGCCTGGAGTACGACCATGAAAATTCAGGGAAATCAGTGATTTGAAACAAGCTATTCACATCCTTTTTCAAAAACTGCGCATAGGTTGGTCTATTAGTATATTCGTACTTGAGTTAAAATAGACTAAAAATGTAGAGAGTGAATAGCTACGCATGCATATTATTTTGTGGATTCTCGCGAAATATGTATAAATAGAAAAAAACTATTTAAAAATTGATTGCTTTTTTCTGTGGCGGATGTTATATTAATAAAGCGATGAGCTAATTTGTGTAAGTCGAAGGACATGCTTTCGAGCTAAACGTGTGAATGTGGTCACACGGTCCCCGCCACAAACGCATCAAAGACGTCCTGCGTGGACGTCTTTTTCATTTTATAAAAAAGGAGAGCGCTATCGCTCTCTTTTTTTATGGGATTATTTTCTGAAAAAGTTAAGGGCTGTTATTTGAATGCTTTCACTATATTTTTAATACTTCTTTTTTATTCCACAGATCGTTTCCTACTTGCAACAAGAGTTTTCTTATCCGATTTTCTAGACCAAACGTAAATATATAAAAACTTACTGTATTTGCACATTTGCCGCATATTGCATGGTTCCTCTTGTAGAGTTAATCGCGATATCAACAACGTACAAACCTTGATTTGTAGGAACCTTAAATTCATTATTTTTGACAAACAGCTTGGTTTTTTCACCGTTATCTCTCCATATATGCACACTCACACTACGAATATAAGCACCGTCTAAATTCGAAAAATGGAGCTTAACTGATTGCTGCTGCTTCAATGGTATGCTTTTTTGCTGCGATATGTATGTATATAAATCATATATATTTATTTCTTTTTTTGTTGTTGAACGGCCGTTTGACCAGTTAATAGAACCTTTGTGAAGGTGATAGGTATGTTCGTTGACCGCAAGCGCAGCTTCAGGTTTGTTTTGATCGTATTCTTCCTCTAGAAAGAAAGCACTGTTCTTAAGTAAAAGTAAGAAGAACACCATAACAGCTCCTAGACCGCTTAAGACATATACACCACATTTTGCGGGTTGTACTTTCATAATAATTTCCTTTCACAGACTAATAATTAAGGAGAATAGGTACATAAAATTTCCACTTTTTATATTCTAAACGATTATAAATAAAATTACATTTATTGCTTTCTTTCTTCACAAAAAACAGGATAATAGTCATGTGTTTTCTATAAAAGGTCTCCTTAGATCAAAATTAAACTCATATAAAAGGAAGATAAATGGAAATTAAAAGAGGGAATCTAAAAAATTTACAGAAGTTGATAAGTGATTTAAAATTATACAGAGGAAAAAAGCATTTCAAAAAAAGGGAGATTAGTAGGTTTTTTGTTCTACTTCCACTTCTTAAAAAGTCGTATTTTTCGTAAGAAACTGTAAAGCTATATTTCATAAAGGTGAACCAATACATATACAAACAAAAGGGACATAGAAAAAGGGGGATCAGCATGGAAATTAGAGAACTAGAATTACATGATGCTGCAAACTTTGTAGATTTGCTTAAACAAATTGAAGAAGAAAGTAAGTTTATGCTGTTCGAAAGCGGAGAGCGAAAGCTGAGTACAGATCAGCAGGAGAAAAACATCGAAATCTTTAAGCAACAGCCAAACTCTACGATTATTGTAGCAGAAGAAAGCGAGATGCTTGTGGGATATATAGCTGCAACAGGGGGCGAAGCTAACCGAAACGCTCACATCGCTTCTTTGACATTAGGTATTCGAAAGACTTTTCAAAATCAAGGGATTGGGACGACTTTAATCGGTGCACTTGAAGAATGGGCGAGAGAACACCATATTCATCGTCTTGAACTGACAGTCGCTATACAGCATGAAAAGGCTCTTTCTTTATATGATAAAGTAGGATTCGAAATTGAAGGAACAAAAAAACATTCACTGCGAATTGGCGGTTTGTTTATTGATGAATACTATATGTCTAAATTGCTCAACTAAAAAAGAAACGACGTTTAAAGACGCCGTTTCTTTTTTTAACTTCCTCTATAAATTTGGTATCCCCACGGTGACACAAGCAAAGGGACGTGATAATGTTCTTGTTCAGAAGACAATCCGACTCGAACAGAAACCTGATTTAAAAAGGGGGGATTTGTTGTTTGGACCTCTTGTTTTTTATAATATTCCCCAATGTGAAACAAAAGTTCATAATCTCCTGACTCAAACGCTTCAGAAGAGAAGAGCGGAGTTATTAACCTCCCGTCTTCATTTGTAGTACCGTGTGAAATTTTTATTCGTTTACTTTCCGGCTGAATATGATAAAAATCAACTTTGACAAAAGCAGCCGGACATCCGTGGGTAAGATCTAAAATATGCGTTGTAATTTTAGTCATGCTCGTTTCTTTGTCTCCTTATCTTCAGTAATTTTATCAGTTAAGCGAAAGAAAGCAATTTTATATACTTCTTCTAACGCTGTATCAAACTCTATTTGCTCGGTATTTAGTAAACGACTTTGCATTGCCTCGTAAATATCTTCTTTTTGTTTACCTCGTACTGCCAAAATAAAAGGAAAAGGAAACTTCTCCATATACCTTCCATTAAGAAAAGAAAACTGTTCATACTCATCTTGTGTTAAGTTTTGTAAGCCTGCTTTGGTTTGTTCTTCAGTAGAAGCAGATGTCATAGCAATATTTTCACCTAGATTTGGATGAGCTTGCAGCAGCTTTAGCTGTTTTTCTACAGATGCTTGCGCTACAATTTCTTTCATCATGCCATGAAGTTGTTCAACGGAAGAGAAAGGGCCTTTAAAATAAGCCTCTTCTGCAACCCAAGGTGAATGTTCAAATATATCACCAACTAATGAGACAAAATGCTTCTTGCTAAGCTGATTTACATACTGCACAGATACGTTATTCATACTACACCTCTTTATTTTATTTCCGAATAATCTGTCTTCTCTAAAGAGACAGAAGGTACTTTTCGTTCAATTGATGCGTTAAAAAAGAGATTTAATAAAATGGCAGCCAAGCTTCCCGTAATAACTCCATCACTTACAATTACGCGCAAAGCACTTGGGAGCTGAGCGAATAAATCAGGTACCACCGTTACACCAAGGCCAAGTGAAAGAGAGCACGCAATAATCAGCAAATTTTCTTGTTTGGCCAAATCGACAGCACTTAGCATTTTGATGCCTGATGAAATAACTAAACCGAACAACACGACCATTGCTCCTCCTAAAACAGGGGTGGGAATAATGGTTGTAAAAGCAGCTATTTTCGGAACAAGCCCCAGTAATACGAGAATGAAGCCGGCTACTACCACTACATTTTTTGTTTTTACTTTCGATAATTGAACCAGTCCTACATTCTGAGCGAATGTATTGTAAGGGAAAGCATTAAATAGTCCTCCAAGGACAATGGCGATTCCTTCTGCACGGTAGCCTTTTGTAAAATCTTTTTCCGTTAATTCCCGATCACACAGCTTTCCTAACGCTAAAAATACGCCTGTAGACTCAATGATAATGACCAAGCATACGAGAATCATTGTTAAAATAGGGCCGATTTCAAAAGTAGGCATCCCAAAATAAAAAGGAGTGGGAATGTGCAGCCAAGAAGCTTCATTAAAATTAGTAAAATCAACTTTTCCCATTAATACAGCGGCTATTGTTCCAACTACAATTCCAATCAACACAGAAAGAGAACGAAGAAAACCGCTGAAAAATCGATTTAAAATTAAAATAAGCGCTAGAACACCAAAAGAAAGAAGAAGATTAGAAAGAGAACCAAAATCTTTGCTTCCCACTCCTCCTGCCATATTTCGGACAGCGGATGGTACAAGCGATAAACCAATCATCGTCACAACCGTTCCGGTGACAACGGGAGGGAAAAATTTAATAATCTTCCCTAAAAAACTTGCTGCCAGTACGATGAAAATACCACCGGCAATAATCGCTCCGTAAACGGCACTAATTCCATATTGAGTTCCAATTGCAATCATAGGAGTCACCGCTACAAATGAGCTTCCAAGTACAACAGGAAGGCCAATCCCAAACCACCTGTTCGTCCAAGCCTGCAGCAGCGTAGCTAGTCCGCAGGTCAGTAAATCAATGGCTACGAGATAGGCTAAGTCATGTGCATTTAAATTTAATGCGCGTCCTACCATCAGCGGAACGAGAATGGCACCTGCATACATAGCGAGTACGTGCTGTAATCCTAATGAAGCTAGTCGAAACGGTCGATTTTGGTTATTCACCTAAAAACCTCCTTTAATTATATCACATGTAATGTTAATAAATATTACATTTAGAATGATACATTAATAGTAAAATGTTTTTTAAGGGATGTCATTAGTCAAGTTGACCAAAAACAGAGGTTTCAATATCTACTTTTTTACAATATATAGAGAAGTAGGTAAGCTATCGTGTAAAAAGATGTTACATTTATTTTTTAGTACCAGATATTAATATCAAGTGATATAATTTTGTATATATTTTCAAATAATAGAGGGAAGAGGAAATGTTTATGTATAATCTTGCGGCTCACGCATGTAAATTTTTATTAAAAAGAAGAGGTAAGCTTTACATAAGGAATAAAGAGTCTTTACCAACAGACACAGGTTTTGTGATCGCTTGTTCGCATAAAGGATGGGTAGACGTTGTAGCGCTTGGTGCGGCTATTTTGCCTCACCAAATTCATTTTATGGCAAAAAAGGAGCTTTTTAATCATATACTCACTAGTAATGTATTAAAAAAACTTAACGCATTCCCAGTAGATCGTAACAACCCGGGACCCAGCAGCATTAAAACACCTATTAAATTAGCAAAAGAAGGACATATCGTCGGGATTTTCCCTAGCGGCACGCGAACAGAGGAAGACGTTCCCTTAAAAAGAGGAGCAGTCACTATAGCAAGTATGGCAAAGGTTCCTATTGTACCCGCAGTTTACAAAGGACCCGCAAATGTAAAAGAGATATTTTCAAAGGATCCCATTGTCATTTCCTTTGGGAAGCCCATCTATCTTGCTGAAGGGAAACTTACAAAAAATCGGCTCGCGGACGTGTCCAATCATTTAACAGCTTCGATTCGTGCGTTAGAGGAAACAGAAAAATAACTTCATAGCGGAGGTGCATCATGAAGGATTGGGTACAGAGAAAGCTAAACAATGTGATTAGTGATGATGTGCAGGCAAAAATGAAAGAAAAGATGGCTGAAAGCGGTGTAACCGTTCCTATATCCGCTTCTATGCTCATGCGAATTTTTCAAAAGCAAATGACAAAGCAAGATCAAATTCAGCAATTTTCTATTTCATTTCAAGACTCCTATATTCACGTGAATGGAATTATTAAAAAATTTCTGGTGAGAATTCCATTTTCCATTGTGCTAGAACCTCTTGAAGCAAAAGAACGTACGCTTTTATTCAAAATCCATGAAATGAAACCTCTTAATCAAAATTGGATCAACTATCGAATTTTTCATAAGCCGCCTGTTACTACGTATGAAGAAAAACAAATTCATATCAATCTCAATGAAATTGATAAAGTAAGGGTCATTCCAGTAGGGAAAATCAAACAATTTTCAATACAAGATGAAAAGCTTCGAGTGAAAATTGGTTTATAAATGGTTGTAAATAAAATGTAGAAATAGTTTTTTTAAGAAAGAAAACCTTCTCAGTTCAGCACTTAATTCGATTAGGTGCTATTTCTTTATAATTTTTATAAAATTTTTAGAATTTTTCGTCTCTAACTATTGTGACACGCTTCCCTAAAGTTGTACAATGTAACTTATATAGAGGTTTAAGCGAAAAACCCGTAAATATAAAGAGCAAGGAGAAACAACTATGACAACTTATTCAATCGATGTAACACTAAGTCAAACAAAAAAAGAAAAGCCGCAATCTGATCAATTGCAATTCGGGAAAGTCTTTACGGACCATATGTTCATTATGGATTATACAGAAGGCCAAGGATGGCACGATGCTCGTATTGTACCTTATCAACCTATCACATTAGATCCGGCATCTATGATCTTTCATTACGGGCAGTCTGTTTTTGAAGGACTAAAAGCATATGTAACAAAAAAAGAGCAAGTATTACTATTTAGACCAGATGAGAACTTCAAACGTTTAAATAAATCAAACGATCGTCTTTGTATTCCTCATGTTGATGAAGACTTAGCGCTAGAAGCGTTAAAGCAGCTGATTAAAATTGACCGCGAATGGATTCCTACTGCTGAAGGTACATCACTATACATTCGCCCGTTTGTCATCGCAACAGAGCCTTACTTAGGAGTAGCGCCATCTAGCCGCTATCAATTTATCATTATTCTTTCTCCAGTTGGTTCATATTACAAAGAAGGGATTGCTCCTGTAAAAATTGCGGTTGAAAGCGAATTTGTTCGTGCTGTAGCCGGAGGGACAGGAACAGCTAAAACAGGCGGAAACTATGCTTCAAGCTTAAAAGCTCAGCAGCTTTCTGACTCAAAAGGGTATTCACAAGTACTGTGGTTAGACGGCGTTGAACGCAAGTACATTGAAGAAGTAGGAAGCATGAATATTTTTTTCAAAATCGATGGAGAAGTAGTAACGCCATCTGTGAACGGAAGTATTTTGGAAGGAATTACGCGTAAATCTATCATTGAGCTGTTAAAACACTGGGATATGCCTGTAACTGAGCGCCGTATTTCTATGGAAGAAATTAAGCAAGCTTATTCCGAAGGCAAACTAGAAGAGGCATTTGGAACAGGTACAGCTGCAGTTATTTCTCCAATTGGCGAACTATTTTGGAATAACGAGAAAATGGTCCTCAACGGTGGAAACACGGGAGAAGTGTCACAAAAACTGTATGACACTCTAACAGGTATTCAAAATGGTACAGTGGAAGATCCATTCGGCTGGGCAGTGGAAGTAGAATAAATTTCGGTAATCGAATATCTTTTTACGCAAAAGAAGCGGAACAGCTCCCGCTTCTTTTTTTGTTTGTTGCCGAATAGTCCAAAAGAAACAAGTTATTTTTTGAATATTTAGAACTATTTATATACTTTTATTGTAAAATAAAATATAATTATCCTTATAAAAGCAATACTTTGTCTTTATTGAAATTCACAGCATTACTTATTCGTTATAAGGGGGAGAACAAAATGCTTTTTTTATCACATGATGAAAAAATTAAACAGCTGGCTTCACACTTAGCTGAACGACTGGAAAGAGAATTAAACCAAGAAACCTCAGATGAACAAATGCACGTGCTCATTGGCTATTTATTTGCTTCTCATTTAATCGAGCACCGTCCTACGGGTTATTACGTAAGGTCTCAATACCCTGAGCAGCTAAAAGATTTATATGAAACTTTACACGTCCACCAATAAATTATCTCTTCCTCTTTTGTCCTATATCGTGTAGAATTTTAGAAAATATATGATTTTCTAGTTGATGGCAGAGCTAGGACATAGCGTGGTGTGGCATTTACCTTTAAATGATTAAGTAATGGCTTTAGAGGTGAATAATGTTAGCGCAGATCAAAGAAATGAGTTTAGATAAAAATCGTCGTAATCCACATTACTGCGTATTGTTGCAGTGTCCAGACGGGAGTGAACTATTCATTCACTTTAATTATACATACCGATCAAAAACATATTGGTCAAGAGATGTATATTACAACAATGTTCACAAAAAATCTCAGCTTGCTTGGTAGAGGAAATGACTGCTCAGCAGTTTCTTGAAGAGCTAGGAGCTAAAGTAAATGAATATTTCAACTTTACACCGCGACGATAACCAAAAAAAGCACCCCTTCATATGGGGTGCTTTTTTTGGTTGTTTTACATAAATAAGGACAGAATAATGTATATTCTCTTTTTTTAAAATGAAAGGCGGAATGTTCATGGCGCAAATTGTAATGTGGGTGTTTTTTATCGGTCCTTGGCTATTGCTTTTTGCAGTTGATAAAGAGCGAGTAAAGCGGTATATGGCTGTATCACTATTCGGAGTGGTATTGTTAACGATGGTTTTTCAAATTGCAGATCGCTTTAACTGGTGGGAAGTGAATAAAACTCTTTTTTTCTTTGTTAATATGACGCCTTTTCCTTTTGGCATATTTATAATAGGCACGCTTTTTATTTTTTATTTTACCTATCCTGGCTTTTGGATGTTTATGATTATCAATGCAGCTTTCGATTTATTTCAGGCATTTGTCATGAGTCCTATCTTTGAAAAACTAGACATTTATACACTGAAGGAAATGAATCATTTTTTATTATTTGTACTAATGATGGTTATTGCTGTTCTACTTTTTCTTTATCAAAAGTGGCAAGATACTGCGTTTAAGTTATCTATCAAGTGATAGAGAGACAGGTTGTGTTTTATCGCTAACTTTTATATAATGAACGTATAAAACCTTCTATTTATATCGGAAATAGAGGTGTTTTTACTATGAAAAAGATACAAAATGGCAAAATATCTGCGGATGAACATCATTTTTCGCAAAAAAATTAAAATAATGTAAAAGTTTATGTTAAAATGGCAATGTTGCGTGAACGAATTAACTAAATTTACGCAAAAATGCTATTTACATATGTAAGAAGGAGAGAGATTTAAGATGGCAAAGACGTTAATTTTTGGACATAAAAATCCTGACACAGATACAATCTGTTCTGCAATTGCATACGCTGATTTAAAGAATAAATTAGGTGTAGACGCTGAACCAATTCGATTAGGTGATATTAACGGTGAAACGCAATTTGCTCTTGAAAAGTTCAACGCTGAACTACCACGTTTCGTTGATGAAGTATCTAAAGAAACAAATGAAGTTATTTTAGTGGACCACAACGAACGCCAGCAAAGTGCAAACGATATTGATCAAGTTCGTGTGCTTGAAGTAATTGATCATCACCGTATTGCTAACTTTGAAACAGCAGATCCTTTATACTATCGTGCAGAGCCAGTTGGATGTACGGCAACGATCTTAAACAAGATGTATAAAGAAAACGGCGTAGAAATCGAACCTAACATCGCAGGTCTTATGCTATCAGCTATCATTTCTGATTCTTTATTATTCAAATCACCAACTTGCACAGACCAAGACGTTGCAGCTGCTAAAGAATTAGCGGAAATTGCAGGCGTAGATGCAGAAGAGTACGGATTAGCAATGTTGAAAGCTGGAGCTGACTTAGGCGATAAAACAGCTTCACAATTAATTTCATTAGATGCTAAAGAATTCAGCATGGGTACAAGCAAAGTAGAAATTGCACAAGTGAATGCAATTGACGTAAACGACGTTTTAGTGCGCAAAGTTGAATTGGAAGAAGCGATTACTAAAACAATCGAAGAAAAAGGATTACAATTATTCCTTTTAGTTGTTACAGATATTTTAAACAGCAACTCTACTGCATTAGCATTAGGTTCTGCTGCTTCGAAAGTAGAAGAAGCATACAACGTAACGCTTGAAAACAATACAGCTGTCTTAGAAGGCGTTGTATCACGTAAAAAACAAGTAGTGCCTGTATTAACATCTGTATTTGCTTAATAAAAAAACGGTTCGTGTCTAAACACGAACCGTTTTTTTGTTCATTTGCACGTCAAGCCAATTTAGTATATCTTCTATCACTTCATCTTTATTTAGTTCATTAAGCAACTCATGACGGCACTCTTTAAAAAAACGGTAGCTTACGTCCTGCAATCCGGCTTTTTTAAAGTCGTTATATACTTTGAGTACACCTTTTGTATAGCTGCCTACTGGATCATGTTCTCCAGATATTAAATAAACAGGCAGGTTTGATGGTACTAGTTTTATATTAGCTAAGTTAGAGATTTGTTTAATTCCTGTTAATAAGTCATAGAAAAATCCCGCTGTGAAAACTCCTCCGCAGTTCGAATCATTTATGTAGGCATCAATCACTTCATGATCTCGGGTAAACCAGTCAAACGACGTGCGAGCAGGTTCAAACGCCTTATTATATTCCCCGAAAGATAGTTTATCAAGAAGAGGACTTGGTGACCGTTTTCCTTTTACTTTCATCTGTAGGTTAGCTATAAGTATACCTCCAGTTCTAGCTAGCGTATGAACCGTTCCTGTACCTTCTAAAATAACTCCATGAATATGATCCGTATTCAATTGAATATATCTTCTCGTTAGAAAAGATCCCATGCTGTGACTGAAAAGAAAGATTGGTAGGTTGGAGTGTTCCGTTGAAATGTGCCTAGTCAGAGCAATCATGTCGTAAACTACGGTGTCAAAACCATTTTCTTCAGCAAAAAAACGCTTTTCTTCATCTTTTAAAGCTGTTTGACCGTGACCGCGGTGATCATTTCCATATACGATGTAGCCATGTTGAGTTAATACATTAGCAAAGTATTCGTAGCGTCCAATATGTTCGGCCATCCCATGGGCTATTTGGACAACACCTTTTGCAGAATTGTTTTCAACATCCCATTTTTGTGCAAATATTTCTTTTTCCTGATGACCTCTGTAGTAAAAGGATTGTTTCATGCTCAGCATCCACCTTCTGCTTCCCTGTAAAATAAGGGATATATGTATATATTATACTAATTTATGCGGGTGATTTTACTATTTTAAAATAAAAAATGATTATTTTGTCATAAACCTTTACAAACCTTTATGTGATTTGTTAAATTAGTATTTATATTAAAAATTATTAAACAATTTAAAAAGATTCAGTTTTTAATAGGTTAGATGAATACGGAGGGAATTATTGTGGCAGAATTAAGAAGTAACATGATCAAAAAAGGATTCGACAGAGCACCGCACCGCAGCCTACTGCGTGCAGCTGGTGTAAAAGAAGAGGATTTCGGCAAACCGTTTATTGCGGTTGTCAATTCATATATTGATATTGTACCAGGTCATGTTCACTTACAAGAGTTTGGTAAAATCGTAAAAGATGCGATTCGCGAAGCTGGTGGCGTACCTTTTGAAATGAACACTATCGGTGTAGATGACGGTATTGCGATGGGACATATCGGTATGCGTTATTCATTACCAAGTCGTGAAATCATTGCTGACTCAGTTGAAACGGTAGTATCTGCTCACTGGTTTGATGGAATGGTATGTATTCCAAACTGTGATAAAATCACGCCTGGGATGTTAATGGCTTCATTACGTCTGAATATTCCGACAGTTTTTGTTAGCGGCGGACCAATGAAGGCTGGCGTAACGAGCGACGGTCGTAAGATTTCTCTTTCTTCAGTATTTGAAGGCGTAGGAGCTCATCAAGCTGGTAAACTTGATGATAAAGGATTACTTGAATTAGAACAATTCGGCTGTCCGACATGCGGATCTTGTTCAGGAATGTTTACAGCGAACTCAATGAACTGCTTAGCTGAAGCGTTAGGACTTGCTTTACCTGGAAACGGTACAATTTTAGCAGTTGCTCCTGAACGTAGAGAATTCGTTAAGAAATCAGCTAAACAGCTCATGGAATTAATTAAATTAGATTTAAAACCACGTGATATCGTAACAGAAAAAGCAATCGACAACGCGTTTGCTTTGGACATGGCGTTAGGTGGTTCTACAAATACAGTTCTTCATACGCTAGCTCTTGCGAATGAAGCTGAAATTGAGTACCCATTAGAGCGTATTAATGAAGTAGCAGAACGCGTGCCTCATTTGGCAAAACTGGCTCCGGCTTCTGACGTATTTATTGAAGACTTACATGAAGCAGGAGGCGTATCGGCTGCTTTAAACGAGCTATCTAAAAAAGAAGGAGCTCTTCATTTAGATACGATGACGGTTACTGGAAAAACGCTAGGCGAAAACATTGCAGGATGCGATGTAAAAGATTATAACGTTATTCATCCAATCGATAAGCCGTTCACAGAAAAAGGCGGACTTGCTGTATTGTTTGGTAACTTAGCTCCAGACGGCGCGATCATTAAAACAGGCGGTGTTCAAGACGGCATTACTCGCCACGAAGGACCAGCAATTGTATTTGAGTCTCAAGACGAGGCGCTGCATGGTATTGCTAACGGAAAAGTAAAAGAAGGACATGTCGTAGTTATTCGTTATGAAGGACCAAAAGGCGGACCGGGAATGCCTGAAATGTTAGCTCCAACTTCTCAAATTATGGGAATGGGACTAGGTGCAAAAGTAGCACTATTAACAGATGGACGCTTCTCTGGCGCTTCACGTGGATTATCAATTGGTCACGCATCTCCAGAAGCTGCTGAAGGCGGACCGCTAGCATTTGTAGAAGATGGCGACCATATCGTGATTGACATTGAAGATCGTTCGATGAATGTTCAAGTTTCTCCAGATGTTTGGGCAGAACGAAAAGCAAACTGGAAAGGCTTTGAGCCAAAAGTGAAAAAAGGCTATCTTGCAAGATATTCTAAACTTGTAACTTCTGCTAGCACAGGCGGAATTATGAAAATCTAATAGCACAAAAAAGGCTCTCTGCTGAGAGCCTTTTTCTTTACTAAAGTAACTGTGCAAAGAAGCCTTTTTAACACGAAAATTCTTTTTTCATAATAACGTGTGGAATACCGTCTTCCATAAAGACATCAGAAACAGTCTTATAGCCTAACTTATGATAAAAAGGTTCAGCCTGAACTTGACCGTGAAGCTTAGCTTGAGTTAATCTTTCTCTTTTCGCTGCTTCTTCTAAGCTGGTCACCACTTCTTTTCCGAGCCCGTATTTTCTAAATTGCTTTAATACGCATATTCGCTCTATTTTGGCGTAATCGTCTACTATGCGGAATCTGCCAGAAGCAGCTGGTTCATTGTTATAATAAATTAACATATGTTTTGCCGTTTCCTCATGTTCATCAAATTCGTCTTCTAACGGCACTCCTTGTTCTTCAACAAACACTGTTTTACGTATATGGAATACTTCTTCAAGCTGCTCTTTTGTTGTAACATGCTTAATTTTCATTAAAATCCTTCCTTTTCTACGAATTTAGGCTTCTTTTTTTGTATAATAAAAATACGTGATATAAAAAGAGTATAAAGGAAAAATAAAATGTTGTAAATGCAACAAAAAGCAACCAATAAACATTTTACACAAATTTGTGGTCATTACTCACTGTTTAAACGACTTCAGCAATAGTAAGATCAACTGAAACATGTTAAAAAAGCAAAGAAAATGGATTATGAAGCGCTGTGAATCTACATAAATTGTAAAAAGAGAACTATTCACAATAGTAGTGGGATGAAAAAGGGGAATGTATCATGCAAATAACCTTAGTGTATAAAGATGAGCAATCGAATAAATTTTGGAAAGTTGAAAGAAGAGACAGCAAGTTAGTCATTCACTTTGGAAAAGTTGATACAGCCGGTCGCATGCAAGTGAAAGAGTTTGCTTCCGCAGAAGCTTGTGAAGCAGAAGCTGAAAAGCTGATTCGTGCAAAATTGAAGAAAGGATATAAGCCTTTAACTTGTTCGATGCAAGTAATGAAAGACAGCACGATGTCAGAGGCTCTCTTTTGGGAACTGATAAAAAAGGCGAAGACAAAATTAGATGTCGATGAGCAAATGGAATGGCTCCGCTCCACGCTAGCGAAGCGTTCTGAAAAGGACATTTTTCGCTTTGATCAGCTATTAAATCAGCATTTTGATCAATCCTATACTTCTTCATTGTGGGCAGCAGCTTATATTGTAATGGGCGGTTGTTCAGATGATTGTTTTGATTATTTTAGAGCGTGGCTTTTATATCAGGGAAAAGACATATATTATAAAGCGATTGAATCTCCTGAGACGATGATTTCTGTACTTAAACCACTAGAAGCAGAAGGCTATGCTCCTCAATTAGAAGAATTACTTTCTGTAGCGTGTGAAGCTTACGAAGAAAAGACAGGTTTAGATAACGACTATTATTATGATAAATATGACCAGTTTGACCCAGTGTGGTACGATGAGCAAGATTTGGATCTTGATTGGGATGAAGATGATGAGGATGGTTTACAGATGCGATTCCCTGTGCTTTGGAGCCGCTATTGGAACAATCATCTCGAATATTAAAAAGAGGAGATGGAAACCTTTAAACAGATTTTCATCTCCTCTTTTTTTATTTTGATAGAGTACGGGACGGGGGGGTCTGAGATAGTTTTGTTTTTTTGTTTAGCATACTATTTATGATCATTCCGATTACAATTATCGTCATACCCGCTAACGCGCTCCCTGTTGGCATACGGCCATTTAATAAAAACACTTCGCCAAGAACGGTAAAAATCATGCTGCCTGATTGAGTTGCTTCAACCGCTCCAAGCAAACCTAAGTTTTCTTTTGCCAAGTCTGTTGCGTAAAAGAACGTCATCGTAGCAATTACACCTGAACTCATTGCCAAGAGAAAGGCTTGAGAAAATTGGGGAGCACTCGGAATACTTGTAGTAAAGAAGCCGTATATTGCGTAAATAATGCTTAGCGGAATGCTTCCTAACGCCATTCCTAACACACGTTGGAACGTATCGAGCTTTCCGCTGCATATTTCCATCATTTTTCGGTTTCCAAGCGGGTATAAAAATGCAGCGACAACAACAGGTAGAAACCCTAGAATAAACTGCATAGCCGTAATATTTTCTGCTTCTTTTACCTGCATAAGAATCACGCCTACTAAAATAAACGCTGAAACGCTAAGTGTTTTTAGCGGAATTTTCCCTCTTGCTTTTTTATATCCTTCTGCAGTTTGAACTTTTATAAAAAACAAAGGGGAAAGAAGGGCTCCTGCTAGAATGGTCACTTGCCACGTTCCTGCCACTAGCCATGATGGTCCGAAAAGTGAGGAAAAACTTAAGAGAGAATAAAAGCCTACTCCTGCAAGTGTACCCCAGCCAAGCCAAGCCCACGGATGTTTTTTCATTTCTTTCCACAGAGTCGTAAATTTCTTTTGCAGCAGCACTAAAATTAGTAAAATAGGAATAGCGAATAAAAAGCGGAGGGATGCAGTCCATGCCCAACTTGTTCCAGATATATTCATTGCTCGGTTGACGATAAACGTAGCGGAAAAGAACATGGAAGATAATAGTCCCCATATTATTGCTTTCATTGTTTACCCTCCTTATTAAATATATTATAATATGTTAATTACTCAAAAAAGTTTATCATAATATATATCAGAAAGGAAGGAAGAAATGCATACGAAAGAGATGATTAAAAAAGTAGGCAGTGAATTACGGAAAATCAGGATGCAAAATCATTTGACGCTGGATGAACTGGCTGAAAAGACAGGAGTCAGCAAACTCACATTAGGAAAAATTGAAAGAGGAGAGACCAATCCTACTTTAGGGGTGATGTGGAAAATAACCACAGGTTTAAATATTCCTTTAACCAAATTAGTATCAGTGGAACCTTCAGTATCTCTATCTAAGTGCGGAGAAGGTTTTTCTCTCAAAGGACCAGATGAAGCTTGGAAAATCGAATTTATATTTCAAAACCAAATGGATTCGACGATTGAAATGTACCGAGCATTTCTTTCTCCTCTCGCTACATACTGTCCCGAACCGCATCACAAAGGATTAATTGAAGTAGCAACGGTAATGGAAGGAAGAGTTGAAATAAAGATCGAAGAAGAGGTATACGAGTTAAAACAATTTGATTCGGTCAAATTTGAAGGAAGTCACACACACTCATACAAAAATCTCGAAGAACGTCCCGCTGTGCTGCATCTACTGGTAAAATATGCGCAATAAAGCGGCAGAGCCGCAGTAAAACGAACCATAAAAAATGATTCGTTTTACTGCGGCTCTAATAGCTGTTTATTCATCAGCTTGTTTTGATAGCTAATATATTTTTTTACTTTAATGATACTTAATGAATATTCTTCAATCAAACGGTGGATAGATTGAACCATACACTCTGGGTAATGATGTTTTTTCTGTAAATACACTTTATACTTTCGAATTTGTCTTTCGAAATATAAAATAACTTGTTCAGGCGTTTTTACCAGTAACGATTGCATATATTCATTTACTTGCGTTTCAAGAAACGAATAGCGATTTGTGATAAAAAATGTCTTCATCTTATTTTCCTCCCTATATGTTAGTGGTACAAAAAAGAAACCCTTGTGCTAGGATTTCTTTTTTGCTTTTTATTTGAATCAGCTGTGCGCAACTTTTAGGCACTGATACTTGAAATCGAAGACTCTCTATATTTTTTTATTTTGCATTTTATATATGTAGGCGTTTCGCCGAAAAGATTTGCTACGTGTGTAATAGCTCCATAATACGTTTTAGCATCCATCATTTCTTTATTCACAATATAGTCATACAGGGATGATTCAATATCATCAACGAAAGCTAAAATGTGACGCTTTTCGAATAGGAGTTGATAAAGTTCATTAATTAAGTATGGGCTTTGATCAAATTTGTCTTGAAGCTGCTCTACTCGGTACTTTGTCATAGGCACTTCACACAAGATAATGTATCGTAACTCTTCTAAAAATAATTTATTCATCTTTCTCACATCCCTATTCTGTTAATAATTATATAATAGCACTATGTCTTCATATTTGGAAGCGTTTTCAATGCATTAATTTTAATATTTTTTCTTCTCATTTCCTTTCGTTTTTTCTTTTCTTACGTGAATTATCTGTAGTATAGTTCGTTTTACGTAAAGACTCTAGCTAATTGTTAAACTACCTGACATACTTTTTGTGATTTTTATTATTGATGTCAAAAACTCTTACATACCTAAGCGGAAACACCTTAAAAATAACGTCCTATGAGCCGGAATCGTCTTTAATTGTGATAAAATAAAAAATGGAAAATACATCATATAGGAGAGAGGCTATGGAAAAAGATCATATTTCAGAGCTTAAGATTTTAAAAGACATTGCCGAGATTTTAAATGAAGGCACTAACTTACATACAATGCTTCACGATGCTCTTTTAAAACTGCTGCAAATAACAGATTTACAAACAGGATGGATCTTTTTTATTGACGAAAATGGAAAACATGAGATGATTGCCGCTCAGCATTTGCCGCCGGCTTTACTAAATAAAACCGCTCAGCCTATGTGTAACGGAAGCTGCTGGTGTGTTGATCGGTATATGGATGGCCGGCTTCAAAAAGCGTCTAATATTATGGAGTGCAAGAGACTTGAAGATTCCGTCATTCATGAGTGGGGAGATACACACGACATTACTCATCACGCAACGGTTCCTTTACAAGCGGGGGATGAGCGCTTTGGATTATTAAATGTAGCTGCCCCTCATAAAATTCATTTTGAACAGCGAGAGCTTGATTTATTAGGATCTGTCGCTCTTCAAATTGGCACGGCTATCAAGCGGATTAAGCTGACTCAATCTCAGCAGGAAGTAAAACTTATTGAAGAAAGAAACAGACTGGCCAAAGATCTTCACGATTCTGTTAATCAGCTGTTGTTTTCGATTAATGTCACAGCCAAAGCCGGAAGCAGCTTAGCGAAAGATGTGCAGTTAAAAGAGACTTTTTCCTTAATCCAAGAAACCGCTCAGCATGCTCAAGTAGAAATGAAAGCATTAATTTGGCAGCTTCGTCCCCAAGGATTAGAAAACGGCATTGTCAGCGCGTTAAAAAGCTATGGTCAAATGCTAGGTCTTAACGTAAAAGAACAAATTAAAGGAGTGTCCGTTTTGCCTGCTGTGATTGAAGAGACACTGTGGAGAGTCGGACAAGAAGCTTTTAATAATTGCCGAAAGCATGCGGGTACGGCAGAGGTACATCTAAACGTAAATATAAGCAAAGAACAAGTGATCATGAAAGTCCGAGATAGCGGCAATGGGTTTATGTATAGTGATTCAGCAGAATTGCCGACGCTTGGGCTAAAAACTATGCACGAGCGAATAAAAAGATTAAATGGAAAACTATCTGTTACAAGCAGCATAGGAAACGGAACGGTTGTGGAAGTATCTATTCCTCTTTCATAACGGAAAGGAGCGCACATGAAAATAAAGATTTTAATCGCAGATGATCACCATGTCGTCCGAAAAGGACTAGTCTTTTTCTTACAAACGCAGCCCGACTTAGAAATTGTAGGAGAAGCTTCTAACGGAGAGGAAGCTTTAAAGTTAGCGACATCCCTAGAGCCCCATATTGTTTTAATGGATTTATCGATGCCGGTTCTCGATGGAATTGAAGCAACAAAAGAATTAAAAAAACAAGCACCGCATATACAAGTCATGATTTTAACAAGCTTTTCGGATCAAGACCATGTGATACCGGCACTAGAAGCTGGAGCTTCAGGCTATCAGCTAAAAGAAAGTGATCCAGATGAACTTGTAGCAGCTATTCGAAAGCTAATGAACGGAGAAAATCAGCTTCATCCAAAAGTCACCACACACTTGCTAACACGGTTAACCAAAAGCAGCGAAAAGAAAGTCAATTTTATTGACCACTTAACGAAACGAGAAAAAGACGTATTAAAAGAAATTGCAAAAGGTAAAAGCAACAAAGAAATTGGTGCGTCCTTACATATTACAGAAAAAACAGTAAAAACACATGTATCTAATATTTTATCAAAACTCGGTGTTCAAGACCGCACACAAGCTGCTCTATATGCTGTGCAGCACGGCATTTCCTAGCCTACGACTTTAGTTGTAGGTTTTTCTCTGTGCTTCTCCGTCTATATTGGTAGCTTTCTTTCTATCAATAGCATGACGAAAAAAAGTTCAAACATCCCTATACTATACATATAACCAAACGACAGAGGAGTAGATAAGCATGAACATACTTATTATCAATGGAAGTCCTAGAGAAACAGGCCGAACAACACAAGTGACGAGAAAGCTTCACAAAAACTATCAAAGTTCTTTTCTAGATTTAAGCCAATTATCGCTTCCTATATTCACAGGTGAACCTCATCAGTATGAAACAGAAGAAGTACAAGAGCTGATTAAAAAAATAGAAAAAGCAGATGGTATTTTGCTTGCGACGCCCGAGTACCACGGAGCTATGAGCGGAGCGTTAAAAAACGCGTTGGACTTCTTAAACAGTGCGTATTTTGCGCATAAGCCCGTAGCACTTTTAGCAGTATCAGGAGGAGGAAAAGGAGGCATTAATGCTTTAAATAACCTTAGAACCGTTACACGCGCTTTGTATGCGAATGTCCTATCTAAGCAGTTGGTATTAGACCCTGCAGACATCGTGGAAAAAGGGACTTTACGAAAAAATGCAGCTGACGGAATTCATGAATTAGTTAATGAGCTGACTCTGTATACACAAGTGTCTAAGCAAATTTTAGAAGCTAAGCAAAATGTTTGATGAAGGCGCTTTATAAAGACCGTCGCTTTCAAGCCGTAGTTGCTGCTAATATTTTGTCCTCTATTGGTTCCGGTATTACGATGCTTGCCATTCCTTTACTGTTAGTTGCATCTCCAGATGGAAATAGATTATTTGGCACGATTATGCTGATTATGACGGTGATTAGCTTTGTGGCTACTCCGTATATAGGTGTTCTTATTGATCGAATGTCACGAAAGAAAATGCTGCTAACCGTAGAATTGATAGGTTTTATCACGGTCATGTTATTTGTAATCGTCGGTTTTGTTACAGATTATTCAACGATTCACTTCGTCATTTTGTACGGAACCGGAAACCTTTACTACACGTTTTTTTATCCAACGATTTTTGCGTTAAATCAAGAAGTTTTTTCAAAAGATGCGTTTCACTTATTAAACAGTATCATGGAAATACAAGGTCAGCTATCGAGTATGCTTGCAGGAGCTTTGGCGAGTCTAGTCATTACTCGTTGGTCGCTTCAATGGATTTTAACAGTCGATGCAGCTACGTATATAGCTGCATTCCTTTGTCTATTGAGTATTCCATATAAACAAAGCAGGGAACGAAGCGACAAGAAACGCACTGCTATGAAAGAAGGTTTAACATTTATAAAAAAAAATCGCTCGGTCTCTCTTTTTTTACTGCTTTCTTTTATGCCTTTCATCGCTGTGATGATGACGAACTATTTATTTCCTATTTATCTGACTCAAGAATTAAACGCAAGTCCAGCAGCATATGGGATTGAAAGTGCTGTGTATGGTTTCGGGGCGTTAACGGCAGGGGTATTTATCGTATCTATTATGAAAAGAACAGGCACAGAGCTAGCGATTATGCTGAATATAAGCCTTTTTGCACTCGGAATATCTATCATCTTCTTTATGAAGCTTTTGCCCATTTATTTTTCTATTGTGTTTCTTCTTGCTTTTGCAAATGCAGGTACAAGAGTAGCTCGAAATACGTTTATGATGCAAAAAATACCAAATATCATCGTGGGAAGAGTCGACAGCTGTTTTCGCTTTATTACGTTAGGAATTCGGATTTTACTGATTTTCTTCTTTACGTACGTTACGGCTAACGATCGTATAGGACTGGCTTTTTTAGGGCTGAGTCTGCTTTTATTATCATCGGCTGGAGCGGGCTGGATACTCTACAAAAGAAAACAGCGAAAACAGTCTGCACTGCTTAAGAGTGTTTTATAATGTCTGTTGCATGTTATAATAGAAGAATTGACAAATAATGTTCAACGTTTATGACGTTGGACATTATTTGTTCTGAATAGAAATTAAACAGCAACAGCATTGACTGTTATGCGATTGGAAGATTGTGAAGCGATGATAAATAAAACATTAAACAAAGAACAATTAAAAGATTCGTACTCAAGCAGAACGTACTATAGAGGACACACGTATTACAAGCAGGGGCGTGTGCTTGATTTGGAATACAATGAACAGACCACTACGTGGACAGCATCTGTTCGAGGTGCAGAAATGTATACGGTAATGGTTGAACAAAAAGGAAATTCTTTTTATTCTTTCTGCGATTGTCCTGCTTATCACGAGTTTTCAGAATGCAAACACGAAGTAGCTGTTTTATTAACCATTTGCGATGAGCGCGCAAAGCCCCAGCCAATTAAAACAAAGCCTTTTCGCCAAAGCAAAGAATACGAAAATGTAAATCATTTTATCGACTTATTTTCGAGCTATCAGCAAACCATAAGTGACCATAGAAAATATGCCGATAAAGATCCGTTGAAAGTAGAATTTATTTGCAAGTCTTACTCAGAAGAATTTTTACGTTCAGAAGGAATGTACGTAGCGCTTGAAATGAAAGTGGGCGTCGACCGGACGTATGTAGTAAAAAACATTCAAGAATTTTTAACAGACGTTAAAGAATTCCAAACTCATGAATTTACCAAGCGCTTCGAATATGACCCGGCGGAACATTTTTTTATAGAAGAAGATAGAAAAATCATTGAGCTGCTGATGGATATTATGACAAATGAATCATTTTATAAAAATTCTTATTCCATGTATCGTTCGTCTGCAAATAACAGAGAACTAATCATTCCCTCCATCATAGCCAAAAAGTTATTTCAATTGCTTAAAGATCGGAACTTTACATTTATTCATGACGGGCACTCATATGAAAATATTATCTTTGCTGAAAGCTCAGCTCCTTTTTC
The DNA here is from genome assembly GCF_029522095.1 of Priestia sp. Y58. Classification (NCBI taxonomy): domain Bacteria; kingdom Bacillati; phylum Bacillota; class Bacilli; order Caryophanales; family Bacillaceae; genus Priestia; species Priestia sp. Y58. Next base: position 215,686 of record NZ_JAKWFL010000007.1, read on the forward strand.
ATTTCAAATAAATAAGCATTCGGCAGCTGGATTTGAGCTAGACTTTACGGAACTTCATCAAGCTTCATTTTTTGATCGATATGGATGGTTATTTTTAAACGGGACGTTTTATGAGCTATCTCAAGATCAGCGAATGCTTCTTGAAGGACTTCGAAAAACGGCGCCTTTAAAGCCAGTCGTACCTATAGCAGAAGAGCAGATGGGCAATTTTTTATCTCACGTCGTTCCAGGACTAAAAAAAGTGGGGAAAGTAGATATCGCAAAGGAAGTATCTCATCAGATTATTGCACCTGAACTAAAAGCAAAAGTATTTATTGACCGTGAGGATGAACAGCTGTTTGTGACGCTTCGGTACAATTACGGAGAGATTTCAATTAATCCATTTTCACCTCAACCTGAAAAGTACGATAAAATCTTAATACGAGATTTAGAAAAAGAAGATCGCGTCATGGACTTAATTGAAACAGCTCCTTTAAACATTTATAAAAACCAGCTGTATTTAAATCAAGACGAATACTCTCTATATGAATTTTTGTTTCATATTGTTCCAAAGCTTGATGAAATAGCAGATGTGTATATTACGGATGAGATGAAAGACTATGCCTATACGGATTTTTCGGATCCGGTAACAACGGTTGACATCAAAAACAGTAATGGGTTATTAGAGATCAATTTTGACTTAGGAGGCATTGATCATCAGACCGTTCAAGATGTTTTAAAATCTGTTTTAGAAAAGAAAAGCTATCATCGTCTAGATAACGGTGCGTTTATCCCTCTTGAAAATGAGGGCTTTGAACATATTCAAAATCTGTTTCGTGAGCTGAACGTAACGGAAAAAGATTTAAAGGATAACTCATTGCAAGTACCTTTATACAGAGGAATGCAAGTGGAAGAAATTATGAGTGCAGGTGATAAATCAGCGGCTAAGTTTGGCTCAGCATTTAAAACATTACTTACACAGCTCAAATCTCCAGAGGAGATGGATTGGGAAGTACCGGAATCCTTACAGGCATCCCTGCGTGATTATCAGCGTAATGGATTTAAGTGGTTTAAATCTCTGTCTCACTACTCTTTAGGAGGCGTACTGGCTGATGATATGGGGCTTGGAAAAACGCTTCAAAGCATTGCCTATATCTTATCTGAAAAAGAGCTTGATGAAGACAGCAGTGCCTTTTTAATTGTTGTGCCGGCTTCCTTGATTTATAACTGGCGCAACGAATTGGAGAAATTCGCACCGAATTTAACGGTTCAAACCATTACAGGAACGCCGAGCGAGCGTGAGGAGAAGCTAAAACGCACAGCTGACGTATGGATTACATCTTACCCAACGCTGCGTCAAGATATCGATTTGTATCAGCATCTTCATTTTCATGCTTTAATTCTAGATGAGGCTCAAAGTATTAAAAATCATACAACGAAGACAGCAGTAGCTGTTAGGACTATTTCAGCTAAAAAACGTTTTGCGCTTAGCGGTACGCCTATTGAAAACTCACTTGATGAGCTTTGGTCAATTTTCCAGACCATTCTTCCTGGCTTATTTCCAGGGCTTCGCCAGTTTAAAAACATGTCATCGGAGCAGGTCGGCCGAATTGTAAGACCATTTTTACTGCGACGAGTAAAAAAGGATGTGTTAAAAGAACTGCCTGATAAAATTGAAACAACTCATTTATCTGAGCTGACTAAAGAACAAAAAGAGTTATATGTAGGCTATTTAGAGCAATTAAAATCATCTTTAGCCGGTGAAGATTTTAACAAAAACCGAATGAAGATCTTGGCGGGATTAACAAGACTTCGCCAGATTTGCTGTCATCCGTCTTTATTCGTTGAAAATTACGAAGGGGATTCAAGCAAATTAGAGCAGCTGCTTGAGATTACAAGAAATGCGGTTGCCAATGGAAAACGTTTGTTAATCTTTTCTCAGTTTACAAGCATGCTTCACATTATTCGAGAAGAGCTTCAAAAAGAAAATCTCTCATACTTTTATTTAGACGGTCAAACGCCATCAAAAGAACGAGTGGAAATGGCGGATCGGTTTAATAATGGAGAACAAGACATTTTCTTAATTTCATTAAAAGCCGGAGGCACGGGTTTAAATTTAACGGGAGCCGATACGGTTATTTTATATGACTTATGGTGGAACCCGGCGATTGAAGAACAAGCGGCAGGACGTGCACACCGCATTGGACAAAAAAATGTGGTGCAGGTCATCAAGCTTATTTCTCAAGGAACCATCGAAGAAAAAATTTACGGCTTGCAGCAAAAGAAAAAAGAACTCATCGAACAGGTTATTCAGCCGGGAGAAACAATGCTTTCTAGCTTGACAGAAGAAGAGCTTCGAGAACTGCTTAGTATGTAGCAAAGGACGTGTAAGGAATGAAAAAATGGGCGTTTGTATCAGATTTTGATGGAACAATTTCAAAAAAAGATTTTTACCGGATTGTGATTGAAAAGTATTTTCCAGAAGGTGAAGAACTTTTCCACCGATGGAAAGCAGGAGAAATGAAAGATATTGATTTTTTATCTACTGTTTTTCAATCCATTCACCAAGAAGAACCGAAAATTTTAGAAGAAGTAGCGAATATTCCAATTGATGAATACGTGCCCGCTTTTATTAAAGCTGTTCAGGAAAACGACGGAGATTTTTATATTTTAAGCGCTGGAACAACGTACTATATTAAACCGATTTTAGATAAATACGGTGTTGAAAAAGTGGAAGTTTATTCGAATGAAGGCTATTTCCATCAAAACAACGTTCACTTGCATCTAGACCCTGCTCACAGATGGCATTCAGAACGCTACGGCATTGATAAATCGGCTGTTATTAAAGAACTAAAAGAGACATACGAAACGATTTATTTTGCTGGGGACAGCGAGCCGGATTCGCATCCGGCAAAATATGCAGACGTCACATTTGCAAAAGATTCTTTGCAAGATTTACTGCGCGAACAAAACGTTTCATTTGTTCCGGTTGAGACATTTAAAGATATTGAGCAATATTTAATACAACACAACGTGATAAGAAAAAGATAAAAACAGCGGTATTATTTGATTACTTCAAATAATACCGCTGTTCCTATTCCGCCTCCGCTTCCTAAAGACGCTATGACATATCGCACGTCACGGCGCTTGCTTTCATAAAAAAGACGCGTAGCTAAAATAGCTCCCGATGCTCCGTAAGGGTGTCCTAGCGTCAACGCTCCTCCGCGAATATTTACTTTTTCTTCTGATATCCCCAGTTCTTGCATACAAGCAACAACTTTAACGGCAAAGGCTTCATTGATTTCAAATAAGTCAATATCATCTACCGTAAGAGAATTTCGCTTCAAGACATTTTTAATCGCAGAAACGGGCGCAATAGCAGGGTAAAGAGGTGACACTCCTGAAATATCAGCGTCAATAAAACGCAAAACGGGCTGAAAGCCTAAAGCGCGTGCTTTTTGCTCTTCCATCACAAGCGCAATGCAGGCTCCGTCGTTAATTCCACAGCTGTTGGCTGCGGTGACGGTGCCTTCATTTTTTAAAAAGACGGGGCTGGCTTTTTGCAGCAGTTTTGTTAGGTTTCGTTTTTTCATAAATGCTTCGTCGTGCATCACGTTTGGAAGAGGAAGCGTTTCTTCTTCAAATAATTCTTTCTCAAAAGCCTCCCAGCTTCTTTCATGACTTAAAAGAGCATATCTGTCCTGCTGATCTTTAGATATATTGTATCGCTGAGCTACGTTTTCTGCTGCGATCCCCATGTCAGGGTCACCAATTTTATCAGGAGAAAAACGTGCTCTTTTTTCAAAAGGAGAAGTACTTGTACTTTCAACGCCTCCAGCTAAATAACACGTTCCAGCGCCTGCTTTTATTAAATAGCTGGCCATTCGAATCGCTTCTAAGCCAGCTCCGCACTGACGATCAATGGTCATTCCCGGGATAGAAAAAGGGAGGTCTGCTTCTAAAGCGGATAGCCTAGCTACGTTTCCTCCTGGACCTACAACATTCCCTAAAATAACGTCATCAATTTCATGTTCAATTCCAGCGCTAAGGTGTTTTAATAAAGGAGCTGCTAGCTCTTGAACGTGAAAGTTTTTAAGTGCGCCGTTTTCTTTTCCAATCACTGTACGCTTCGCTTTTACAACTGCTGCCTGGTAGATAGTCATCACTTCCTTACATAGAAGCCGTATTGGAACGACCAGTTACGGTTACTACTTTTCGGACTTTTGTAATTAAATAAGCTGCTATGATTGCTTTTATGCAGTCACCGGGAATATAGACTAAACTTAATTGAAGAGATTTCCAGAACGGTATGTGAAGCAGCATCGCTTGTACAGGAATGCCAAAAGCGTAAACTAGCAAAATTCCAAACAGGACATTTGTTATGAATACCTTTGTAAACGTAAGGTTTTTCAACTTGGATAGTGTCCATCCTATAAAGAAAGCTGCAAATATATAGCTGATTAAATAGCCAGCACTTGGACTAAAAAATACGCTCATACCACCGCGCCCTCCAGAAAGCAAAGGGACTCCTACAGCTACTAAACATAAAAAAATAAATTGGCTTAATGCGCCTAACCTAGCCCCAAGAATACCTCCTGCCAGCATAACTCCCATCGTTTGAAGAGTAATAGGAACGGGAGTAAATGATAGGAAAATAGGAGGAACAAGCCCTAGCGCTCCCATTACAGCCGTAAATAAAGCAACGTATGTCATATCTTTTGTTTTCATCGTAAACCTCCTTTATGTATGATAAAACATGATTATCTTATCTTATTAAACTTAAATTAGTCAACTTTATATTTTTATAAGTTTACATTTTTCTTTTCTCAAATCTACATTTACGGTACACTAAAAGTAAAATAAAAAGGGAGTTTACGAAGTAATGAAACGAATTGAAGAACTAATTTTTAATCAGTGCCAACAAACGCCTGATGGACTGGCACTATCGGATTCTATTAGTAAGCTAAGCTACAGTCAAATGTGGGATTGTGTATGCAAAGCTGAAAAACAGCTGCAAGAAAAAGGGATGAAAGAAGGAGAGCTCGTTGCGTTAAGCATGCCAAACAATGTAGAAGCTATTGTGTCGTTTTTAGCGATTTTAAAAGCCGGCGGAGTGGTGATGCTTTTACACAATGAGTTAACAGACGCTGAAATCGATACTTATTTTTCGATTCAATCTCCGAATTGGCTATGGGAAACTTCTTCTTTAACTAACATAACAAAAGAAAGACCTCTGCTGCCCGTAAGGCAAGGGAATGCACTGTCCGATCTATTTTTATTTGGATTTACCTCCGGGTCAACAGGAAGGCCTAAAGGGTTTGTAAAATCGCATCATTCTTGGTCTTCATCGTTTCAAGAATGGTCAGACATATTTTCTTTAAAGCAACACGACAAAGTGCTTGTTCCTTTACATATCTCGTATTCCGCGCAGCTTTACCCAGTTTTACATGCGCTTTGCAGCGGCATGCACGCTGTTATTTTAGAAGCGTTTACACCTTCTGCTGTTTTTAAGAAGGAAGCTAGCTGCATGTCTGTTACACCAGCATTAATTTCTCCTTTGCTTCGTTACGTACAAAGCAGACCGAAAGAGAAACGACTTATGCCAAAGACCGTGATTTCAGTAGGCAATAAATTATCGCCTTCCGTTCGAAAGAAATTTTCACAAGCGTTTCCTGTTGCCTCTCTTTATGAATATTACGGATCTTCCGAAATGGGATTTGTTACGGTGCTTTCACCACATACAGCTGAAACGATGCCTAATACGGTAGGCTATCCTGTTAACAGTGTAGACGTTTTAATCCTGAACGAACGTGGAAAAGAAGTAGAAAAAGGAAACAAAGGAACACTGTTTGTGAAAACATCTCAAGCATTTGAAGGGTTTGTTAATGACAGCGAAGAAACGAACCGCTCATTTTTTAATGGATATGTTACGTCGCACGATATTGCGGTTCAGCTTCAAGACGGAAGCATTACCATAGTAGGAAGAGACAAAAACGTGATTAAAAGCAGCGGGAGCTTAGTGTATGCTGAAGAAATCGAAGAGTTGCTTTTACAAATACCGGGCGTTAGCGAAGCAGCCGTTTTTAGCGTAGTAGATACTGAACGTTCAGAAGTCGTAGGTGCAGCAATTGTTTTAGAGAACATTTCTCTTTCTGATGTGAGACAAGCGCTGACAAAACGAGTATCTGCTTATAAAATCCCGCGCGTATGGAGAATTTTAAAGTCCTTTCCGCGAATGAAAAATGGTAAAATTGACAAAGCAACGATATACAGCTACTTTACAGAGAAAGAAGGGAAGACATATGATTTCATTTGAACCCATTACAGCTGACACCATGTATATTGTTTCAGAGGTTATTAATTCAAACGAAGCCTATAATGTGTTAGAGAACGGCAAAAAAGAGCGGAGTGAAGAAGAGCTTTTTAAAGAATATATGAATGAAAAAACGGACAGTTACTTTATAAAAGCCGACGATACATACGTAGGGGTTATCGATTACATGAAACAGAATCCTAACGATGACCATCCATGGATCGGAGCTTTTATCATTCATAGCGCTTATCACAATTTTAGTTTCGGAACGCAGGCGTATCTAGCATTTGAAGACAAGCTAAAAGAAGAAGGAGTTTCCGTTCTTCGCCTTGGCGTTCTGTCTCAAAACCCTAGAGCCAAGCTGTTTTGGGAGCGCCTTGGTTTTACACAGTATGCCACTAAGCCGCTGCATCATAATCAAGTGAACTGCTTAGAAAAAGAATTGTAAAAAAAATCCGTGGGTTTATCCGCGGATTTTTTACTGTGCATTAAACGTTCGAAAGAAAAAAATATAGTAACTAATTTATTATTATCGGAGCCTTATGCTCCTGTTGAAGACAACGTAAGCCTTCTATTTGACGCGACTTGAAGTAACCTAACTGATTGCCATAGAAATTTATGTCTTCAATGCGTTCGTTGCCTATGAAATTGTAACAATTCCTTATATATAAGTAACTTTAAATGTAGGTCGAAAATTACTTTATTCATATATTTTGCTAATGCACTTAAAAAAACATTAAGAAATCAAGGGTGTATAAAAAGCTGCATACTCCGTAAAAAGAACCCTCGGTGGAACCGGGGGGACTGACTCCCGTTCTGCGACAAGGGTTCTTTTTTTGTGGTGGATGCCGTTAATTTATCTTATGTAAACTATAAAAGCAATACGCTCTTTAGTATTCGAAATTTTAAATTGTGCAAACTACCCAAGACGCTGTGAGGTATCTGCTACTAAAACCATATTGTCCAACAGAACAATCTACTGTACAGGAGCAGTAGGTTGTTCTGTCTTATAGCTATATATTTCTATACTTGTTTAGTTAACATAGAACTTTTTCCGGCTCCAATTTCGCCCGATATCAATAGGGTTTCTAAATTGGCAAAATCCCATGACACGGGGTTTCCATAGATATCTTGACCAATGCAGACTGGGAGCTCTATTTTTTCAATATGAGGGTGAATGGCTTCATATCTATAATGGAGCATCTTAGTTACTCTTTTTAGATAGGTTTAACTCTTCAGTTTTAGGTTTTTTCCATAGTATAGTGATGGCTAAACCAATGATAATGACAACCGTACTGAAATAGTAGGGATAATTAATATTAATATCAAATAAAATGCCACCTAAGATGGGGCTAAATACGTTGGCTAGGGAAGTGAAAAAAGAGTTCATTCCTCCAACAAAACCTTGTTCGTTGCCCGCGATGCGTGATAAGTACATTGTTACGGCTGGGCGAATGAGATCCGCACCTATAAATACGGTAAAGGTGACTATCATAACCGTCCAGTACGAGCTCACTAATGTCATTGTAAAAACTAAAATCGCAGATAATACCAATGACCAACGAACCATATTAATTTCACCCAGATGCTTTACTAACGGTTCGAATAATACAACCTGAAATATTGCACCTATAATGGCACCGCCTGTGATTGAAATAGCAATGTCCAATGGACTAAACGCGAACTTATGATCAACGTATAAACTAAAGAATGACTCAAATGCTGTTAACCCAAATGTCGATACAAAAATGACTACAAAAGCAATAAAGAACATAGGCATGAATATCTTTTTCAAGCCACGCTTCTTCTCTATTAGTCGCTCAACTTCTACTTCCTCTTGAGAAGACACTGGTTCTTTTAAAAGCATAACAGATAAGATTGCAGCAACAAATCCAAGAACTGAAGCTGAGTAAAAGGGTACTCGCGTGCCAATCTCAGCTAAGAAGCCACCGACGCCTGGCCCGATAATTAGCCCAGTGGTAATAGCTGCCGACATATATCCTAGCATCTTTGGACGTGTTTCCAATGTTGTTATATCTGCAATAAAAGCTGTCACAGCAGGCATAATACAAGCGCCACTGACACCACCTAAAATCCGCGATATGAATAATAACTCAATTGTTTTCCCCATTCCAAATAATAATTCTGATACACTGAAAATAAATAACCCTATTACTATCATGATTTTACGACCGAATTTATCAGCTGCTTTCCCTGCAAATGGTGAAATAATTAATTGTGTTAAGGCAAATACTGCTGTTAAGTAGCCAACTGTTGTACCACTAATGCTTAATTCATTCATAATGCTCGGTAATACAGGTATTACTAAGCCAATTCCTAAGAAAACAATAAATATGTTTATAAGTAAGAGATACAGCGTACTTCTTCTTGTCTTACTCATATGTAAACCTCCGTTTATATAATTTGCTATGCAAAAACTTATATAGCTCGACGTACTTTCCGTGCCATATGATAAAGCGTTTGCTTATGATAGTATGAAGTATGGAGTTAGTCTATAGTCAAGAGGAGTTTTTAACTTGGAGAGAAAAAATACTAAAACTTTAACTACAGGGGAATTTGCTAGCTACGTGGGAGTGAAAAAAGATACATTATTTTATTATGATAAAATTAATCTTTTCAAACCTGCAGGTAAACTTTCAAATGGTTATCGCTATTATACCTATGATCAAATCAAATCATTCTCTACACTCCAGTCTCTTCGGAAAATGGGTGTGTCAATTGAAGAGTTAAAAGAATACCTTAGTTCCCAAAACACCCATAAATTTATTCAAATGGCAAATCAGCAAACCGTTATAGTAGAAAAAGAAATTGAAAAACTGCTTCAAATTCAACGTTTCTTTAAGCAGATTATTTCAACGGAAGAGGAACTAAAAGGTGTCGAATTTGAAAAAGTTTATGTCCAAAAAACTGAGAAAAAGTACATTCTTCTAAGTAATGAAACTTCAAATGAGGGCATGAATACTGTAGAAGAATGGTCACAGCAATATAATCATTTTGGAAAACAGATAGGTTTGCAAGTTCCCGTTCCTATTGGATCTTTACTAACAAAAGATACCCTAATTCAAGAGAGGTTTGACAGGGTTGATTATTTATTTTCTTATAGTGAGTTGGATACAAGACAATCCAGGCCAGAAGGTCTTTATGCCATTTATTATCATCAAGGACCTTATAAAAATATTGTGTCTTCCTACCTCTATCTAACTAATTTTATTAAGACAGAAGGCTATTCTATTGTAGGTGACGCGTATGAAGAGTACTTGTACGATTCAATGAAAACTATTAACGAAGAAGAATACCTTACTAAAATTAGCATACAGGTGAAGGAAAATTTAAAGGAACAGTAAAATTTATTTTTTAATCTTGTACTTATAGTTGCACAAAAGGGCTACTTTCTATGAAATAGTACAAAAAATCCCTCATAGAAAAAGGAAGAATGGACTCCATTCTTCCTTCAAAATAAAAAAGAAGTTACCCCTTAACTTCTTTTTTATTCTAATATGCGTATGTAATTAATATTACAAGGAATAGCAGGGACCAAACAGTCCCAAAAACCATGAATGAGACCCGCATACGTTTTTCTGCTGAAATCTTAAATAGTTTTTCAATGATAACAAAGACGAGTTCAAGTATCCATATGTCAAGAGGCGAACTAATTTCATCTTTCATCATATGGACGTTTCCATCCCGCATAAATAATAAAAAACCCTACCAAAATCATGCAACAAATAAATACAACTGCGATTCAAGTCCTGCTTTCTTTTATAGTCTAAAGACCACCTAAATACTCTTTTTCATTCCATAATCGTGACATTCTCGTAAGAAAACGCCACTTTTTACAGAGCTTTTGAAGCAAGCTGAGTTGCAGTTATCGCACCGGCCACTAACCTTATCCGGAAATTCAGCATAGTCATAAACTTTATCAAAATCGATTTCTTGCTCCTTTATTTCTTCCAAGTTAATCACTCTTTTCTATTTGGCTTTTATTAGACTAACACAAGTACATCCGGATAAAAGGATTTTGCTAAAATTTTCATCTTCCCTCATTTTAATTCAATATATTTCCATGATTAAACTAGTTGATTAATTAACCTTCCAGTATATATAATTAATTAAAGAATGCTAATTAGCCTCTATAAAGGGTTAAGTTATACTTAACTAAGTCGATAGAAAGACATTAATAACAAAGATAATCAATTGTAAAAATTCAGCGGAGTAAGAAAGGGGATACATCTATGAATAAAAAAGTGACTTATTTTTTCATTGGTCTCGTTGCAATAATCATGGTAAGTTTTCTTGGTTTCTTTACATGGTCACAACAAACGTATGAACCATCTCAAAAGCTTTATACACTCATGAATAAAAAGGACATTAAGTATGAAAAAGATTGGGTTATTTTCAACTCAAAAAATAATAATCAAGTGGGAATTATTTTGTATCCTGGGGCAAAAGTAGAACCGGAAGCGTACAGCTACTTCGGTAAACAATTAGCAAAGCAAGGTTATTTAGTGGCTATACCTAATGTGAACTTTAACTTTGCATTATTTGACTCTAACAAAGCACAGGAGATAATAAATACCCACCCCTCTATCCAAAAATGGGTCGTAGGTGGTCATTCATTAGGAGGAGTTACTGCATCTAAGTTTGCTTATAATCACCCTAAAGAAATTGATGGTGTGTTCTTTTTAGGTTCTTATCCAGATGAAGGAACTGATTTCTCAAATAAGAACCTTCCTATACTTTCAATTTATGGTGAAAAAGATGGTTTATCAACTGTAGAAAAAATTGAAGATACAAAGCACTTATTATCCCAAAAAACAACCATGCATGAAATAAAAGGTGGTAACCATGGTCAATTTGGCATTTATGGAGCACAGAAGGGTGACTCTAAACCATCTATATCTGTAAAGAAACAACAGGACGAAATGGTTAGTGTTACTTCAACATGGCTAAAAGAAAATATTAACTAATTAACGGTTTTTTATAAGAAAATTTTGTTGAAGGGTGACTTTTATGAGTTCAATAGATCTTTTAATCAAAGCCTTAAGAGCAAAAAACATTCCAATTCAAAAGGTAAAAGTGAAAAATAGTACGCGCGATGAGTGGAAGAGTTGCCGATTACTCGATGAATAAAATCAATGGTTGAATATGACATCAAAATAAATTATGAGACTGAGCTCTAAGTGTTCGTTTAAATAATTAAGGGGGAAAAAAGTGATTGATACAATACTCTATTTTCTGTTTAGTATTTGCTATTTAACGTTGCTGATTTTAAACATAAAGCTTATTAAAAAAAGAAATGTATCCTTTTATATGGTATTTCTACCTCTTGTAATAGTTGGTTTGATTTACGATAATATCATTATTTCTCTGGGATCATTTATTGGGGAAGGTAATGTACTCCTTCTTCTTAGTATGTTTCGCTTTTGGTTCCATGCTTTATTCACGCCTACTCTTTTACTTTTTGCTTATGGAGTAGCTAAACAATCTAGCCTTCAATGGGCTAACAAATTTATATTCAAAATTATCTTCCTAATGAGTACACTTGCTCTTATTAGTTATGAGATTATACAAACGATTAATAAAAATCCGGAGATACTACGCGAGTATGGCATTATTCGATATACTTTTGTAGGAGCCTCTGGCGCACCTTTGATGGTTATTATCATGGCATTCATTTTACTTGTTGTTGGAGTTTCTCTCTACCGCAAAACACGATGGAGTATAATGATGATTGGAGTAGCTCTTATGGTTGTAGGAAGTGCTATACCCATTAACCTTCCAAGTACAGCTATAATAAACATCTTTGAGCTATTCTTTATTTGTTCTTTATTTTTAACTCAGCGTTATGTTACTTTTTCAATACATGATAAAGATTAAACCAATGCCTTTTATTCTTATAAGATACTCCACGTAACAAAATCTTTATACTGCTTAGGTAACAGAGTAACAATTCTTTAGATACTGTGTAGGTACTGTTGGGAGCTTACCTGTCCAATCGAAAAATAAAAAAGAAATCCTACTGCATTAGAAAATGGGTGAATGATAATACAATATATTCATATCAGTGTTACATCGTTATTTTCTTGATTGTATTACTTTATTTAACGATACCGTACCGAACAATTTCTACTTCTACTTTTGATTCAAATTTTACGTTTCTAAAATAGCTTGCTTTATCTTTTTTTAACCAGGACCCATGGTGAAAAGCAATTAGTCTCCCAAAAGCATCACAATTAGCTTCTTGCAATTTGTGGACTACTTCTTCTGCTTCATTAGTGAATTTTTTTGATAGTTCTTTATTTAGTTGATTAAGTTTCTTAGGTACATTTCCTATAGGAAATTCTTCTACTGCTAATTCTAAATGTAGGTTTAGATTAACAAAAACATTTCCATCTTTGTCCATAGAGACATTTAGTTTTCGTTTCATATTATTAACATTCAGAGAAATAAAATTTGTCATCTTAGACTTATTATTATTTATATTTTTTGTAAAACGTGCGTATTTTCCTCTCTTATTATTTAATAAAAGAAAAAGTGTGTATTCTCCTTGGGATAGAGTTCCTGTTAATTTTCTGTCATTAAATAATGCTAGACCTTCCACGTCAATAGTTGTACCATTATTGCCTATTTTTAATAAGGGAAGAGCAATATCTTCACCTGGATCAAGTATCTCTGAAGCGAGGGTCTGTATGGTTTCATCAGGAATGGTTGTATTTGTTTCAGTACTTTGTATTAAATTTAAGATGTTTTGGCTAATACTCGACTCTAATTGAGGTTTAATATTGAGTATATCTACTGCTGCTCCTTTTACTACTGCCAATTTGGCACTCATAGAACTACGTGGATCACGCAAAATTACATCTAAAGATGGATAAATATCACCTTTTGCAAATTGTTCACCGAATAATATAAGCTTATTTTTCGAAGCATCTAAATTACCAGGTATTTCTGTATTTAATTTCATACGTCCTTCTCTAGGCGTATTGGCAATTGTAGACAAAGTTTGACTATTACTAGCTATGGTCTCTTGCCCTGATGTCAATGAGTTGCTATAAATATCGGGTATTGAAATTCCAAATAAAAATTTGTCTTCATCAGTCCGATCAAAAGTTATAGTTTGTATTAGGATAGCATTTTTCATTAAATTTTGATCCCAGCACCCTGTTGTTAACAGTAAACATACACTGATTGTAACTAATGTTTTAACCTTCATACACTGCGATCTCCTGGTCTTTTTTTAGCAAAGAAAAACGAAAATAAGAATAAAAATAGTGGTATGACCACGATAAATCCTAAGTGTGCTGGTTCTAAAATCTTATTGAATTTTTGAAGGTCAGTTTCATTTCTAGGAAGAAGAGTGATTATGAAAACAATCCCCGCAGTATATGGAAGAAACCCAGCGTGATTGGCACGTCCAAAAAAGTACTTAAAACCATTAGAGGCAAGAAAAATCCAGCTCGCGATAGATGTAACAACAGATATAATCCAGATGGATAAAAAAACAAATCAATTCGTTCAACAATCTGAAAGGAATAGGATTTAATCATATACAATAACGGTTGGGGAGTAAGATAGAGATCTTGCCTAGTTTCAAAAATTCCAGTTGTTTAACTTTCTTTTACGTATCTTTTGTAATGTCAGGGAGATTGTCAAGTGAATTAAAATTGTTTATCTGTAAGTTTAATTACATTAGCTTGAAAGCTTTATAGCTATATAACTTTTACATTCGAAACTATGTTAAAAATAAGTTGAATGAATGCTCAATAATCTATGGCTATGCTATATTGTATACACAATTCTGGGGCACTTACCTTTTAGATAGGATAGCTAAGTCCAGTGATCAAATTGGCTGTTTGGAAGGTGTTTGGAAGGTGTCTAAAAGAATAAAATAAAGCAGTAGCATAGCTATATAACCCTATTCCATTTGAAGAAAAAATTCAGCAAGGAAAAAAGTAACAGGATTAGTGGTCCTTAGTTGGGGGTAAAGTCAACTAACTATTTCAAAGGGAGAGAATGATGTATGAGCATTCTATGGACACTAATTGTAGGTGGAATTATTGGATGGCTTGCTGGTTTAATTACAGGGCGCGACATTCCTGGAGGGATTATTGGTAATATTATCGCTGGTTTTATCGGTTCATGGTTAGGTGGTCTTATTTTAGGAAGTTGGGGACCTGTTATCGGTGGTTTTGCCATCATCCCAGCAATTATCGGATCTGTCGTTTTAGTACTTATTGTAAGCTTCATTTTGCGAAAAATGGGCCAAAACAAAAATCATGGCCGTCATGCAAAATAACGTAACAAATATAAAGTGGAGGGACTAAAGATGAGAGAGGAAAGTAAGTATGTGTTAGCTGGTTTTGTTGAAGACGATCAATTTGAATTAGAATCTTACATTACTTATTTGTTCGATCAAATTAATCATGATAACGAAATTCTGTTAGAAACTTAATGACAAACCAAATATTTTATTATAAAAAAAAAAAGAAAAGAATAATAAATCACAATATAACATAAGCGACCTTAGTAACTTTGGTTACGATACATAGGGTCGTTTATTGTTATGAAGAATGTTTAAGGTATTATTATTCATAGGAAAGGCTCAAAGGGTATTAATCACTTTAACTACGGCTTTAGTAAAAAACAATTGGTCCTATACGTTGATTAAAGTCCTTTCGAAGTGCCAAACGAAGGGGTGTACATATGATTAAAAAAGACACATCCCCTGTTGGGGCATACCTGTCCACTATCAAATAGAATTTATCTACCTTGATAAGCTAACCATTTAGTAAATCATTTTATAATAAAGGAGATGGAAGTGTGTTTGGATTCAGTGATATGCCTAAGTTCTTGTTTTCTTTCTTACTTGTACTACCACTTGTATCTCTTGTTCACCAATTGGGGCATTCTATCATGGCGATCTTTTTCGGAGGGAGAGTGGATTTTACCATTGGAAAAGGAAAAACGATTTTCAAATGGAAGAAAGTTAAAATAAAATCCGTTTACTTTTTGGATTCCTTTTGTGTATATGAAAAACTAAAATATGACAACCGATTTACCCATGCTTGTGTCTATGCTGGAGGTGCCATTGCTAATTTAGCTTCTATTTTCCTTATAAATGGTTTAGTTATGGATGACATCCTTTCAACAAGTCTCTTTTCTTACCAGTTTGTCTATTTTTCTGTTTATTATATTGTATTCTCGCTATTGCCTATTAAATTTACAGAAACAACTTCAAGCGATGGACGTGCTATTTACGATGCATTGAGGTATGGAAAAATAACATGTAACCCTGATTAATAAGGCTGAAATAATGATGGAGATTGAAAAATCAACAAAGCTACATATTATTTCGTTTGCGCAATAAGTTAGACAGTAAAAATAAAACTACTATAAATAATGTAGTTAATTTAGCAATTAGTATAGATGTTGATGATAATTGATAACAAAAAACCTTGTACTCCTTTCCGGTAGAAGGTCATTTGCATGACGGAAATGTCATTATATACCATACGAGAAAGTTAACATATACCTTCTAAAGTAAAACATAATGAGCAACAGTGGCAGCGTGAAGGATTGTATATTTCAGATTTTAAAAATAAGTAAATAAAATTATATAAAAAAGAGAAGGGCTTTAATCTTCTCTTTTCCTACAACATCAATGATTGAGCTTTGCTAAAAAGGCCTTATACTGGATCAAGATATAAGGCTTTTTCTAATGTCATTCATTGTAGTTTATTAATTACAATTTATAATTTATATATAATTACCGATTCTTAAGCATCTTGTCGTTATAACCAAACAGCCATGTCAGAATAAATGATACAGCAAAGGCAATCAAATTAACGAAAATATAGATAAAAATCTGATTATTCAAGTACAATAATAATCCTGGAATAGCTGTAACAGACATTCCTGTTGCTTTTAGATGAAAAATCGAGGCTAAGAATCCCCCTACTGCTCCTCCTATAAGGCCCATTATAAAGGGTTTAAAGAACCTTAGGTTTACTCCAAATATAGCCGGTTCTGTAATTCCTAAAAAGGCTGAAAATGCTGATGGGAATGCTAATGCTTTCACTTTTTTATTTTTAGATTTCAATCCAACTGCTAGCGTTGCAGCCCCTTGAGCTACGATTGCGCTAGTAATTAATGGATTGAATGGATTAAATTTTGTATCAGCTAATAATTGAATTTCAAGTAAATTAAATATATGATGAACGCCAGTAATTACAACAACTTGTTGTAGGCCACCAATAATAATACCAGCTAAACCAAACGGTAAATCTAAAATTGCTTTTGTGCCTGTTAGAATTATGTTTTCTAATGAATGAAAGACTGGTCCGATAGCGAAGAGACCTAATGTAATCATGATCAATAATGTTAGAAATGGCGTGAGTATTAAATCAATTGAATCGGGCACTTTTTTACGAATCCAACGCTCTAATTTTGCCCCTAAAAGACCTACAAAGAAAGCTGGTAAAACAGAACCCTGATACCCTACAACTGGAATAAATCCAAAGAAGTGAATAGGATGTGCGTCTCCTGAACCTACTGCATATGCGTTTGGAAGTGCTGGATTTACTAACATTAATCCCAAGACAATTCCTAGAACAGGGCTTCCACCAAATACTTTAAAGGCTGACCATGCAATTAATGCTGGTAAGAATGCAAAAGCTGTATCTGTAACAACTTGTGTAAACATTATGAAGTTTTCAGGGATATCATTGGGTGTATAACCCAACCAATTTAACACTGCTTCTTGAGTTAGTACCCCACGTAAACCCATAAATAATCCGGTTGCAACAAGAACTGGAATAATTGGAACGAAAACGTCACCAAAGGTTCGGATAGCTCGTTGAAAAGCGTTTCCTTGTTTCTTAGCTTCTGCTTTTACTTCAGATGTAGACGTGCCTTTAATACCCAACTCATTCACTGCTTCATATACTTTATTAACAGTTCCTGTACCAAAAATAATTTGGTATTGTCCGGAATTATAAAATGCACCTTTTACTTTCTCTATATTTTCGACTGCTTCTTGATTTACTTTTGTTTGATCATGTACCATAATACGCAATCTTGTTGCACAGTGAGCAAATGATGAAATATTTTCTCTTCCACCTATTGCCTCAACTACTTTGCTAGCTATGTCTTTGTAACCATTTTCCACTTGATGATAACACCCCTTTGGTGATGATAATATAATGAAACTGTAATAAGAAAAAAACTAATATTTCTGATTCGATCGTGACTATATTTCTTGCTATCTATAAAAGATATAGCCCAAACAAATAGGAACCGGTTCCAAAAAACTAAAAAAACAGCATATATATAATTAAATGTTTCCTTTCATAGGAGCCAATTTCGTTAAATAAGAAGGTAACTTGGAACCGGTTTCTTTCGCTTATTATAGTTTATGAAATAAGAAAATGTCAACGCTTTCTTTTATTAGTCAGGGATTCTAAATTCCAGATCTTTAAAAACAAACATAGCTATATAAAAAAGAAGGTACTTGAAGGGCGTCATTACGCATATAAAGCTTGTATTAACGCGGTAATGTTACTGAATTAGCTACTGATTAGGTAACTAAGTCGAAATTCTTTAGATACTATGTAGCTACTGCAGTAAGCTAGCCTATCCACTCAAAAAATAATAAAGATTTTATTTAACTGCAACTAAATATTTAAAGAAGGATTTATTATACTGTTATTGAATCTATACAGGACGGTTTATTTCAAATCTCAATTGCAGAGAGGGGAAATGATAATGGCCACTGGAAGAGAACGGGCGGCACGGAGTATTTTGGGTCAATCAGGATTGAGGAATAGCAATCCAGACAACGCTACGTTTGATGAAAAAGGAACAAAGCCTCGCACCTCAAATTTTGAAAGAGTTGCGACTCCTCGTGAGGGTTCTACTCGAATAGCAAGGATGGCAGAAGAATATAGAGCTGAATATAAAAGAGTAAAAAGAAGAGAACAGTTTTTGCAAGACACAATAGATTTATTAAGTGATTGTAATAACAAGCAGTCCGTTAGAGAGTTAAAGGAATTAATTAATTTAGCAAAAGAGCGATTAATAATGTATCAAGGTAAATAGAAATTATTCCTTTTTTTATTACTGATATAGTATAACACTAATACGTTCACATACACATTTGTGTAAGTGCATTTTTGCTAGGAGAGAGTAGCCATTATATGATGGTTGCTCTTTTCGTTTTTAAGGAGATATTATTAAATGAGAGATTGGTTTAGGGTATTCACTCTGAGAGATGGTTCAAAGAGAGAAATTAGAATTAATTAAGACAAATATGAGCTTTTTCTACAAATTGTACAAATGTACAACTTATTATAAGGGAATTGTTTACTATTTATTTAACGTTATAGAGTTTCCATATTCTTAACTCAGCGTTATGTTACTTTTCCAATACATAATAAAGATTAAATCAATTCCTTTTATTCTTATGAGATACTCCACTTAACAAAATCTTCATTTCAAAATATAAGTATATATATCCAATTTTAAAAAGGAAAAAGAAGAATGGATATCCATTCTTCCTTCAGCCATCATTTTATAAAATTGTATTAGAAACGCCCGCCGCCAAGTTGTTGCTCAGCCATTTGTACAAGACGCTTAGTGATTTCGCCACCTACTGATCCGTTTGCACGTGCAGTTGTGTCAGCACCAAGGTTTACACCAAATTCGCTCGCGATTTCATATTTCATTTGATCGATTGCTTGTTCAGCACCGTATACTAATAATTCGTTGTTGTTGCTGCTTTTGCTGTTTGCCATGTTGTGTCACCTCCTTGTTTCTTTTAAGTTTCCTATTATAGGAGGAGTGCATTCATGGTAAATAAAGGATGTATCATTCCCTTAACTGCTTCCTATACTAATTCGTAGAAACAAATGACACTTTAAAAAGTGGGATTAGATGTATCATTTCCTTGTCATGAAAATTAAACATTTGCCATGTTTGAAAAAAGAGCCGTATCTAAAAGATACGGCTTTTTTATATTTATTGATGGCGAAGCTTTTGTTTTCTTCTATTTTTACCATATAGATAATTGCCTTTGAATTAAGCAAAATGAAAAATCGATTAAAAAAAGCGAAAAGCAAAATAAACTGATCAAAATATTCCTATATTAAATAAATTGGATATGTAACAAAGCAAATTTTATTTGTTATGAAAGAAGTGAAAGGACTTGAGGATTAAGCACATCCTCATTCTATTGGAACTAAGAAGATATTAAGTGAATTAGTTAGGAGTAGATTTTAGAAACTGATCGATTTATCTCTGTAACTGTTGGATTTGTTTTCCTCTTGTTTTAGTCATATTGTTAATAGTAATATTATAACTATGGAAAATAAAATTAAAAAATCACCTCTTGCTTTAGCTATACTTTGCCTCCTCATTGAAGAGCCTATGCATCCATATCGTATGCAACAGCTTATCAAAGAGAGAGGAAAGGATGAAGTTATTAACGTTCGTTATCGAAATAGCATCTATCAGACCATTGATCGTTTGCATCGCGATAGAGCGATTGTCATTCAAGAGAAAAAGCAGAACGAAGGGAGACCAGATTTAATTGTTTATGAAGTAACGGAAGAAGGGAGAGAAGCTGCGTACGAGTGGATAAGAGAAATGCTTTCTACCCCCAAAAAGGAATTCTTAGAATTTCCAGCTGCTATTTCCTTTCTTGCTCTTTTAACACCGGAAGACGTAAAAGAGCAACTACAAAAAAGAGTGCTTGCTTTAGAGAAAACATTAGCTTACGTAGATAAGCAGATGGAAATAGCGACAAGTAGGGGCATTCCACGTTTGTTTTTACTTGAGGTGGAATATCAGCGAACTATGTCACTTGCTGAGTTAAAATGGATCCAAGCTACTATCAACGATATACAAGGAGAAAAATTAAAATGGGATTGGGAATGGTTACGCGAGATATCGTTATATCTTACCTCTAAAGAAGAATCAATGGACTAACCCTTCCTAATGCTTATTGAATTATTTATAATTTACACAATTTCAGAATTTATTATGGTACAAAAGGAGAAAAATGATTAAATATGAATGCAAAACAAGGTAATTTAAAGCTAGTGCTGGCAGGTCTTTTGCTAGCACTTTTAATGGCGTCTATGGACAACACGATTGTCGCTACTGCTATGGGAACTATAGTCGGAGAGCTTGGCGGTCTTGATAAGTTTGTATGGGTTACATCAGCTTATATGGTTGCTGAAATGGCAGGTATGCCAATATTCGGTAAGCTTTCCGATATGTTTGGACGTAAAATGTTTTTTATTTTTGGACTCATCGTCTTTCTAGTTGGATCAATTCTTTGTGGTACGGCAGAAAGTATTATACAACTTAGTATCTACCGAGCAATTCAAGGGATTGGCGGTGGAGCACTTATCCCAATTGCTTTTACTATTATGTTTGATACGGTGCCTGTTGAGCAGCGTGGTAAACTAGGTGGTTTATTTGGAGCAGTTTTTGGTTTATCGAGTATTTTCGGGCCCTTGTTAGGTGCTTATATTACAGATTACATCAACTGGCACTGGGTATTTTATGTGAATATTCCTTTGGGACTTCTAGCATTATCATTTATCGTATTTTTCTACAAGGAATCACCCGTGCATACCAAACAAAAAATTGATTGGTGGGGTGCTGTAACTCTGGTTGGCTCTATTGTCAGCTTAATGTTTGCCTTAGAGCTTGGCGGTAATAAATATGAGTGGAGTTCTGGAGAAATCTTAGGTTTATTCATTGCTTTTGTCGTATTATTTATTGCTTTTATTTTAATTGAAAGAAAAGTAAAAGATCCTATTATATCTTTTCAAATGTTCAAAGTTCGTTTATTTACTACAAGTAACCTCTTGGGTCTTTTTAGTGGGATGGCATTCATCACGGCTTCAGTTTATATCCCTATCTATATCCAAGGTGTGCTTGGAGGAACAGCTACTAACTCAGGTCTTGTACTGCTTCCGATGATGTTAGGCTCTGTCGTTTCAGCCACAACCGGCGGTTTTCTAATGAATAAATTAAGCTATCGTAGCATTATGATTGTCGTTACAATTATTCTAGGAGCAGGTGTATTCTTACTAACAACGTTGAGTCCTGATACAAGTCGTTTCTTAGTTACAATCTATATGATTCTTACAGGACTAGGAATTGGAGCAACATTCTCAGTTCTCAGTAACGCAGCAATTCATCATTTTGAGCCGGCACAAAGAGGGTCTGTGAATTCGACTGTTTCTTTTATTCGCTCATTAGGCATGACGCTTGGTATTACCATTTTTGGAATCATTCAACGAGACGAGTTTTCTTCTAAACTTAAGGAGATTTTTGCAGGACAAGATCAAATGGTCAACAATCCAACATTTAACGATCCTCGCGTAATTCTTGCGCCGGAGGCTCGTGCTCATATCCCAGCACCTGTGTTAGATAAAATTGTAGGAGTTCTTTCTTCTTCTATCGCCCATACCTTTATGTGGGCGCTTATTCCTACGGTGCTTGCATTTGTGGCCGCTCTAATAATGAGCAAAGAACAACTGAAAACATCTCTAGAAAATGAAATGTCCAATAAGAAAATCGAGATAAACAAATAGAGTAGTTTAATTATAATCATAATTAATAATCTTTTAGATATTCCAAAAAAAAGAAGTTACCAGGGGTAACTTCTTTTTTTATTCTAATATGCGTGTGTAATCAATATCACGAGGAATAGCAGTGACCAAGCAGTTCCAAGAACCATTAATGATACTCGCATAAGTTTCTCTGCTGAAACCTTAAATGGTTTTTCAATAATAAGAAAGAGGAGTTCAAGTATCCATATGTCAGGAGGCGAACTGATTTCATCATATGGACGCTTCCACCCGGCATAAATAATAAAAAATCCTACCAAGATCATGCAACAAATAATAACAACTGCCATTCAAGTCCTGCCTTCTTTTATAGTCTAAACACCACCTTACATACTATATACGTAAGGACCCTCTCATTTAAAAAACGAACCTTATAGTTTAAGTTTATTTCTCCACTTTATAAACGGGAAAATTTAATTTTAATAAAACTGATAAGACTCTAGAGGCGAAAGTAACGAAAAGACAAATGTATAAAGCGAAAGGGTGAGGGACTTTATCATACGTAAGAATAAGACTAACGGACCCTAAAATTGATGCTATCGCATAAATTTCCTTTTTAAATACATAAGGTATTTCTTTTGCAAATATATCTCTTAAAACACCCCCACCGATTCCTGTTATAAGACCCATAGAAATGATAACAAAAGAATTGTTTCCGTGATATACCATTACTGTGTTTGAACCAACAACTGTAAATACACCTAATCCTATCGCATCAGAAACTATAATAATATTTTTGATTGTAGATAATTTATCGTAAAAACACCATGCTAATAGCCCAGCAATTAGACTAACAAAAAAATAACTAGGCTTGATGAAAGCAACAGGTGGTATATTACCTATCAGTAAGTCTCGGATAATTCCCCCACCTAAAGAAGCAGTGACACCTAAACAAATAACTCCAAACAAATCTAGTTGTTTTTTAATGCCTATTAATACTCCAGACACACCAGCAGCTATAATACCGAGATACACAAAGATTTCTATTAAAAGCATTTCAAAAATTTCCTCTTTTCGCATTATAAATATCCACAAAAGTATCTCTTGAGTAGATACCCCTATTCAAAAAACAATATTAAGCCCTTACCAAACTTTCTGGTAAGGACTTAGTCTTATCTACCAATGACTTTTAAACTTAATCTCCTTAATAATTACCTCGGTATTGCCTCCCGGAGTTGTTAATACTAATTTTTCTCCAGCTGAACGTAATAACAATTGACTCCCAACAGGAGATAAAAATGAAATATTTCCCTTATCCGGATCAGATTGATCCGGGAAGCAAATGGTGAATTGTTCAGTTTCCTTATTGTCCACGTACATTAAAGAAACCTGGCTTTCAATAAAAACTTTGGGCACAACAGAAATATCTTCAGACAGAGCACTAAAGCTTAATAGGTATTTTTGTACCTCATGAGTATACTTATAAAAGAAATTTAGATATTCTCTCGTATCAGAAGAAAAATAGGAAGAAATAAATTCTGTACAGTTTTTGTCTATGAAAGCCAATTGACGTATTAAGCTTTCTCCTAAAGGATGATATACTTTATGGCTCATAGTAGACTACCCCCGTACCGTGATTAAGTCCTTTGCAGATTTTCATTTTTAATTTCATAAAAACCCCTCCAAATAAATATTAAGATTATCAAATAATCTTCAATACATCATACCACATAGGGGTACAAGTTCCTATCTTATAATGACTAACAAAATTATTCTTGTTTCGTACAAAAATTTTAATTCACTTGTAAGCAATCTCTCGATCTCAGTTATATTGATACTATTATTCTAAAAAGTTATGTTGTCGATATGGAAAAAGATAATTTATTTAAATAGAAACATTCTCATTCTGAGGTCATATTATTAAAGGTGAGATGTGACCTACTGTACTACTTAAGCTTTCGTGATTTAGTGGAAATAATGGAATAATGAGGATTATCAATGACTCACATAACAAATATGCAATGAATATAATGATATGAACCTGAATTAGAAGGAAGAGTGAGATATCATCTAAAATATACAAACGAGTCATTTTTATTCTAATATGCGTGTGCAAATAATACACAAAGAAAAAACAGGGATCAAACAGTCCTCAAAAACATAAATGAGATACGTATAATTTTTTCTGGCGAAATCTTAAATGATTTTTTAATGATAATAAGGAGGGTTTCTACTATCCATATATCAGGAGCTGAGCTAATTTCATCGCATGGATGCTTCCATCCTCCATAGATAAAGATAAGTAAACACAACTACATTTACATAAAAAGGAGAAGGGTAAAAACCCTTCTCCTTTTACTATATAATCCTCTATACTTAGATACTCTTCTTCATGCCACATTCTCGGCATTCACGTAAGAAAACGCCGCCTTTTACAGAACTTTTGAGGTAAGATGAATTGCAGTTGTAGCATCTTCCACTGACCTTATCCGGAAATTCAGCATAGTCATACACTTTATCAAGATCTATTTCTTGCTGCTGTTTTTCTTCCATGTTGATCATTCTTTTCTAGTTGACTTTTATTAGATTACCACAAAAAGTGAAGGTGAAATTATTTTATGTAAAACGAACATCAATTAGCTCACTTAACCTCATTTTGTTAAACTTTTAATGATTTTCTCACTCTATTTTACATAAATTATCAAATTTGATTTTAGAAATTTATAATTTTTTTGTTGTTTTCTGTATGATTATGTAGTTCCTATTATAGATTAAAGCTATGTTCTTGTTAGAAGAAAATGAAAACGCTTAATTGTATCTATATTTTTATTAATTATACTTTGATGGAGGAATTTCTAATGGACAACTAACTATAGAGAAAAAATTGATTCCATATTATTAGTATTATATTACTTACAAATTTTCTACATAAGGGAGACAACTAACTATGAAACTAAAAAAAAACTTAGGAATAACCATTTTATCTGCTGCATTATTATTTTCAGGAATTGGCCTATCTGCTGATGCAACAACCAATAATGCCAAAACAGTCGTAAACCATTCGGAAAAAAAAGATTTGCCTAATATAAAAATTTTAGCTACTGGTGGTACAATTGCAGGTTCTTCTGATAGTGATACAGCTACAACTGGATATAAGGCAGGAGCTCTTGGTGTTGAAACGTTAATAAAGGCTGTTCCTCAGATGAAAAAACTAGCAGATGTTAGTGGAGAACAGATTGCAAATATCGGAAGTGAAAATATGGATAATTCAACTTTATTAAAGTTAGCAAAACGAATTAATACTTTATTAGCATCTAAGGATGTTGATGGAATTGTAGTGACACATGGAACAGACACTTTGGAAGAGACGGCCTACTTTCTAAATCTTGTAGTAAAAAGTGAAAAACCTGTTGTTATTGTTGGTTCAATGAGACCAGCTACGGCTATAAGCGCAGACGGTCCGTTAAACTTATACAATGCAGTGGAGATTGCTTCTAGTAAAGAAGCCCAAAATAAAGGGGTTTTAGTAACTCTGAATGACCGAATTGGTGCAGCTCGCTACATAACAAAAACAAATACAACAGCAACAGATACGTTTAAATCTCCTGAACAAGGATATGTTGGAGAAGTTGCTGGGGGTAAGGTATTGTTTTATAATGAACCCACTCGTAAACATACGACAAAATCAATTTTTAATGTTTCAAAACTTGATAAACTTCCTCAAGTAGACATTCTTTATACATACCAAAATGATAATAGATACCTTTATGATGCTGCTGTAAAAGCAGGGGCAAAAGGAATAGTAGTAGCAGGATCCGGAAATGGGTCAATGTCTGATGCAGCTTTATCAGGAGCTAAAGATGCTGTTAAAAAGGGGGTAATCATTACTAGATCTAGCCGTGCTGGTAATGGGACTGTGACTCATGAAGCTTCAGATGATAAAAATAAGTTTGTCACGTCTGATTCGTTGAATCCTCAGAAAGCGCGTATTCTCTTAATGCTTGCTCTAACTAAAACAAAAGATCCTAAAAAAATACAAGAATATTTTAATGAATATTAATAAGCAAAAAAGAGTCCTTTGCTATAAGTAGCAAAGGATTTTCAAATTTATTGAAATAGGGGAACATGCTATTAGTTTAGTTATTTTTATAGATTAATATACAGAAGGAGGTAAAAAATCTAACCTCTCACACATAGATACGATCATTTTCAAGTTAGCACTGTGTATAGAAAACCGATTCACTTCGTTTTTTTGTAGTTTGCTTGTTCTAATAAACTTGATATGTCTAAGAGAGGGGGTAACATGCCCACTTATACACGTCTCTTCCATCTTGGAACACCTTGCAACTATGACGTAAAAGTTGGCTATGCATAGTCCAAAAAAATATTAAATCTTATAAATACTTTATTTATCTTTTGTGTGTTTCCGTAGATTTCTGTTGTATTTTGTAGACGATATTATAGACTAGGCTTAACCTTACATTACAACAAAAAATGAATATCTTGTTTTAATGTAATAGGAAATGAAAGGGGTTACATCATGAAAAAATTCGGATTAGCTACACAGATTTTTATTGGTCTTGCGTTTGGGGTTGCGGTAGGTGCTGTTTTTTATGGAAATAGTACAGCGATGGCCATACTTCAACCTTTAGGGGATATTTTTCTTCACCTCATTAAAATGATTGTCATTCCTATCGTTGTATCCGCACTCATCGTATCTATAGCTGGCGTAGGTGATATTAAAAAGCTCGGCAAGCTAGGTGGAAAAACGATTCTTTATTTTGAAATCGTTACCACAATTGCACTTGCTATTGGTTTATTAGCTGCAAATATATTTCATCCAGGTACTGGTATAGATATGGGGAACCTTGAGAAAGGTGATATATCCAAATATGAAGAAACATCTAAAACAACGGAGAGTACAGGAATAGGAGATCAAATCGTTCATATTATCCCAACTAATATCTTTCAATCTCTAAGTGAGGGGAATTTATTAGCGATTATCTTTTTCTCAGTCTTATTTGGCTTAGGAGTTGCAGCAATTGGAGAAAAGGGTAAACCTGTTTTGAATTTCTTTGAGGGTGTATTAGAATCCATGTTTTGGATGACAAATTTGGTAATGAAATTTGCTCCATTTGGCGTATTTGCTTTAATTGGTTTGAATGTGGCGAAGTTTGGAATCGGTTCATTGATTCCTTTAGGAAAGTTAGTACTCGTTATATATCTGACCATGATTTTCTTTGTTTTTGTAGTATTAGGTATTATTGCAAAGATGGCTGGAACTAATGTTTTAGTCCTTATAAAAATCTTAAAAGATGAGTTAATTTTAGCGTTTACAACCGCAAGCTCTGAAGCAGTATTGCCAAGGTTAATGACTAAAATGGAGAACTTTGGTTGTCCGAAAGCTGTCACATCATTTGTTATTCCGACAGGATATACCTTTAACCTTGATGGATCATCCATTTACCAAGCCATTGCTGCCCTTTTTATTGCACAAATGTATGGCATTCATTTATCTTTCGTAGAACAAATTACACTTTTACTTGTGTTGATGTTGACTTCTAAGGGAATGGCAGGAGTTGCGGGAGCCTCATTTGTTGTTGTATTAACAACACTGGGATCAATGGGATTACCTCTAGAAGGTATGGCATTCATTGCTGGTATTGATCGTATTTTAGATATGCTTCGTACATCTGTCAACGTAGTAGGTAACGCATTAGCTGCTATTGTGATGTCTAAGTGGGAAGGCGGATTCGACAAAGAAAAAGCAAAGCATTATACAGATTCTATTAGAAAATCGGACGTAGCATAAAAAAATTTCTTTTTATGTAAAGAAGGAGATCAATGTTATGACAAATATAGAAATACCAGAAAAACAAAATGTAAGAATTGAAAAAGATTTCCTAGGAACAAAAGAAGTTCCTACTTATGCTTATTATGGGATTCAAACTTTACGTGCAGTTGAAAACTTTCCAATAACAGGATATCAAATTCACCCAGAGCTTATTAAAGCATTAGGAATCGTTAAAAAGGCTGCTGCTCTTGCTAATATGGAAACAAAAAGGTTATATGATGGGTTGGGTAATGCAATTATTGAAGCAGCAGACGAGGTTATTGAAGGGAAAAGAAACAATCAATTTATTGTTGATCCAATACAGGGTGGTGCGGGGACCTCAATGAATATGAATGCAAATGAGGTTATTGCAAATAGAGCTTTAGAGTTACTTGGTCACAAGAAAGGTTCTTATTCCGATTTAAGCCCTAATAGTCATGTAAACATGTCACAATCAACAAACGACGTATTCCCAACTGCTATCCATATTGCAACGCTTAATCTGTTAAATAAGTTACTGAAAACAATGAATTATATGCACAATGTATTTCAGAAAAAGGCAGAACAATTTGATTCTATTATAAAGATGGGACGCACTCACCTACAGGATGCGGTTCCAATCCGTCTTGGTCAAGAATTTGAATCATATAGTCGTGTTCTTGAGCGCGATATGAAACGTATTAAGCAATCTTATGGACATTTATATGAGGTTAATATGGGAGCAACTGCAGTTGGAACGGGTTTAAATGCAGATCCACGTTATATCGAAAATGTTGTAAGATATCTAGCAAATATCAGTGGTTTACCACTTAAGAAGGCCAATCATCTTGTAGACGCGACTCAAAATACAGATGCTTATACAGAAGTTTCTGCAGCATTAAAGATTTGTATGGTAAATATGTCGAAAATAGCGAATGACTTACGTCTAATGGCATCTGGGCCTCGTGCAGGCCTAGCAGAAATCACTTTGCCAGCTCGTCAGCCAGGATCTTCGATTATGCCTGGAAAAGTTAACCCTGTCATGCCAGAGATGATTAATCAGGTTGCCTTTCAAGTTATCGGTAATGATCATACAATTTGCTTAGCTTCTGAAGCAGGTCAACTTGAGCTTAATGTCATGGAACCTGTTCTTGTTTTTAATTTACTTCAATCCATTAGCATCATGAATAATACTTTTCAAACATTTACGGATTATTGCCTGCAAGGGATTGAGGCGAATGAAGAACATTTAAAAGAATACGTAGAGAAAAGTGTAGGTATTATTACGGCTATTAATCCTCATATTGGATATGAAGTGACTGCTAGAATCGCACGAGAAGCAATACTAAAAGGTGAATCCGTACGTGAATTATGCTTAAGGTATGATGTTTTAACAGAAGAAGAATTGGATCTTATTTTAAATCCTTTTGAAATGACTAATCCAGGGATTGCTGGAAACTCCCTTTTTGATAGGGAATAAACAGGTTTTAATATGAAATGAAATTCACTACTATCATCTGTTTGATTCTTTAATTAGTATATGAAGGAGAAACCTATAAAAAATCTGTTGAATTAACGTTTTAGCTTTAAAACATGTGGTACACATATAGTACAGCGCTAATATTATTGTTGGTTGTTGTGAGAAGGTAAATACTTAATTTATGAAGGGACTGATTAGTTTTGAAAGAATTAACAGCGACTTCAACAAACGTATTGCCTCAAATTGAAAGTAGATATTTGTATCTCACACAAGGCACTTTGGTTATGAACCGATATACGTAACGAAAGGGCCTAAACAAGGGCAAATAAACAAATTCTTAAACAGTATGGGAAGAAGCCTGTATCTAAGGAGATCCAGGCTTCTTCTTTTCGAGTTAAGTCGGGTAGGCAGGCACTCTCACGAGCGCCCGCCCCCCTAAGAACCGTACGTGACAGATTTCCCGTCATACGGCTCAAGCCTTCTTTTTATCAAAACAACTTCTTTATTTAATACATGGTACATGT
>NZ_JAKWFL010000008.1:0-197310 GCF_029522095.1 Priestia sp. Y58
CTTTATATGAATATTGCTTATTGATGTAGAAATCTACAGCTTTTAACTTTGTTTCAAGTGTGTGTTTTGACATGAAAAACTGCACCTCCAATTATTAGTTTTTGTCTAACAATTGGGGTGCAGTTCACTTTCTTCATAAAGATTACATATTAAAAACACCTAAAGATATTTTAGGTGTTTCTGAAAGTTTTATATTCATCTTTTCTCTAAGTAAAAGCTCAATAGTTATATGGCTTTCTTACTCTTTGAAGCCCCTTGTTTTTTTCTCCACATATTTTCCATTTGTTCAAGAGTTCTACCTTTTGTTTCAGGAACAAATTTCCAGACAAATAAAGCAGAAAGTACACTCATTAAACCGTAAAAACCATATGTTAATCCTCCGCTATATTCCATCATCACGGGATATGTAGAGGAAATAAAATAGTTAGCCGCCCACTGAGCAGCTACGGCAATAGCCACAGCACGACCTCTAATTTTATTAGGAAAAATCTCTGAAATGAGCACCCAACAAATTGGTCCCCATGACATCATGAAGGAAGCTGTATAAATAATGATAAATACAAGCGTCCCTATACCAATGATGTTTGAAAAAGCCATGCTTGCTACACCGAACATTCCAATGGCCATTCCGATAGACCCTGTTATTAATAAAGGTTTTCTTCCCAAACGATCAACCGTCAAAATTGCAATTACTGTAAAAATAACGTTTACTAATCCCATAATAATGGTTTGCAGCATAGAAGAACCTTTAGCTGCTCCCATGCTTTCAAAAATACGCGGAGCATAATATAGAGCTACATTGATTCCTACAAACTGTTGGAATACAGAAAGCAGTATACCTACAACGATAACTAATTTTCCATATGCCAATAATTTTTCAGACGAAACATTGGTAGAAATTGTTTGTTTAATATCTTCTAAAATTGATTTCGCTTCTGAAGGTCCATTAATTTTAGTTAGTATGGCTAAAGCTTTTTGATCTTGATTCTGTATAGCTAAGTAGCGAGGCGTTTCAGGAACTAAAAACAAGAGTGCTGCAAAGAGTAAAGCTGGAATAGCTCCTGAAGCAAACATGTATCTCCAACCTACATCATTAATCCATTCTAAGGTTTCCCCATTTGCAATACCCCAATTCACGAAGTAAACGACTAACATTCCAAAAATAATCATAAATTGATTGAACGATACCAACCTGCCGCGAATATCTGCCGGTGCAATTTCTCCTATATAGATGGGACAAATGGCTGATGCTAAGCCAACACCAATCCCACCTATAATGCGGTAGAAGTTAAAAGCTAGTAACAATGAGAGTGTCGGTTCCCCTTTTGTGAAAAATAAAAACTCAGGATAAGAAGCGCCTAACGCTGAGACTATAAAAAGAATAGCTGCTAGTATAAGTGATTGTTTGCGTCCTAGTTTCGTCGCAAAATAACCAGATACCAATCCTCCAATAATACACCCTATTAAAGCACTTGATACAGTAACACCGTGTGCTAAAGATCCTAACCCTAAGCTGTCAATAAGATACACCTTTAATGATTCTTCAGCTCCAGATATTACAGCTGTATCATATCCAAACAGTAACCCTCCGATAGCGGCAACTAAGGTAATAGAAAAAATATATAATGAGTTTCGATTTTGTTTCATGCGTTGTTAAAAGCAGTTAGTTAAGAGTAACAGTAGAAGTTCTATTTCTAACTGAGTTCGCACTTATTTGAATGCGTTTTCAAATCCTTGGAACACAAAAGAAATTTTCGTCGTCTATTCGACTAACTGCTCTTATCCTCCCCTCCAATGTACGTATTTTTCTAGTGAATCAAATCTTACTACAGCATTTTCTATACTTCCTTTTGTGTCAGGTATATCGATATACAACCATAATCAATTGATACAAGCTACTTTCATATGAAGCTCCTTTTTAAAGTAAGGTTGCATATTTTGCAACCTATTATTTCCTTTTAAATTCGCCTAGCTTTTTACTTAAGTCGTTTGTTTGAAGGTAGACTTCTTTATATAATTCATAAAGCTGTTTATAGACTTGTACATGTTCCGCGTTAGGATAATATGTTTTCGAAGAGGTAATAAATACGTTTGCACACTCTTCCAATGAGTTATACCAGCCACAGCCATAAGCTGCTAGCATGGCTGCTCCTAACGCTGGGCCTTGTTCAGTAGACAACTTTACGATTTTTGCATTAAAAACGTCTGCTTGGATTTGAAGCCAATGGTCATTTTTTGCTCCTCCGCCAATTGATACAATAGACGTAATTTCCTTTCCGCTTTCTCGAAAGATTTCAATTGATTCACTTAATGAAAACGTAATACCTTCAATAACTGCTCGCGTAAAGTCTCTCTTTTTATGAGAGGCGTCCATTCCTATAAAACTTCCGCGAATCGTAGCATCTGCATGCGGTGTACGTTCCCCAACTAAGTAAGGGGTAAATAAAAGGCCGTTTGAGCCGATTGGTACATTTTTTAGATCAGCCAACAATTCTTCAAACGTGTCGTTTTCTGCAAAATTTTCCTTAAACCAGCTTAAACTGTGACCCGCAGATAGCGTAACGCCCATCGTATAAAAGGCATTTTCTTTTCCATGATTAAAATAATGGACTTTTCCATTAAAGTCTCTATCGCTTCGTTCCTCATAAGAAAGAACAACACCCGATGTCCCAATGCTACATAGTGTTTCCCCTGGCGATAAAATGCCGGCGCCAATTGCTCCGCAAGCATTATCAGCTCCACCTGCAAATACTTTTGTTGAAGCAGCTAATCCCGTTTTTTGAGAGAACGATTCACTAATATTGCCTATGCATTCACTAGATTCGACTAGTGGCGGACAAAGGTTAATATTAACTCCTACTAATTGACAAAGCTCACCATCCCATTTTTTCTTGCTGATGTTTAATAATAATGTACCGGCAGCATCTGAATATTCACTATGAATAAAGCCAGTCATCTTAAAACGCAAATAGTCTTTGGGAAGCATAAATACAGCTGTTTTTTCAAATATCTCCGGTTCATACTCTTTTACCCACAATAACTTAGGAAGAGTAAATCCTTCTAAAGCCTGGTTTTTTGTTATTTCTAAAAGACGTTTTTCTCCAATCACTTTATAGAGATGATGACATTGTTCTGTTGTTCTTGTGTCATTCCACAAAATGGCGTTACGTAATAGGTTATGGTTTTTATCCAGCAGCACAAGGCCGTGCATCTGTCCAGAATAACTAATTCCTTCTATATCTTCGGGTTTTATATTAGCGTTAGCAATTAATTCATTTAAAGCACTAGCCGTCTGCTGAACCCATTCTTCTGGATTCTGTTCGCTATACCCTGTTTTTTCATGAAGGAGGGGATAATTTTTAGAAACCACAGCGCAAATCTCGCCTTTTGTATCAACTAAAACCGTTTTTACGGCACTTGTTCCTAGATCAATTCCAATTACATATTTCATCTTGATACCTCCGCGTTTATAAACGAGAGTAGAATTGTTTCTACTCTCGTTTGTCCTTTAAACTTCCAAAATATATTGATTTAAAATGGCCTTTAATCGTTCTTGTCTTCCTGATTTATTCACAATCTTCGGATTTTTAAGTGCGTACTGCTCCAGTGTATGGAAGTTAGCTTTTCCTTCCACAATCTCAAGCCCAATTCCCTCTTTAAAACTGCTGTAGCGCTCGTTGATAACATTTTCGAAAACACGATCTTCTACTAATTTATGTGCTACTTTCAATCCTCGAGCAAACGCATCCATTCCTGCTACATGAGCATAAAGTAAATCGTCTTGTTCAAAAGAACCTCTGCGTACTTTGGCATCAAAGTTTAATCCTCCGCTGCCCAGCCCTCCATTTTGCAGGATTTCATACATTGCTAGCGTTGTAGAATATAAATCCGTTGGGAATTCATCTGTATCCCAGCCTAAAAGAGGGTCACCTTGGTTTGCATCCACTGATCCTAATAAGCCTTGTACTCTAGCTACTCGTAATTCGTGTTCAAATGTATGCCCAGCTAACGTTGCATGGTTAGCTTCCAGATTAAGTTTGAAGTATTTATCTAATCCGTATTGTCTTAAAAATGAAATAGTTGTTGCTGCATCGGTATCATACTGATGTGTCGTAGGCTCTTTAGGTTTAGGTTCAATTAAAAACTGTCCCGTATATCCAATTTCGGTTGCGTAATCTACAGCCATATACATAAATCTAGCTAAGTTATCTAACTCTAACTGTAAATTTGTGTTAAGCAATGTTTCATATCCCTCACGGCCGCCCCAGAATACATAATTTTCCGCACCTAGTTCTTTTGCTGTTTCAAGCCCCTTTTTTACTTGAGCCGCCGCATAAGCAAATACATCTGCATTACAAGAAGTAGCTGCACCATGAACGAACCGGGGATTTGTAAACATATTCGCTGTGTTCCATAATAACTTTACGTTACTTGTTTGCATGTATTCTTTAATCATAGTGACGATAACATCAAGATTTTTATTTGTTTCTTGCAACGTACTGCCCTCAGGAGCAATGTCCCGATCATGAAATGCGAAGAATGGAACATTTAATGTTTCAAAAAGTTGAAAAGCTGCCTCAACTCTAGCTTTTGCTAAATCCATTCCATCATATCTATCCCAAGATCTTTGCATAGTAGCTGCACCAAAAGGATCCGTACCATCTGCTGTAAACGTGTGCCAGTAAGCAACAGAAAAACGCAGCTGATCTTTCATCGTTTTACCGCCTACTACTTCTTCAGGATTATAGTATTTAAAAGCTAAAGGATTTTTAGAATCTTTACCTTCGTATAAAACTTTGTTTACGCTTTCAAAATAATTAATTTTATTAGTACTAGTTTGGACCATTTGTCATTTCCCCCTTTGATTTAAGTAAACAAGTTTATCCATTAACTATCTTAATTCAGTTAGTTTGTTTATCCAATAAACTAACTTTATTTCATCATATACAAAATAAATATTTATTTCAATGTTTTTTTTAGAAAATTTAGTTATAATATTAGATATGATACTTTTGAATATCTAATTCAAGCTTCAAAAAAACACCAACTTAGTTCGATAGATAAACAAAGGAGTGGTTATTATTCAAATTGCAGATCAAGCTTTAGTAAAAAAAATGAATCAAAAATTAATATTAGATGAAATTTTAAAGAACTCCCCTATCTCTAGGGCAACTCTCTCTGAGATTACAGGATTAAACAAGTCTACTGTCTCCTCTCAAGTAAATACACTGCTTGAAAAAGATTTTATTTTTGAAATTGGGGCAGGGCAATCTAGAGGCGGCAGAAGACCTGTAATGCTTGTTTTTAATAAGAATGCAGGCTACTCGATCGGTATCGATATAGGAGTCGACTATCTTAACGGAATTCTAACCGACTTAGAAGGAAATATTATTCTTGAGAAGACTTCTGACTTGTCTAGTTCTTCTGCTAGTGAAGTAAAAGAGATTTTATTTGCACTTATTGATGGTTTTGTAACCCATATGCCAGAGTCCCCTTATGGTCTAGTGGGAATAGGAATTTGTGTTCCAGGTCTTGTAGATCGTCATCAGCAAATTATTTTTATGCCTAACTTAAATTGGAATATCAAAGATTTGCAGTTTTTAATTGAGAGTGAGTTTAATGTTCCGGTTTTTGTTGAAAATGAAGCTAATGCAGGAGCATACGGTGAAAAAGTATTTGGTATGACAAAAAACTATGAAAACATCGTTTACATCAGTATTAATGTCGGAATTGGAACCGGACTTGTTATTAACAACGAATTGTATAAAGGTGTTCAGGGTTTTTCTGGGGAAATGGGTCATATGACGATAGATTTTAATGGGCCCAAATGTAGCTGTGGAAATCGAGGCTGTTGGGAATTATATGCTTCTGAAAAAGCGTTACTGGCTTCGCTCTCTAAAGAAGAAAAGAATATTTCTCGAAAAGAGATTGTGGAACGCGCAAATAAAAATGATGTAGAAATGTTAAATGCACTTCAAAACTTTGGCTTTTATATCGGAATTGGATTAACTAATATTCTTAATACATTTGATGTAGAGGCTGTTATCTTGAGAAATCATATAATTGAATCTCATCCCATTGTTTTAAATACGATTAAAAACGAAGTTTCTTCTAGAGTCCATTCTTATTTAGACAATAAATGTGAACTATTGCCTTCTTCGTTAGGAAAAAATGCACCTGCTTTAGGAGCTGTTTCCATTGTTATTGATTCTTTCTTAAGTGTTAGTCCTATAAGTTAATTGAGTCAACGTAAAGGTTAGTAAACTATATCGTGTTTGACTTTAAGAATAAAGCAGCTATTTTCGATTACTAGATTTTCTATCAAGGGGAAAGAATTACCTTATTTTGATAAGAGTATTATTTCTGTCCCCACCCTCACCTCTTTCATCTCAAACAGCCAGTCACCTATCATAACGGCAACTGGCTGTTTATATGTTATTGGTAACCTGCTCTTTTCTGAAATACGGAGAGCCTTGACTTTTGGGTTAGTTTACCTACTTTTTAAATTATGAAGCATGTGTTGTCAAGGTAGTTATGACTTCCTTATATTCCTCTAGCTCTTTGCTCTGTGCAAGAGTGTTGATTTTCTCTAGCGATAAAAGAGAGCTCTGAATAATAAATGTGCGAGGCTCCGTATCATTTTGCAGTAATTCATCAGATATAAACGTCACAAATTCCAGACCCTTCTTTTGTTCCTCTTCATTTATTAGTTTGTTTTCAATCACCCGTTTTAACTTTGCGGTTACGCGCGTAAGCTCAGTCGAAAAATGACTTTCTGTTTTCTCATTAAATACCGCAGAGTAAACGGAAGGATCAAATAACTGTTCTTTTTGTTCTGCTACTTCGATTACGATTTCCTCTATACGCTTCATACAATAACGGACAATTTGTTCAATAGGCAATGGATAGTTTAGTGCTTTATTCATTTTAAATATATTGTTAAGCATTCCTTCTAGCAGCACAGCTCCATCAAATAAATAAGGAGAAGTCTTAGAGGGGAAAATCTCCTGAAAGCGTTCATATATCCAGTTGAATGTTGCTGCTTTTAACTCCTCTATATATTGAAATGTTTTGACCTCATTTAAAACGAGTGTACTTTCAATCATTTCAGGAATTTTGTTTTGCTCTGCAAAGCTCAGCATAAAAATTATCTGCTCTTCAAATAGCTTCTGATTATCTCCTTTATATTTAATGGCTACTTTTTCTCTTTGTAGAATAAGTGATTCTTGCAAAGACGAAAGTAATGAGAGAAACAGTTCGCTTTTAGATGAAAAATATTTATAAAATGTTCCTTTTGAAATACCGCTTCTTTCTAATATATCTTGTACCGAAGTGTCTACGTATCCTTTTTCCATAAAAAGCTGGTGCGTATGCCCTAAAATATCGAGCTGTTTTTGATTCATTGCTGTTGCTCCTCTGTTTAACTTTTTATTTAGTATAACCTATCTCTCTTTTCCTACGTAAATTTTATCCTTTTTCCTTGATAAACAAGTAAAAACAATTATATACTATTAGTACATTTTTATACTAAGTGTATAAAAATGTACTAATAGTATAGGTTAATTACTCGTAAAAAAAGCTATATCCGGCTACAACTATATGTAGAAAGGAATGTTTTTGTGAAAAACCTAGATAAAACCGTAGAAGATAAGGAAGTTTTAGACTTATTTAGTGGTAAGAGCCGCGAAAATCCATTTGTGTTATTTTCGAAAATGCGGAAGATGGGAGCTGTTATTCCTATCCCTTCTCCGATGGAAGAAATAAAAACGCAGGCGTGGGTTGTGACTCGTATGGAAGAGGCTATGCAAGTTCTAAAAGGTCATCATCATTTTACGGTAGACCAAAGTTCTATTAACACACCTCATGATACACGAAAACATAAAGCTGATGAGTCTGATCCCCCTACATTTTTTGGCGGACAATCGATGCTTTCTGTTGATGATCCAGATCACCGGCGCCTACGCAAGCTTGTATCAAAAGCATTTACTCCAAGATATATGGAAAGCTTACGTCCGCGTGTACAAGAAATAGCCGATGAGTTACTCGATGAAGTACAGGACAAAGGAAAAATGGATCTTGTTAAAGACTACGCCTATCCGTTACCCATCAACGTTATTTCTGACATGCTCGGTGTTCCGAAAGAAGATAAAGAAAAAATTCACGGTTGGTCTGCTGCTATTGCAAAAGGACTGAGCCTAGGGAGAAGAGATCCTGGGGTGGATAAACAAATAAAAGCTTTTGGAACGTATACCATGCAGCTAGTAGATGCTAAGCGTAAGCATCCTGCCGACGACTTAACAAGTCAGTTAGTCGCGATTGAAGAAGAAGGAGATCGCTTGAGTGAAGGGGAATTGCTTGCAATGATTACGTTATTAATTTTTGCGGGTCATGAGACTACCTCAAATTTAATTGCGACCGGATCTTTAATGTTATTTGATCATCCTGAACAGCTGGAAAAAATTAAAGCCGATCCTGCTTTAGTAACTTCAGCTGTTGAAGAATTGCTTCGTTTTAACGGGCCAGCCACTATTTCAGGACCTCGTTATGCTACCAAAGATCTTGAATTGGGCGGTCAGCAGATTAAAAAAGGCGACATGGTAATTCCTGTCTTAAAGTCAGCGAATCGTGATGAGCAGCAGTTTATAGATTCAGAGGAACTTGATATTACGCGTACTATCAAGAGGCACTTGGCCTTTGGTCATGGTATTCATATGTGCTTAGGAGCTCCGCTGGCTCGTATAGAAGCAGATATTGCTTTTTCTACCTTACTAAGACGTATGCCTAATCTGCGCCTTTCCATTCCTCGGGAAGAAGTAAACTTACATTTTACACTAAGCTCACAAGGAGTAACTTCCTTACCCGTTATCTTTTAAAATATCTAAAAAGTACAATTCGATAAAATAATTATTGATCTAGCAAGTGACAGCTGCTTAGCTATGTAGCTGGTAGATTTTGAACCTATACCTACCTATTCTAAAGGAGGAATAAGATCATATGAACAAAGAAGTCATTCCCGTTACAGAAATTCCAAAATTCCAATCACGTGCAGAAGAGTTTTTCCCTATCCAATGGTATAAAGAAATGCTGAACAACCACCCTGTTTATTTTCATGAAGAAACAAACACATGGAATGTATTCCAATACGACCATGTTAAACAAGTCTTGAGCAACTACGAATTTTTTTCAAGCGATGGACAAAGAACCACTATTTTTGTTGGAGATAATAGTAAGAAAAAAAGCACATCTCCAATTACCAATCTTACAAACTTAGATCCTCCTGACCACCGGAAAGCACGATCTTTGCTTGCTGTAGCCTTTACTCCTCGCAGTTTAAAGAACTGGGAACCGCGAATCAAGCAAATTGCAGCAGACCTTGTAGAAGCGATACAAAAGAATTCCACTATTAATATTGTTGACGATTTATCTTCTCCTTTTCCTAGTTTAGTTATAGCAGATCTATTCGGCGTACCGGTAAAAGACCGATATCAGTTCAAAAAATGGGTAGATATTCTGTTTCAGCCTTATGACCAAGAAAGATTAGAAGAGATCGAACAAGAAAAGCAACGTGCAGGAGCTGAATATTTTCAATACCTCTACCCGATTGTCATTGAAAAGCGCTCCAACCTTTCTGATGATATTATCTCAGACTTAATTCAAGCCGAAGTTGATGGTGAAACATTCACAGATGAAGAAATTGTACACGCTACCATGCTGCTTTTAGGTGCAGGAGTTGAAACCACAAGTCACGCCATTGCAAATATGTTTTATTCTTTTTTATATGACGACAAGTCGTTATACAGTGAGCTGAGAAACAATAGAGAATTGGCTCCAAAAGCAGTAGAAGAAATGCTTCGATATCGGTTTCACATCTCCAGGCGAGATCGGACGGTTAAACAAGATAACGATTTATTAGGCGTTAAGCTAAAAAAAGGAGATGTTGTTATTGCGTGGATGAGCGCATGTAATATGGATGAGAATATGTTTGAAAACCCTTTTTCTGTAGACATTCACCGCCAAACTAATAAAAAACACTTAACGTTTGGGAACGGCCCTCATTTTTGTTTGGGCGCCCCTCTTGCCCGACTTGAGATGACAATTATCTTAGAAGCATTTTTAGAGGCCTTTTCTCATATCGAACCATTTGAAGATTTTGAATTAGAACCGTATTTAACAGCTTCAGCTACAGGTCAATCTTTAACATACTTGCCCATGACGGTGTACAGATAAAATCTATGTGCATGACAAAGTAGAGAAACATGAAAGAAGTCTATCTTCTCTCATGTTTCTCTTTTCCTTTATTATCTCGTTTAATTATTTATGTACCAAGTTTAGGAGGCCTTTAATATGATTTAAAGCAGACAGTGCCGAAATTTAAGTGACGATGAGCTGGTTAACGAAATATCAGCTATTGCCTTCTCTGCCTTAATACATCTTCTATAAAATAGTGATAGAAATAATTAATAAGAGCAGTGCCAATCGAGATGACAAAAAGTTGAAAACGCGTCATGTTGACCATTTTGTATACCTTTAGTTTTTCTGCCAGACTCGTCAAAGGATAAGCAAATAGATAGTCAAATAGGACGTTAATTAAAAAATATTTTTTGAAATTCCCATAGGTCAGCTTGAATACCCAAAAATTAGCTACAAAAAATGGTCCAAAGATAAAAGATATATCACTTGCAAGTTTAGGAAAAAGAGGTTTCCTCACTTTCCACCAAGTAAAGCTTTTAGATAGCTCACTGATAAAAGCAATAACCAATGAACTAAACGTTAAAACAGGTAGGTATCTTTTAAAGACAAACTTATCAACTTTTACTATAGACAGCCAAGGCAATAAAAGTACTGCCAAAAGCGTTAACTTTCCTTTCATCATGTACCCAACTCCTGCCGTTACGAAAATGTAAGCTAGATCATATCCTCTTTAGTTTGTGTAATAGGCTCTTTTTTATGTGTTTATTACACTGCGTTAGTTCTTTTATTCGCCTTTTATTACAAGATTTTTTACTTTCAGGAAATTATTGATTCTCATATTCTGCATGTGCATGGAGAAAATACGGAGGTGAATGTTTAAAAGGAGGAAATAAAAATGACTACAGTACGTGAAGTTATGACTAAAGATGTGAAAGCTTGTGCACCGCACGACCCAGTAACAGCAGCTGCAAAATTAATGCGTGATATTAATTGTGGTTCTGTGCCGGTGTGTCAAGAAAATCGAGTAATGGGAATGATCACAGACCGTGATATCGTATTAAACTGCGTGGCGGATGGAAAAGATTGCAGCACTGTGCATTGCCATGATTGTATGACTAAAGATGTAATTACTTGTTCTCCGGATACGGATATTCATGAATGTGCGCGTATGATGGCAGATCATCAAATTCGCCGTATTATTGTAGTGGAGAATAATAATATGGTTGGAATCTGTGCAATCGGCGACCTTGCGACAGTGAACGTATATGTTGATGAAGCCGGTGCAGCATTAAGCGAAATTTCTAATCAAGTTCATTAAAACTTTTTAGCATATAAATCCTTAATGCTTGTACAAAATAATCCTGTCTGCAAGGAGGTGCTAATATGCCAAATTTAAACGATAACAAATTTAAAAAGATTCAGTCTGAGAGTCAAAAGCAAGGAAAGTCTCAAGAAGAATATGCGGCTGAGCTTGACGCTAATCGTGCAAAAAGCCAAAAGAAAAAGTAACAATAAAAAAAGGATTACAATCGGCAGAGGCTCGTTTGTAATCCTTTTTGTCAT
Source organism: Priestia sp. Y58 (assembly GCF_029522095.1). Classification (NCBI taxonomy): domain Bacteria; kingdom Bacillati; phylum Bacillota; class Bacilli; order Caryophanales; family Bacillaceae; genus Priestia; species Priestia sp. Y58. The sequence goes on from NZ_JAKWFL010000008.1 coordinate 11,755, forward strand.
CCCGTTTTGTTACAGGCTGCGATCAGTTATAAATGTATAGTGAGTATATGCTTCATACTTCTCACCTGGCTTTAATACACAAGAAGGAAAATGCTGATGATGAATAGCGTCCGGTAAACCTTGTGTTTCTAGGCAAACACCGAGGTATTTCTCTGAGTGAACTCCTCTAATTTCGAATTCTTCGTCTAGATGATTTCCCGTATAGAGAACAACTGAAGGCTGATCCGTTTTGACTTCTATTTTGCGGCCGCTTGCAGGATCAAATAATGACATCTGATTTTCAGCTTCTGCTTCTAAAAGAAATGGATGATCGTACCCTTTACCCACTAATATGTTTTGCGGATGTGTGGATTCCACACCTTCCTTGAGACTATGTCCTTCTTTAAAATCAAATGGGGTACCTGTGACATTTAGCGTTTCTCCAGTAGGTAAAAGATCATCATTCAACTCTAAGAATTCGTTACTTTTCATCTTCAAAACATGATCCAAGACCGTTTCTTTTAGATTTCCGCTTAAATTGAAATACGTATGATTTGTTAGATTGATAAGAGTGTCTTGATCTGTTGTTCCTTCATAAGAAATATGGAACTCATTTTTATTCGTTAATGTATACGTAACTTTCACTTCAAGGTTGCCGGGATACCCTTCTTCTCCGTCTTTACTTACATATGTAAATTCAACACCTACGTGATCACTTGCATCAATTGTTTTGGCATTCCATATTTTGTGACTAAATCCTTCTGATCCGCCATGCAAATGGTTGTTTCCTTCATTTTTCTCTAGACGATAGGTTTCATTATTAAGCTCAAACGATGCTCCACCTATACGCCCTGCTACGCGTCCGACCACAGCTCCGAAATAAGGAGAATACTTTTGGTATTCTTCTATTGAATCAAATCCCAATACAACACTTTCAATCTTCCCTTCAGAATCCGGCATTTCAATATTTGATATCACACATCCATAGTCAAGGCAGGTGATTTTAAGCCCTTCATCATTTAATAAGGTATAAGCATGTACAGCTTGATTGTTTAGTTCGCCAAATTTCTCTGAGTTCACTTTCACTTTTAATCAGTCCAATCCTCTTTTTATTCGTAAATTGCTTAACGGACCCTACATGTTATAAACATCGGATATGTTCATATAGTTCCCTCTGCAATCCTTCCTGAATCTTCATTATTCTCATTTTATTGTAATCGTGTACATTTCTTAATTCAAGCTTGAATGATAAAGGCTGGCCACTGTGTGTCATTGCTATTTCTTTAGTATTCCTAAGTATTCTTCCCAAGGTCCTACATCTTCTCTATATCGTTCTGCCATTACTCGAACAATTTGCGCAATATGGGTTAAATCATGAGCAACCCAAGTCGAGAGCAGCTCTCTGACTTTCACTTCCCCAAACTCCGGGTGTTCTCCTCTCACTTCCAGATGTTTTTCGTGCTTAACTAGCAGCTTTAGTTGATGTAAATTTTGTATTCTTATCTTTTTGAATTCAAGAATCTTCTCTTCAATAGAACTAGCAGATTCCTTGTTTAAATGGGCATAGCGGTCAAACGGAGGAAAAGCTCCCTCTTTTCCTTTTTGAAGGATAAATTCTAGCCTTGGTATCCAATTGTTTTTTTCTGCTTCTATTAAATGTTCTATGACTTCGGGGGTATTCCAGGTTCCTTCTCCTTCATTGCATTGCAGCCACCCTGGAGATAGACCAGACAAAAGTTTTTCAAGCGTTTGTGGCGTATGCTCAAGTATTTCAAACGCTTCTTTTAAATTAAAATTCATATCAATTCCCCTTTCTCAACGTAATGATGCTGAGCTGTCAGTTATGTAAATTCTTTAGAGATTATAGTCAATTTTACCATAATTCGCTTCTATTAAAGGAGCCAACTATTTTTCTAATTCCTTTTATGATGACTTAAAACAAAATAAGAACACATGTTTGGTTTTTCTCTAGAAATATGATAAAATATATATAGGCTAAAACGCAGTGAGTATCAGTCTGAATAGGCACTGCTCATTCGTAAAATAGATTTGCTAGCAACTTTTTCATCTTGAGCTTTTCGTGTGAATTGGAGTGAGACAACAGTGAGTAAAAATCAAAAGCGATGGACAAAAGAAGAAGATAGATTTCTTATCCAACATTATGGTGCTATGATGCTTCAAGAGATGGGTAAGCATTTACATAGAAGCAAGGAATCGGTTAATAAACGACTTACTCGATTAAATCTTCGTGCTTCGGATACAGCTTTACGTAAAAAATGGACGCTTGAACAAGATGCGTTTTTGCAGGAGAACATTGATATCATGAATAACCGTGAAATGGCACATTCCTTAGGCAGAAGTCCTTCTTCTATTGCTACGCGCATAAAAGTCTTGGGGTTAACTCGAAAAACATCGATGCGAAGATGGACGGTACAAGAAGACGAATATTTGCTAAAGTATTACGGAGTAAAACCACTTTCACATATATCAGCTAAATTACAGCGAAGTGTGCAAGCGCTAGAATCGAGGTTGAACCGTTTAGAAGTGTATGGAGCCAAAGCGCACGTAGGACACATTACAGCGTGTGAACTAGCAGCCTGCCTTGAAGTAGATGTTCATACAATTTACAAGTGGATTCATAAAGAGAATCTACCGTATAAAATGATCATCGCCAAGACCAGAAAATTTATGGGAATTGACATTCAATCTTTTTGGAAGTGGGCTGAACAAAGTAAATCGTGCCTTAACTTTTTTAAGATACCTAAAAATACGCTTATTCCAGAACCAGCGTGGGTGAATGAACAAAGAAAACTAGACTATGTAAAGCGACCTAAATACGAGCATAAAAAGTGGACAGCAGAAGAAGATGCGAGATTGTGGCGTATGTTTTATCAGGAAAAGCGCAATCAGCGAGAAATTGGGCAGCTGCTCGGGCGTTCAAGAAATAGCGTGCAGCGACGCTTAGAGCGTTTGCGTAAAAAGAAACTAGCGAGTTAAACGATAAAAAGCTTGGAATAAGCTATGCTTATTCCAAGCTTTTTTATTGATATGGCCTTTTGTTAAGCTTTAACTGCTTTTTCCCAATCTGCTGCAAATTTTTCCATTCCTTGGTCAGTTAACGGATGTTTTGCTAATTGCTCAATAACAGCGTATGGAATTGTGGCAATATGAGCTCCTGCAAGTGCTACACGCGTTACATGATCCGGATGTCTTACAGATGCCGCAATAATTTGAGAGTCGATGTTTTGAACGCGGAATAACTCAGCAATTTTAGATACCAGCTGTACTCCGTCTTCTGAAATATCATCAAGACGTCCTAAAAATGGAGAAACATATGTTGCTCCAGCACGAGCTGCTAAAAGCGCTTGGTTTACTGTAAAGATCAGGGTTACATTTGTTTTTACGCCTTTTTTTGCAAGGTAGCGCGTCGCTTCCAAGCCAGCCAATGTCATAGGCAGCTTAATCGTAATATTTTTATCTCCGTCGTTAATTTTAATCAGTTCTTCAGCTTGAGCAATCATGTCTTCAGCAGAAAGTGCGTCAGGTGTTACCTCAGCGGAAACGGATTCAACTTCCGGTACCATTTGAAGGATTTCTTCGATGCGGTCTTCAAATCTTACGCCTTCTTTTGCTACTAAAGATGGATTGGTTGTCACACCAGCTAGAACACCTACTTTGTATGCTTTCTTAATATCCTCAAGGTTTGCTGTATCAATAAAAAATTTCATCTCACTATTCCTCCTTATTGTTGTACATCAATCTGCATTTCAGCGTACGCGAACTATAGCCTAGCCAATTTGCTGCAGCACATATAGGTTTTCTATAGAAGCGTTTTCAATCTCTTTTGCAGTTAATACCTTTAGTTTTTCTAAAAATTGTATAGCGTCCACTCGGTCTTCAATGTCTTCTTCTGTACGAATATTCTCCGTTTTAATCTGATGGATACATTCGTTGATGACTTCTTTGTACGCATTCGTTTGGATAAACCATTCTGCTAACAGCGTTTTTGTTGCTTCTCTTTCTTCTTCACTTTTAACTGCAAACAAACTCTCTGTTTCCGTTTCACTCAGCATAAGGCTGCTAAAATCGTGATTCATACAAATCCAAAAATAACCTTTTTGACTATCGTAATACTTTCCTTCTCTTAAAAGAAAATACTTGATTCCAAATTTAATTTTATGAGATTGGTTCTCTGAACTCGGCATATGAATTTCTTTTATTTCTACGCTTTCTGATACATCCAGATATGTTTCTAAACCGTACTTTGTATTCACTACTTTTGCATCCAATATGTCCATCATCATTCTCCTTTTCTCAAATTCTATTTATTTTTATAAAAAACAGAGGTCTGATTTTATGTAATAACGAATCCAATTTTGTGGACGTTTTTCTTAACCAACCGACATGTTTTACTGTTTACGCTTTCATTATATATCAGATTATTCGAAAAATCATCAAAAACAATCAAATTCATTCAAAAAAAGTCATAAAAACTTAAAAAAATAGTCAAAAAAGGTCATTATTCATTAAAAATAGATGAACTTTTATGTTGATTGCGTGCTTCAGTGCTTCTTAAGGTAATTACCTTTTCCAAAAAAACGACTTTTATTACATACCCTCTCTGGAAAAATATACTCATTCGTTTCACCGTTTTTTCACTTTAACATGATATCCTGTAGTATACTTTTGTTTCACGTGCTAATTCCCATGAATTTTTGCTATTTAAGGTTTTTCATTTTTATTAGTGGGAAAGTTACATAAATACAACACGTTATAGGGGGACTTTAACATGGATAAAAGAATTGAAACATTAAAAGAAAAACTGCCTAATAATCATAAGGAAGTTGCTGTTCTGACCTCTCATATTTTTGATGCGCTTGATAAATTAACAACTGAACATCGCAGATATGTTGATATTTCGGCAGCAGCCAAAATAAAGCCGAATCCGGATGAAGAGAAAGCTTTTTTTGATACCATTTATCAAGTGAAAACACTCATTATGTCAGAGCTTGAAAAAACTGTTGAAGATATTGAGCATAAAGGTGATAAAAACTGGCATAAGAACTATAAAGACGGAATCGAGTGATAGGTAAATAAGACGTTTAAAAGCCTGTGCTTTTTGGAGCACAGGCTTTTTCCCATGAAATTCTCTACATTCTACTGGCTCGATTTGGAGAGCTCTTGGAATTCAATCATTGAAGATTTAATACCGTTACTTTTTCACGAGTCATGGATTCAATACTTTTACGAATACCTTGAGCGCCCATACCGGATCCTTTTACGCCGATAAAAGGAAAATGATCAGGGCCGCGTTCTGTACGGCCGTTGATTTGAACGGAGCCGACTTCAATTTTATTTGCAATTGAGAAAGCTTTATTAATATCTTTTGTAAAAACGCTTGCTTGTAAGCCAAATTCTGATTCGTTTGCTATATCAACGGCTTCTTGATCCGAAGCGACGCGGATAATTGGTAACACAGGACCAAATGGTTCTTCCCATGCCACGCGCATAGTATCATTCACCTCATCTAAAAGCGTAGGATAGATAAGGTTTCCTTCACGCTTATTTCCAGTCACAACTGCTGCACCTTTTCCTAGTGCATCTGCAATTAAAATTTGAATAAAGTCCGCTGCCTTACTATCAATTAATGGAACGATTGTACATCCATCTTCAGGAGAACCAACTGATAGTTTATGTACTTCTTCTTTCAAAATATTTACGAGCTTGTTTGCCACTTTTTCATGCACAAGTACACGTTTAATGGCTGTACAGCGCTGGCCGGAATAAGAAAATGCTCCGCTTATAATATGTTTTGCTGCTTCCTGTAAATCTGCATCTTCACATACAATACCCGGGTCTTTTCCTCCAAGTTCTAGTACAAGAGGAATCATACCTGCCTTTTTAGCTAATTGAGTACCCGTATTTGTTCCTCCGGTAAACGAAATCATGTTAATGCCTTTATGTTCAACCAAGTAATCACCAATTACAGATCCGCGGCCCGTTACGACGTTTACAAGTCCTTGTGGAATACCTGCTTGATCAAGAGCTTCAATCATCTTAATACCGCTGATCGCTCCTTGCGTTGCGGGTTTGAAGATAACTGCATTTCCTGAAATAAGCGCAGGCGCCAGTTTAGCAGCTGACAGATTTACCGGATAATTAAATGGAGGAATCGCGAGGACAACTCCTAAAGGTACACGTTCAACAATGGCCACTTTAGACTTAGAGCCTCCAGGAAAACTATCTCCTTTCATACTTTCTCCGTTCATATGAAGGGATTCTTCAACTGTATAACGAATGAAATCTGCTGTGCGCACGACTTCATTCCTTGCATCTTTTAAGCTTTTTCCAACTTCTTTCATAATAATTTCGGCAATTTCACTCTGCATTTTTACCAGCTCATCTGCCCACTTATATAAATATTTGGCACGGTCTTGCAGAGAAGTTTCCGCCCACCCCTTCTGAGCTTTCTGTGCGGCATATACTGCTTCATCGACTTCATCTTTTGTGATAGCCTGCACTTTTCCAATCACATCATGACGATATGGAGAAACAATATCAATTGTCTGCCCTGATTTGCTTTCTTTCCACTCACCGTTAAGATAAAAAGAATAAGTTGATACATTTAATACCGTTGTTGTCATAAAAAGTCCCCCTTGATAAAAGTGAAATTTATTATCTGAATTTTCAGTCTTTTTAACGAATGAAAACTCTGTGAATATCTGAGCAAAAAAGAATTCTAGATGTATCCATTTCTATACCTTTTTATATCGCTTGTAACTTTCTTAAACTTGCTGCCTTTAAAGCAACAGCTTTTCTCTTTTCGACTCAAAACCAAAGCATCATATAATTTAATGAATATTTTGTATTTTTAATATATATAAATTTCTTTCATTCGTACAATACAAATAAGTTATCTCAATGATTAATAATTTTAATAATTTATATCCCCCCATACGAAAAAATTTTATGGATTCCTATTTTTTTAGGGGAAATGGGAGTTTTAAGCTCTCTTGATTATATTTATTTCTAGGAAGATATTTAAGAGATGTACTACTCTTTTTGTTCTATGTGTTGAGAAAATAAAATAAGGGTATAAAATAAATATAGGAAAATGAAGATGAAAGTAGAATATATATTCTAAAGGGAGGGATTTATTGTGATTGTTACTTTAGGTTTTGTGGCATCAATTATTGCGTTGTTTATGCTTTTTACTAACCGGACGTCCAATATCCCGGAAGAAATAATCCATGAAACAACAAATGTCAATAAAGAAGAGCAGTATATGTATTATATATAAAGCGTCTTAACAGACGCTTTTTTGTTGCACTTTTTACAAAGTCTATAGCGATTAGAAACGGCCCTCACCTATCATTTATCTTTATTTGTCAGTGCCTGATAGCCATAAATAGTTAAACAGAAACCAATAAATGAAAAAAAGATATGTTTTGGTTTAAAGTTGACTAACTTAAATAAGTCCAACTTTTGATACAAGTAACTTAGCGGAAAAGCAAATAGTGAATCCATAAGTAAATTAACCAGAAAAAATCGTTTGAAGCGGCCAAACGTAAAATGAAAGATCCACAGTGTCCCGACCAAAAAGGGACCAAAAATAAAACTGCTATCGTTTAAAATTTTCCCTTTCCACCCTCCTTTTACACTCCACCACTTGTAAGGAATAGCTAATGAACACATTCCAATTACTAACGATGAGGCAAAAAGAGAAGCGGGAAAATAGGTCCTAATTGATTTTTTTGGCATAAAAACAAGGGAAATCCATGGAAGAAGCAATTGAAGAATTCTAATGACATTGGGCATATTAGTAAATTCTCCTTTCTTATGTTAACATGCCTAAATGTAGTGGTATTATGCCTATATCCTAAAAATAGGATGAGCTCTATTACTCCTAGAGTTATTTACAACCGGTGGAACAATCATGATCAAGACAGTGCACGGATTCCAGCAAAACGGTTAAGAGTTAATTCTTTTTAAGTAAAAATATCTGAATTCAAAATACGACAGACTTCGACACTATCTATTTGTTACTATATTTTTTAGGTTATATTTTTAGATTTGAAGCGTTTTTACATAAAAAATTCAATAATTTAAGCCTTTAAAATGACGTGGCAAGTGGAGGAAACTTAATGTGTTTCAAATGTAGACTACTGCTGATAAAGATAGAATTTATACGAAAAATGATGATGATGATTGCCCTAGAAGAAGGGTTTACAAGTAGTAATACGATTAAAATCAGTCAGGATCTAGATGTATTGTTAAATCGGTTTGAAGCTACTTGTTGAAAAATGTTCGTTGATAACAGAAAAAGGATCTTTTAATAAGATCCTTTTTTGCTGTTGGTAGATAACTATTTGTTCCCAAAAAAATGAAAGCTGATGTTATTTAGTAGTACATCTTGATCGCTCGTTCATACTCTATCTAATCATTCTGTGCTTCAAAAAAATCCCACATCATTTGTGAGGCATTAGGACCTTTTGAATCAGTATCCGAGCCATTATCATTTCCTCCAGACCATGCATGCCCCATCCCCTCTACCATAATTTTTTTCATCCAGATTTTATTTTCTGCATCGACGTAGTCAGACATTATGTAGCTATAGTGATTTTCGTTGTCCTTTGGAGTATAAGAAACAGCATTTTCATGCAGATCGATATCAAAATATTTGTATGTATAGATCCACTGCTGCATTAATGTAGACGCATTAATTGGATTAACTGTGGTATCTGATTGACCATGAAACGTAATGATGGGAACAGGCCGTGCATAAGGTCCCATTTTCTTATAAGCTTCATCACCGTCAAGTTCAGGATTTAGAGATCCATATAGCATAACTTCTCCAGCTGTGATGAGGTCTACAGCATACGCATTACTGCCTGCTGAATGAATGCCTACCGCTTTGAATATATCAGGATAAGCAATAGCCATCACATTTGCCATAAAGCCTCCAGCTGACATACCAGCAAGGTATATATTAGTAGAATCAATCGCATATTTAGCGGTTATGTGATCCATCATATCTTTTATTATGTCCGGCTCTCCATTACCGCGAAACTGGTTATACTCATAAAACCAATTCCAGCACCCGTTGGAATTAGCAAAGTAATTCATTTGAGGATAGAGAACAATAAAACCTTTTTCTTCCGCTAGTTTATTCATCTCTGTACCCGCCGCAAAATCATCTGCATCTTGTTGACATCCATGAAGCATAACGACTAATGGTACTTTACTTAACCCAGTATATGTACTTGGAACATACACCTTGTAGGTAAAATAATCATCATAATTATACTCTTTCCAAATAGGTTGAAAGAACACGCTCTGTAATTCTATTAAAAACGTAGAAGCAATTAAAACTGGGTTCGTAAAAAAGGAATATAAAGTATTCACGAAGTTTACCCTCTCTCTATTTCTGATGTATATATTCTCTATTTCGTTATATCACAACATAATCCTTTTATTATGTAGGTGATCTTTTTATAATGCCTCTAATTATTTTTTTCTTCATTCTTTAGTCGTACAAATTCATATAGTAAGTTACGCTCTGCGTTGGATAACAACTTTAGTTAATTTTATTAAACTTAGTATAACGACTAGCCAATCAAAAAATTTTAAAAAGGAGTGTTCAAAATGACGAAAGCAAAGCCTAGTTTTAAACATTACTGGAATGAGATTATACGAGGGCTTATTATCACTAAATAGTGTACAAATTCATAATGCAAAACTATAGAAAAAAGAATTCTATAGCAAGAACAGTCACTTAGTACGTTTAATACATGTATACGCGCGGAATACTAGAAAAGGACTGGCTATAAAAGCCCGTCCTTTTTTATGTTATCAAACGATTATTTATTTAACCAAAATTAAAAACTGATATTATTTGGCGGTACATTGTCTCCTTTGTCCTCTTTCTTGAGCTCAGATTCTATGTATGAATCTTTAGAGGACTCTCCCATACGCCAATAAACAAGAAAGCTGATGGCAATACACCCTGCTACATAGAAAAAGAAAATTGATTCATGGCCAATACTTTTTAGCCATAGGGCGATAAATTCTGCTGTCCCTCCAAATACGGCGACTGTAAGTCCGTACGGTAATCCTACACCAAGAGCTCGAATCTCTGTTGGAAAAAGCTCAGCTTTTACAATTGCGTTAATCGATGTATAACCTGTTACAATGATAAGTCCAACTGTCATTAATAAAAAGGCCATGACTGGGTTATGTGCTTGTTTCATAAAAAGAAACAGCGGTACAGTCAGCAATGTTCCCAAAATACCAAAGCTCATTAACAGAGGTCTGCGTCCAATTTTATCTGATAGCATACCTGCTATTGGCTGAATGACAACAAATACAAGCAGCGCACAGAAGTTAATCCAGCTTACTACCCCTTTATCTAGTCCTACACTGTTTACCATAAATTTTTGCAGATACGTTGTATACGTATAAAACGCAACTGTTCCTCCTAATGTTAAGCCAATAACGGTCAACACCGCTTTAGGATGCTTCATCAGTGCTTTAATTGTCCCTGCATTTTCACGGCTTTCAGAGTCCATTTTAGAAAACTGTTCTGACTCATCCATTGTACGGCGCAGCCATAAAACGCTTAGCGCGCCGATTGCTCCAATAACAAAAGGAATACGCCAGCCCCATGAAATCATATCTGCTTCACTAAGAACGTTTTGCAGAATAATTTGAACACCTAATGCCACCAGCTGACCAGCAACAAGCGTCACATACTGAAAGCTTGAATAAAATCCTCTTCGCCCGCTGCTTGCCATTTCAGAAAGGTAAGTTGCAGACGTTCCGTATTCTCCTCCTAAGGAGATTCCTTGCAGCAAACGCGCTAGTACTAGAATAATAGGAGATAATAATCCTATGGTGCCATAGTTAGGAGTACAAGCGATAATAAAAGAACCGCTCGCCATAATGGTAATAGATAAGGTAAGCGCAGCCCGACGACCATATCGATCCGCGTAGCGTCCCATTAATAAACTACCGATTGGACGCATTAAGAAACCGACAGCAAAGATTGCCGCTGTGTTAAGCAGCTGACTTGTTGAATCACCTTCCGGGAAGAATTGCGATGAAAAATAGACGGCAAAAGCAGAGTAAACGTACCAATCGTACCATTCAATTAAATTCCCAACAGATCCTTTAAAAATATTACTTGTAACACGCCTGTTGTTTGCAGCTTCACTGGTATGAGCCATGAGTGATCCCTCTTTTCTTTAAGTAGTATTTTCTTCTGTATGACTTTATAGATAAAGATGTAGCTTACTTTATAATTCCTTTTTCTTCATAATACTTTTTTGCACCGGGGTGCAGTGGTAAAGGAAGTTGTTCTACCGCTTTTGCTAACGTTATTTTTTCAGCAGAGCTATTTGTTTGCTCAAGCTCTTCTATGTTTTCAAACAAAGCTTTTGTCAGTTCATATACTTTTTTTTGCGGCATATCTTTATTAGTAATCAAAAGGTTTTTAACCATGACTGTTTTTGTTTCTGTGTTGACATCCTTATATGTATCAGCCGGAATCATCCCACTCCCTAGTGGCGAGTATGATTTTTTTAATTTTGCTGTCACTTCTTCAGGAACTGAAATCAGTTCAATTTCGTTCGTTGAGGCTAACTCTGTAATTCCTGAGTTAGGATATCCAGAAGAAAGAAAAGCTGCATCTGCGGTTCCATTTTTAATTCCTTCAATCCCTTCAGAAAAAGGTAGAAACCGTGCATGAAAATCCTGAGTGCTGATGTCCATGCTGTTTAGAATCCTCATAGCCAATACCTCTGTACCACTGCCAAGCGCTCCTACTACCACGTTTTTCCCTTTTAAATCTTGAAGCGTATGAATTCTAGCCGACTTCAGAGCTACAATTTGCATATAGTTTGGATATAAAGAAGCTATTGCTCTTACATTGGATAAATCTTTCTTATTAATTACGGCTTTTTCTTTTCCCCCAGAACTTGCCAGCATATCTGCCATCGAAAAGCCGAGCTCGGCTTTTTTTTGCGCAATTTTACTAATATTTTCTACAGAAGCATCCGTTGTCTCTACGCTGGCTTGGATTCCTAGCTTTTCTCCATAAACTCTGGCTAGAGCATTGCCTAACTGAAAGTAAACACCTGTTGGTCCTCCTGTTACAATAGTAAGCGGTTTATCGTCAAACCCTTCACTAGCCTTTGCGTTAGAGTCAGTGCTGTTTTCTTTTTCCTTATGAATAGTTAGTAAATCTCTATTTAAGACGGCTATGATAAATATTAAACAGAAAACGAGCGCCACCCCTATATATCTTTTCATTTATTCACCTCTATTTCCTTTAATGTGGGCGCTTACAATAAGTATGTTGCAATTTTCGTGCCAACAAAAAAACGCTTAAATGGCAGAGGAACTGACAAGAACACGGCAAAAAATGCCGGGTAGAAACGGAAATATGTTCCTACTCGGCATTTTTTGCCTCCTTTTGTTGAATTGTGCGGTAAAGATGAAGTTTGTTACGGATACTTCGTTCACTGATACCGAGTGCCTGAGCTGTTTTTCTGCGGTTGCCTCCACACTCTTCAAGGACTGATTCGATAATTAGCTGCTCGGCTTCTTTCATCGTGTAGTTAATTGGAATATTAATTAATGTTGTTTCTTCGGTGAAATTCTCATTCTCATAGCGTGACAAAGAAGTCTCTTGTTCGTGTTGAACGGTTATAGGTAAATCTTTTTCCGTAATGGTTCCACCTTTGGCCATCGCAACGGCATATTCAAGGATGTTTCCTAGCTGTCTTATATTTCCGGGGTAATCATACGTTAAAAGCTTTTTATACGCATCTGAAGAAAGTACACAAAGCGGTTTCTCCATTTCTTCTGAGTATTTTTGCAAAAAGTATGGAATAAGAAGCGCTATATCTTCCTTTCGTTCACGTAATGGCGGTAATGTGATAGGGATGACATTTAAGCGAAAATATAAGTCTTCGCGAAAGCCGTTTTCTTTTACCATACGATTCAATTCTTTATTAGTGGCACTCACAATACGAACATCTACTTTTCTTGTTTCAGATGAGCCAAGAGGCGTTATTTCTTTTTCTTGTAAAAATCGAAGCATTTTTGCTTGCAACGACGGAGGCATTTCACCAATTTCATCGAGAAAAAGAGTTCCCCCATCAGCTGCGGCTACTTTCCCGCTTTGATTGCGAGTAGCTCCTGTAAAAGCGCCTTTCACAAAACCAAAAAGTTCACTTTCAAGCAAAGCCTCTGGAATAGCCGCACAATTAACGGAAATAAACGGTCCGTTTGTTCGCTTTCCCTGCCGGTGGATCCCTCGCGCTACTAGCTCTTTTCCAGTGCCGCTTTCACCAAATATAAGTACGTTCGAATCAATGTCTTTTACTCTATTAATAATCGAAAAAACTTGTTTCATAGCTGCACTTTCACCAATCATTTGATCGTAGCCTTTTATTTTCTCAATCGTTTCGCTTAATTCACGAACTTTATCATGAAGCTCCTGGTGTTCAAGCGTTTTTTCAATTAATATATGAAGCTCTTCAATATCAAGAGGCTTTGTAATGTAATGGTAAGCTCCTCTTTTAATAGCTTCTATAGACGATTCAATCGTCCCGTAAGCCGTCATCATAATAATGGATGTTTGAGGCTGAATGTCTTTAATTTTACTTAGCACTTCAAGCCCATTATATTCGCCGAGTCGCCAATCCAGCAAAACAACGTGCACAGGCTGACTGCGTAAAAATTGATAAGCTTCCGGTACTTCTGTAAGATTGGTCACTTCGTAGTTTGTTTCTAGAGCAAAACGAAGAGATGAACCAATAGCAGGTTCGTCATCGAGAATGAGAACAGTCGGTTTCATATGAATGGCCTCCTTTTTCTTTCGTAACAGGCAAGACAATCGTAAATGTTGTACCATTTCCTTTTTTTGTTTGCATCGTAATTTCTCCATTATTCTCTTCTATCCACTGATAGCATAGTGATAAACCAAGACCCACTCCCTGCTTTTTTGTTGTATAGAAAGGTTCCATAATATGTGGGACGTCTTTTTCATCTATGCCTTTTCCTGTATCACTAACATCAATAAAACCCAATCCATTTTCTGTTACAGCCCTGATAGAGAGCTCCTTACGAGGACTGCTTTCCATCGCGTCCAGCGCATTTAACATCAGGTTTAGCATAATTTGTTTAATTTGATCGGGATCACTGTAAAGACGCATACCCGGTTCAATATCAAGAGATAAGTGAACCGCTTTCTTTTTTAACGTAGGGCTAATAATAACCGCTACAGAGTTTATAAACGTTTCTACGTCAAAAGCTATTTTCTGCGGGTATTTGGGCCGAGCATAGTCTACTAAACTTTCAACAATACGATTCATTCTTCTTAGTGCTTCTGGAACGTGCTTGGACAATTCTTTTCGAAACTCTGGATTTTCATATTTATTTGGCAGCAAATCAATAAACGTTTTTACGGATGTAAGCGGATTACGAATTTCGTGTGCTACCCCTGCGACCAGCTGACCTAACGCACGCATTTTCTCTTGAGTTGCTAACTTCTTCTCAAGCAGTCTTTCTTCAGAACGATCGGCTAGTGTCAGTAAATAACCGTTCATTTTAGTTGTATCTTCATAAAGCGGAATTACTCGATACAATACAAAATAGACTTCTCCATTTTGTTTGTGCTGAATTTCTTTTGTAAATGGCAATGCCATTTGCGATTGCTTTATCGGTTTATACATTTTAAAAATTTGCTGAATAAGCGGATGTTTATGAATATGACTAGATTGAAATGTTTCATCCTTTATAAGAAGAATTTCCTTTGCCCGTTGATTGATAGTTGTAAGATTTAGCGATTGATCAAATGTAAGAATTCCATAATACATATGGTTAATAACTTGTGTCTGAAATGCATGCGCCTGTGAAATTGCTTTTTGCTGAATCTGCAGCTTTTGATTCGCATCAGCAAGCGCCGATGTACGTTTTTTTACTTCTTTTTTTAATCGCTTGTTCCAAAGATATATGGTAAATAAACTACCTAGTGTTAAGACAACTATAATAAGAAGAAAAATAATCCAATTGCGCAATTCTTTTAGGCGTTCTTCTGAAGAAGAAACAAACCATTTTCTATATAGTTCTTGATATGTTCCATCCGCCTGCATACGTGAAATTGAACGGTTAATGATCGATAAAAATTTTGTGTTTTCAGGTCGGGTTGCAACCGCAAACTCTGAAGGTATTCCTACATTATCGAGTATAGTGTACTGTCCTTTTTTCTTTGATTTCTCAAGATAAAATTCCGCGGTCCACTTGTTTGAAAAAAAAGCATCAGCCCGATTTAAAAACAGGAGATTGAGCGCATCCTCTGGATTTAAAGCCACTTGAAACTCTATGTTTCTTACATTCATCAGCAGTTCAAAGGAGATTTTATCTTCCCGCATGGCAACTGTTTTGCCTCGTAAATCGGTTAAAGATGTAACCGAGGATTTTAATGAGTTTGGAATGACTACGGCATCTGCCATCGTAAAATATGGATCGGAAAACTTAAACACTTGATTTTGATTAGCCGAATACTCCAAGCCCATAATGGCATCAATTTTACCTTCTTGCAGTGCTTTTGTTGCTTGATAAAGATCCATTGGAATATATGTAAATTTCACATTCTCTTCTTTCACTATTTGATTGAGCATATCAATACTAAAACCAGTAAATACTCCTTCATCGTTCACGTAAGAAAAAGGCGCAAGATGTTTTTCTCCAGCAATGCGGTATGTCTTTTTTTCGGCTGCGTAATTTGCTTTTTTATTGGGTACAGTTTCTGCTTTTACAGAAACCGGAAGATAAGCTAGAAATAAGATAATAGATAAAATAAAACAAAACGGGCGGAGTGTAACATACATAAGATATAGCTGTCTCCTTTTAAAAAACCTTTAGTTAAGTAGATGAAAAATGTCTTTTATTATTATGTATTTCTTAAGGTATTGGAATTTCAAGAACTAAAATAAAATGATATTGAAATATTCTGTCAATCTTTTTTATAAAGAAAAGCCTCTTTCTAGAGGCTTTTTGTTATCGCAAACAAAACATATTTGTTCGGTAATTAATATTCTTTTACTCTCGGCCTTTAGCTTCTTTGATGTTAAGTTGTATGTAATGTAATTTTAGCTCTATAAATATAATGAGCTGCTAAATGTATTATATCATATTTTGAGTGCCTTTTATTTGCTTTCGTTATTGGTCATCTTGCAGCTCTCTTTTTCTTGCAATCCAAAATTTATCTCATTGAACTTTAAATTCACACAAAAAGTGTTCCACTCCGAGATATTTTTCGCCTAAACTTGTTATTTGGAAGCCAAAATTAGAATAAAAGTCTACTGCCTCTTTATCTGTCTCAGCAAAAATAGAATGTATATCATAGTTCTTACAAAGAAAGCTAATCATGCTGCTTCCTATTCCTTTCCCTCTCTCTTTTGGTAAAACAGCTATATGCTTTATAACAGCTTCCTTGGCGTTAAGAAATTCAACTCCTATACAGCTAACTGTTTCTCCATTTACTTCAATACTATATAATTTCCGACTTGGCAAACACGTGTATTTTTTATACTCCTCATTAACCTTCTCTTCTAAAGTTGCATAAGATAACAGCTTTTTTATTGTTGGATTCACTGCAGTTGAAGTAATTTCTTTCACCCTAGCACCTCTTTTCACTATTATCTTATGAAGAACTAGTTTATTTTTTTAGGACCTTGCGGCTTGCTCTTACATACCAAAGAATAAACTATACGAAGTAATGAATGAGAAGAAATACGCCAAGCACTGGAGCGGCAGCTAGCATAAGGTTTATAGAGTTTGTAATTCTCCACTTCTTGTCTATTTTTGATTCTGTGGAAAGGTTAGCTCTCATTCGATCACCGCTTACAGCTGCTCCAGATATGATAAGAGCTAGCCCCACTAATATAATGAAAGCGGTGAAAAGTACTGTTTCTGAATTTACGTTAGCTATTGTACATGCTACTAAAAGAATAAAAGATAAAATGAACCCACCAATAATTGATTTAATCATTTCTGTCTTCCTCCTAGTTTTTTTATAAAACCCCACATATTATCTATATAATATCATTTTTCTATATTTTTACTTTTATTTTTGTTATTCCAACAGTAATTAAAGCAGCTAAAAAAGCGAAACGCTTATGTCTAAGTGCGTTTCGCTCAAGGGAACTACATTTCAACTATCTTTTGTGATGTCTGCCGGACGTATACGAATTACTTTTGATAAGTCACTTAGTGGTAACTGTATCTGATGACCTACACGCCCGCCTGAAAAGTAAATCGTTTCACAGTCTTCTGCGGTAGAGTCAATGAAGGTTGTGAACTGCTTTTTCATTCCGATAGGAGAACACCCGCCGTGAACATATCCTGTAAGAGGCAACAGTTCTTTTTGAGGAATCATTTCCAAAGACTTTTCACCAGCTGCTTTTGCCGCTTTCTTTAAATCAAGCTCCTTTTCAACCGGTACCATGAAGACATAATGTTCTTTTGATTTTCCTACGGTCACAAGTGTCTTGAAGACTTTAGCAAGATCCTCTCCGAGCGAAGTAGCTACCTGTACCCCACTCAGCTTTTTAGTGTCATAAGAATAATAGTTGTACTCAATTTTTTTCTGATCTAAAATTCGCATGACATTCGTTTTATCTGCTTTTTTACCCATAATTATCACCGATACCATCATAACACGTTTTGTTTTCATATCACCATATATTAGGATAGGTAGGTTAGTAAGGGTTATTTTGTTTATAAAAATATTTTAGTTGCTTTCTTTTAAATCGGCATATGCATCAGCTACTTCTCCAGTTTGCGGATTTACTGTATAAAAACCATAAAAAGCTTCGTGTTCCGTGGAATCCGCTGTTGCTTCTTGATATTGATAGACACGTATTGAATAATTCCCTTCTGGAGTATCCCCATCATATACATAATGCATATTATCCATTGATAAACTCAGAAATTCTTTTACACGCTGTTCTGCCTCTTCGTGTGTCAACAGATTTTGTGATTTTCCTGATGGAATTTCTTCTGTGCTTGATTCTTCGCTCTTTTCTTGGTCTTGTTTCTCTTCTTGGGCATCTTCTGAAACCGTATTGTCGTTAGTGTTCTCTTCTTGTGGCACTATATCACCTCTTTGATATCTACCTTCGTAGTACACACCTATCCCTCCAGCTCTTGAACAATTAGAAATCTCTTCAACTTGGATATAACTCTTATGGTTAGTCATCTTAATCATACAACCGCTTTCTATATCATCCGTTGTTTGAGTAGCGACATTCCCTTCAATCTTCGCAGTTCCTTCCACGTCCCCTGCGCTTACAAGTCCTGTACTAACATCTTTTGGGTTATCTAAGTGATTCGAATTTAGTTTGAATTTAAACGTATTACCTTTTAGATTAGTAATATCTATTCCAGCAGGATCAGTATCAATATTTCTGCTCCACGTGCTACCCCAGTCAACTCGACTAGGTGCTGATTCAGTTTTTTCTGCTGCTTTCGTAGAATTTTCTTCCTGTTTATTCCCTTGCTTTGAGGAGTCTTTCTCTTTTTCTGCGACTTTATTTGTTTCTTCATCTGACTCTTTCGTAGCATTATCTTGAGGCTCTTTCTTCTTGATTGCTTGGTTACCTTCTCCTGTTAGTTCTGCATTTTTCTTCATTGCGTTCTCCTCAGTTGCTTGACTGCTTGTAGCAGCTTCCTTTTCATCTAAAAAATCACACCCGGTTAAGCTACCTATACATAACAGTAATGAAATCCCCAAAACAAAAGATTCTTTTTCCATCCAAAAACTCCTTTTTATGTATATTTATAGAACTATATTATCATTAAAATATTCGTTTTTTATATAAAAATGAATCTAATATGCTAAATAATGACTTTTCTCAACCCATTGAACCTACTGTTTTTACAAAAAAAGCCACTAGAGACACTAGTGACTTTTTCATTTCTATTTATTCGATTGTGCTGCTGTATCAATACGTAGGTTTTCCCTATCGCTACAGCTTTTCACCTTAACTATAAAGATGACATTTTACTTTATGATGGCTGTCAATCACTGTATCTTCAGGTGTTTCTTTCATGCAGCGGTCAAATGCGAACGGGCATCTTTTATGAAACGCACAGCCTGAAGGTGGATTAAGAGGAGAAGGAATTTCACCTTTAACCTCAATTTTTTCGCGTTTTTCATGTTCGTGAATTGCCGGGACAGATGATAAAAGAAGTTTTGTGTAAGGATGACGAGGGTTTGAAAAAATCTCATCTGTTGGCCCTTCTTCTACTAATCTTCCTAAATACATCACGCCAACGCGATCTGCAATATGTCTTACGACGCTTAAATCGTGGGAGATAAAGAGATATGAAAGCTTCATTTCTCTTTGCAAACTGCGCAGTAAGTTTAAGATTTGTGCTTGAATGGATACGTCCAGCGCTGAAACCGGCTCATCACAAATGATAAGCTTTGGATTTAAAATCAATGAACGCGCAATGCCTATGCGCTGGCGCTGCCCCCCTGAAAATTCGTGCGGATAGCGGTTGTAATCTTCTTCGTTAAATCCAAGCTTTTTTAATAACTCAATGACAAGCTTCTTTCGTTCGCTTTTTACGCCTACATTATGAATTGTTAATGTTTCTTGAATGGAAGCACCAATTTTTTTTCTTGGATTAAGAGAAGTATGCGGATCTTGGAAAATCATTTGTAAATCTTTACGAATCGTTCGTAAGCGTGATGCTTTAGATTCGAAAATACTTTCTCCATTAAACTGTGCTTCTCCGCCCGTTGGTTCTACTAATTTTAAAAGCGTGCGCCCTGCTGTACTTTTCCCGCAGCCAGATTCACCTACTAATCCGTACGTTTCGCCTTCATAAATGTCAAAGGATACATCTTGAACCGCTTTGATTTGTCCCTTCGCTTTTCCTAAAGCAGAACGAACCGGATAGTATTTTTGCAGGTTGCGAACTTCAAGCAAGGGCTTCACGCTTTGCTGTTTTGCTTCACTAGACATACGCAACCTCTCCTTCTTGAATTTTTTCATAGTGCCAGCATCGAACGCGATGCGTCTCATCGGCATGCTCTAAAACAGGCACTTCTTTATGGCATTTTTCCGTTGCAAACGGGCATCTTGGTGCAAAACGACAGCCGTCTGGCACGTTTGAAAGCGGCGGAACCGTTCCTGGAATAGACGAAAGCTCTTGTGTTCTGTCGCCATCTAAGTGAGGAACCGACTTAATTAAGCCCATTGTATAAGGATGAAGCGGCTTTGAAAACAGCGTTTTAACGTCCGTTTCTTCCATCACTTGTCCTAAATACATCACGGCTACTTTTGTACAAATATTAGCGACAACTCCTAAGTCATGGGTGATGAACAGCACGCCCATGTTGAGCTTATCTTTTAAATCCATCATAAGGTCAAGGATTTGCGCTTGAATGGTTACGTCTAAAGCCGTTGTTGGCTCATCAGCAATAAGAAGCTTCGGCTCGCAGGCTAAAGCCATCGCAATCATAATGCGCTGCCTCATTCCTCCCGAGATTTCATGAGGATACTCTTTTGCTCGCTGTTCTGGAGACGGAATGCCAGTTAGTCTCAAAAGCTCTACGACTTTCTTTTGCGCTTCTTTTTTAGAGACTTTTTGATGCAGACGAATCACTTCAGCAATTTGTTTTCCAATTGGCATAACGGGATTTAATGACGACATGGGATCCTGGAAAATCATTGAGATTTCGTTTCCTCTTAGCTTTTGAATTTGCTTTGAAGACATGTCCAATAAGTTTTTTCCTTCAAACAAAATCTTACCATCGTAGCTTGTTAGGTCTTCATCTAATAGCTGAAGAATAGATTCGGACGTTACGCTTTTTCCAGATCCGGATTCACCGACAATGCCTAATACTTCTCCTTTATTTAATTGAAGAGATACATTGTCCACAGCCGTTACTTCTCCGCTATACGTTGTAAAAGTTACTTGTAAGTCTTCTAATTTTAAAAGGGCATTACTCAACGTTTTTTCCTCCTTTTCTTCATCATTACGTTTTTCGGATTTAACCAATCGCGCAGACCGTCACCAAATAAATTAAGACCGAGTACAATTAAAATGATGAATACACCCGGAAACACGGTCATCCACCATGCGTTGTAAATCGCAAGCTTTCCGTCATACAGCATATTTCCTAAGCTTGGCGTTGGCGCAGGAATTCCCGCTCCTAAAAAGCTTAGAGAAGCCTCTGTTAAAATCGTCACGGCAAACACGTATGTTACTTGAACGATTAAAGGTGATAAGACGTTTGGTGCCATATGAAAACAAATGATTCGAAGTGAGCTTGCTCCTTGAGCTTTTAGCGCTTCAATAAACGTTTTTTCTTTTACAACAAGCGCAGCTGAACGAACAATTCTCGCAATCGAAGGAATAAATACAAGGCTCAGTGCGATAATAACGTTGCTTGTTTTAGGTCCTAAAGCAGACATGATGGCAATTGCTAGTAAAATAGATGGAAAAGCAAACAAGCCGTCACAAATTCTCATTAAAATATAATCGAGAATTTTATAATAAGAAGATAAAAGTCCAACGATTAAACCAAGTACAGTAGCAATAATTGTTACTGCTGCTCCAATCATTAACGATATTCTGACGCCGTACATTGTCCGACTAAATACATCTCGTCCAAAGTTATCCGTTCCAAACCAGTGCGTGCTTGACGGCGGTGCTAATCGATTTGCAGGATCGATTTGTAAGCTGCCAAAAGGAGAAATGAGCGGAGCAAAAACAGCAATCAAAATAGATAATAAAATAAGTATCGCTCCTCTTACTAGCAAGCGATTTGAGAAAAAACGCGCTACCGCTAGGTTTCTTTTTTTCTTTGCAGTTACTGAAATGGTCTCTGTATTTTGTTGTGCGTTCACATTCATCACCCTCCTTTAATCATGATAAGAATTGCGTACACGCGGATCGATCACGGCATACAGCAAGTCAACAACTAAATTGATGACCACATAAGCAACCGTAATTAAAAGTACGGCTCCTTGAATAAGCGCGTAATCACGGCGTTCAATTGATGAAACAATCAGCTGACCTAACCCGGGGATGTTAAATAATGATTCTGTTACCGCCGCTCCGGTCACAAGTCCCGCAAATGATTCTCCGATAACTGTTAAAATCGGTAAAAAACTCACGCGCAGCGTGTGCTTAAGCATAATTGTACGTTCATTTAATCCTTTTGCTTTTGCCGTTTTAACAAAGTTTTCAGAAATGGTATCAAGTAAAGAGGAACGCGTCATACGCGTAATTAATGCAGCTTGAATCGCTCCAAGCGTAATCGTTGGTAAAACTAAGTACTTTAAATACTCAAATAATCCAGCATTTAACGGAACGTATCCTGAAACAGGAAAAATTCGAAGCTGTACCGCAAAAAGCAAAATAAGGAATGAACCGAGAAGAAAGCTAGGAATGGAAATACCTAAAAGGCTGGCTCCCATAATGCTTTCATCACGAATCGTTCCTTTATGTTTAGCTGCATATATACCAAATAGTAAAGCAAACGCCACGCCAAAAATTTGCGCGAGTATAGCTAGAGAAACCGTAGGACCTACATTATCCCAAATTGCCCCGAGCACAGGTTTATTTAAAAAGTAGGAATAGCCAAAATCTCCGTGAAAAATATTAGATAGCCAGATAAAGTATTGATTAATAACAGGTTCATCCAATCCCATTTCTTTGCTCAGCGCTGCAATTTGTTCCGGACTTGCGCCTTGTCCTAAAATGATTGCTGCGGGACTCCCAGGCGTTAAGCGCGTAATTAAGAACACAACAATAGATACAATGAATAAAACAGGAATTAGTGCAAAAAGTCTCTTAAGTGTATAAGCTCCCATCGTAAACTCCTTTCTAAAACAGAGAGCATAAGCTCCCTGTTTATTAGAATAATAAGATATTATTTTGTTAAACTCATATTGTAGAAAATTGGACCTAAATTATACTCATAGCCTTTTGCGTTGTTAGAAACAGCATTGATGTTCACTTTATGACCAATAAGCGTGAATGGAAGCTCGTCCCATACGTATTGTTGAATCGCATCAATGTCACCGCGAGCTTCTTTAACAGAAGGAGCAGCTTTAATTTTGTTTAAGTAGTCCATTGATTTTTCAACTGATGTACCTTTTGTAGTCCAGAATCCTTGGAAGATGGTAGAACGAGCATTCCAGTCAACAGGATAGATGTCCCATTGGCTTGTATCACTCATTTTATCGCTGAATGTCGCCCAGTCGTATACTTCTAATTTTACATTCATACCAATGTCTTTTAACTCTTGTTGAACCACAACAGCTGTATTGTATTGATCTTGGTAATCACGAGACGCCATTAAGCGAATTTCTTCTCCGTTATAACCAGATTTCTTCAAATATTCTTTTGCTTTTTTCTTATCATGCTGGTTATATTCTTCTTTTCCAGCTGTACTGTAGTAATTTGGATACTCTTTGTTCACAATGGATGAAGAAAGCTTGTAATAATCTGAGCTTCCGTAAGAACTGTCTAAGATATCTTTTGAGTTAAGAGCTGCGTTAACTGCTTTTCGTGCATTGATGTCTTTAAAGACGCCTTTATCTGCGTTGTAGAAAAGTCCCATAAATCCGCCTGGTGATGTTTCTACTTTTGCATTTTGGCTGCCTTCAACTTGTTTGGCATTATCACTTGATACAGATAGCGCAACGTCAAATTGTCCGGTTGTAATACCAGAAATCCTAGTTGACTCATCGCTTACGAAACTAATCTTAATTTCATCGACGTGAGGAGTTTTCTTAACTTCGCGGCCTTTCGAAGAATAATCTTTAAATTTCTCTAATAAAAGATATTGATTTTTCTTCCATTCTTTTACTTTATATGGACCTGTTCCTATGTAGTCTTTGATCCCTTCATCAGATGCATTATCAACCACTTCTTTTGGTAAAATAGCTGCTGCGGGGATTGGATCAGCTAATAAAGAAAGCGTGTTAACATTTGGCGATGGTAAATGAAGTTCTACCGTATAATCACCGGTTTTGGTCATTTCAGCACCAGAGAAGTTTGTTTTTCCAAGAGACGATAGCTTAATCCAGCGGTTAATAGAAGCGACAACGTCATCTGCAGTCATTTCTTTACCATTATGGAATTTAACCCCTTTTCTTAATTGGAACGTGTATGTTTTTTTATCGTCGCTAATATCTACTTTAGACGCTAAGTCAGGCTTAGGATTTCCTTTGTCGTCTAAAATCATTAGTCCTTCGTAGATACTGCGCGTTGCGTCTTTCACATCTGAGTCCCCAGTAATTTGAGCATCTAGCGTTGCTGGCTCACTTTGAGACGCGACGTTTAGCGTTCCGCCTTCTTTTCCTTCTTTTTCACTTGAAGAATTTTTGCTTGCGTTACCACTGCACCCTGCTACCATGAGGACAATGGTTAAAAGAGAGATGAAAAGTAAATAAGTCCTTTTCACTAAAATCACTCCTATTTCCTTGTATAAAATTTTAATCCGACTATAATAAGAAGAATAGTAGGAATGTGAACAATTGTAGCACTACCTTCTACCTTTGGCAATTAGTATTTTTAACATACAGAGGCTATTATACCATTTTCTATTAAATAAATATGGTATATATGTATAATAGTTGAACAAAAGAACCATTTATTTCTTATAGAGCAAGCAATTGAGAACACTTTATCAACGCAGTAAAAAAGAAAAAACATCTCAAGAAATGGTAATTTAACAAAAAAGGAGAAAACAACAGTGGGATTTTTAATTGGTATATCAGGAAGCATTATTGTCGATCAAGGAGGACGCTTTCCAGGCTATAAGCGAGCGTATGTAAATAACGACTATATCGAATCAACAGCGCTCAGCGGCGGAGTTCCTTTTGTCTTGCCAGTGTTAGAAGACGAAGAAATGATTAAAGCGCAGGCAGAAAGTATAGACGGGTTGATTTTATCAGGTGGACAAGACGTCAATCCCCTTTTATACGGTGAAGAACCGACAACTAAAACAGGTTCACCTTTTTTAGCACGAGATCAGTCTGAACAGCTATTGTTAAAGCATGTGATTGATCATGGAAAGCCGGTATTAGCAATTTGCCGCGGCTTACAAATTTTAAACGTTGCTTACGGCGGCACTCTTTATCAAGATATGTCAGACATTAAAGAGTCATTTATCAAACATGATCAATACAACAATACAAGCGACCCTTCTCATTCCATCATGATTAAAGACGGAACACGCCTGCATGACCTTTACGGTAATCAAGCTCTCATTAATTCATTTCACCACCAAGCGATTAAAGACGTAGCGCCAGGCTTTGAAGTTTCCGCATGGGCAAAAGACGGAGTCATTGAAGCCATTGAAAAACAAGGAAATCAATTTGTAGTCGGCGTCCAGTGGCATCCAGAAATGATGGCAAAAGAACATACTTCAATGCTAAACTTGTTCAAACTGTTTATGGAGCATGTGCAGCAGTCGGCTGTAAAAAAAGTCATCATTTGACGTTTTAATCTACTGCGTCACCAATACAAAAAGGCAGGCCGTTATAATGGCCTGCCTTTTTGTATTACCTGAAGATACGCATAGAAATCTACACAAATTTTCATCTATTAATAAAGAAGAAAAACAGCGCAAGCATCTTTAGTTTTTACAATAGTTCAATATACCCTTCTGTTCCATGTACGCGAATTCGCTGTCCGTCTTTTATCAGCCGAGTAGCATTCTCTACTCCGACAACCGCTGGCAATTGCTTTAATCGATTTAATAGCTCTTGCTCTTTTTTTAAGGCTTCCTGCAGGCCTTTTTCAAATTTTTGTTTGCTAGCGTTAGCCTCAAAGTTTTTAATATTACCAAGAATCACAGGAATAAGTGCAGCCGGCTTTTCGCTCCATCGAGTTTTCGTAATATCGATTTCGCCGGGACATCGCATTCCGTATTTGCTGAGATAATCATAGATAGCGTCTTGAGTTTTCTCTCCGCCTTCAAACTTAACCAGTTTCTCCAAAAAGTTATCATCTTTTCCATGTTTTAAATAATGAATGACTTCTGGATAAGGACGAATCACATCTGCGACATCCAATAGCGCCAGACCCATTTCTGAAGTAATATTGTTTGGTACAGATTGAGAAAGCACGTCTGCTGCGTTTTTTTCACCTAGCCACGTCTCCATTTTTTCATTGATCCATGATGAAGCATCCATAGCGGTCATAAACACAGCTGTACTTTGTGGATCAAATAAAATCTTCTTTAATATCCTGATATCTTCTGAAATAAAATCGACTAACTCCGACCCAGATTTCGTCTGGATGGTTTGCTTTAGCTCTTCTATTGATGCTTGATTCTTCTTGATCAAGTCAGAAACGATCGTCGAGTCGTTTTCGATTTGTGCCTTAGGCTTCGTAGGCGGCACGCTTTTATTGCTTTTACCGGAACTTTGATCATTTGGTAAAGGTTTTATAAAGTCTCCCCGCTCCATTATGCTTGTAAGTGCGTCTTTCATGAGCGGATCATGTTGTCCCATGGCACCTAACATCCTTTTTCTGCTGTCAGGGGAAGCCAGCATAGGCGTGACATCGACAAATAGCCTTCCACCGGCTGTACGCATAGGTGCATTAGTCGTTAACAGAAAAAAAGACAATCCCAGTGGTTTCATGGCATCGGTCATCATTTGTTGGTGTCCAACAGATACATACACGTGATTTTCTTGATCATCTGCTTCAGGAATTGGATATAAAGTAGTGATTGGACGACTTTGGACAATATAAAATGTATCATCAGCCAAGCACCACTCGATATCTTGAGGACAATCAAAATAAGCTTCAAGCTGTCTTCCAACGCGTTCTAGCTGTAAAATTTGAAAGTCAGTGAGCGCTTGCATTTTTTGCAGATCGAAATGAACTTCCTTCGTTTCTGTTCCCCCTTCTTTTAATCCATAAATAGCTACCTTTTTAGCTGCTATTTTTTTATCGACGATTTCTCCTTCTTTTACTTTATAGCAATCGGCAGAGACCAAACCTGACACCAGCGCTTCTCCAAGTTCAAAGCCCGCATCGATTGATAACAGATTTCGGTTAGAAGTAATTGGGTCAGCGGTAAATAAAATACCTGAAGCCTGCGGGAAAACCATTCGTTGAACAATAACCGATACGTGCACTTGACTATGGTCAAATCCATTTTTAATCCGGTAGGTTACCGCGCGATTTGTAAACAGGGAAGCCCAGCATTTGCTAATGTGCTCAAGGATGGCTTCTTTGCCTCTGATATTTAAATAGGTGTCATGCTGACCAGCAAAAGAAGCATGTGGCAGATCTTCAGCTGTCGCACTTGAACGAACTGCATAAGCATGCTCTTCCCCAAACTGAGAGAGAGAATGAATAACTGCTTTTATAACGTCAGAAGGAATTTTTATTTCCAGAATAATTTGGCGAATTTTTTCGCTAATTTCACCAATTTGATCTCGGTCAACAGCTTTTAGCATCGTCAGCTGGTTCAGTAACGCTTGAAACGTTTCATTTTGTTCAAGGGCTTTTTGATACCCGGCCGCTGTCACACAAAATCCTTCCGGTACTTGTATTCCTTGAATTTTTGATAACGCCCCTAAATTCAAGCCTTTTCCTCCAACAAGTGAAAGCTGTGTTTCTTCTATTTCTTGAAAGCTAAGAACTAAAGAGTTCATTCAACATCTCTCCTAACCGGTAATGTTTTATTGATTTTACCAGCAGTAAATGAGAATAAACAGTCTATATCGGCGTTTTTTTATGTGGTATAATTAAAGTAGGAGGAGAAATACACGCCTTTTTGTTTGCGTTTACATATTTGGAAGTTGTATAACTAACTTATCTAATTGATTTGTATCCTTTTTAAAGCAGATAAGCACACGCCTCATAACGCTGCTATTCTTCCCGCCTAGTTTGACCGCAAGAGAATTCTTTTCAATGTTTTTAATCATTTCATCTTCTCATACAGAATAAATTTCTTTTTCCCCCTTCTTTCAGCTAGTCACCTGAAGAGTCTAGCCCATCAAATGACTAACTCTCTTTTTTGCTATTTTGAAATCATAGCGTTACGAATGTATCTCTTAGCTCGTTTTCTAGCAAGTGTATAAATAATCACCTGCAGCACAAGCGCCGCAAGGCTTATCAGTACTACTTGTTCGACAGAATTAAAGGGCGAAAAATATTTCTCCCATTTAGAATCAGGCAGCCTTAATGCATTATAAAAATATGAAGTACTAAAAGAAATTATATTTCCTAAAATAAGTGATAAATCCGCTCTAATAAGCCCACTTACATAAGACAGTGCTAGTGTAACTATGGCCATGATTATATAGCTTACCTTTGAATCATCCTCAAAATCTTTTCGCATAGATAAATAAACATATGGAATGCAGTAAATGGTAAAAATTATAAAAGGAAGTAGTCTTCTCATATAGTAATCTCTCCAATAGTTAGGATTCGACATAGTTTTCTATTATTATAAATTACCGAAGAGAATTTTTTCCAGTTTTTTGTACGCAGAGAGTGTAGAAATACTTATATGTATCATCATCGTTTGTAGAATCATTCCTTAGGGCAAAGTAAAAAAGCACGCTTATGAGTGCTTTTTTACAGCGTATTTATTTAAACAGGACGTGTGTTTTAATCAAACATTTTCCGTTTACTGGTAACAATTACTTCTTTATTTTTCTCCTAAAATGGCTACAGGGCTAAATACCTCGTAATGAATACGTTCGTTTGGTATATCCCATCTATGTAGTGCTTTAAGAATAGCTTCCATAAACGGAATGGATCCGCAGAAATAAAAGACAGCTTCTTTTGAAGGAACAACGGATTGTAACAATTCTAAATCAATATAACCCTCTTTATCAAAATCAGTGCCAAGTCGATCCCCTTCATTAGGCGAGCTATAACAGATGAAGGAGGTAACATTTTCGTTATTTCTATTTAGTTGAGCCACATGTTCTTTAAAAGCATGCGTTTTCCCATTAATACTTGCATGAAGAAAGGTAACCTTACGTGTAGGTTGTTTTTCTACAATGGTATTCAGCATACTAAGCAAAGGTGTAATACCTATACCTCCACTAATTAGCACAACGGGAAGTTCACTGTGATCAAGTACAAAATCTCCAGCGGGAGCTGAGAACTTAAGAGTATCTCCTGTCTGAACTTGTTTATGTAAATAGTTTGACACGATTCCTGCTGAAGCACCGTCATGTGCATCTTCTCGTTTTACACTGATTCGATAATAATCCTTTCCAGGGGCTTCAGAAAGGCTATAGTGACGAATATGCGTGTACTTTTCTCCCCGAACATTTGCTGCTAAAGAGGAAGCTTTTAATTTCATACACAAAATCTTCTTTTCGGTAAGTTTCTTCTACTATACATTGACCTTTTCTAAAGTACTCTCATATTGCTTTACTAATTTATAAAATGTTGTCTTTTTTACATTCGCTTCTTTCATAGCTTGTACAGCTGTAATTTCTTTTTTCTTCCATCGATTATAAGCTTCAATGAACTCTTCGTTGACTTGAGCTTTGGGTCGTCCAAAAGAAATTCCCTTAGTCACCGCAGCATCAATTCCCTCTCGCTGGCGCTTGCGAATACGATCTCGTTCTTCTTGAGCCATCCAAGATAAAATTTGAAGAACTAAATCGGCAATGAAGGTTCCTAAACTATCCTTATACTGAGTCGTATCTAACAACGGCATATCCAAGACGACAATGTCCGCCTCAACCTCTTTTGTGATCGCATTCCACTCTTGTAAGATTTCTTCTTTATTACGACCGAAACGATCTAAAGAATGAATATAAAGAATATCACCTTTACGAATCATTCGTTTTAGTAATTGATACTGTTCTCTATTAAAATTTTTTCCACTTTGTTTGTCGATAAAAATATCACGAGGAGAAATACCCACTTTTTGCATGGAGTGAAGTTGGCGCCCTTCATTTTGATCTCGACTGCTTACACGTATATATCCAAATCTTCTATTTTCCATTTTTATACTCCTTTTACGTTTCTCTTCCTTTTATTTTACCAAAGACGTTCGTAAAAGTTTATGAATTTCGGAAGACGTTCGTAATTTATTTTGAAACTTAAACGAACAATAAAAATGATAGATTTTATATACCAAATATAAGTCCGTAAAGGTATACTTTTACGGACTTTTAATGTGATTCTATTCTAAAATGCTAAAGAAATGAAGTTAAGGATTTTCTTTGAATTATTGAAATTACTTTAACTTAAACTAAAAGGTTAATTAATACTTTTTATGAATTAATTTACTTTTAATCAGTTTTTAACTATATTTTAATACTTCATTATAGTTACTGGATTATAATGGAATCACCAAAGTGATTATCCTTCTCTTAACTTGCTTTTTATCTAAAGCAAGTCTTTTTATTTATCAGATTTAAACTAGTTACACCGTATTAACCTATTTCATTAGTCATAGCACTATATTTTACACGATATTAAATAGTTGGGATAAAAGAAATAACAAGCTTGGTTACATAGTCCTCTTAAAGCCATAATTTGTTCATTAGGTAAAAAATTCACTATTTTTATCAAGAAAAACACCAGCTATATGTTTTGAATATGAAGAAAAACGCCCTGTGAAGGAATTAACTTTGGTTTTACATATATGAATGACTCAATGCAAGTTTCAGTAATCTAGAAGCTTTCGTTTTTTTATTATTATTGATTTTTGAAAACTCGCTTTCCAAAATCAGTTACCTTAATGTGACTTATAGGAACCCAATCCCCTTTTACCAAAGAGTGCTTATAACATGGGATATTTAATAAACTACATTTCTATATACAACCTAAAAGTTAATAACATAAATACTGATAAAGAATGGAAGTAGGAGAGGATATTCTTGACTAATAATCATCCGTATTTAGATGAGAAAGTTATGACTATAAAAATCGTTACTGAAATGACAGGTTTATCAGAAAGACAAGTTCGTTATTATGAAACTCGAGAGCTTATTTTCCCAAAACGAAACTCTTCAGGTACCCGAATGTATTCCTTTTCCGATATTGAAAGATTAATGGACATTGCAGAAAAAATTGAAGATGGTGTTCGAACACGAGAAATGCGTAAAGACTTTTCTTAGAGAAGGTATTATAATATCCAAAATAAACAGCAGCCTCATCCCCAAGGGCATTGGAGTGAGGTTGCTGTTTAAGGTAATTCTATAACTGTATATATCTGTATATATAAGGTACGTTTGATACGCATATTTCCTTTCAAAAAAAGAAATTCTAAATTAAAAAGAAATAAAAGGAAGTTTAAATATGTCAATGAAAAACAAGTGGTTATTTAATGGTGTAATGGTATTATTCTCTTGGATATCAATATCTTTTTTGGACTGGCGAAGTATAAAAAGATTTTTCCCGGCTTTTATCTTTGTGTTTTTAATAAATTGTATTGATGTTCCTATTGGAAAGAAATTTAAATGGTGGTCTTTTTATAATAAACCAAATTCCTTTATTTATAATGAAAATTGGTCCAATGCTTGCAGTTGCTTTATGGTCATTAAAATGGACATACGGAAATTTCAAAAAGTTTATTATTCTAAATGCCCTTTTCCAAATATCTTTTTCATTTTTAGCTAAAACTTTATTTACAAAGATAAAATTATTTAAATTAGTTCGATTTAATGCATTTCAATTCTTCCTTTATTTCTTTTACAAGGCTTTTCTCTTATATGGATTTCAATACATTTATGAAAGTAAAAGAAGATTACCATAATCCATTAAAAGTTAGAAGTAAATGTGGTTATTCCAATCAAAAAGGTACACTCTAACTGAGTGCACCTTTTGTTTTATGAATTATATATTTCTCTGTTTAGATTCACAACATCCTTATGTGAGAATTCAACATCCTTTTCTTGCGTAAAATTTTCTATTACTTTGTCGCGTAGTAATGGTGCTTTTTCTTTATTTGCTTTTTTCAACGCTTTCGTGAGTTCATCTCTCGTTAGCTCTGTGCAGTAAGCAGGAGTTCCTGGCTGTTGTCTCCAAGAGTCACTTAAAGAACCACTGTCTACTAAATCGAAGCCTAGCTCGTTTACTACGTCCATGACTACTTGTTTTTGTGCTGAGTCATTACCAGCAACTGCCATCGCAATTCGTCCACTAGAATCTTCGCATGTTCCTTCATTTTCTAAAGTATAGGCTAATAAGTTGTTGAAAGCTTTAATGACAGGTCTACCTAATTGATTTGAAACCCAAACACTTTCAACCATTCCGTTCTCGATTTCTTCAATTTTATCGTCTCTAAAAGGATAGTAATTTGAAGTATCTACAATGATTACTTCCTCCCCGACTTGATTGATAATGTTCCGAATGCTTGGTATTGCTTTTGTAGGAAGAGATATTATAAGAACTTCAATATCTTTAATTGCATCCTCTACGGGCACAGGAGTTCCAGCAAGTTCTTTTCCTTCTAAATGTTCAATTCCCCTTGCATCTGCAATTTTGATATTATGGCCGTTCTTAACTAATTTTTCAGAAATAATGGATCCAATTGATCCTGCGCCTATAATTCCAAATCTCATTACAATTCCTCCTCAAGAATTTATATATAAAAGAATTATTCTGCTTAAAGTTACACAATCGTATGGTTATCAAACCATAAACATATATTCATTAGAAATTAAAAATGTATTGAGTATCTTTGTTACATATACTAGAATAAAATCATTTCTCACTTTTTTAAAGTAGGCAATAAAAATTGCCGTAGTACATTTTTTTGTACTTAAGGGTAGAAAGCAGGTGAAAAGATGTCAAGAATATGCAAGGATGGATTTGATGAAGAGTGGATAAGGGAAGAAAGAGAAGTATATGGCATAGCTTATACCCAAAATATACTTTCAGGACGCTGGAAGTATATTATCCTTTGGTTCTTAAAAACAAAAGAACGTCGTTATAGTGAAATTAAAGCTTTTTTATGGGATATTTCACAAGGTTCTCTGACCAAACAGTTAAGAGAACTAGAAACAGATGGACTAATTAAACGAGAGGTTTTTCCTGAGGTACCTCCACGTGTAGAATATTCCTTAACAACTAAAGGGCGTGAATTTATCCCGATACTTGATATGATGGAGAACTTCGGGAAAAAATTCGGGGAGAAACCTGAGTAGAGTAATAAGCAGGAGTTAAATAATTTATTTAATAAAAAAGGGTTCATTTCTCTTTTTAGCTATAAGAATGAGCCCTTTTTATTAAAAAACTTTTAAGATTACAAGCACTAAATTCTAAGCAGGAGATAACGTTAACTTACAGCTTGTTTATTTTTAAATGCTATTTCTAGTTCAATTTCTTCTAACGTTCGACCTTTTGTCTCAGGAACATATTTCATAACAAAGAGGAAAGCAAAAACTCCAATAACTGCATATGTTAAGAAAAGGACTCCTACTCCAACAGCCTCTACAAGTACTGGGAATGACATCGAGATGACGATATTTGAAAGCCATAAAGCTGTACTTGCTACCCCCATTGCTATGCCACGCACATTCATAGGGAAGATTTCACCAAGAATGACCCATACGACCATACCCCAACTTGCTGAATAGGCTACAATAAACAAGGAAAGGCAAGTAAGTAACAACCATACCGGCACTTCAACCCAGACCATTCCAACTCCCAGTGTACCCAGCGCAATTGTCATACCGATGTTTCCAATTAACAATAGCTTTTTACGGCCAATTTTATCAATAAGGAGCATTCCAAGAATCGTAAACAATATATTAAAAACTCCAATACCTATTGTTCCTGCAATCGCTGCTGTAGAACCGAATCCAGCTGTACTTAGAATCGTTGGTGTATAGTAGATAATTGTATTGGTTCCGATGATCTGTTGAAATACAGCAATGCCGATTCCAATAAATAAAATAGAACGTAATCCAGGTGCAAAGAGCAGCTTTAAATTTACCTTTTTTTCAGCCTTTACCTGCATAATACTTCTTATTTCTTCTTCTACTTGGTGTGAATACCTTGTTAGAGATAGCACTTTACGTGCTTCATCTTCACCTACATTCTGCCAAAGCCATCTTGGGCTTTCAGGCATAAAGAACATTCCTAGCATCAATAAAACAGAGGGAATAACGGCTAATCCTAGCATCCAATGCCAGTTTTCTGAAGCTGCAAACATGTAGTTTACAAGGTAGGCCATAAAAATGCCAAGAGCATTCATAATCGTGTTTAACGAAGAGACCTTACCGCGAATATTTGCTGGAGCCATTTCAGCTAAGTATAGAGGAACAATACCTGAAGCTCCTCCAACTGCTATTCCCAGTTCAATACGAAACGCAATTAAAGTATGTACATTAGGAGAAATAGCTGTTCCAATTGCGCCAATCGTAAATAGTACACCTAGGATAATGATTGTTTTCTTTCTTCCATATTTATCGGCTACAGGTCCACTAAAAGCTGCGCCTATAAGGGCCCCAATTAAAACGCCACTTACCACTAACCCCTCAAGAAAAGGTGTTAGCCCCATGTCTTTCTTTATAAAAAGAAGAGCACCTGAAATAACCCCTGTATCATAACCAAATAAAAGCCCACCTAAAGCACCAAAACAATAAATTACCCACCTATACATTTTTTGTTTATTCATGGTCCACCCATCCGCCCCTTTAGTTGAATCTTTTTTAGCAAAGAAATACTATTTAGAGTTGTTTTACAGGTATGAAGTTATTTTGTAAGAACGATAAACTTTCTTCGGCGAACGTATAAATCTTATTCATGTTGGCTCCTTTATTCGCTTGAAAAGGATTTGAACCGGGAGCTGTTGCTTCTACTACAACATATCCGTCAAAGTTTATCCTTTTTATCCCTGAGATAAATGGCTTAAAGTCGATGAGTCCACGCCCCATACTTCTTCGATTGCTATCAGCTACATGAAGAATGTGCAGGTTATCCTGTGCATCTAAAAAAGGAAATTCAAGATCTCGCTCTTCAATGTTCATATGGTAGGAATCCAACAACATTTTCACTTTAGGGTGATTAACTTCTCTCACAAATTTTATAGCCTCGGTTCCTGTATTAACAATGCAACTCTCATATCTGTTTAAAGGCTCTATTACAAGAGTAATATTTAATTCCTCTGCTTTTTTCGTTAATTTTTGTACAGAATCAATCGCCCATTTCCAGTCCTCTCCATCCGCGCCCATTGGAGCCGTTTTTCCAACCGCAGAAGGACAAACAACTAAATATTCTGCTCCTACCTCCTTAACAGCTTCGATTTGCCTTTCAAAGTATGAGACTGCTTTTTTTCGGTTATCTTCGCTTCGATTGGCTAAATCTTGTTCTTCGTTTGGCCAACCAGTATCACCTGTCAAACCACTTATTTCTAGATCTAAATTTCTCGCTAATTGTTTAATATCGCGCCAGTTATAGTCATCTACTGCAGCTCTAATTTCTATTGCGTCATACCCAGTTTTTGCAACAAACTCCATTGTCTTTTCTAAAGGAATATCTCCAAAAGTCCAACTACAAATTGAAAATTTCATTTCTATTCTCCTTTTTACACATTTGATTTATTTTAGAAGTGATACATTTCAGGAATCTAAACCTAAAAAGAAGAATCAAATCCATAATGATATCGCTTTCTTTTTAGGTCAGATAAAATAGGAATTTTGTAATTGAGATAGTTTAATTAAATCAACTGTACACTTTCCTTCATTTTCACTGGTGCATTTGTCTTAACAGATTCAATACAAGCAAGTGCAATTGAAAGAGCTCTGCGAGCATCTTTACCTGTTACATAAGGGGTACTCTCATTACGCACACATTCTACAAAAGAAGTGAGTTCTGAGACATAAGCATCATGTAATAATTCAGTGTCTCTTCGGTATGTATCGCTACTTATTCCTTCCGCAGTGTAGCGAATCGTATTTGTTTGTTGAACACCTCCAGCTGTCACCATTCCAGCTGAACCAAATACTTCACCGCGAACATCATATCCATAAACTGCTTGGAAATTTGCTTCAGCTGTTGCAATTGCTCCGTTATCAAAACGGATGTTAACAACCGCAGTATCAAGGAGACCTTTATCTTTAAAATCTGGACGTACAAGTGCATCAGCTACTGCATAAACTTCAATCGGTTCTGCACCTGGATTTAAATAGAGCAGAGCATCAAAATCATGAATGAGCGTTTCTAAGAATATCGTCCATTCTGGAATTGGAGTAGGATCCCCTAATCCCGGATCACGTGTCAATGATCTCAATAACTGTGGAGTTCCAATTTTACCTTCTACAATATCGTTATAAGCAGCTCTAAAATCTGAAGCAAAACGACGATTAAAGCCTACTTGTAAGGGAACGTTTGCTTCCTCTGCTGCCAATATGGCTCTATCTGCTTCTTCTAGGGTAATTGCCATTGGTTTTTCACAGAAAACTGCTTTCCCTGCATTAGCAGCAGCTACAACAAGATCTGCATGTGAACGAGCAGGAGCTGCAATAACTACTGCATCAATATGTGGATCTTGGAACATTTCCTTTGGATCTGTATATGCCTTTGACACTCCGAGTTCTTTTGCAAGTCTTTCAGTAGCTCCTGAAACTGGATCAGCAATCGCGTTAAGCTTTGCCCCATAGATTTTACGAGCCACTGTTCTTCCATGAAAACTTCCCATACGCCCTGCACCAACCAGACCAATTCTAACTTCTTTCATCTTTCTTCCCCCTTAAGACTAAATAAAGTTACTATCTTCTTGCTATTCTTTTTTTGTAGCGCTTTCATATTTTGGTTTAACCTACCATGTTATGATTAGCAAGCTAACAAAAAAGGAAAGCTCTTTCCTTGATAATGAGTTTATCCTCTAGTTTTTTTATTGTCAATAATTTTTTAAAAATTTAAATAATAACATGATTCTATACCTTATGACTGGTTTTCTAGATTAAATGTCTTTCCTAAGCATCTTAACAATAGTAAAATAACTGTATGTTTTTTATAAGTGTTAGTAAAATCCATACAAGTACTTCTGAAAATAAGGAAAGTTCTTTCCTTTCGGAATTTCCTTAAAATCAATAAGTAGTTACCATGATAGATTAATAAAGTTAAGAGGAAAGCTTTAAATGGATTGTCCATAAATAACTATATTTTTTGCGTAGAATGAATTTTATTATATAGAATAATTAGCAATATTTTACCTATATCAAACGAAGATTTTAGAGAAGCGTAAAGACATATAGTGAATAGATTAATACGTTGTTAGTTGAATTAATGAAGCACAAGACCATCTCTAACAAGTTAAATTCGCTATAGATATTTTAGAAGATATATAAATGTTCTTATGATTTAAGATTATTGATTTTCTTCTTTTTAAAAAAGATAGCAAAAAAGGCTACACAGCTTCAAAGCAAGATGTGTAGCCTTTTTTACTTCTAAAAATTGATTATTCAATACATAAATATCTAACTTTAAGCTTTAATAACGGTATTAATTACTACAAGGTTTAATTATCTTATTTACATTCATGTATTCGTTTTATTATGAGAGGTAGATGCACGAACCACTAATTTTGGAGATAAAACGATTCGTTGCTTCGTCTCCTTCGAATCTTCAATCTCCTCTATCAATAGTTCAACAACCTTCTTACTCATTTCATGAATAGGTTGAGCTATAGTAGTTAAAGGAGGATCACAAATTGTCGATAGGACCGTGTCGTCAAACCCAATAATTGATAGATCTTGCGGAACTTTTATCTTAAGTTCACGCGCACCTTGTATTGCTCCAATCGCAAGAAATTCGGTTGAGGCAAAAATAGCTGTCGGGGGAATAGACAAATGTAGAAGTTCACGTGTAGACTGCTTTCCTTCATCAAGTGAAGTATTATTGAGAGACACTAAACTTTCCTCATATGGCAATCCTGCTTTCTCGAGAGCTTGCTTATATCCCTCAAATCTTGCTCCTATCGTTGGAAACTTAATGTCTTCAGTAATCATTGCAATTCTTTTATGTCCTAAACTTATTAAGTATTCTGTAGCCTCATACCCTCCCAGAAAATCATCTACTAATACTGCATCCACAGCAAGCGAAGATACATCCCTCGAAAGTAATGCAACTGGAATGTCAGCCTTAAGGAGCTCCTTAATGGCTTTATCCTCTTTTAATCCGGTAGCAATTATAATACCATCTATATACTTTTGTTTTAATATAGAGATGTATTCGATCTCATTTTTTAAATCATTGTCCGTACTACAAATCATTAAACTAAAACCGAACTTCTTAACATGATTTTCAATACCCCTTGCTATCTCTGCCATGAAAGGATTTGCAATATTAGGTATCAAAAGCCCAATAGTTTGAATACGCTTTTTGACGGACGCTACCACACTAGGTTGATAGTCTAATTGGTGCATGGTATCCCTAACCTTTTTTCTGGTTTTCTCTGCAATACTCCCTGTATTATTTAATACTTTAGAAACGGTTGAAATGGATACACCAGCTTCTTTTGCTACATCATATATTGTTGGTTTCATTCCCTTTCCCTCTTTTCTCTTAACACATCATACATTTATTTTAACTTATTTTAATTATAGGCGAAATGATTACCAAATTAAGTTTATTACTTGTAATAGTCTTTTTTATCTTTAGGTATTAATACTTATTCGTATGTGATACAAACCTAATAAACATAATATTAATTTTAAGCTGAAGAATATCTTTGTATATGTAAGCAGAAATGCTAATTTATATAAAAAATATTAGAACAAAGAGCGTAAACCCTTCTTTATTTATTGGGTTTACGCTCTTTGTTTACCTTTAAATATTGTTTTATGAAAAATAAATATATTACTTTAATGTAAGTCAGTTCTATTCCAGCTATCATTAAAAAGTGATCAATAATCCGTAATCTCGTGTATTTTACGCAAATTGTAAAAGTTTATTTTTTAGCAAACCCTTGTTTGTTTAAATAATTAAGCATAAAAGGCAGTTTACTTCTTTCAAGATGATCCTCAATATGATCTTTCCATCCCTTTACTTTCTTTACTGTGAAAGGAGCTTTAACAGGACGATCCTGGTAATACTCACGCATCTGTTGGTCATAAATTTCTAATTTTTCTTCATCTAATGGTTGATACTGATTGTCAAACATGACCATTGATTGAGGCAAACGTGGTTTTAGTCCAGGTTTCTCTCCTGCCGGATGGCCTATGCATAGCCCTACTAGAGGAACCACATACTTTGGCAAATTTAATACCTCGGTTAATTCTGCAATATTAGCTCTTACTCCACCGATATAGACACCACCGAGTCCCATTGATTCGGCTGCAGTTAAGGCGTTTTGAGCCATGAGCCCAGCATCAAATGAACCTATCAAAAGGTATTCAATATAGTCCAGGTCTACTTTGGGAGCTATTTGATGATTTCGGTTAAAATCTGCACAAAAAATCCAAAACTCTGCTGCCTCTTCAATATACGGTTGATTGACAGAGAGTTGCATCACTTGTTTTCGAAGATCTGGATTTGTAACCCTAATGATAGAAACGGCCTGTAGAAGGCTGAAAGATGAAGTTTGATTAGCTGCCTTAAAGATTGCATCTCGTTGTTCCTCTGTCAAAGGTTGATCTGTAAAAGAACGAATAGAGGTATGATTAGAAAGTAATTCAATTGTATTATTCATAATGATATTCTTCCTTTCTTTCCTAAATATTAAATTTACATCTAATTTTGTTATGATTATCGATTTGAATTGGGACTATTTTCAAAGAAATCACTTGCATAGACAATGATAAAATCATTACTCTTATTTATGAAGAGGGCAATTTTTATTGCCCTAGTACGATTTTTTGTACTTAACAGTAGTAAAAGGAGCTAAAGACGTCTAATTTATGTAGAGATGATTTTTCAAGAGACTTCATAGATGGATGACACGACGTATGGTCATACTCGCTAACTTCAAAAGAGTTTTATTTGTCTCTGTTATTGGAATACCGTAAGGAAATATAGGTTTATAGCGTTAAGAAATTCCTATCAAAACGTCCGTAAAAGTACACTTTTATGAACTCACTATTTTCCATAAGTTCGTGAATCAAAATATGTATTAAGTATAAAAACATAACTATTTAAACCCTAAAACCCTCATTCTATGCTCTTAATCGGCTTTTACAGGAACAATTATTGTTATACGGTAAAAATCCAGTTATTGTTAAACAAAGACTTACAAGTTAGAGGGATAGGTGACTACATAATTGCAAAGATATAGATATAACAGTACTTTAAGGAAGGCTTTACTTGTAGATATAGAGGCAGCAAGAGAACTTATGGTTAAAGTAGGATTAGAAGAAGGATTTACTAGCCATAATACAATTCTAATCAGTCAATTAATTGATGAATTGTTGAATGAATTAAAGAAGATTACTTCAACTGATTAGTTTTTGTTCTTAATATACCAAAAGTAAAAGCAACCTCATTTTTGTCATAGGAGTGAGGTTGCTTTTTAGGATTCACACTCGTTGAAGAATGAATGCCATAACCATCAAATTGTATCATAATTTTCCAATTCATTTATATTTTTCTTGCTGCTGCATATGTATAAAAGGAGCTCTTTTTATACATTCTCGTTTCTTTCAACTACCTAAAGAACGTAGTCATATCAACGATGTATAAAAAGACGCATACTCAAGCAAAAGAATCCTTAGCTGAACCCTACTGCCGCAAGGGTTCTTTTGCTTGCTTGGTTCCGGAAAGAGACTTTATGTTAACTAGCTCTGCATATGATATTCATGTTATTAAATATAATAATATGGTAAAATGTTACATATAAAATGAGATTCTTGTTTAGGAAGAAGGTGTTTTCTTAATGTTGAAAGTATTGTTGGTATGTATCTTAAGTTGCTTGATTATTTATGTAGGGCAGCTTGTATGGAGGAAAGGAAGAACTACTTTTATTGCTGGATATGGAAAGATGTTTACACCTAAGAATGAAAAGCAGCTTGCTAAAGGATTTGGGATTATTATTATGTTATTTGGCTTAGAATCTATTATATTTCCTATTCTCTCTCTATTTTTTGATGGACTTGGAATTTATTATGGATTTCTAGTTGTGTTAAACTTCATTGCTTTATTTGGAGTCATGATAAAGGATCAGGTACAAGGAGAGGCTTAAACGAAATAAAGGGCATGGGAGAGTTTATATTCTCAGGCCCTTTATTTGTGCCGATAAAATGTTTTATGTTAACTATAAGGCAAAAAAGCTATCTTTGATGAAGATAGCTTTTTCTACTGATAAATATTAGATTGTAAGTGGAGTCTTAAAAGACTCCTCAAGTAGTTTGCTCATATTATATACAGCTTATGTATTAAAAAAGCTTACCTGGTTTGTCAGAGGTAGACTTTTCTTAAAAACTGTATCTGTGTATAAATAATATGGCTCAATATTGATCTTTTATTTATGATGAAAAATCAATATTTCCTTTTTAGAGGATTTCCTAATTTTTTATATTATTTCGGAATTTACTTAAATCAGGGGGCGGTAAATGCTTATCTTGATTTAGCGCAAAGATAACTTCCATTTCTTTATCTGTTAATTCAAAATCAAAAATCAACCAATTCTCTATTATTCGTTTTTCATTAAATGACTTTGGAATTGTCACTACATTACCTTGAATATTCCAGCGTAGAATAACTTGAGCAACTGATTTCTTATACTTAAGTGCTATTTCTTTTAAAACTTCATGTTCATTTAACTGGCCCCTCATCAATGGAGACCATGCTTCCATTTGAATTCCATGCTTTATACAATATTCTCTAAGTTCTGGACGAGTCAAGTTAGGATGATATTCTACCTGATTAACCATGGGCTTAACATCTGCTTGATTCATTAACTCCTCTAAATGATTAATCTGAAAATTACTTACGCCGATAGCTCTTACTTTCTTTTCTTTATATAATGTCTCAAGAGCCTTCCAAGTCTCCAAAGATTTTCCTTCAATAGGCCAGTGTATTAAATATAGATCGATATAATCCATCTTTAAAAGCTCTAAACTCTTTTCAAAAGCTTTCAATGTTGATTCATAGCCTTGATCGGTATTAGCTACTTTGGTAGCTATAAAGATATCTTCTCGTTTAATTTCAGATTCTTTGACTGCTCTTCCAACTTGTTCCTCATTTGCATATGCAGATGCAGTATCTATACTTCTATAACCGTTTTTGATAGCGAACTTTATCGCTTCTGTCGCATCTTCTCTCGCTTCAGTCCATACTCCTAATCCAATCCAGGGCATTCTCACTCCGTTATATAGAATTGTCTCATTGGTACCCATACAATCTTCTCCTTTTACTTAGAGTCCAGATTATAGCTATAATATCTTTTGCTATTCTTTATAAATAAATTCACAAATTCCATTTCCTAAGCACACCTAAATTGACCACTAACTAATTGGAATAATTAGTTAGTGGATATGTCTTAATCAGGATTAATCTTTTTATTATGTCCCAATCATAAATTATTACGGTCTATTTTATAAATCACTTTAATATCTTTTCAATGTTATTTAAATCATCCTTGGTTAACAATACATCACTTGCTTTAGCATTTGTTATTATCTGGTCACTTCGCTTTCCTCCTGGAATTACAGCATCAACACCATCTTGAGCTAATAACCATGCTAATGATAGATTTGCAACAGTTGTTTCCTTAGTTGTAGCAATGTTTTTCAATTGTTCCACTTTCTCTAACACTTTATCAAAATTTTCTTTTTCA
This sequence comes from Priestia sp. Y58, assembly GCF_029522095.1. Taxonomy (NCBI): domain Bacteria; kingdom Bacillati; phylum Bacillota; class Bacilli; order Caryophanales; family Bacillaceae; genus Priestia; species Priestia sp. Y58. The sequence continues at coordinate 54,488 of NZ_JAKWFL010000008.1, forward strand.
AATAGTGGATTAGATTGTCTCCAGTCTCCTTCTGTTAACTGAAAATCTTTCGTATATTTCCCTCCAAGTAGCCCAAATGCAAGAGGTCCATAAGGGATAAATGAAATATTATTTTCTCTTGAGTAAGGAAGTAAGTCTTCTTCCGCAGAGCGTTCTAACATATTATAAGCTGATTGCAAGACGGAAATGTCACCGTGTGTATTGGCCTCTTTTAATTGATCCAGTGATACATTAGAAATACCAATTGCTTTAATTTTACCTTCTTGTTTTAGTTTAGATAATTCTCCTATAGCTTCCACTAATGGGGTTTTATTATCTGGAAAGTGAAGATAATATAGATCTACATAATCCATTTTTAAGCGACTTAAACTATTTTCTAAAGCTTGACGTAAATAAGCTGGACTATTATCTACCTCTACCCTGCCATCTTCAAACCAACGTCTTGCTCCTTTTGTAGCTAGGATAAACTTATCTCTATTATAATTTGACAGCACTTCACCTACTAATTCTTCTGAACGACCCATTCCATAAATATCAGCTGTATCAATAAATGTTATGCCAAGGTCAATTGCTGCTGCTACCAATTCCTTGCCAGATTCTTCATTTAAATTATTAAATAGGTTATGTCCGCCTACTGCATTTGTTCCAAGACCGATTTCTGAAACAGTTATATCTGTATTTTTTAATTTTCTAAATTTCATAAAATCATTCCTTTCAAAATGTTTATCCGTTAATTTTTGAGAAATCAAGTATATAATTAATATTTAAAAAGTTAAAAGGTTCATTATTTTTCTTAATTCATTCGCACTAGAGGCACATGAATATCTGATCCATAGCACATATTTAATATTGTTACCTCCCTCCTTATGTTTACATGTATGATTTTACGGGACAATTAAAAAATCAAACAACTGTAGAACAAACAGTTTCAGATATAGAAACAAAACCTCAAACAGTTGAAAAAACCAGTGCATACCGATGCACTGGTTAAGTAATTTTATTCTGTTAAGTTTTCTAATTCATGGGTTAGTTGTTTACTAAATTGAATTACTTTTTTTGCTAAAGAACGAATAGAATTTTTTTTAATCTGTTCTACCTCTCCATGAATAGCTATTGAACCAATGACTTCTTCATTTAAGTATACAGGAGCTGCAATACATCTCTTCCCTATGTTTGTCTCTTCATTATCTACTGCATATCCTTGCATTTTTATTACATTTAGGTGAGAGATAAATAACTCTTTATCTACAAATGAATTCTTAGTAAGATTCTCTAAGGACAGACCATTTAATATCTCACGTTGCCGTTGTGGGGACAAGTGGGCCAATATAGATTTTCCAATTGCACTAGAATGTATCGGTGTCCGTTTATCTATAGCTTCAAATAAGGGTTCATTGAAAGGTGATTTAATAACATTTTTTATAACAAGCTCATATTGATCGAGTATACCTATATATACAGTTTCACCAGTACCACGAGCTAAGTGGTATGGAGTAACAAGTGATATCCATTGAATTCCTTTATAAATATTGATTCGTTTATCATTGAAAATTTTCGGGTTTAAATGAAAATATTTATCATATTTCAGCACATATTCCATTTTCTCTAAGGTATATAGCATTCTATAAGCTGAGGATTTATTAAGTGATAATTCATCCATGACCTCGTTCATTGTTAACGAATGCTTATTTCTTAATAAATCAAGTATTAGTAATCCCTTTTTTAAAGTTGTTAGTTCATACGATTCCATATAAGTAACTTAACTCCTTTAAGTAATGGTCTAGCTAAAATTAGCTAGATATCTTATTATTTTTAAGTTTAGAAAGAGATTGAGTCCATACCTCAGGCTGAGCTCTTACTTTCACTCTCGGAATAACTTTCGGATAACCAAGGTGTAATACACCTACAATCATTTGATTATAAGGCACGCACATCTCCTTCTGAAATTCTTTATCAAAATTATAAGAATTAGTTCGCCAACTAACTCCAATTCCTTCTGTCCATGCAGCTAATTGAAGATTTTGTATAAAAGCGCAAGTAGCCGCCTTCGATTCAAATTGTTTTTTTGCATCTCCATCTAATACGGATGTAATAATAAGGTGTATAGGTGTATCTAAAAAATATGCCTTGTAAGATTCTACAAGCTGCTCATATTTTTCTTTTGTAAACCCATCTAACGTTCCTAACCTTTCAAAGCTAGATAATACTGCCGATAGCATATGCATTTTCTCTTCAGTAGAGGTAATTGTTATTACTCTCCAAGGTTCATCTTTGCTATGAAATGGTGCATAAGATGCTGTTTCTAATAAGCTAGCTAGTTTATCCATAGCAATTGGGTCTTTCTTTAAATTTCTTACTGTTCTTCTCTCTTTTATTATATTATCAATTGACATATGTTCTCACCCTTTTTAAATAACTTAAATAAAATATATCGATATTGATAATCATTTTCAAGTAGATGTTTGTTATTTTGATTGCAAAAAGCAAATTTGCATATTAAGTCGTTATTTTTGCGCAGTTTTCAAAAAAACTGAAGCTTAGAATTGTCCTATAATCATTTTATTCTCAAATAATTTATAAAAAGTAGGAATAAAGAACAGTCTTGATAATAATTAAAACTTATTTGAATAGGAGTGAGATATAAAGCGAATAAATTATATGCAGTATTATGAAAGGCTACATGTAAAATGACACAAGAAGATTATTTATTCTATCTAAGAAAAAAGGATTGTACTATTACATCCCAGAGAAAAATTTTAATAAATTACTTTTATAATAACCGAGAAAAAGCAGTCTCAGCCAAAAAGATAATAAGTGACTTAAAAAAGACAAATAAAAAAATCAGCTTTGATACTATTTATAAGAATTTAAATTTGTTTGTAAATATTCAAATATTAGAATGTGAAAACATTGAAGGTGAAAAACATTTTAATTTAGGCAATCCCACCTTTAAAGGTTGAGAAAATGAGCAATTAATTCTTTTTTATCTACTAAACATGTATATTAAGGGAAAAAAATTTAGTAAACATAAAATTATATGAAACACTGAGGTAAATTAATGAAATCTAATTTCGATCGACTTATTTTAGAGAAAAAATTACGTAATGATTATAAAAAGCAAATTCTATCGAAATTAGAAGAGATATTAAAAAGGAAGATAGAGAAGTATTATCAGAATTGCTAAAAGAGCTAAAAAACATCTAATTGATGTTTTTTAGCTCTTTTTTTGTGCTTACTCTATACAACTTAAGTCTAATTATTAATCAGGGATTTACTCTATGGTATTTTATATCCTTTTTATTCGTTACTATTATTTACATATTGACAGTTAATATTGGCGTTCTACATCCTTCTTTTTTAATAAAAAGGTTGCTCCAAATATTAGGAGTGCTAATATGACTGTTCCAATAAAAATATAATGAGTTCCACTTTCAATTGCTTTTACTTGATTACTTGCTCCAACAGTAGAATAGGAAAAGATAGCTCCAAATATCGATACACCGATAGCTTGGCTCAGAGTGTTAATAAAAGCATTTAATCCCATTGCACTGCCTAACTCATTATTTGATATGTTTGACTGAATGTACACAATAATTAAAGGAACAATTAATCCCATACCTAAACCTAAAAGCCCTGTATAAATATAAATCAACATTTCTGATGTGTTATGAGAAACTGTAGATAATAAAAAAGTTGCTACTAATAAGATAATACTACCTATTCTAATAATTTTATTAGATGTAAGCTTTCCAGCAATAATTCCAACGATAAATGAACCACTAGTCCATAAAACTAGTAAGGGCGTTAACAATAATCCTGATTGAGAAGCGCTATTTCCTAAAATAGTTTGACTCCAAGTAGGTATATACGTTGTAATACCAATTAAAATAGCTCCACTAAATAAAGTGATAACGTTAATCATTAATAATCCAGGATCCTTAAATAAATTTAAAGGAATAAGGGGTTCTTGAGTCTTTCTTTCGACGTATATAAATACAAATAATGAAATGGCTGCGATAATAAATAAAATCATAATTTTTAAGCTAGACCAGCCTAATTTACTGCCTTCTAACAAAGCGAATATTAAAGATATTGTACCAATTGAAAAAATAGTTGCTCCTATATAATCAACTTTATGTTTTACTCCTGGTATCTGCTCTTTAAAATTAACGATAATTAGAATGCTTGCAATTAAACCGATAGGAACAGTAATCAAAAATACGTAATGCCATGATAAATTATCAACTATAATACCGCCAGCTAAAGGTCCTAATACACCAGCAATTCCGTATATAGCACTTTCCCACCCTTGAGCTTTTGATCGTTCTTTTTCATCGATATAGATAAGTCCAAGAATGGTACGACATAAGGGAAAAACCGAACCCCCTCCTAACCCTTGAACTGCCCTAGCAATTATAAGTTGATTCATAGAAGTTGCAAATCCACAAGCTAGAGATCCAATCAAAAAAAGAATCATCCCTATAATAAAAATCTTTTTAATGCCAAATATATCGGCTAATTTCCCAAATATGGGCGCTGATACAGCACTTGCTAATAAATAAATAGAAAATATCCAGCTTATCATATCCAGGTTTGAAAGATCTTTAGCGATACTAGGTGCTGCTGTACTCACAATTGTGCTTTCCATTGCAGCTAGTATCGTTGCTACTAATACCCCTGTTAGTATAATTCTTCTTTTCATTATTTTCGCTTCCCCTTTCTTAGATTTCTGATTTATATTTCCTCATTTTTCTCATTAATCTGTTCAGTTACCACTTTGAAAAGTTCATTCACTTTCTTAATGGATTCAACCATCACTTGATATTTCTCGCTATCTTCAACTTGTAGCATGTCAGCTATACGGCGTTTATAATCTAAAAAATATTTATCTAATACTTTGAATCCTTCATTTGTTAATTGCACCAAAATTACTCTTTTATCGCTTTTCAAAGAGGTTTTCTTTACTAATCCTAATTTTTCAAGTTCCTTGATTAGATTAGTTATATTAGGTAAAGTAATTAGCATTTCTTTAGAAACGTCTGAAATTCGAACCTCTTTTCCTAGATTGTTGATTGCATATAATACATGCAAGTGACTACTTTTAATATTGGCAGGAAATGTAGGGTATATTCTCGTAGCATCTTTAGCCAAATATAATGCATCTAATATTTCTTCTAATAATTGATCTTTATCCATTAACAATCACCTCTAGTGAAAATTTAATTAGCTTAGCATCATCCATTAACAATAAATCATTATACAATATAATTATGTTATATAATTATGCTACATAACTATTTTAGCGAATTATATTTACTTGTCAAATAAATTGATAGTGATACTTTAACTTCCTTAGTGAAATTTAATAACCTAAAGTTTCCATTAATAAAGAAAACCCCTAAAAAATTCGGGCTAATCATTACTTTAAAGACATTTAAGTTTTTGTATTTCGTTCAATAGCCGATCTAATATCATACTCATTCTAATAGCATTTTTACTAGTAATTCCTTCTTTAAAAGCTGTAGAAATCATTACTTCACGTATAAACTCCACTTCATTTAGTATATCCTGTTTTTCTTCACATTTATTATTAGTATTCAAGATTAAACTCCTTAGTTTAAAAATTCACTAAAAACACATAATAATGATGGTTAATAAACTTAATAAAAGCTACAATTTTATTTGTAGCTTTTATTAAATCGTAAGCACGTATATAAGGACATCAAAGTCATCCCAATTCCAAGAATACAGACACCTCTCCAGCCAAATAAGCTCCAAGCTGAAGATCCCAATAACGACCCAATCGCACCACCTCCAAAATTACATACCATATATATTGTATTTAACCTGCTTCCTTCATTGGGATTTAAAGCCTGAATTCTTGTTTGATTTGAAACTTGTGCTCCTTGAACACCTAGGTCTAATAAAATTACACCTAAAACAAGTCCAATAATTGACATTCCTAAAAAATAAAAACACACGTACGAGAAAATCCCAATAATGATACATGTTATCACTAATAGTTTGGGGCTACTTTTATCACTAAGACGACCAATCAATGGTGCACCTAATGCACCTATTATTCCTATGAGACCAAATAAGCCAGCTTGGCCACTATTCATATAATATGGAGATCCTTCTAGTAAAAATGTTAAAGTAGTCCAAAAAACACCAAATGCTCCAAACATCAGTGCAGCTATAATAGACGCTTCTTTCAAAGTAGAGTACTTTTTAGAAATGGTTATAATCGATCTTAAAACTTCTTTATAAGTTAGGTTTACAGTAGGTTTAATATTAGGTAATTTAAAGTATAGTATACAAGCTAATAAACACATTAAAAATGAAGCAAATACAAACATATATCTCCAACCCACTAATTCTCCAACATATCCAGCAACTGTTCTAGCAAGTAAGATCCCAACTAATAGACCACTTACAATAGTTCCTACAACCTTCCCCCGTTCCTCTGGTATAGTTAATTCTGCTGCAAAGGGTATAATGATTTGAGGTACAACAGATGTAAGCCCTACAGCTAAGCTAGCGATATATATCCATACCAAGGACTGAGCTGACGCAAGCCCTAGTAATGAAATAGCCACTAATATTAATAAAGATACAATGAGTTTTTTCTTTTCTTTAATATCGCCTAATGGGACAAAGAAAAATAAGCCTAATGCATAACCTAATTGTGTAAAAGTAGGCAATAAACCTATAGACTGTGACGTTTCATGGAAACTTTTAGATATAGTAGCTAATAACGCTTGATTATAATAAATATTCGCAACTGATACTCCTCCAGAAATAGCTAATAAAAATATAAGTCCTTTAGTTAAAGAAGTATCTTTTAAAAGACGTTCCGTCTCCATTGTTATAATAACCTCCCAAAAATAAACTGATCGTATAGACCAGTTTAATAAAAATCTTTTTTTAGTTTCTACAATTTATTATCTCTTTACATGTATAACTGCGTAACCCTCCTCTTCAATAGTATTAATAATTTTATTCAAAGTAATAACATCCGGGTTATATGTTATCTTAACTTTCTTATGTTTTAAAAAAATATCACTTGAAATAACCCCTTTTAAAGTAAGCATTTTTTCTCTAATAAATGATACGCTGTAATGCTTAGACATACCAAGTATGTCTAGTTGAACTTGTAACATAATTAATTCCGCCTTAACATTTATTTTTGTTAATTCCTATTCTTTTAGATGAGAATTATTTTTATTGACTTATACTTTAATTAATATATTATAAATTTATTAATTCAGTTCATACTTGGAAAATATGCCGAGTTTTTTTGCAAATATACTAAAAGGGAGTTATTGGAGGAAAAGAATGATGCGTTTTAAGAAAGAATCTTATCTAGAAAGTTCACAATTTCCATTTAGTATTAAGCCACACAAGCTTAAACCTAATGAAATTTTCAACTTACACTCTCATGAGTTTATAGAATTAGTTTATGTAAAAGAAGGAAGTGGTACACACACTTATAATCAGAGTTCTTATTCTATATCTCAAGGAGATGTATTCATAATAGAGCCAGAGGTAGAACATAGCTATCATGTGGATATGCACCATCATCTACTTGTTTACAATATAATGTTTCAACCACAGCTTTTAAGTAGAGAATTAGAGGCACTTACAAACGTTACTCCATTCGTAGATTTCTTTTACATGGAACCTTTTTTTCGTAAAACTGTTGATTTTAAATCAAAATTAACACTAGATATTCATCAACAAATGGAATTCAATTTTTTGTTAGACCGTATCCTTGAAGAATATAGAAGGAAACAGTTAGGTTATCGATTCTTAATCCAGACAAAGTTAATAGAAATGTTTATATACTTAAGCCGGTGCTACGATAATATTTATAAAAAACCAGTGACTTATTCCCTTTCTGATGCGGAATTAATTGATCAGGTAGCAAAGTTTATTGAGAAACATCATGCGAGTGCGCTTAGCTTAAAACAAGTTAGTCAATTGTGTGGTATGAGTCAATCCAGCTTTACAGCGAAATTCAAAGAATATACCGGAATAACCTTTATTCAATACCGTAACAATGTCCGTTTACGGATAGCCAAAGAACTTCTTAGTAATACAGACCTTAAAGTTATCAGTATTGCACAAGAAGTTGGATTTGACGATGTTAGTAATTTTAATAAAATGTTCAAACAAATCGTAGGTAAATCTCCAAAACAATTTAGGAGGGAGAGTAGTATTTAATAATATAATTCTCTTCCTTTTACTGTCATTTTAAAATGATTAATAGCTTTTAAAAAATCTTCATTATTAAAATCTGGAAATAATACATCTGTAAAATAAAGCTGAGTATAGGCAGATTGCCATAGCAAGAAATTACTTAACCTTTGCTCTCCACCTGTACGAATAATAAGGTCTGGACGAGGAAGGAGATTTGTATATAAATACGTCTCTAGACATCTTTCATCTACCTTGTCTTTACTTAACTCTCCTTTTTGTATATCTTCAACTATTCTTTTAGTAGCTTGGATAATTTCCTCTCTCCCTCCATAATTAAAAGCAAAGTTAATGATTATCCCAGTATTGTCTTTAGTTTCTCTCATAGCCTGGACTAAGGTTTTTTTTGTTTCCAAAGGTAATTCATCAATATTACCAGAAACTCTAACTCTTATATTTTTGCTCATGAATTCAGATATTTTTTCTCTGAAAAATATAGTTGGTAGTTCCATGAGATATTCTACTTCCTTCTTAGACCTTTTCCAGTTTTGAGAGGAAAAGGTATAAAAAGTTATTACATCAATGCCTAAATTTATACCTGTATTAATTACCATTTCCAATGTTTTTATCCCTTCAAAATGTCCGTGACTACGAGAGAGTCCTTTCTTTTTTCCCCACCTTCCATTCCCATCCATTATCAATCCAATATGTTTTGGAAGCATTTTATACACTCCTATTCATGATGAATAAAATATTTTCGATTTATAAGATCCAGTTTTAATTTGTTATATAGTTTATAAATCTTTTTTAATCCTGGTGAATTTATTCCAATAGTAAAAACAGGTTTATATAAACCTGTTTTTACTGACTACTTTTAATTTTGAAAGTTTTTTTACTAAGCTTATTATCTATTAATAAGAAAAGCTCACTACCTGTTGCAACACCCTTTAATTGGGTAATAATCTGTCTAAGAGATTCCTCATGCTCTAATTGTTCATCAACAAACCATTGAAGAAAGCTCAATGTGGAGTAATCACCCAATTCCACTGCCAAAAGGAGTAATGAATAAATGTTATCTGTAATGCCCTTTTCGTGTTCTAAAGAGTATTGAATGACTTCCAACGAACTTTGAAAGTTACAATATGGTTTTTCTGTTTCACTAATTAATGGATTTCCGCCTTTTGAAACTAAATAATGATAAAACTTCATTGCGTGAAATCTTTCTTTCTCAGCTTGAACTAAATAGAAATTAGCAAAACCATGGAACCCCCTAACAGAAAAATAAGCTCCCATAGCCGTATATGCCTGAGATGATTGAAACTCATAATTTAGTTGATTATTAAGCCCTTTATTTAAGTGTTCTGGTAACATCACTAGACCCTCCATCAAACTTTTTATTTAGATTTTTATTAAGGAGGCCAATAAGTTCCTTACAAAAACAAAACAGTAATAATATAATTGTAAATGAAGACCTTATTCCGAACTGCGCAATTTTGCCAAGTAACTATGTAATTCTTCTCCTTATCTATCTATCAGCTTTTTACCCGAAGTGTTGTATGTAAACGAGACTGTTTCCAAGTACTTAATTATGATACCTGCTGGCTTATGGCTTCTCCGATCAAAGAATAGATGGTGGTTTAACATAATTTCTGTTTTTTTAGGACTTATAATTTCATTAATTGCATTTGAATTCATTTAAAGCATACTATAAAAGCTATCTCACTCTATGAGATAGCTTTTTACTTTTAGCTGCTGATAAAAGGATATATCTAAAGGTGTAGAAGGGAGTAAATAAATGAAAATTTTTTTTAGAATTCCTTTGAAAGTAGCAGTATCCTCTGTAGCTGCTACTGTTATTTTGTACGGAGTAATAATTGGAGGCCCTCTGTCACGAGCTTTCACAGCAAACACGTTTGGTTCATTGATACAAATTACTGTACCTATTTTAATTTTCATTACAATTTTAGGATTTATTTACTCTTTCTTCATCAAAGGAAACCAAAAATTCATCTTTTTATTGTTTCATTTTATTTCTATTTGCATCATTTCACTTGGTATATATGTTTCTATAGCTCTTCGAGATTTTGCCCCTTGAGAATGAATTACAAAAAAGAAACCTTTGCTCATATTAGGCAGAGGTTTTTTAAATTTATCGGAATACGAGGGAATATGCTATTAGTCTGTCCGGATTTGTAGATCCACATACATATATCTTTGAAAACAAATATTGTCATTAACTATATTCATAGAATATAACCTTGTCTCTGTTTCAGTGTTTGTTAAGTAAACACTAAATTATTTTATTTATTATTATGGTTTTACTATTTACACTTAGTGACGACAAATAAGACCTTTTTCTACAAGGTGTGTAATAGATAAAGCATTTATAACAAAAGTATTTTATTGTTTACTTAACATTATAGAGCTTCCATATGTTTTTCTCTTGATAATCTATATACTTACTCCATCATTCTCCTCGGCTAATATAATTCTCAAATATAGCATTTCTGACTATAATATAACCATTACATCCATCTATAGTCTGGTTTGCAATGTACTTTGTGTCAAAAAGGAAATGCGACCAATTCATCACTTGTAAATTCGCAACTGGATATTTCTTTCTTTTTTACTTGTCTACATGATTCAGTTACATAATATGACTTACCCGACTTAACCAAGTTTGTATATTATATACGTCTTCATTTATTGCAATATATAAATTAAAATAAACATTCCAACAAACAAGTTGTAACGGCTAACGCTAAATCTAAAACGAGAGATATAATAAAGTAAAGAGTCTATGTATGTAGGAGGAATATTGATGATACACCAAAACAACAGGCCGAACTTTAAGGTTTCACACGTTCTCCGGCTTATCTTAAATACAGCATTGATTTTACTAGCTGTTACTTTATCCGTTTTGCTTGGTAAGGAAATTTTCCATTTTATTCATTTTTCTATTTTTAATCGAGGAATTGAGACTCACTACAAAATTCTTGAAAGTATCTTAGTTTTCTTTTTGTACTTTGAATTCATTGCAATGATCGTAAAATATTTTCAGGAGAATTATCACTTTCCTCTACGCTACTTTCTTTATATTGGTATTACTGCATTGATACGTCTGGTTATTGTAGAGCATGATAACCCAGTTAATACACTTTTGCACACTTGCGCTATTCTTGTGTTAACTATCAGTTACTCCATTATAAAGTTTTCGTCGAAACAAAAGGAGAAACTATAATTACGCTTTGTTAAAAACAGGATATCTTTTCGTTATGCATTTTTGTCCAGAATACCAGTACGAAGACTTCCAAGGAGACAGCCTCGAAAATTTCAAGGGGGTCTGTCTATACGCTATACATTCATATACATAAATTACTTCCGAAAAATCACATTATGTAAATAAAATGCAGCTTACCTAAAAAAGCTCACCTTTTTAGGTAAGCTTTGAAAGGGGAATATCTATGAAAAAATGCTTTACAGCATGATTAGCAATTAATTTATCATTTAATAGTGAAAAAAAGATGAAAATTAACCACACTAAAAGGACATATCATAAGATATACCCTTCTAAGTTTTTTACTCTGTAAAAATGCATAATCATGGTTTGATTTACACTTGGACCAATAAAACTAGCTTTACCAGCATGTTCTCTTGTTATCATGACCTTTCACTTGAAAACTAAATATTTAGCCCTCTTTTTATCCATACTACTTTTGTTTTTTTCTTTAAAAGAGGGATTTTATTTCTAAATTTTCTTTTAAGTACCTCTACACTTGAACTGTACAATATGTTATCTTTTAAATGATTATTTCTATCTTGATTTTTTAGCGTATATGCTGGATTAAACGATAATGTCATTTTATAAAGCATCTTATCTTGTTTCTCTATAATTGCTTGATAGGTCCCTTGATAATGACCCAAATGATTATAATCTCTAATTTTCCCCATCCATATATTCAATTTAATCACCAATTAACTAATAAGTTAGAAATTCAAGTTTCATTTAGAGTAATGTTACCAAAATTCAGCGAAATTTTCTTATAACCTTAGTTTCCAATTTTTTTAATGATTTTCGCTGGATTCCCTCCCACCACTACATTGTTAGGTATGTCTTTAGTCACTACTGAACCAGATGCAATAATAACATTGTCTCCTATCGTCACTCCCGGATTTATCACTGAATTTCCACCAATCCATGCATTGTCTCCAAAAATAATTGGTTTTGCGTATTCCTTTCCTGAATTCCGTTCATTTGGATCAATTGGATGAGTTGCTGTATAGATATGTACACCCGGACCAAGTAAACAATTATCTCCAAATCTCACTTCACAAATGTCTAGGATGACACAATCAAAGTTTGCAAAAAAGTTTTCGCCAACAAATATGTTATAGCCATAGTCAACTCTAATATTTGGTTCAACATATACGTTTTCCCCAGTAGAACCGAATAAACCTTTTAATAATTTAATACGCTTATTACCTTCACTCTCTAAAGTTTCATTATATATTCTAACCTGCCTTCTAGCATGTTCTCGATCCTTTCTTAATTGTGGGTCTGCAGGATTATACATTTCTCCACCTAACATCTTTTCTTTTTCAGTCCTCATTATTTAAACCCTTTCTTTTAACCCCTACTTATATTGTGAATTCCAAACTAATTCCCAATTATAAATACATATTTTCTTAAACTAATCTGCCTCTTTGAGTAGCAATAAAATTCATTATATGTTGTTTTCCAGGTGCTGCGTGGATCGCTCCTTTTACTGAAGCAGTAAGTGCCCCACTTGCATTAGCAAAGGTAAGCAATTGTTGATGGTGTTCACTCACTTTTTGACATAGATTGTCGCTCGATATATCAATTGAAAGCAATTCAGATAAAAAACCACCTATAAATGCATCACCTGCTCCGGTTGTATCTGAGACAGTTATCTTAAATCCTTTATCCTCAAATTGTTCTCCAGTTTTCAAATAAATAATGGCTCCATCTTTTCCTTTTGTATAAACTACTACTTTTACATTGCCAACAAAAAGGGAGTTAATGGCTTCTCTTTCTTCCCTAATATTAGTTATAAAAAATAGTTCTTCATCCGATACTTTCACGATATCTGCTAAAGGTAAAAAGTCTAGAATTGTTTGGCGACAGCTTTCTTTATCAGGCCATAAGGGAAGACGAACATTGGGATCAAAACTGACAATCCCCCCTATTTTTTGAAAACTATCTATTACTTTTACATGAGTTTGTTTCATTGGACTTTCGACTAAATCTACAGAACAAAAATGAAGAAGGTCTCCCTTATCAAACCACTCTACTTTCACTTCGTTTGGTAAAAGTAATAAGTCAGCTGAATTCTTTCTATAAAAGCTGAAGTCCCTATCTCCCACTTTATCTACAGATACGAATGCCAAACCGGTCTCTCCTTCATTACATCGGATAATGTAGGAAGTGTCTACCCCATTTCCTTCAAGCACATCTACTAAATAATCACCAAAACTATCATTAGCTATTTTGGTTAGCATAACAGAATTTCCGCCGTATTTTGCAATCGCAATTGCAACGTTCATAGGAGCTCCCCCAGCCACACGTTCAAAACTAGTAACTTCTTTTAAAGATTTTTCTTTTTGAACAGGAATAAAATCAATTAATGTTTCACCAATACAAAAAACTCTTTTCAACATCCTCACCCCAGAACAATGAACAAGTGTTTGTACACTTGTTCATTCATAGTTTATTTCCAGATATCTTTTAACTTCCAATGTGTTAATTCTTTAATTCTTACATCCTCAGCATCTGCAAATACTTCAATGCCTAATCTATCTTCAGTTGGGTAAATACGGCTTGTCATAGTTGCTTGTCCCTCATTTGCAAATACTTCAATAGAGGATCGATCAATGAATATACGTAAAGAAAGCTCTTGATTTGCCCTAAGAATAGTTTTTCTTACACCGTCTTCGACTTTACCAGACTTAGAACAATCAAGTTTTAGTGTTTGTTTGTCCAAGTGATACGTTAGTACAGTCTCTTCCTGGTTAATTCCACGAATTCTTATTCCAACCGACTGAGCGTTACAATTAGTTAAGTCAAACACAGCTTTTATTTCAAGTAAATCTTCGTTTGTTTCTATTAAATAACTATTAGAAATCACATTAGTAAGTGTATTATGTTTAACCTCACGTAATAACTTTAATTCTTCCACAGGATTCATTAGAACTTTATTATTCTCTCCTAAGGTAACTTCACGTGGTAATGTAAGTGCCCCACACCATCCATCTTCTTTTGTTGGCATATCTGATTCCCACATATCCATCCAACCAATAGCAATTCGACGTCCTTTTTCATCTAATAACGTTTGAACTGCATAAAAATCATGTCCATTATCTAACTCACTAAATGAGCCGTGTGTAAAGTCGTTTGTTTCGTAATTGTAATCTCCAATTAAATATCCCGTTTGGAATAAGTTGTTGTATAAATCCCCATCTTTTTTAATACCTTGTGGAGAAATCATGAGAACGTGTTTTCCATCTAATTCAAAGAAATCTGGACATTCCCACATGAATCCAAGGTTTTCGTTTCCTTGTGCCAATACACCAATATATGACCACGTACGTAAATCTGGAGAACGGTATGAAATTACTCTGCCCACATTCTCCTTGGTCGAATTTCCTACTACCATATACCAACTATCTTTGTATTTCCATACTTTAGGGTCACGGAAATGATGACTACTATCCGTAGGTGGTTCAGGAATTACTGGATTTTCTGCAATCTTATGAAATGTTAAACCATCGGTACTAACAGCAAGATTTTGATTTTGATAAAATAGGTCTTTTTCTTTGTCCACATAGTGATGACCTGTACAGATCAACGTTAATTCACCATCATTATCTACAGCGCTTCCGGAGAAACACCCGTCAGTATCACAAGCATCACCAGGAGCTAAAGCGATAGGCAAGTGTTCCCAATGCACAAGATCTTTACTCTTTACATGTCCCCAGTGCATTGGACCCCAGTTTTCATCATAAGGATGATGTTGATAAAATACATGATATTCTCCTTTATACTGTACTAAACCATTTGGGTCATTAATCCAGTTAGCAGGTGCCATAATATGATAACCTAACCGATAACGGTTATTTATTCCCTCTTTTGCAATATCCAATGCTTCTTGCGCTTGTTGAAGTTTGTTTATTGTGAACATTCTAACATCTCCTTATATAACTTGTTTTATGTCCGTTATATTTCCTTCTAAATCTTTAATTTTATTAAAACTTAATAAAGTGAACATTGAAATAATCGTAAAACAAAGGACCATTGTGCCTAGAATAAGGTAAGTATGACGGAACCCTATCATGTCGTATAATTTACCTGCAAAAGGTGATAACAAAGATGCACCTATTTGAGAGGCAGCCTGAAATCCGACTAAATATAAAACGGAAGATAGACGTGTATCGAAGTTAGCTGCAAAATATTTAAAAATAGCAATCAACATAATGGGTAATTCTAGTGCATGTATTAATTTCATTGAAGAAATACCGATTGGCCCTACTACAAGCCCCGAACCAATAATACGAAGTGCCATTAGAAGACCGGCTAATAATAGTCCGTTTTTGGCTCCAATTTTATTTACAATAAAAGGTGCAATAAACATCATTCCAGCCTCTAAAAATACTTGAAAAGAACTTAAATATCCAAATACTTGATTCCCTGTAGCCTCAGTAGGAAATAAAGATGTGTAGTAAATTGGAAACTGTTGATCGTACACACTATATACACACGTTACTCCAATCACATACATCATCAAAAACCAAAATTTCTTTAAAAGAAAAAGTTGTCCAACATCCTTTAATTTAACGGACTCAGCTTTTTCTAATTCATAGTTTGTGACTTCTATTTTCACCGATAAAATAATTCCAACTAAGATAATTGCTGAAACAGATGCCACCCAAAAGTTGATATTTGGATTAATATTAAATAGCTGACCTGCAAAGAAGGTTGCTGACGCCCAACCTAACGAACCCCACATTCTAGACTTTCCGTATTCGAAACCGTATTTGCGGCTAACTTTTTCAACATAGGTTTCAATAGTGCCAATACCTGCAGAAATACCAACGCCTAAATAAATTGCTCCTACAGCTGCACCTAAAATCACATTATATTTTAAAAGGGGTCCATATATATAAATATAAAATGGTCCTACAAATATAAGCATTAAACTGATAAAAGATAATATATTTTTCTTTAGGCCTATCTTGTCGGAGATATAACCATATACAGGCTGTATACACAATGCGAAGATAGCGTTTACAGAGAAAATCAAACCTGTGGCTGATCCACTTAAGTTTAATTCTTGCTTTAACCAAATAGGAAATAAAGAGGCGCTAGAAGACCAAGTAAAAAAGAAAAAGAAAAAATAAGCACTTAGCTTCCAATAGAGAACTTTTGAACTTTTCATGTTTGTTGCTCCTTTAACTAGATATATAGAATCTTTGAAACAAAAACTGAAAGCACTTTCAGATTCATTTTATGTCAACCGGTTCCACAAGTCAATATTTTTATGTCAACCGGTTGACATTTATTTTAAAAATCACCCATACATAGTTATTATCTTCGTAACAATAACCTAAATTTTTTTATTTAATACCTGTTCCTGAACCACCAATCCCTTCTAAAATATAACGTTGAGCCACTATATAGATAAGAATTAAGGGAATGGTCGATATTGTTAAAACAGCCATAACTTGATTCGTGTAAACTGGCTCCGTACTATTGATGGCTGTAATTGCTACTTGAATAGGAAATTTTGATTTGTCCGTTAAAACCATCAAAGGCCAAATATAATCATTCCAACTTCCGATAAATGCTAGAGTTCCAACTGTAGCAACAGCCGGTTTAGACATCGGTAGCATAATTCTCAAGAATATTTGCCAGGTATTTGCTCCATCCAATTTGGCTGATTCAATAATCTCTGCTGGAATAGCCATGAAAAAGTTTCGGAATAAATAGATATTGAATGCCCCTGCTAAGGCTGGCAGAATTACAGCAAGACGAGTGTCTACTAATCCCAGTTTGTGAACTATAGTAAATTGTGAGATTAAGATTGTTTCTAGTGGTACGATTAAAAGCGCCAATAAAAGACCAAACAGAACTCTTTTTCCATTAAAATTCAATTTAGCAAACGCATAACCTGCCATCCCGTTGATAATGACAGAACCTGCTGCTACACATAAACCATAAAACAAGCTGTTTATTATATAACCAAGTAAATGAAAACGTGACAGAACTTGCTTATAGGATATAAACCAATCTGACGGATGAAAGGAAGGTAGGAAAGCCTTGATACTGTTCATATTATTATAAACTTCTGCTTCAGGTTTCATTGAGGATGCGATCATCCAAAACAATGGGAATATAAACAATACTGCCAGCAAAACTAAACAAATGTATTCTAGAATTGTTAAAGGTCCGAATTTTCGTCTCATTAGTCATCTTCCTCCTTCACTAATTTCCGTTGCGCTAGCGTAACTAACCCAATAATTGTTCCAAATAGAAGAGCAATTGAACTAGCATATCCGACCATTCGATCCGTAAAGCCAGTTTGATAAATGTAATATACAACTGTCATCGTGGAGTTTACTGGCCCACCTTGTGTCATAACCATTGGTTGGACTAATAGTTTAAACGCACCAATTAATGTCGTAATAAATATAAAAATAGAAGTTGGCTTTAATAATGGTAACGTAATATAAATAAAGCGTTGCCATTTATTCATTCCATCTAGCTGTGCAGCTTCGTAGACGTCTCCAGGTATATTTTGCAAACCTGCTAGGAAAATTAACATTTGAAAGCCAGCCCCCTGCCATGCTGAAACAAAAACGATTGTAAACATAGCCTGTTTAGGGCTCGTTAAGAACGGTTGAGCTGATACACCAAAATAAGTAAGTACATTGTTTATAATTCCTTCATTTGGATTTAACAGATAGAGCCAAAGAACTGAGATAACAACGAGCGACATTACCACAGGACTAAAGTAAGCTACTTTAAAAAATGTGTTAGCTTTCCGTTGTTTGTTTAACAGGAGGGCCAGCCCAAGAGCTGCCCCTATTTGTAAAGGAATTACCCAAACGACAAATTTCAGTGTATTCGCCAAGCTTTTCAAGAAAATAGGATCCTTAAATAAATTGATAAAGTTGTCTAATCCAACAAACTTACGCATATCGGGTGTTAAAAGATAATAATCTGTAAATGCATAGTAGACGGACATAATAGCTGGAATAATAAGAAACAGCAATAAAAGTAATAATGCTGGTCCTAAAAATGTATAAGCTACTACATTGTCTTTCCATTTAATTTTATTTTTGATGTTTTTTTCTGCTCTTGGAAATGTGTAAACAGTCTTATTTCCTTTTAATCCAGTTTTAATCATAATGCCTCCTTCTAGCTGCTTTTATCGATTAGCCTTATCGATAGCTGCTTGCATTTCTGTAGCACGTGTATCTAAGACTTTTTTGATGTTTTTGTTTTGGTCATAGAAACTGATATCATCAATTGTTTGTTGGAAAGCACGTGTTACTTGTGGATACGCTGGTGTTACTGGTCGTGCATGTCCTGATTGCTTTAATTGTTTCATAAATACATTCATTTGATCAGAAAATTCTTTTGTAAGTACTTTTTCAGAAGAGTAACGCACTGGTAGTGCTGCAATTGTACGACTTAATTCTAAATTCGAATCTTTATTTGTCATCCAATCTACTAGTTTAGCAGACCATTCTTTATTTTCAGATTTCTGTGTCATTGCAAACTGCCAACTTCCTGAAGGTGAAACCAGTTTCTTTGTCTTGGGTGATACTGGATAAGGCATCACACCATAATCAACTTTTTGAAAATTTGTTTTCATATCCGTTACTGTCCATACACCACTAAACTTCATTGGGTACTTTTCTGTTTCAAAAGCTTGTTTGACCGGAGTACGCGTTGTATAACCTTCTTTTAACATCGTTTGAATAAAAGTCATGGCTTCAACACTAGGCTTTTTATTAAACACACCTTCTGCTTTAGTACCGTCTTTCGAGAGAATTTCTCCACCTGCAGACCATACAAATGGCGTTAGTGCATACGTCAACATTTCATCTTTTGCTTGTAATTGCATATCAATAGCCGGTTTATTATATTTTTCTTTCAACGTTTTACAAAGGGCCATGAATTGATCCCATGTCCAAGGATTGTCAACTGTCGGTAACGTATTTAAATCAACGCCTGCCTCTTGTAGCATTTTTTTATTGTAGTAAATTCCCACAGATGATTCACTCGCACCAATCGCATACAATTTGTCTTTGTATGTTCCTTGTTGTTTGATACTCGGTAGTAAATCATCTTGATCTTTCACATAATCATCTAGTGGAGCAATGATGCCAGATTTTGCATAAGCAGCTGTATTTGGCCCATCCAACGTAATAACATCGGGTAATGTATCAGTTGTCAACGCTGCGTTTACTTTATCCTCATATCCTCCGCCGTTCCCACTACGTGGAATAAATTCAATTTTAGCTTTAACATTTTTAGATGCATACTTCTTGTTAAAAGCATCTACTCGTTTTTTATATACCTTACCTTCTTCACTATCGTCTGATACGTGTACCCACATTGTAACCATTTGTTTGCCATCACTACTTACGCTTTTATCCTTACTACAACCTGCTACAGCAAGAATTAGTAATAAAGATATACCTACTAAAAACCATTTCTTCATACGTTCCAATCCCCCTTATTTTTCCTTATTCACAACAAATATATAAAAGCGCTTTCAAGAAGTATTTTATGTCAACCGTTTACATATGTCAATCGGTTGACATGTTTTTTTTGAAATATCAAACTTTTCGCTCCTACCCTTAAAATGGAGGTATAATATATTAGAATATATGTATTATCAATATCTCGTTCATAATAAAAGTTAATGTTTGTTCGATATAAGCTAATAGTAATTAACCCCTAATTCTTGCACATGTTAGAGATATTTTCTACAATAAGTCCGTAACAAATAAACTTTAATTAATTAAAGTATTCCTCAAAATAAACTATTTCACAATATGAAATTTTTATTAATCAGGAAATTGTAAAGCTATCAAAGGAGGAATTAATTTTAATTGTTGTAAAGTATTTATTTAATAGTTGATAGGCTATTTTTCTAATCTAAACAAAAAATGTGTTGTGTGACTAAAAAATATAAAATCTTATTTAAATAATAAAGATAAAAAATCCTAATATAATATTCAAAAATGGTATTTAGCAGGATAGGAGGAAATAAAATGAAACCTAATATCCATGATGTAGCAAAAGTCGCAGGAGTTTCATCAACAACAGTTTCACGTGTCTTAAATAATCGAGGTTACATAAGTGAAAAAACAAAGGATAAAGTTTATAAAGCGATGGAGGAAATTAATTATTTTCCAAACGATTTAGCACGTTCCTTATTTCATAAAAAAACAAATTTAATAGGATTAATTATACCTAATTCAAGTAACCCGTTTTTCGGTGAGCTGGCTTTTCATATTGAAAGTATTTGTACTTCACTAGGTTATAAATTGTTGCTTTGTAATAGTTTAAACCGTATGGATAAAGAGGAAAAGTACTTAGAAATGCTTATACGAAACCAGGTAGATGGGGTCATTGTTGTAACATACAACCGAGGAGTCCTAGATTATCATAAACAAAATTTACCTATCGTAGCAATTGATCATTATTTATCTGAAAAGATTCCTGTTGTAGGATCCGATAATTATGATGGAGGGAAAAAAGCTACAGAATTGTTAATAAAGAAACAGTGTGAAAATATCATTCATATTAATGGCCCACTCGATTTGGAAACACCAGCAAACTTAAGAAGAAAAGCGTATGAGGATGTTATGAAAGGACACGGAAAATTACCAATTACATATGAAGTCTCTCCTCAAAAGAGCCGTGAGGATGTAATCGCTGAGCTTTTTGATGAAAATCCGGAAGTAGACGGTATTTTTGCAAGTGATGATCTAATTGCGGCTGCCGTCATAACAGAATCTAGAAAAAGAGGAAAGGATATACCCACTCAACTAAAAGTGGTTGGTTACGATGGAACAGAAACAGTAAAGGCTATACTACCAGAATTAACGACCATACAACAACCTATTGATTCTATTGCTAAGGTAGCAATAGACATTTTATCTAAAGAGATTGAGGGCGAATTCAATAATATAGAACTTGAAACGTATCTGCCTGTTAAGCTTTTAGAACACGGAACTACTTAAATAAATTCATAACACTTTCAAACGAAAAAGGTATCTCTTTAAAGATTTGGAAGCAATTTATTCTTAATTTAGAGTCATTAAAATAACTATCTTTTTTCCAAAGATTTCGGGCTTGGTTGTCTCAGAAAGGTTGAGAAATCAAGGATGTATAAAAATTTCATACACCAGCAAAAGAACCCTTGTTAGACGCCTTCAGTATGAGTTCTTTTGTCTGGTTCCTTTAAATTACATTATGTGAACTGAACAAGTATAGGTTATACAGTCTAAAAACAGAAGGAACTACTGTCCCTTGGACTGAACCCAAAAAGTTAGACAATTTATATTTAAGCAACGTAATTGGCATGAGTAGAGTATTCGACTGGACTCATGCCTTTTAATTTCCCCTTAATTCGAGTGTTATTATAGTAGTGTATATATTCTTTTAGCTCTCTCTCAAAATGATCCATATCTTTAAATTGTTGAAGGTATAAAAGCTCTGACTTCAGTTTGAAAAATAAATTGATAACAAGAAAATAAAGATTTCTATAACGCCAAAATTTGCGTTGAATCAGGAATTATATGAAAAGCAAAAGTTAATTTTGTCAGCGAGCATTTCTCTGCATGTCAAAGTCTTTGATTAACTAGGTTTTTATTTATAAATGATTGTGACGAGAAAGCACCTTTCTATTTGTACGGGAGGTGCTTTTTCGTTTCTTATAAAAACATAAAAATGGAGGAACGAAAAAAGCCCAATTTCTCTAGTTTAACACTTAGGAATTGGGCCTTTTAATATTAACGTTGTAAATCCGCATTTCCTGACGCTACCCCTTTTAGATAGAGGAGAAACTACTCTTTTGCATCCCTTTCATATAAGTATAAAATATAATCAGTCATAACACCGGGATGGCCCAATTGCCGTAGCATAGCTGTAATATTGCCACGATGATATGTTCCATGATTGACAACATGTTGTACTACATCAGATAAACGGGTTTCGAGTCGTCCAGCAAATGAAGTTTCAAGCACAAAGGCGGTTTCTATATCTTCTTGACGATTGAGAAACGCTTTGTACCGGCCAGATAAATCGAAAAACATCGTTTCTACTTCCTCGATTCTTTTCGTTTCAATCTGTTCTCTCAATTGATTAGCCGACGCAGATGCTTCATCAAACTTTTCACCAGAAATACAATCTAACCATATGTTGTCAGAGACATAAATGTGCGCCATCACCTTTGATATAGAAGGAAAAACGCTCTGAATTTCCTTTTCGTAAATGTCCTCAGAAAGTTCTTTTAATCGGTCGAAATTTTTTTGGTTTGCCCATACATGGTAGTCGTACAATTTTAATGAGTGATGTGACATTTGAAACTCCCCCTATTTCCCCATTCATTATCGACATTACACAAGGTATCAGTAGTCAACTTAACTATACTTCTATAAAAATATCCTCCAGACCTTTTGTTTAAAGGAGTTTTTTGTTCACTTAATATGAATTATAAGAAGTAACAAACCTTTAAAATTCCTATTAAAGGTTTGGTATATGTGTAATTCAAATGTTGTAAAAGAAAAGAATAACTCTTGCCTTGTTATATTCTTTAGGATAAAATACAATACTGAGATATTTTCTCACCATTTTTATTCTGATTTGAAAACCTACTGTACTCTTGTTTGCACAGTAGGTTTTCTATTATAGAAAAGCGTACAGTTCAATCACAGTGCAACTGATTGGAAAAGGAATGATTAACTACTAAATAGTGGTAATTATTATCTTTATGTAAAATCTAATAACTCTTTTTATAGCTGTAAATAGATAAAAAACATATTGACATTTAATTTCAAACTAACTAAGATGATATACATTACATATACTTTAATTTAATAAACAAAAGCTAAGATAGGATCTTAAGTAATCCTAATCTCCCTGTTATAGAGAGCTGATAATTGGTGGAAGTCAGTACAAAGATTAGAGATGAAATTCACTCCTAGAGCTTCCTCTTCTAATGGTGTTTTAGAGAGGACGGATAAAACCGTTATGCTAATTAAGAGGTAAGATGTTTTTACAATATAGGGTGGTACCGCGAAATTTTCGTCCCTGCTGAATAATTCAGCAGGGACTTTTTTATGTTAAAAGGAGGGCATCATGAAAGAAAATACCGCATCAAAGAATACGTTAAAAAAACAGTTATTACCGCGACACATTCGAATGATTGCTATTGGAGGAATGATTGGGACAGGAATTTTCAAAGGGAGTGCTGATACAATTGGATTAGCAGGACCTTCGGTTATCTTTTCGTATCTATTTGCTGGACTATTGCTTCTCATTGTAATGGGAGCTTTGGCTGAAATGGCTATTGTATACCCATCCCACAATATGAAAGATCTAATTCAAAAAGCTTTTGGAAGACGTTTTTCTTTTGTAACGGGAGCTACTTATTGCTTTATGTGGCTTACTGTGTGCGTTATTGAAGTCATCGCTGCAGGTAGTTTTCTGCAATATTGGTTTTCTTCTATTCCTTTATGGATTCTCTGTCTCATTTGTTCAATTGTACTTATTTTAATTAATGCTACAAGCGTAAAGTCTTTTGGAGAAATTGAGTTTTGGTTTGCTGGTATTAAAATCTTTGTTATTATTGCTTTTATTTTATTAGGTATAGCGATACTATTTGGAATTATGCCAAGTAATAATTCATCTTCTCATTACCTTCACAATTATAGTGATTTTGTGCCAAATGGCTGGAAAGCCGTTTTCTCTACATTACTTGTAGTCATTTTCTCGTATGGAGGATCAGAACTCATTGGTTTAACTATTACGGAAACAAAAGATGCTGAAAAAGTCTTACCAGGGGTAGTTAAAGGCGTTATGTGGAGAGTAGTTCTGTTTTATACTTTGCCTATTTTTATTATCTGTGGCTTGATACCATGGGATAAAATTGATGCAAATGCTAGCCCTTTTGTCCAAGTATTTGAAACAGCCGGGCTTCAAGGGGCTTCTCATGTTATGAACTTTATTTTATTAACAGCTGTCCTTTCAGCAGCCAATTCAGGTATTTATGGCTGTACAAGGATGCTTCATTCTTTATCTCAGTCGGGAGATGCTCCTAAAAGTTTGTCCTATGTGAATAAACAAGGCGTACCTGTTTACAGTTTAGCTTTCAGTGTCCTATTTTTATTATTGGGAACGTACCTCGTATACTTATATCCTGAAAAAGCTTTTTCTTATTTATTAGCTATTCCTGGATTTACAGTTTCTCTTATATGGATTAGTATTTGCTTAGCTCAGCTAAAGCTACGTCCTCAATATAAAGAAAAACCATATTTTAAACTTTGGGGCTTCCCTTATTTAACGCTTTTTGCCGCATGTACATTAATTATTAGCTTCACAGTCTTTCTCATAGACAGTGCGAATAAGTTAAGCTCTATAGTTTGTGTAGCATTCGTTCTTGTAATGGTAATTCTTTCATTTTTCAAAAAGAACACCAAACCTACTTCTCTTGAAATATCGAATGATACCAATTAGATTTTATATTCTTCAAAAACTTAAATCAAAAAGCTACTTTTTAAAGTAGCTTTTTTGATTTATAGAATCACTTACTTCATATGAGAGCATTTTTAGTGATTTAACTCACGATTTGTTTTTGGGATTTTTTCTCTTCATTCCAAGCCTCTAAGGTTTCAAGGCTTGGTAAGTGTAAGATACTCTTTGCATCTCGTTATAGTTGTTTTCGCTGTGAGTGTAGTTTATTTCTTTAGCGTAATATGCCATACAAGATGCCATACTCGTTTTGAGCAATTCTTTCATTTTCTGCATAGCTTGTAGATTACAATAAGCAACATCGATTTCCATTAAGTGCCCAAAATGGTGATGTACGATTGTGTTTGACATACCTTTGTTATCCACACTGTAAATTCGTTAATCATGTTAATTAACTCACGAATGTACTTGTTTTTGTGATGATCAAACTGTTTGTACGTTTCTTCTACTTTGCTAAAATCAATCCATTTCTTTAGTTTAATCATAGGCGGGTTGGTGCTCAAAAAATACGCGAGTTCTTGCAGCTGATTACTGATCCTCAGCCATGTTTCTGCTTTGATCTCTGTCACTTGGGTAGGTTGATACTGTGGCACATACTTGCAAATCGTGGTGTGGAGATAAGAAAAAGCTTCATCAGCAAAATAGACCGATTCTTTATTCCAATACTTTGCGTTGTACTCACCTGGTTTCACTTCTATATAATAAGCATTTTCGACCTTGTCCACATTGGTTATCATTTCAAAAGGAGATTCCATAGCAACACCTCTTCTTTAGATAACGTTAGTATGTCCTTTTTTATTAGTGATTTACCTAAAAATCACTCCCAAGTTAATATCATGTACTTTTATTTTTTTAACCATTTATAAAACATAGGTATGATTGCCCTTCCTTTGAATAGGTTAGTTGTAAAAAAACATATAGCCGAAAGGAAGTAGCAATTATGCATATAGAAATAAATATCTTATTTACTTTAGGTTCTTTAATGGGTTTATTAGTAGGTGGAGGACTTCTTAAATTAGTTAGTCATCTGTCGCGAGGGAGAATTCAGTTTATGTATGCTATATGTGGAGGAATCTTATTAGGGTTATTATTCTTTGATATCCTTCCCTCCACGTGGCATCTGTATGATTTAAAAGGCGTTCTATTGGGCATTGTAGCAGGCTATATCGTTATGTTATGCATAGATCTCTTTTTACACAAGCAAAATAGTGAAATTTCGCCTTTGCAGTCACTTGTTTTATTAACATTTGCAATCTTTTTTCATAATATTATCACAGGTATTACCTTCGGGATAACAGATCTACATCAGTCAGCTTCCGTATTTGTAGCTACCCTCTTACACCAAATTCCAGAGGGTATGGCTATTATGACCGTTCTCTCCATAGCAAAAGTGCCTAACGTCTTCTTTTTATTCATTGTAATCCTTCTATCACTATCTTTGGGTGGGAGTCTATTACTTGGAGAAAGTGTACAAGCTTCCTCGCTTAAAATACAAGCCTTATCTACCGGAGGAGCAGTTGGCACCCTATCCTTTGTTATTTTTCATGAAATAATAGGAAAGGCCATTAGTCACTTCAGAAACCTACATGTATGGCTTTTAATATCGCTAGGAGTACTAATTATTTATATTTATCAATATTCCCTTTCACTATTTCATAGTCATTAAATTTATATAGAAAATTTTAAAACTTTTAGAGATCTTAATTTATAAGGTCTCTTTTTAAACCATAAAAAATCCTCCTCCAAATATAATGCAACACCCACTTTCAAAGAGTGATTTCTTACACTATATTTGGAGAGGATCATATTAAAGTTTATTTATTTTCTTGCATTACTTGAGCCACTTCAGTAAAGATTACGCCTAAACCATGTGCACCCGCGTCTGGATAACCAAGACTTCTTTCTCCAACTGTACCGGCGCGCCCCATACGTGCAACAATCTGTTCGGTTGATTTTGCTCCTTCAACAGCAGCTTCTGCTGCTTTGACAAGAGCATATTTCAAACTTTCACCTTCAACAGCACTTGATGTTAACGTATCTGCATAAGGTACTAAAGCATCAATTAAAGTCTTATCTCCCACAACAGCTCCACGTCCAAAAGAACGTTCTCCTGTTGCTTGAATTCCTTTTACAGACGCTTGGACCATTTCAGCAAATTCTGTTAAAGTCAATTCGGTTTTAGATTCGGTGTTCTTTCCAGCCGCACGAAATGCTGATCCCCAAATAGGGCCCGATGCTCCACCACAATGCTCCATGATAACGATGGAACAAGCCTCTAAGAAGTTGCCAATATCATTTGATTTATTTTCTAGAATTTCGTGCCATTCAGCTTTCAACTGTTTGAACCCTTTAGCAACACTCATACCAAAGTCTCCGTCACCAGCATGGGAATCTAATTCACAGAATGGTATTTCATTTCTAATAATACATTCACTCATTTGGTCAACCATAAAAATTATATTATTCAACGTCAATCGATTTTCCGTTACTACGGAATATTCTTTGTTGGTTTGCACCTCATAAGACACTTTCGGGGCCTCCGCGGTACCAATAATTTCATCATAAGTAACAGCTGGTACTTCACCTTTGATTTTTAGCGCAGGAGTATCGCATTCTTCAGATAGGAGACTCTTTAAGTTCTCATCTAATTTCATAATTGAAATAGAAGCACCGGCCATATCGATGGCTGTCATGTAGTTTCCGACAAACGTTCTTGCAATCGTTACGTTTCTACGTGACAATTCACGAATGACAGAATGATTTAATAAATATAGTTCTTGAAGAGGTGTGCTTCCAAATCCATTAATTAGGACAGCCACTTCTCCTTTTCCATCTTCTATCCCTACTTCTTTTAATAATGAAGTTACCGTACGCTCTGCAAGTTCGTCTGCTGAAATAATTTTTTCACGACGGATACCAGGTTCTCCATGAATACCAACGCCAAACTCCATCTCATCTTCTGCAATCTCGAAAGTAGGAGTTCCTTTAGCAGGAACTGTGCAAGAAGTTAGTCCAAAGCCGATGCTTTTAATATTCGCAATAGCATTTTCTGCTGCCTCTTTCACTTTTGGTAGATCATAGCCGCGTTCTGCTGCTGCACCTGCTATTTTATGAACAAGAACAGTACCAGCTACTCCGCGTCTTCCAACTGTATATAAACTGTCCTGTACAGCAATATCATCATCTACTTTTACATAATCCACTTGAATGCCATCTTCTTCTGCAAGATAAGCAGCATTCTTGAAATTCATCATGTCACCACTGTAGTTCTTAATCACTAGTAAAGTTCCCTTATCGCTAGCTGTTTCTTTAATGGCTTGATAAATCTGTATTTGAGAAGGTGAAGCAAATACATCACCACAAACTGCTGCATCTAACATGCCCTTTCCGACATACCCAGCGTGAGCAGGTTCATGTCCACTTCCGCCCCCGCTAATTATACTTACTTTACTTTTATTAATTTGGTCTTTTTTAATAACTTTATATTTTTCAATTAAATTCAGTTCAGGATGTGCTAGAACCATCCCTTTACACATCTCAAGTACAACATCTTCCGGTTTATTAATAATTTTTTTCATTTTATATCAACCTCTTCTTATAATCATTTCCAATTTGATCTGCTGCAAGAATAGCTGCAGCTACTGACTCTGGATTAACAGGGAATGGCATAGAATAGATAGATTCCTCTGGAATACAAGCTTTATTAGCTACTTCCATTAACTCTTCTTGTGTAATTTGTTCCACTCCAATATCAGCGAGACACACTGGAAGTCCTACTGCTAAACAGAAATCTAACACTTCTTCTATTTCCTCAGTTGGCGCATTTTCCAATACCAATTGTGCTAATGTACCAAAAGCTACTTTTTCGCCGTGGAAGTAGTGGTGCGCACTTTCTAAAAGAGTAAGCCCATCATGAATCGCATGTGCTCCAGCTAATCCACCACTTTCAAACCCTAATCCTGATAATAAGATATTGGCTTCAATAATGTTTTCTAAGGCTGGAGTAACAACATTATGATCGCTTGCAGCTTTTGCTTTAACCCCGTCCTCTAATAGAGTGTTGTAGCAATGTTCTGCTAAAACTAACGCTGCATTTGTACCTTTTGCTGGTGCACATAAGTCCTCACGCACTCCACAAGGTAATCCAGCATTTACATTAGAGAAAGAACGTGCTGTTGCTCTTGCTTCGAAATAAGTGGATAATGCATCCCCCATACCAGATACTAAGAATCTAGTAGGTGCATTAGCGATGACTGTTGTATCAATTAATACAACACTTGGGCTTTGCTTAAAGTATGCGTAATCATCAAAAGCACCCTCTGGTGTATAGATAACTGCGGAATGACTTGTAGGTGCATCCGTAGCAGCAATTGTTGGGACAATAATTAATCCCTCTCCCTCTGCTACACATTTTGCTGTATCAATTGCCTTACCACCACCTAGACCAATTGTACAATCACAGTTGTTTTCTTTTGCTATTTCCTGCAATCTAGAAATTTCTGGTCTTGAACATTCGCCATTGAATCCGCCTTCAAAAAATGTAATATCATATTTTTCTGCTGTTGCATCTAATTTGTCTTGTACACGTTTAATATCTTCAGGATGTGCTATTAAAAGTGCAGAAGTACCAAATGTTTTCACAAAATAACCTAAATTTAAAATTTCATCTTCACCTTGAATGTATTTTGAAGGACTAATAAATGCTTTTCTCATAAATAAAACCTCCTAATTAACTTTGTAATCCCTTACAATCGGAATTTTACTATCTTTTGTGTAAGATTACATTAGTCTTAAATGACGAGTTTTTACAACTTTTTATCGTATTTTTTTGCTCTCTTCACTTAATATGGTATTATTATGACATTATTTCAGGTAAAAATACTACTAAGTTCACGTTGAAAAGAGGTTACCTTTATCGCTGAACACTCTTTTATTTTACGAACTCAGGAATAAAATAAAGGTATTCTCAAATAGGTAATCCAAACTACGACACGGGAAGTAGAAGCAAGGGAGATAAAACATCATTGAAAACTACTTACATGAATTTAGATAAAATACTAGATTTAAAGAAATGGCGAAACCTTCAAGATTCGCTTGCGCTTGTTACAAAATTAGCGATTGTCACGGTTAACTATAAAGGAATGCCCATTTCTCAACACAGTGGTGTACGTCCATTTTGTGAGACTATGCGTAAAAATCCTAATACGGCAAAACTTTGTGAAAAGTGCGATGCGCGGGGAGGACTAGAGGCAGTTAGAACCAATGCTCCGTATATCTATTTATGCCACTGGAATATTGTCGATATTGCCATTCCCATTATAATTGATGATAAATATGTAGGCGCCATCATGGCGGGAGAAGTGAAAATTGAGGATGGTGACAAACATCCTCCCTTGGAACAAATGCTTACTGTTCCATCGAAGGGATTTGAACAGAAGTTAAATAATAATGAGGAAATACAGCGTCTATATGATTCTATTCCTACTCTATCCTATACAGAAATTAACGAAGCTGCTCAAATGTTATATAGGCTTTGTAACTACATTGTAGAGGAAGCTATGAATAAAAACTTGATTTTAGAAGTATATGAAAAGATGGCTCCAGTAAAAGAGGACCTTTCTACTGAAGATATTTCTTACGGTTATTCTCTAGATAATATTCAAAATATAAAAAAGGAATTAGCCAACACAGTTACTAATGCTTACGTAAAAACGTCTATTAACGATCACTTAGTATGTAAAAACAAAGTATTACAGCCAGCCTTTGACTACATTTATAAACATAAAAGAGAAAAAATATCTCAACAAAAGATGGCTGATTTATGTCACATTAGCACAGGTTATTTCAGCCGTGTATTCACCAAAGAAACGGGTATGAATTTTTCTGTTTTTATTTCTCTCAAAAAAATAGAGTGGTCCAAACAATTATTAGAAAAAACGGATTTGTCTATTGCACAGATTAGTGATGAATTAGGTTTTAATGACCCTGGATATTACATCAAGACATTTAAAAAATATGAAAACATAACTCCTAACGTCTATCGGAAATATTATCAAGAAAAGATGTAAAGTTTTCAGTCCTGACGTAAGAAACATATAACTTTTCCATACTGATACTAGTATTCTGAAAAAGGGTGCTTTTCAGTATGGAAAAGCAATGAGAGACAGTCATGTGCTGGCCTTTACGCTATAAATAATATATAAATCTCTATTCCGCATGCTTATAAACATTGGGTCTCAGGTTTTTAAATATTGGGATGTTTTTTTGTTGTTCTGTAACTTTCTGTATATGAATTTCTGCTGTTATGATTTCTTCTTGGTCTCTCCCCTCTTCTATAATGTTTCCATTTGGATCGATGACCATTGAATGTCCAGCGTATGTGTTGCCGGCATGATTTTTATGATTCACATTCCCCACGCTGTCACACGCAATGACGTATACACCATTTTCTATAGCTCTTGCTTTTAATAGTGTTTTCCAATGGTCTATATTTTTAGTAGTCCATTGTGCAACGTAGAATACAATTTTTGCACCTTGAGACGCTGGATAGCGTGTGATTTCTGGAAAACGTAAGTCGTAACATATAATTTGACTAGCTTTGATACCGTTAATCTCAAATACTTCTGGAACTTCATCTCCGCCGGTTAAATAATAATGTTCATCTAACATCGGCACAAGATGTATCTTATCTTTTTGATAGAGAAGCTCACCCGTTTTTGATACCGCAAAAGCTGTATTATAAATGTTGTCATTTCTCTTATTTGAAACCGAACCTGCAATGATATTCACCTGATGTTTAATTGCTAAACTTTGGATAAAAGGAAAAGCTCTCTTTAAATCAATATCTGCTTTTTCTGCTACATTTTTTAAATCATAACCCGTATTCCACATTTCAGGTATCAAAACAATCTCCGTATCTATATCCAGCTTTTCTGCAAATAAGGATACAATACGGTTTTCGTTTTGCTTAACTTCTCCTTCTATAATCTCCATTTGAAATAATTGTACTTTCATGTTTCTCCCTCTTATTCATATATAAATTTATAGACAGAGTATAAATCATTATTATATTTGACATCTTCACCATGTGAAGATGAAATTATAGACGGTTTAATTTCATCTATAATTCGTCCACTATTAATGTTTTCATCCATACTAACTGTGAACTTTCGAATCGGTGGATGTAAAGATTCAGCATTGGAAAAGAATAAGTCTCCAGTTAGCAGCACATTGTCACTTTTATGATGGTATATCACATGTCCCGGCGTATGGCCAGGTGTTAAATATACATCTAAAGGTAACGTTTTAATGATGTTATCACTTAAACCTTCAACTTGATGTTTCACACCTGTTATTTCCTTTTCTGCCTTGTTTGGGTACGGCTTCTCACCGTTAATAAACGGAATTTCAGCTTCGTGAGCATAAATGGGAATATTCAAATTATTCTTTAAATACTTGGCGCCGTCAATGTGATCTAGATGACCATGTGTCAATAGAATGCTTTTGGGCGCTCCTAAAAATTTTGCCGCATTCAGCTGCGTATCTGCATAGTCTTCCATTCCGGTATCAATGAGATAAACACCCCCACCATCCACTACGTACCATGTATTAATCTTAATCGGAATACCGACGACAGTTTCATAAGTGAGCCTATAAACATGTTCAGATATTTGAACCAATTCCAATTCATACACCTTCTTCTAATTTATTTGATATCATAAGTGTAATCAGAAAAAATAGGAGTAACAAGAAGGCACAAATTTGTTACTACCCATTGAGGTGAGGAAATGTCAGACTTTAAAAGTGATCAATACGGCCCTTGTACGTTAACTGTAAAGCAAGCCTGTCCAATTGAATTAGCGATGCATATTATGGGCGGTAAATGGAAAGGCATTATTTTGTCTTTGTTATCAAAGTCACCTATGTATTATAATGCAATGCGCCGTGAAATACCGGGTATTACTCAGCGCATTCTTACACTCCAGCTTCGCGATATGGAAAAAGCCGGATTAATAGAAAGAGAAGAAACAAACGATAACCCTAAAAGAGTTTTATATTATTTAACAGAGCTTGGAGAAAGCTTTCTTCCAATACTTAAATCTTTAGAGAAATGGGGCAATGCTTATATAAGCAAGCAGGAAGAAGGAATAAAAGAGTCTCAATAATTAAGGAGAGTTGGCATTTTTATTTTTGGTAACAGACTCTTTAGAATTTAGCCTATACATGGCTATAAACTCCCAAATTTAGTTTTCTATACATAACATCTATAGCTGTTTTAATGAAGATTAAGAGATAGTGATAACGATACAAATACTAAAGTTTCTACTAATTTTTTTAGAATGGCATGATTTTTTTCATTTTCCTTTCGAAAAGGCATATGTTAGTTAATAAAAGATACCTTTATTGTTGAAAGGAAAATTGATCTTATGATTGCGTCAAAGGTTAAATTTGCTGCCTCGTTCTATGCAATAATGTCTATTAGTTTTTGGGGAATTTCTTTTGTCTCTACCAAAGCTGTTTTAGATAAACTAGATCCATACACACTCCTTGTTCTTCGTTTTGGAATTGGGGCACTTTTTTTATTGTTATTATTAGTGCTAAAGAGATATCCATTAAACATTTCGCTTAAGTATATTCCTCATTTGATTGTGTTAGGTATCCTTGGAGTATTCATTCATCAAGTTATTCAGGCAACAGCACTTCTCACAATAAATGCTTCGGCAGCAGGGTGGATTATTTCGTTTTCTCCTGTATTTACAGTCATTCTCTCAGTATTTTTTTTGCATGAAAAGATGACTTTAATAAAAGCATCAGGGATTATTGTAGCTATTATTGGCGTTCTACTGGTGACCACTTCTAGCAATCAGCATTCATTTCAGCTTCCGATTAATATTGGTTACCTGTTAATGATTTTAAGTACGTTAAACTGGGCAATCTATTCTGTCCTATTAAAAAAGCTGGATATCCAACTTCCCTCTCTTGTTGTTACGTTTTATATGTGTTTAATAGGATTTACTCTAACGACTCCTTTTCTTGTAAGAAATAAAGGCTGGGAGATCATGCCTTTTTTAACGAGCGTGGAGTGGGCTCATTTATTATTTCTCGGTGTATTCGTTTCAGGTGTTGCCTATTGGTACTGGGCAAAGGCATTAGAGGTTTTAGAGGCGTCCCAGGTATCTGTGTTCCTTTATTTAGAACCAGTAGCGACATTGATAACAGCTGTTTTACTGTTACGAGAAAAGATTATTCCCGTCAGCATATTAGGAGGAGTCATAATTATAGTGGGAGTAATTGTAGCTAATGGAAGACTACTAACTTTTTTAAGGTACTTGCCAGGGAGAAACAAAAAATTGTAGCTATGCAGAAAACCTAAAAATTTGTGCTGCTCATAAGGAGGTAATGCGTGTATGAGCTTAATTGAACAGGTAAAGCATATTTTAGATAACTTGGACTCCCCTACCAAATTGGAACTGAGAGAGGCTCTTTTGGCTTTAGATATAAACTTTAATGATTTAAAACCACTATTGCAGTCAGCAAAAGACAAGCCATACTATAGAAAGCTTCTCTATCAAAATGACGAAGTAGAATTACTTGTTATGAATTGGTCAGCAATAGAGTGTGCTCCTCACGATCACGGTCATTCGCATGGATGGATTCAAGTAGTAAATGGTACAACTATAAATACGGTTTACGAAGTTAAAGAAAACCAAATGCCAGAAGAGCTTTTTTCTCAGCATCAGGGAAAAGGTAAGCTTTTTTTTGCTCCCAAGAAAGGTGTGCACAAGATGAAGAGTGCTGAAGGCGCGGGTCTAGTTACTCTTCATCTCTACTCTCCCCCAATCAAGGAGATGATGGTTTATGATTTCAAAACATGCGCTGCTTGCATTGTATCCGATGATTGTGGAGCGTGGTGGCCAGATCATCTTCGTCAAAAGGTAAGAGAGATTCAATTAAAGAAGACAGAATGATGTTTGTTAACCCTTGGGATATTTCTCATACAGAAACAAAATAATTGCTTAGTCGAGTTAAAAGACGTGCATTACGAGGTTTTCTTGCTTACAGTTAGCTGTCTTAGCAAGAAAACTCCGCTAAACATCATTAATTCTATGCTAAATAAAAAAGACAGAAAGAGTCTATTTCTTCCTGTCTTTTTAGTCAATTAATCATTAACAACATGAGTTGTTTGCAGATGACTTTTCATTCAATCCAACGCTATCCTCAGTCGTATGAATCTTACTATCAGATTTCGTGTAAAAGAATTCCCATTCGTTTCCGTCCGGATCTGTTAACCAAAACTTATCTTGCACAGCATAGCAGCAAGTCGTATCCATCTCTTCACGAGCAAAGAAGCCCTCTTTTTCTAATCGTGATTTATGAGAATGGATTTCTTCAGGCGTCTCTATTTGGAAGCCGAAATGATTTACTTGATTACCCTTTACTTCGTCCCGTACGTTTAAAGTGAAATTTAATCCTGGCTCATCTACTAAGAATTTAGCGTAATCTACTTTCGTTTTTACAGGTTGAACGCCAAATACCTTTTGATAAAATTCAATGGACGCCTCTAGATTTGTTACATTAATTCCTACATGAACATATTTCATTTACACTTCCTCCTTCGCATGATAAACAATATTATTTTGAATGTAGTAAATTACGAGCATGAGCCGCTTTTACTTTTATCTTTTCTAAACAAGCAGCAAAGCTCCTCAGATAACAGGTGGTTTACCTCTTTATCATTTAAATCATAATAGCTCCATGTCCCTTTCGTTTCTTTTGTGATGAGGTTTGCTTCTAATAAAATCTTTAAATGATAGGAAAGTTTAGATTGAGACATTCCAAAGCATTCAGTTAGATCACATACGCATGTCTGTCCTCGCTGGCAGAGCTCATACATAATTTCTAATCTCTTTTGATCAGCAAGGGCTTTAAATTTTTGTTCGTACTGTTTAAATGGGTGCTTCCCTTCCTTAACTGTTTCCATTGTCATTCTCCTTCATCAACTTTTTTTTGATTTAAAGTTCGAAGTTTTCAGCAGCTTTTTTAAAGTTACTATATGTAGTTTCCCCTCTTAGCATAGGATCTTGATGAAAAAAACGCTGAAAGATTAGGTTTTGTGCTTCCTTATGGTCCATCCCTTGGGTATTCATAACTAAATGAAAATAGGCTCGAAAGTACGTAACAGATAAGTTTCCAGAGTTGTTGACTCTCACTGCGTTCACCCTCACTTTTATAAATCAATTTTTTTTGATGTATTCATCATATCTGGAAAATTCAGATAAATCAAGATATTAATCAATTTTTTTTGATTAATTTCAGCGTATATTTTTATTGAATATATAATAAAATACTTATATAATTATATCCGGAAACAAGGAGGTGAGTTAGATTGGGTGTACAAACACAAATAGAAATGGAAAAAGCAGCACAGATACTGAAGCTGCTTGGAGATAAGACAAGATTGTCAATGATGAAGCTGCTCCAAAATAACGAGTGCTGTGTTTGTGAGCTAGTTGAAATTTATAAAGCAAGTCAACCGGCTATTAGTCAACATTTACGTAAATTGAGAGACATCGAACTTGTAAAGGAAAGACGAAAAGGACATTGGATCTTCTATTCATTAAATAAAGAAAACAGCTATTATGAGTTTGTCCTTAATGTACTTGAATCTTTACCAAGCGAAGATGAACGATTAAAAGAATTAGAAAAGCAAGGATTACGTATTAATTGTTGCTAATAGTAGGAGGTTTGTAAAGTGGTATCAGTTATAGTAGCCTCCCTCATTTTCTTAGTGACATTGATTTTTGTCATTTGGCAGCCGAAGAACTTGTCTATTGGCTGGTCAGCATGCGGAGGCGCATTATTAGCTCTTTTAGCGGGTGTGGTTGATTTCCATGACGTGCTAAATGTAACTCAAATTGTATGGAATGCAACATTAACGTTTATTGCAGTTATTATTATTTCCTTAATTTTAGATGAAATTGGATTTTTTGAGTGGGCAGCTTTACATATGGCACGAGCTGCAGGAGGAAATGGCGTTCGCATGTTTGTGTATGTATCCCTACTTGGAGCTGTAGTAGCCGCATTATTCGCAAATGATGGAGCAGCCTTAATTCTAACACCTATTGTACTTGCCATGGTACGAGCACTGAAATTTGAAGATAAAATGGTCTTTCCTTTTATTATCGCCAGTGGATTCATTGCAGATACAACATCGTTACCTCTTGTAGTAAGTAACTTGGTCAACATTGTATCAGCTGATTTCTTTGGTATTCGCTTTTCTGAATTTGCATCACGTATGATTGTGCCAGATCTGTTCTCACTTTTGGCAAGTATTGTTATCTTATATTTGTACTTTCGTAAAAGCATTCCTAAGAAATACAACTTAGATGACTTACAGAAACCGGTTGAGGCTATTAAAGATGAAAAAATGTTCCGTTTATCAGGAATCGTTTTATTCATTTTAGTTCTTGGTTACTTTATTGGTGAGTTTTTCGATGTTCGCGTTTCAATTATTGCAGGAATTATTGCAATTTTATTCTTAGGAATAGCGAGAAAGAGTCCCGCTGTTCACACTAAAAAAGTGTTAGCAGGAGCTCCATGGGCAATTGTTTTTTTTTCCATTGGTATGTATGTGGTTGTCTACGGATTACGTAATGTAGGGCTAACTGAAGTATTAGCAAGCCTTATTCAAACAGCGGCTGACCATGGATTGTTTGCAGCAACCATTGGTATGGGATTCATTGCAGCCATTCTCTCATCAATTATGAACAATATGCCAACCGTGATGATTGATGCTTTGGCCATTGATGCAACTTCTGCAACAGGTACAATTAAAGAAGCCTTGATTTATGCAAATGTCATTGGTTCGGACTTAGGACCAAAAATTACACCTATTGGCTCTCTAGCCACTCTCTTATGGCTCCACGTTCTTTCGACAAAAGGAGTTAAGATTTCTTGGGGAACCTATTTTAAAACAGGTATCATCTTAACCATCCCAACATTGTTTGTTACGCTTGTTGGTTTATATATTTGGTTATCAATTATTTCTTAACATATTATAAAGGAGATTTTACACATGTCTAAAAAAACACTTTATTTCTTATGTACAGGTAACTCTTGCCGTAGCCAAATGGCTGAAGGATGGGCAAAAAAATATCTAAATAACGATGAATGGGATGTACGCAGTGCAGGATTAGAAGCTCATGGATTAAATCCCAATGCTGTAAAAGCAATGAAAGAAGCTGGTGTTGATATTTCAAATCAAACATCTGATGTCATTGATCCTGAAATTTTAAATAATGCGGATTTGGTCGTTACATTATGTGGCCATGCAGCAGATCACTGCCCAGTAACGCCTCCCCATGTGAAGCGTGAACACTGGGGATTTGATGACCCAGCAAAAGCTGAAGGAACAGAAGAAGAAAAATGGGCGTTTTTCCAGCGTGTACGTGATGAAATCGCTGAACGTATTCAGCGTTTTGCTGAAACAGGTAAATAATTAATTAAGAAGCAGTCTATTTGTGTAGACTGCTTTATTTCTTCCTGAAATCTGTTTTATAGTAACTAGGAATATGAGGAATACGTTATTAGTCTAACCAGATTTGTAGATTCATATACATACAAATTTAAAAATACAGATTGTAATCGATTCTACTTATATAAAAGTAAAAGTATAAACTTACTTTTTATAAATATAAGATATTCTTTTAGCTAGTTTGTAGAAAAACTTTCGCCTTTACAATTAGATGCGTTTATTGTATGATTACACAACAGGAACATTTGTTCGATACTAAGGGTTTAGAGATGAATAAAGGAACACCAGAATAAACTAACACAGTTAAACACAAAATTTTCTCGCACGGAGCAAAAACATTTGAGCCAACTCTTATTCTTTATCGAAATACCTTGGCGTTTATTGTAAACGTAATAACAATCGGAGGTTTCAAATTATGAATGATAAAAAAGCAGCACTAGATATGGCTCTAAAACAAATTGAAAAACAATTCGGTACAGGATCAATTATTAAAATGGGAGAAGGCACACATACAAAAGTTGAGGCATCTAGCTCAGGCTCATTAGCTTTAGATATAGCTCTTGGAATTAATGGTTATCCCAAAGGAAGAATTATGGAAGTTTACGGGCCCGAAAGTTCAGGTAAAACAACCGTTTCCTTACACGCAATTGCAGAAGTACAAAAAAATGGAGGTCGAGCTGCCTTTATTGATGCTGAACACGCACTTGATCCAGTTTATGCAAGAAAACTAGGTGTAGATATTGATGAGTTACTGTTATCTCAACCAGATACTGGTGAACAGGCACTTGAAATTGCTGAAGCATTAGTTAGAAGTGGTGCTGTAGATATTATTGTTGTTGACTCAGTAGCAGCATTAGTTCCGCAAAAAGAAATTGAAGGAGAAATGGGAGATTCTCACGTAGGCTTACAAGCTCGTTTGATGTCTCAAGCTCTTCGTAAACTATCTGGAGCAATCAATAAGTCTAAAACCATTGCCATCTTCATCAACCAAATCAGGGAGAAAGTAGGCGTTATGTTTGGAAATCCGGAAACAACGCCAGGTGGAAGAGCACTAAAATTCTATTCTTCCGTTCGTCTTGAGGTTCGCCGCGCTGAACAACTTAAACTCGGAAATGACATAGTTGGTAATAAAACAAGAATTAAAGTAGTCAAAAATAAAATGGCACCTCCTTTCCGCATTGCTGAAGTAGATATTATGTATGGAGAAGGTATCTCAAAAGAAGGAGAAATCTTAGATATCGGCTCTGAAGTAGACATTGTTCAAAAGTCTGGATCTTGGTTTTCATATAATGAGGAGCGTTTAGGACAGGGACGAGAAAACGCTAAGATTTTCTTAAAAGAAAACCCTGAAATTAGAGAAGAAATTAGAAAAAGAATTATTGATTTCAAATATAGTGATAATGTTAATAACGATAACGATAGCGAAAAAGAAAACCAATAAAAGCATAAAATACCTTTCCCACGGCTTGAACTGCCCCCCATTATTAGATAAAAAAACTCTAATGATTGGGGGTGTTTTTATGTTAAGGCTATTGATTTGCACCTAAATAGACACTACTCATATAGAGAAACAGCATGAATCTTCTTGCAATCCATTGATATATTTACAACGAACGCACCTTTCTCTTTGTTTCAATGAAATAAAAAGTATAATCAGCAGATAGTGAAGTGAATAATTTTCCGGCCTCAAACAGAATCCCAGCGAGCAACTAAATAAAGAATATCTTCTAAAAAGAAATTCTTATTAAAAAAGCCTAGGTGATATGATAGTAGAACTTTCTATTTCTTTCCCCTTCCATATCCATCGATTCGCTTTATCTCTACTTTTATTTAGGTACACATTATGATTAAGTTGATTATATTTATTTGAGTAATGAAGATTGGCCAGAAGCAAATTAGATTTTACTGAAACCATAACATTATTGTTGATAGTGTTATGAGTTGCATGATATTGCATCAGTAATTGGCCACCATCCATGTTCATCGTATCATTTCTATATAAAATATTATGTTCAATAAGAGTATTTATCGTCCCTCCACGTTTTTTATCATAGCCTCCAATTGAAATTCCTGTAAAACGATTCTTATAAATCATATTCCGTATGACTTGAACATTGCTAGTTTGTTTACCATAGTGTTCACTTGCGATTTCTACTCCTAGATCGTTATGACTTGAAACGTTATGCTCAATAATAACATCTTTTCCTCCGTCTACGTAGATTCCACCAGCGGAGTATTCATGTTTGTAAGCAGGGTTTGAATAACTGCTGACGTTGTAAATATGGTTTTCACTAATGAGTCCTTCACGGGCTCGGTCATATTTCTCAATAGGAGCTACTTTTTCAAAGCCAATTACGTCAATCCCAATATTATCAACGTTTCGAATTGTATTGGCATTGACGATAAAATCTTTAACATTCCCATTTAGAGTCAGCGCTTCACTAAAA
Source organism: Priestia sp. Y58 (assembly GCF_029522095.1). Lineage (NCBI taxonomy): Bacteria > Bacillati > Bacillota > Bacilli > Caryophanales > Bacillaceae > Priestia > Priestia sp. Y58. The sequence continues at coordinate 95,457 of NZ_JAKWFL010000008.1, forward strand.
CCTAAGGTTAGGTTTTCAAGTAGGTTTTCCGATATCTCAATGTTTTGTAATGAACGCGGCGCTTTAGATCCATAAAAAGCTATTCCATGAGCGTTTCCATTTTTATGTGCAGTCTTAATATCGAAAATATGGTTATTAATGATTCGAAGGTTCTTTCCACTTCCCTCTACTAAAATACCACATGGTGTATTTTGTTCCGTTGAAGTAGAAAAATGACCTATATTCAAACCTTGAATTGTTATGTAGCTCTTATTTTTTATGCTAACTAGCCCTCCATCTGTAGAACGGCTTTTTATTTTTTCTCCACTAATAAGGGGCTTTTCACTTTTATAGTTCCTGAAAATAATAGGCTCTTGTTTAGTACCTGAACGGCTAATAATTAATTGTTCATAATAGATACCGCCTCTGATGTAAACCGTAGTTCCGGGCTGAGCTACTTTACTTGCCTTTCTTAATGTTCTAAAAGGTTTGCTTTTAGTACCCAGGTTTTTGTCATCCCCTGTAGGAGAAACATAAATTTCATAATGTATTATAGGAGCTGCTGAAGGCTGAATAGCTGCCTCAACCCTTTGGTTTATACAGCATAGTAAAATAAGAAGAATACCAACTGCTTTTTTCATAAGATCCTCCTTAAAGTTAATGAATTTCACTTGCAAGATTTTTAAATTATACTATGGCTCTTTAGATAAGCATGTAAAACATCGCACTATGTCTTGTTATTTTTTAAAACTACAGCAATTTTTACATTTAAAACAGAAAATGCTAAAGTAATGCTAGAATGTGGAGGTTTTAGAAATGAATAAGGAACTTAAGTTACGTCCTTTGGAAAGAGAAGATTTAAAATTTGTCCATGAACTCAATAATGATGCAAACATTATGTCTTATTGGTTTGAAGAGCCTTATGAAGCTTTTGTAGAGCTACAGGATTTATATGATAAACATATTCACGATCAAGGTGAGCGTCGTTTCATACTTGAAAAGGACGGGGATATGCTTGGATTAGTGGAATTAGTCGAAATTGATTATATTCATCGTAGAGCAGAGTTTCAAATTATCATTGACCCTACATATCAAGGTCATGGTTACGCCATGGTTGCCACAAACCTAGCAATGAATTATGCCTTTTCGGTATTAAATATGCATAAACTTTACTTAATTGTAGACAAGGAAAATGAAAAAGCTATTCATATCTATAAGAAGGTTGGTTTTTCTATTGAAGGCGAGTTAAAAGATGAATTTTTTGTTGATGGAAGCTATCATAACGCTATAAGAATGTGTATGTTTCAAAAAGAATATTTACAAACAAAAAATAAAAAGTAATAAGTAACAAGAAGCACCTGCCATCAAAATAGTAGGTGCTTTTTAATAGTAGATAAGATATACAATCTTAGTTATCATAATTAGAGCTGTCGGCAGCCTTAAAAAATAAGGACTTTGAATTATAATTTAAAGCCCCTATTTTTAATAAGAAGATACATAATACCAGTTTTTACGTACTTTTTTTATTTGTTTAAAATCCCCGTTAAAATCGCTTTTTGAAGGTTTATGATCGTTTGGGTTATATACAAATCTGGAAAAATTGTCTAGCATCCCACGATATGTAAAGAAAAGAATTAATTTAGCCTTTCCTTTTGTTTCTAGTGCGATGTCGCCCCCGCCTTTAGACAATTGAGTATACTCTTTAGGTAATTGAATAAGTGATGGACTATCAGATACATTAGGTTTAATAACACCATTTTCTATTTTAGTTACAACCTCTTCCCTCTTAATCTTGATGGATTCTAAAGTTGAGATCTACGTTGACTCGATTGAAATGTATTTTCTAATTTATTCGATTGAAAAAGTTGAGATAGCTCATTCAACATGATAACGAACTATTATTTAATGGATTTAGTTGCAATATAACAAGGCATATATTCAGTGATTTTTCCCTTGTGATGATGATCTTCATAAAGGTCTTGTAAGGTGAATCCAGCTTTTAGTTGTCCGCCAATTTGAGTTTCTAATGAATGGCTAAACTGCACACCCCCATTTTTTATAAGTTCTTCATCATTTTCTACGGTGTTTTTAGTTCCATCATAAGGTAATTTATTAACTACTTGTAATGCTTTTTCATCTTCTCCAAATAAATAAAGAGCAGGATTTGCAAAGCCAGATAGCAGAACGCCACCTTTTTTTAGAACTCTAAAACATTCTTGCCAAACGTGTTCAACATCTTGAATATAGCAGTTTGATACAGGGTTAAAAATCATATCGAACGTCTCATCTTCAAAAGGAAATATCTTGCTCATATCCCCTTTAACTAATTCAATAGAATAGCCTTCTCTAGTGGACACCATTTTTTCTAATTCTAATTGCTTATCAGAGTAGTCAAAAACCGTAACTTCCGCATGTTGTGCTGCAAAGACTGGGCATTGCTGTCCTCCTCCGCTAGCAAGCCCCAATATTTTTGCTTTTTTAAATGGAATAAACCAGTTATGCGGAACAGGCTTACAAGGTGTTAAGTAGATATCAAAATTACCTTGAGTTGCATCTACAAAATCTTGATGATTAATAGCTAATGACCATTCTCCTCCAGCTGAAGCCCATTCATCCCACATTTCGGAGTTGATTTTTGTATAATTAGATTTTTGCGCCATAGTTAATTCCCCTTTACCTTTTGAGTGTTTTGTTTAATTTTACCATGTTGCTAGAAGAATAATTTAGATATACTAAATAATTTTTTCTGTTTCAGATAATTAATCTGTACTGGAGAAGTACTTAATAGATATTTTTTAAAATAAAAAACACCCTTTTTAAAAATTAAAAGGGTGTTTGTGCCTTAAATATAAAAGCTTGTATATAAACAGGGTATGAGTTTTATTTTTAATGGCTTGTCTCGAAGCTTTCAGCCATCATAAGGTCATTTTTGTAGGCAGCCATTGCGAGTTCATATCGCACCTTTTGACCCGCTTCTACAAAATCAGCTTCCTTCACAAGGCCTGATAATGAATATTGGTGACCTTTAAAACCTACGTTCAGTTCAGTAATTTGATTGAATTGAAAACTTTCTATAGGAATTCCATTCACATCTTTCAGCAAATATTGGCCATATTTCTCGTTACATGTTTGTGCTACCTGCTCCATTACTTTGAAAGCATCGTCCGGGTTTTGTCTATAGTTGAGAATAAGACTTTCATTTACCCGGCGTCTTCCTCGGGTTCCGTTCTGAAGTTCTGTAATGTTGCTATATGAGACGGTATAGAGGTAGCCGTCATACTGGCGAATCTTTAAGTAGCGCATAGTAATTTCTTCTATTTTCCCTTGACGGTTTCCGTTGAGAATAACATAATCTCCATGGTGGATCTGGCGTTCAAACAAGTAAGTCAGTCCCATTATATAATCACGGATGATATGCTGGAGGATTATTGCCAGGGCACTGGCCAACACTACCGAACTAGTGAGAATCTTTCCGAAGTCAAAGAAATGGCTAAGCACATAAATAAAGAAAAAAGCCAGCCCCAATACTCTTGTGACTTGATTAGAAAAGTGCATGAGCGTCTCTTCTCGTTTTTCATCTAAAAAGCTCGTTTTATCAAAGAAAAGCTTAATGAATTTGCGAATAAAATAAACGATAAGTACAATCAGCAGCCCTACCGTTAAAACCTTTACGGGAAACTGCTGGAAAAATTCAGTAAAAACCAACTTACCCACTCCTTATTTCTAACACTATACCAAAAGAATGTATGGAAAGACAAAAATCTTCTGTTCCTTACAAACCTTAATGATAATAGCACGGTTTTATCAAAAAAAGAAGTGGTATCTAAGCTTCTTGAAAGTCGGTATATTGGTGATAATCTCTCAATTAATTGAAATTAAAGGGTTAAGGTGAACTGTAATAGACTAATTTTCTTCATTTTTTTGTAGACTATTCTTATATATCTTTTGGCTTTTGCAGGCTTCCTAATAAAGACATTCCTATATGTTCATCATTATTTCTCTCTAGTTTATAATTAGCTAAAACGACGGACGCAACTTTCTTTTCCTTATCAATTCCTAAAAATGAGCTGAAGCATCCTGTTCCACCGCCGTGCAACATCACGTTATTGTTTTTCTTTAAAAGCAACCATCCAAGACCCATATCAAACTTCTTTGTTCCATTACCGTGTTTTTTATGACAAAAAGACAGATATGGTTTATCTTCGTCCATATTTATTTTTGCGTATTTAAGTAAATCGTCAGCGGTTGAGGATACTGCACCCGCAGGTGATATAAAGTTTTCTTTGTCCCACTGCCAGTTGCCGCAATCATTATTTTTGCGGTCATAACCCTGTAAATTATTATTTGAGCTGCCTAAACAAGTCTCCTTTAGTCCAAGCTCATTATGAAAAAAGTCATTCATAGTATCCCAATATCCTTTGCCTGAGATAGTTCCTAACACATACCCAATAAGTGAAATACCGAAATTAGAATATTTCCACGAATAATCTACTTCTTTCAATTTAGTTCTTTCAATTAGCATTTTCATTTTGTTAAAATCCATATGCAGCGGATTATTTTTGTTAAAATCACTTCCGCCAAAAATCAAACCTAAAATTATTTTAAAATATTCCCGTTTATTTAAAGGTAAGCTTCCTGAATATCCAGAAGAGTGAGTAGCGAGGCGGAGCAATGTAGGATAATACGTGTCTTCTTTAAGTTCTCTTATGTATTTTTGTATAGAATCGTTTAGTGTCAACTTGTTTTCAGATATGTATTTTGATAGCAGCGATACAGTGAAAGTCTTGGTAATAGAACCAATTTCATAATGATATTTTTTTGATGAGTCAATTTCACCGCTTTCGTTATAGACTTTTATAATAGACTGATTGTCCGTTAAGTAGCCAACGGTTAGTTTCAAGTATTTTTTTCCTTTACAGGTTTTATTAATTAACCGTAATGTTTCATCGCTGATTTCGAACATAATGAGTGCTCTCCCTTATCCTTTATTTAAAAAATTGTTAAAAGGATTGATCGATATGCTTTAAGTTAGATTAGCCTATCGAGTTTTTTTTTTTATTCTTTCTCATATTGTCAATTGCTTGAACCCTTCGACTTTCAAGCTCCCTTATTACTCTCAACTGTAATTCATTGTGATCACCATCCATTTTGATGTTGCCTTCTTCTTCAAATCCGTCATGTTCTTCCCCATCAAAGCTATAAAGTTTCTTTAAAAGCTTCCACATTATTTCCAACTCTTCGGTTGAAAATTTTTTAAAAAGGTCTTCCAAAAAGAAAATTCCTTTTTCTGAAACAACAAGCAGTGCCTCTTTTCCCGCTTTTGTAATTTTTACGTTAACTGCACGCTTGTCTTTACTGCTAGGAATTACGTCAACATAACCTTTCTTTTCCATAATGGTAATTAACTGTTTGACGCTTTGTTTTGTAGTTCCTAATTTTCTAGCAATATTATTTAACGTTGTTTCATCTTCAGGTAAATGAGCAATTGCCACCATCGCCATATGCTGTCTTGAAGTTAAAAGTTCAAGAGATTTATCACCCTTTACTTGGATTTTATTTGCCAGAGAAAATAAAGTAGCGTAAGTTTGCTGCATTAAAAAAAGCTCTCTATAAATATCCATATCCACTCTCCATTTTAGACAATATATTGTCTAAAATGATAGTATATTTTGGTAATTAAGTCAATATACTGTTTATTTTAATTTTGACTATTCTGTTACACTAAAGTAGGCAAAGAAATAGTGGCCGTTCGTAAGCAAAAGTTGTCCTTTCTTTATCTAATTAGATATACTAAAAAAGCACTCTAATTTAATACTACTCTAAAAAAATGTAAGAAAACCGATATGAAGTAAAGGAGAAAAAACATGAACCAGCATACACAACCTTTAAACCCTATCGCCTTCCACCTTGGTCCACTTGAAGTCCATTGGTATGGAATTATCATAGGAATAGGAGCTTTCTTAGGCTTTTTGTTAGCCTCGAAAGAAGGAAAGAAACGAGGTATCTCTTCCGAAACCATCTCTGATTTACTTCTGCTAGCACTACCAATTGCTATCGTTACTGCTCGAATTTACTACGTACTTTTTGAATGGAGTTATTATAAAGACCACCCAGGCGAAATTATAGCAATTTGGCATGGAGGCATAGCTATTCACGGTGGAATTATTGGATCTGTATTAACAGCTATATGGTTTTGCAGAAAAAAGAATCTTTCTTTTTGGAAAATGGCTGATGTTTTAGCTCCTAGCTTATTATTAGGCCAAGCTATTGGCCGGTGGGGAAACTTTATGAATCAAGAAGCACATGGCGGACCTGTTACACGTCATTTTTTAGAAACTTTACATTTACCAGATTTTATTGTTAATCAAATGTATATCAATGGAACTTATTATCATCCTACATTCCTCTATGAATCACTTTGGAACATAATAGGTGTTCTTGTCCTGATCGTACTAAGAAAATCCTTGTTAAAAAGAGGAGAAGTCTTTCTTACTTACCTGCTATGGTATTCGATAGGACGATTTTTTGTAGAGGGATTACGTACGGATAGCTTAATGCTAACTTCTCATATCAGAATAGCTCAGCTAGTTTCTTTCCTTTGCGTGCTAGGCAGTTTGATCCTGCTATGGTATAGACGCAAAAAAGGCTTAGCAACTAGTAAGGCTGTCTCTCTCTCATAAGCACATATATTTTTGTATGGATTATTTTTTAAAGAATTAAAGGATAAAAACGTACAAAAGGAGCAAGTTGATTTTCAGTAACTCTGAAGATCAACTTGCTCTTTTTTTGTTTAGTTTATTAATATTTTTAATCATAATCATGATTTATCTATATTTTACTAATAATAAACTGTCTTTTATAGTTAAAGTACATATTTCTTATGTGACGCTTTACTTGATAAGAATCTATATTGGGGATGAAATGCATGATAAATATAAATAGAGCTCAAAAGCAAAATCTATTCTCACGAACAAATATCTGGACGTCACCTACTGGTTCTGTATCGGCTAGAGGAGTTGCTTTTACTTTTCTTTTTGCTTTACTTGCTTATGGCTTAGCGAAAGTCCCGGGGTTTAATCATATCGGTCCACTAGCCTGTTCAATTATAATGGCAGTCATTTATCGTCAAATTTGGGGGTACCCTGAAAAAATAAGATCTGGAATTGAATTTTCTTCTAAAAAGCTGTTACGCTATGCGATTGTTTTATATGGACTGAAGCTTAATATTGATGTTGTTATTCATCATGGGTTAGGATTGTTGCTTCGCGATGTGGGAACGGCTTTATTTGCGATTGTTTTAACGGTTTTTCTAGCCAAATGGATGAAGGCTGATAGCGGTTTATCCCTTCTTTTAGGGATAGGAACAGGAATATGCGGTGCTGCAGCTATCGCAGCTGTTTCTCCGATTATAAAAGCAAAAGAAGAAGATACAGCTATCGGAGCTGGTGTTATTGCTTTAGTGGGAACCCTATTTGCGATTGGATATACCATTTTAAGACCTTATATACATTTAACGAATATTCAATATGGAATTTGGTCAGGCGTAGGCCTTCATGAAATTGCCCATGTAGCTCTAGCGGCAGCACCGGCTGGACGCGACGCCCTAGCTATTGGCCTGTTGGCTAAGTTAGGCAGAGTGCTCTTACTTGTGCCATTAAGCTTTATCTTAATGTACTGGATGAAGCGAACAGGAAAAATGGAAAAGGATACGAAGATTGAATTCCCTTGGTTTTTAATAGGTTTTATCATCATGAGTATTTTTGGGAGTTATGTCGTTGGTAAGCACCTTATAGTACCTAAAACGATCATGAATAATATTTCAACTCTAACTACCTTTCTTTTAACAATGGCTATGGTCGGGTTAGGTTTAAATGTAAGCATGAAGGCTCTTCGAACAAAAGCATTGAAGCCGTTGATTGCGATGTTTATTACCTCTATACTCTTATCATTTCTTACGTTTTGGACGATGTAAAGACAAGTAAATTAAAATGATTAAATAACAGCTAATATTTCCTATACAACTGTTAATGTGAAAAAAGTCTCTTATTTCTCAGGTTTTAATCTCTTCCCAAATTTATGGATTAATTATAGAGAAATCTAAACCTATAACCTAGATACTAATGGCAGTTCTCTCCTTAATAAACGGTTTCAATTAAAAAACAACCTTTATTGCAGTAAGTAGTGATGTAATAAAGGTTGTGTTTGTATATACTAGGGGTTGTAGTGCTGAACTTGGTGTTGTTTTAAGAGCATCAAGCGGATAAAAAGCCGAAGCATCTCCTACCATGAAATACAGTAAAGCAGAGAAACATTTAGAAAATACATTGACGCCTCTGAAACAGTCATGGTATAAACACAATAGGAGAGTTTAGCACTTAAAAGCATAAAAGCGATAAAGTTTAAAACAATATTTATATAAATAGAATACATAGGAGGAAACAACTACCATGGGACATAATAGCAAAATTATAGACTGTACCATTCGTGACGGAGGTTTAATTAATAATTGGGATTTTAGCGTTGAATTTGTGCAAGACTTATATAACGGCCTAAGCGCAGCCGGCGTTGAATACATGGAGATCGGTTATAAAAATTCACCTAAGCTTCTTCAAGCAACTGAGCCCAATCCATGGAGATTTCTTGACGACAACTTTCTCAAAGAAATTATTCCTGAGAAAAAGTTCACGAAGCTATCTGCCTTAGTAGATATTGGGCGTGTAGATCCAAATGACATTCTGCCGCGTGAACAAAGTATGTTAGATATGATTCGAGTGGCATGCTATATTCGCGAAGTAGATAAAGGTTTAGAGCTTATAAAAATGTTTCACGATTTAGGCTATGAGACTTCACTTAACATTATGGCACTATCTAGCGTACCGGAAAATCAGCTTATTGAAGCATTTGAAATGGTAAAGAAAAGCCCCGTAGATGTTGTATATATTGTTGACTCCTTTGGAAGCCTAGACCCTGCGGATATTGAGCATCAAGTGAAAAAGTTCCAAGCAATGATTCCTAGCAAACAGCTTGGGATCCATACCCATAACAATATGCAGCTAGCTTTTGCTAATACATTAACTGCGATGCGTAATGGAGTTACATTCCTTGATTCATCTGTTTATGGTATGGGCCGTGCAGCTGGTAACTGTAACACAGAGTTGCTTGTTAGCTACATACCAAAACCAAGCTATGAGATGAAGCCGATTCTTGGCGTAATTGAAAAGCATATGCTTGAAATGCGTCAAAAGTGGGAATGGGGCTATATCATTCCTTACATGATTTCTGGTGTGCTGAATGAACATCCACGTGTTGCTATGGCTTACCGTGATAGCGAAGATCGTGACAAATTCGTAGATTTTTATGACAAAGTAACGTCTCCAGAAGTTACTACGTCTCCAGCATCAAAATAAGTTTAAATGCTAAAAGTACCTCTGTTAATCGGGGTACTTTTTTGTTATTACATAAAAAAACCCCATGATTGTATAGCATCTACTTAAACTTTGATACCCTCACTCTCGACAATTAGCTAAATGTAAACAGTCGTGCTCTTCTTAAACTATTATTTATGTATATAAACCGGGGTTCCAATGGGAACTGCAGAGGAAAGTTCTAGAATATCTTCATTGTCCATTCTGACACATCCATGTGACATATCTCTGCCAATAGAAGCTGGATCATTAGTCCCGTGTATTCCATATGTAGGTTTTGACAGTCCCATCCATAAGGGGCCAAATACAGCTGGAGGAGTAGTATCTTTATTAATAATTTTAAATTTTCCAGTTGGAGTTGGAGTAATCATTTTCCCTACAGCAATAGGATATGTCTTTACCAATTTAGCTCCATCATATAGTTTTAATTTATGCTGCTTTATTGAGACATCTATCCTTTTTGCCATGGCAGTACCTCCAACTTCTTATAAGTTACTATACATGAAATTTTCTAGATTAATCCATAATAACTAATACTATTTATACCGTTCTAATAGTAAAAAATTTCTTTAAAAGCCAAGGTCCCGGCGTAAACCCAAGCGTTAATTGCCAAGCTCCTATTGCTTGCAAGCCGAATTGACGAACTAACACCATTTTTTCACTCATACTTCTGACATCTTCAAACCATACTTCATGCATCTGCCCCGCTTGATCTCTATACTGAAAAAAGGGGGATTTATACTCCTTAGAATATTGTATGGGCGACTGATATCTCATCGCTGTTTTAATCGCATTTTGATTGGATATAGCAGATGCTACTGTGCCAGGCTTGTAAGGAATTGACCAGTTATATCCATATAACGGGACTCCGATGATAAGTTTTCTTCGCGGAACACTTTTTATCGCAAATTCTATTGTTCTTTGTACTTCAGTGATAGGTGCAACAGGCCCTGGTTCGCTGCCTGCATGATGCCAATCATATGCCATAATGAACATATAGTTAACAACGGCACCTATTCCCCCGTAATCATATCCTTTTAACCAAGGGATATCTTCGCTTGTCTTGGCTGGAACCGCTATGGTCAGCACGTATCCTGCAGGTTTTAAACGTTCACCCAGCTGAAGTAAAAATCCTGTAAAAAGATCTCTATCCTCGGCCTTTACACGTTCAAAATCAATATTCACCCCGCCGTATCCTTTTCTAGATACTAAATAAAAAATATTATCGACAAGATTGTTTCTTGCCTGAGGATTATTTAAAACTTGATGGGCAAGATCAGAACTAAATCCTTCAGAAGTTAGATTAGTAATCGTAACTAACGGTGTAACTCGGTTTTTCCAAGTCGTTTCAATCGCTACTAAATCGTTTAAATCATTCATAATATCTCCATTGCTGCCAAAATGATATTCAAAGATAGAAATGGACGAGGAATAAGTTGCAAAATCAGTAATTAAATCGCGATCTAATTCTGGATTTCGAATGGCATAATACTCCAGTGTACCTGCAATATAGTCTGATATATTAGGGATTTTTATTTTCATTCCCACCTGCAAATAATTATAATGGACTGAAGGATTAGCTCTTTTTAATTGTTCTAAGGATACATAAGCTTTTTTAGCAATACTCCTCATCGTATCCCCAGGTTGAACTGTGTATACATAAGAAGCTATAAGTAAGGCTTGACCTGGAACAATATTTGTTTCTTCTAACCCATTTACCCTCCTAAGCTGCGCAATGGGATAATCATATCTCCTGCTTATTGAAGACAGGGTATCCCCAGGTTGAACTATATGAACAAACATGTTTTCTCCTCCTATGTACTCTTTATCGAATTATGTTTTATTTCGTGACAAGTTTAAAGAAGCCATTCAATAAATGTATATGAGTATTGTTTGTTTATATAACTGAGTTAAGTGAAGGGGAACCTCTTTACACACTCCCCCCCTCTATTGCTCCTCTAATACGGGTAGAAATGTTCCAGAGATTATACCAAAATCTATGTATCATAAATGTATGTTTTTGGTGTACTTGAAAAAGGCTGTTTTTTTGTCAGATAGGATTATATTAAGAAATAAAAAGAGCAAGCTCTCTAGCGTGAGAGTTTGCTCCTTCCATTTAATGATTAAACGGAAGGAGCTCCTAATTTTCTACACCTTTTTCTCATGTTTCTAAGCCTCTTGTGATTACTGCGGAGAAAAATTTTTGTCCTACTGCTAAGAGTTAATAAAGGAGAAGCACATGCTGAAGGTATCAACTCAAGCATGTGAAATATCTTAACCGTATCCTAGAGCAGGATCATCAGGGGATGATATTTTTAGAAGCTATCTCCTATTCAATAAAGGAGTCTTTTGTAAAGAGGAAGTCAGTTCTTTCTTAACCTTTTTAAAATTTTTTGACCCTAATAGGGCTTAATAAAAAATCTATTTTTCAGTCTAACTACTGATGAATCTATACAAATCTTTACCTACTGTTGTAGATAAACGTTTACATTTTAACTTGTGCTCCTTTTACTTATTTCTTTTTTTCCATTTTATAACCTCGATGTTAACACCATGGTTTTCTTGAGATGATATGGTGAATTCGTCCATTAATTTTTTTACACCTGATAAACCAACACCTAACCCTCCTGATGTTGTGTAGCCACTCTCCATCGCTTTTTGGACATTTTTAATGCCTGGTCCTTTATCTATGGCTATTATTTTGAGACCTATTTCAAGTTGATTCTCTATTATTTCCATTATAATTTTTCCCGTAGTGGCATATTTATATATATTTCTGGACAATTCTGAAATAGTCGTAATAATTCGGGCTTGATCAAGTGTGCTGAAGCCTAAGCAGTTAGAGAACATCCGCCCTTTCTGACGCGCTTCTACTATATCCACTTCAGTGTGTATCTCAACAGTTAAAGGTTCCTTTCCTTCATCCGATTGAAATAGCATAATTATCACCACTTTCTTTATTTTAATAGTAGTAAAAAAACAATAGGCCAAAAAGAAAGGTTATATGACCTTTCTTTTTGGCCTACATCTAGTTCAGTGCCTAGCTTATCAGTGCCGTTATGAAGTTGGGTTTAAAATCAGAAGAATCGTACTTTTATCTTTATGAAAGTCCCACGCGACTAGTACATCTGTTACCTTCGAATCTAAAATCACTTCTAATGATTGACTATGTTCATGAAGCAGCCTTTTTTCAAGATTTCTTTTAGCCAATGTAAGGTTTTCTTCAAACCCTAATTGCACTAATTCTTTCTCTACATTTACCATAATACCTTCCCTGATTATGAGGAGTGTTCTCTCATCTAATAAATAAGAAGAAACATCTTGAGGGAATTTTTCTGCTTTTCGAGTCACTTCCTCGACTTCTTTATGCAGCAATTTCTGATTTTTATAGGAATGATTGATTATATTTTCTTTATCAGAATGGAGCATGATAAACATGCCAGACTGCAGATCTAAATTCCAATCATAATAAAATTCCTCAATATCTACATGTATATTCAATTTTATATATCCTTTTATCTCTTCAATTAAAGTCTCCATTAACAAATCACGTGTTTTTTGAACATAGATAACTTGTCCCTTGTCTAACAAAGCCTTTTCTAAAGGTAATAAAAAGGCTTTAAAATAAACGGTTATAAAAGGAGGAGAAATGACGGTGAATACACCTCCAGGACCTCTTCCAAAGTTTTCACGAAGTAACCTTCCCATATAACTACTTAATTCTTTTTCCAGTTTCGTTTTATCCATAGATGGTGCACCTAGTTTCTAGTTTCATAAGGTATACTATTCGTGATGTTTTATGAAAACTCCTTCTTCATCATAAGATCATTTTCGGTAATAAGAATTCACTTTTTACAAAGTGTAAACGAGGCATACTAGTATATCTTTAATAGATTGGTTTCTGTTTACCTTTGTATTTTCTGTGTTTAAAGATTCTTCTTTTATTTGAAATTCCAATTTTACTTCCATAGATAATGGTACTTAAAAGTATTATATCCTTGCTAATTTCTTCTTTGTATAATTCATTGTCATACTTTTGGTAATCCTGCAACAATCGACGAAGCTCTTTTATAAACAATACAATCTCATGATTATCAGCCATACCGATCAAATCCTTTCTGTTGGCACATCCTATTTTCAGATGCTATTTTAGGGAATTATTCCGTTACAAAAGGACTTCCTCTTTTTAGACAACAAAAATAAGCCGAAAAAGAAAAGGTATGAGCTTTTCTTCCTCGGCTTATGTTTGGCACAATGTGTCCAATTCATTACTGCCTCATTAATTTTTTGGTTTTAGGATAAGCGTAATAATACTATTATCCTTTTCAAAATCCCAATCCACAAAAATATCAAGAATGTCTGCATTTAATATCTCATCATAGTCATCGTTTTGTCGTAAGATTCCTTTTTCCAAAGGGCGTTTAGAGATGCGTAAGGTGTCATCAAAACCCAACGAAATTAGCTGCTTTTCAATAGCCACCAGTATTCCTTCTCTTACGATGACCAATGTACGATCGCTTAATTTATATGAAGAGATTTTCTCAGGCCCTTTTTGTGCAATTTCACTCATCTTTATAATTCGATCATGAATTGCTTGTTTTCCTGGGTAAGGGTCACCCTCAGTCAAATCGGCTTTCAAATCGTCCAGACAAACTCCCACAAAAATTCCGGAGTGATGATCTAAATTCCAATCATAATATAAGTGCTGGATGTCAAGGTCTGTAATCCCTTTGATTTGCCCAGTGATTTGAGGTTCAAGAGTCTTTACCAAAAGCTCTCTTGTAGTCATCACTTGAAGTTCTTCATTCTGGTTTAACAGTACTTGTTCCATCGGCGATACAAAGCCACTGACATAAATAACAACATAAGGTTCATAAATCGTAACATGAACAGCCTCGGGGCCTTTTCCAAAGTTATCTCGTAACAATTTGCCCAAGTTATTCGCCAATTTTGTTTGCTGAGCCTTAATATCCATATTTCTTCATCCTTTATTAAGAAAGAAGCATCATATCCTCTTTCCATCATTTTATTGTACCATTACGAACGAATAATTTAAATATGCAGAATAAACAAAAAATAATTGTTACAATATGTTTAACCTAATTATAAACGTTCAAAACCTCTTCTTTCTATTGCTTGGGACGTATTTTGAATGTCACATGTAGTCAAATTATTGTTGGGGAAATATAGCTTTATCTTTTAATTGATGCATCGCAGGGACATACTAAAAAACGAGGTGATAATATGGAAATAAATCGAGCCAAACAAATTCTTTCTTCACCCAAGGAAATTAATGTTCATTACCACGGAGTTCCTATTTGGATTAAAAGTGTAGATGAAACATCAAGTATGGCTACCGTTCATGCGAGAGGAACACATGATGAAGACCGTATGGTTCCAGTCCTTGATTTAGAAGAAAAATAAAAAGTTGGAAAGGAAGAATGTAGTTTTTTTACATTCTTTTCTTCCATCTCCAAATAGAATCCAATAACTGATACTATATTTCTCTAAACTTTATTTATAAGAAAAAAGAGGGAAGAAAATAACTGATCTTTATTTCTTTTCTTTAGTTATACATTTTTATTAAGTTGTCAATAGAAGGGGTTGCAGATAATATATTTCAATCTCGGCTTATTCTTGCTTCTGCAACGATATTACCTAACACATAACGAATATAAAGAGCCACTTGTTTTACGCAAGTGGCTCTTTGCTACGTTGATTGAATACACTTGGATCCCTAATAAATAATGAAAAAAAGCAATCTATAAGTGATGTAGATTATTCTTTAACTAATTTAACAAGCATATGAGCAAGATGATGTTGTTCTTCCTCGTTTCCAACTTTCCATAACTCATGTAACAAGTATTGCTCTTCATTTTGTGGCTCCTCATGTGTTGCGAGATAATCAGCTATTTTTTTAGCTGCTAGAGCTAATTGATTATCATTTAACCCTAGTTTCTCACCTTTTGTGACTTTATCTCCTAAATAACTTTTAAATTCGTTAAAACTAGAAAGGATGTTGTCTTTCTTCTCTTGACTCATTTCATTTAGTTTATCCTCTACTTTATTTTCAACGGTTTCAGTATTATTGTTCATTTTTCATTCTCCTTCCAATTAAGTATTAATGTTCTTATATGGTAAATCCCCCATTTACAAGTATATAAACATTTCGTAGCCTACTCATATATTAAGTAGAATAATAGTAAACCTTGAATAAAACTCGATTATTTGTAATAAAGTTTAGTAAAAAACCTTTTTGATAACAGGATGTATTTCTTAGGATGTTAACAGCCTAGGTTAGTTCCACAAAACTTAATGGGTTATTTAGATGAGGAACGGAGTGAATACGAATGAGTTTAGCTACTTATATAGGCTCGAACGTAGAATTACCTATTAATAAGGAATTAGATGATTTAGTTACTATTGGGAGTTGCTTCTCAGATGAAAGAAATCGATTGAACATAAAGAAACACCCATTTACTACCCTTTATGTTTATGAAGTTGCAAGTGACTGGGGAATTGAAATTACGGAATATATGAATAAGAGCAGGCGCAAAGAATCAAAAGAAAAACTAATTGCACTATGCAAATTGATGGACCGCTATCTTAAGTCAGGAGACTTTTTTGAATTGTATAGTTGTTGGGTAGGAGAAGAAGCTGAAGAGCAAAAGAGGAAATTAACGTTAAACATCCATTACTTTGACATTGACGATATTGACATGCCAGAAAAAACATTAGTTAGAATTGAAAAGTGAGTTCGCCCTATTATTATGATAAAATTACCCTTATATAGTGTACATAAAAACAGAAAAACTCCCTTAATGCCTTAATGGAGTTTTTCTGTTTAAATATTAAGGGTGTAATTGCTTGTTACTTACATATCATTTAATAGTTTTGTAGATATTTATTATAACCTATCAAATGATTTTGGGAAAGAAAAAAATGAAAGCGATTACTTTGGGTTTAAAATAATAAATGAAATATAACTTTATGAAATGTATTTTGATTCTGAAAAAATACAGAGCTTAAGCTTAAATGTTCTAAGTTTCCCCTTATATATTAATAAAGAAACTTTTATTCTTTATCGTTTCCTGGCACAGCATTAGAAATTATAGAAACGTCTCCAGTATAATACTTATGCGGATAAGGATCAGAAGGCTTGGCAGGCTTTGTTACAAACTCTTTCTCAAGATCAGCTAATTCCTCTGATACCTGTTCTAAATCATTTGATTGATTATCACTCATATAAAATTCCTCCTTTTAATTAAACAAAGCTCATTGCGCATTAAGGATACGTTTTTTAATAATGTGGATATAAATGCTGTTTTTATTCTATACTTTTCTGTGCCTTTTCTTCACTTAGTATATATTTCAAATTAATATTTATTACTTTTTTGAACTTGTGAATGATTTATTTGTACCTTTAAAATCCATTATGTTAACTAAGAAAGTATGCTATATTCACTTCAAAAAGCAGAGACCGATGGGCCCTGCTTATTATTTGACTATCACTTTCCCTACCATTCCACTATTAAAATGGTACCTACATATCAGTTCATATGTACCGGGATTTTGTGGTTTCACGGCAATGGTTTTTTCTTTTCCAGGCTGGACTTCAGCGTCAATTCCGAGTTTTTCTACTGTGAAGGTATGCTCTTTCTGACCTTTATTTTTCAATATCAATGTAATCATTTTTCCACTTGGGATAGTGATGGTTTCTGGATTAAAGTAATCATCGTTCAACTGAACCTCCATGGCTTTCTGTCTTACCACGTCCGATTCGGCCAAAACGCCGAGTGCCCCTGAAGTTATCACACCGATAACCATCGCAAACAAAATGACCCATCCCGTTAACCACTTTTTCATAGACATTTGCAATCACTCCTTTCCTAAGCCATATTCTTTTCCAATTCATAAAATAATATCAATATTTTTTGTGAATTAAGTATTATTTTTCCTTAGTCACAATTTCCGGAAACTACAAATAGTTAGGAAAGTTGGGAGAATCGTTAGTGCTAAGAGAAGAAAATTGCAAACTTAATCAGGAATAAATAAGTTTTATGAAAGAAGCTTCTCGATTAGGTCTCTCAATTAAATTGCCGCACTTTATAAAATAGTATTGATACTAATAGAACAGTTTCAATCATATTCTTATAAGAGAAAACATTAAAAAGGAGTGTCAAGTTAGTTGATAAAAGCTAAGGTTAGTTTACGGCCTATTATTAGTAAGATAAATTTACCTACCGTTTTGAAAACAGCTATACTTCCGGGTGACTCATTTGAAAGCTTATTTATTGCAACCCAAGTAGGAGAGATCTTTTATATAAGAGACGGCGCTATACGGACTTTTTTAGATATTCGCTCACAAATCATAAAATTGGGTACGTCTGAACCAGGTGTTTCTCGTGGGGGATATGATGAACGAGGATTGCTGGGGCTAGCGTTTCATCCAGAATTTTATTATAACGGTCTGTTTTATCTTCATTACTCAGTAGCTGGAACACAAGGACCAGGTGCACTTTCTGAACATTTTAAGCCTAACCCGTGTGATCCTAAAACTTCAAACCTAAAGTGGATAAATAGAGAAACTAAATATGATCATATTGATACAGTGGAAGAATGGATTTTCCAGCCAAATGGGCAACCTCAAAAAAGACGGACGTTACTTAACTTAAGAAGACCATTTTTTAATCATAATGGTGTTAACAGCTTAAACTTTTCACCTGAAACTGGAAAACTTATCTTAACAATCGGAGATGGCGGATCAGGATATGACCCCTTTAATTTAAGTCAGGATGATATGGAGATTTACGGAAAAATAATTGAAATTGATGTAAGTAAGAATACATTCATCCATAATCCACCCGCAGTCACACGCTTTAACGAACTCCCCTCACCTATTCAGGAAACCCTTACGCTCATTGCCAAAGGAGTTCGCAACATAACGGGCATTTCATTTCAAAGATTTTATAATCAGTATATCAAATATGTGGGAAATGTTGGACAAGATGTGGTAGAGTCGATTTTTTCATTCGTTCATTATAAACCAATACCTGTTCCTCAACTTATTCAGGCTTCTTTAATGAGAGCTAAACTCAGCCAAGAAGGGTTTATTAACCTTGGCTGGCGGGGATGGGAAGGAACTTTCCCTACTTCGTTTATAAGGAGGTGTTCTGAAAATCCGGCCTTGGATGAGAAAATAATTGCTTATTACGATGAAGCAGTAAAAACTTCAGCGAGACGTCTTCAGCCTTTAACTAGTTATTTTCATAAAGATTCCCGTCTCGGTAAATTTTGGGGAACCTCCCTTACTGGAGTTCAGCCATATATGGGAAATAAAATCCCTAGCTTAACAGGAAGCGTTATGTTTACCGACATTGCCCAGGTTAAAGAATCTCAGTCTCCAGTTAGAGGAGTTTTAGCTTATACCAAGGCAAGTACAGATTGTAAGCTAAATGATTTTAGTATTGTGGAAATTGATTATAATTTTGGTTCTCAATCAGCTTACTACGTTAGTTTGGGAACGAACCTGGATCAAACCAGGCTTTATTTAGGAGTTTATGGCTCTATGAAAGTGTCTGACTTTAATCAAGGTACTGTTTTTGAAATTGTTCCATGATTTACATTTATAAAATTCGACTGGACATTGATTTTCTCCCAAAAATTATAGCTTAATTTTTTCAGCAGCTATTTTATAGTAATGAGCAAATGAACTTTCTAGAAAATAAGAAAGCCTTTAATCAATAAAGCCCATAAAAGATTCATTTTATGGGCTAAAATACCATACCTTTAGAAAGTACGACCTATGTCTGTAAAAGTAAATGCGACTTATTAGTGCTCCCTCTTAATTTCTTTATATATTACATGTAAGAGTTGATATATGGGGCAGTGGTCTAAATCGACCTTTACCCCCTTATAATGTAAAAACAGTTAACCGAGGTGAAATTCATGTACTTTTTAAAGTCTCTTTCAAATGAAGTAAAATCTACGCAGCTTCTTTTTAATAGACTATCTAAAACTAAGCAGCTTGTATCAGGCGCTCTTTTCGCCAGCTTAGCAGCCTTTTTTCAATCAGCAGGAGGTTTCTTACCAGGAATAGGAGTTTTCATTAGTCCATTATCTACTGCACCCATTCTTTTTTGTTTTATACTTTCGCTCCCTCTAGGGTTTCTTACCTATATACTAACAAATCTGCTTCTTCTGATTATCCAGCCAAGTGAACTTATTATTTTTCCTTTTACAACAGGAATATTGGGAGTGGGCATAGGAGCAGCTTTTTACTTTTTTAAAAAGAGATTGTACATTATTATAAGTGGGGCCACCTCATTAACTGTTGGGATTATTACTTTATTGTACGGTTTCAAATTCCCAGTACTAGGTCCTGTGATTTCCAATAATTTTTCTCTTTCTACTACTGGTTTAATTTTTGTATTTACTTTCCTTTATAGTTGGATTTGGGTTGAGCTCAGCTTAGCTTATTTAAAAAAATTAAAAACATTTATTTTCTTTTAAAATAATGGAGAAATCGCAATTAGCTTTTTAGAAGAACGTCAATTAGGACAATCTCATCTGAATTTTTTAGGGCTCTTTTTATTATATTTTCAAATTCGACTAAACTATTTGCCCGTTCTCCTTTAATTCCAAAGCTAGTTGCGAATTGGACAAAATTTGGGTTTGTAAAAGTTACTCCATAGCTCTTACCAAACTTTTTGTTCATCATTTCCTGCTCTATTTTTAATGTAGAGTCGTTTAAGACAATAATGATGAATGAAAGCCCTAAGCGCTTTGCCGTCTCTATTTCAGCAAAATTCATTAAAGCTCCTCCATCTCCAGTAATACAAATAACTGGATCATTAGGGCAGGCTAGTTTAGCCCCAATTGAGCCTGGTAAAGCAATACCCATGGAAGCTAGACCATTTGATATAATGAACTTGTTAGCGTTTTTGGGTTGATAAGTTCGAGCTATAGATACTTTATGAGCTCCCACATCTGAAATCACAATTGTTTCCTCTGAAGAGAGCTTGTCAATACTATGCAAGATATTCTCGATTGTCAAAGGCAGTAAATTACTATCTATCTTTTTCTCTTCAATGTGATAGGATTGCTTAATTTGCTCCTGGAGATTGCCAGAGGGAGTCCACGGTTTAGAAGGGATATCCAGCTGATTGAATACTCGTAAAGTCTGCTTTATATCTCCAACCAATTCCACTTCTACAGGATAATATTCATCTATTTCTGCCGTTAAAGTATCTATATGTAAAATTGGTGTTTTTTCGATGTTCCATTCTTTGGGTAACTTTTCGACAAAATCAAACCCAATTACAATAAGCAGATCAGCTTCTTTTAAGCCTGCGAGCACTTCATCTTTTTCATTAAATCCAAACGTAAAGAAATTTTGTGGATGATCTTTAGATAACACACCTTTAGCCATATAACTATGGGTAACCGGTGATTGAAGGTGTTCAATAAATAGTTGAAGCTCATCCACGGCTTCCTGTCTAACAACGCCGTTACCGATAATAACAAAAGGTCTCTCATACTGCTTAATAAGAGTATTGGCAGCCTGAATTGACTCCATGATAGGTATACTTACGGGTATAGATGTAGGTGAAATAGGTTTAATGGGAACGATTTGAGTTGCTAAGTCTTCTGGCAATTCTACTACTACGGGTCCTGGCTTTTCCATCTGTGCAATTTTAAATGCTTTTCGAATAATCTCAGAAAGCGTTTGTGAATCTTTTATTTGAACACACCACTTCGTTGCCGGTTCTACCATTTTAATAATGTCCATATATTGATGTGACTCTTTATGTTGTCTCCCCAAAGCAGCCTGTCCCGTTAATGCTACAACAGGAGAGTGGTCTAGCTTTGCACTAGATATACCCGTCAATAAATTAGTAGCTCCAGGGCCTAATGTAGACAAACATACCCCTACTTTGTTTGTTAACCTTCCGTATACATCTGCCATAAAAGCAGCTCCTTGCTCATGCCGCACATTCACGAATTGAATCTGTTTAGAGTTGGATAAAGAATCAATAAAATCCAATGTTTCTTTACCAGGTATTCCGAAAATATATTCAACTCCCTCATTTTCTAAACACTGAACAAGTGTGTCCGTCACTTTCATATTGTTCGACCTCTCTCTAGATAGTATTCTAACAAGCTTATGTGAAAGAAATAGCTCATTAATTCTTATCTCGTTTTTTCTAGTTTTGACTAACCGAAATCGTAAATATATGGAATGAAATCATACTCACTAACTATTGTTTCTAGTGTAACCATTAGGTTCTTATATTAAATACATTTTTTAGATAATATATAAATAATTGGCTGAGTAAAAAATTGTAATAAAAGAACGCTTCAATGATCGTTTCTTTGTTAATTAACAAAAAAAGGCCCCCTTAAAAGTGAAGCCTTTTAAATTAAGTCATTAAGATTTGTAAAAAGGAAGCATCAATGTATTATTTTTGTGTTTGAAGACTCTTTTCAAACATATCGATAATATGAAGGAACCTTTCAGCCTCTCGAAAAACATGATCAGCTAAAAGAGGATGAATAATACTTTTAATTTTACATTCCTCAATTAAATCTCTCGCTGTTTTTTTAAAGTCTCTAAGGGAAGCCACTGAAACACGATTCTGATCAAGAAATTGATCCAAAAGAGGTACCGTTTGAGATTGAGGCTTCATAGACTCTAAATCTCTTGCTTGAAAAACTAATTGATCAAAATCATGACTGAAATTTCTCGCCATATCTACAAGTTTTCTTTCTGATGGATCAAGAAGATGGCCTATAAACTGGGCATGATCAGCCATAATTCTTAAAAAGAAGACATTTTCCTTTATAATGGCATCAGCGAGTGGCTTCAATTTCCCTTCGTTTAATTCAATTAATCGTTTTCTAAAATAGTTGGCTTCTCTACTAGTATGATCAACCAAAAGAGGAAAGTTATTTGAGCCCGGCAGTTGACAGGTTAAGATTAAACCTAAAATTTTTCTCTTAAAAGCAAATATACCTGTGGCGGCTCGTTGGACTTCTGAATTAAATCTTTTCATTTGCTCCGGATCTGTTTGATTCGTAAATGAATGAGACCGCTGTTCAATATCTTCAAACAAACGATAAAATTGATTCGCTTCCTGAATTAATTGTGTATCCTCACCTCTAAAACCTAATCGAAGAAACAATGAGTGTTCCTTCATAATCCTTGACCAAAAACGAATTTCATCTAAGGATTGTGCAACAAATGCATTAGTCATTATTAATCCTCCTATAATTGTAAATTAGTTTCATTCTAAGTTATTCTGCTTTATGTCTGGACATGCTTAGGCTCACATAAAAAGCTCAAGTCTTTTCAGAATTGAGCTTTTTCGATGTATTCTTATATCTAAAAATTGGTTTTACTATATTTTTGAGGAATGGAATAAAAGATTTTGATTTCAGCCTTTTTATCACAAAAAGAACAGGTACATGTAGAGTAGTGAATCTTCTTTACATGGGGGATTTTAAGACCAATAAGTCCCTCCTTCACATGCTGATTACGTACTATTAGCATATGCTTCACATTTTTTACCTCTTTTTCTTCTAGAGTTTTATATAAGCATATGAGACGAGTAATAATATTTATGAATGTATAAATACAAGAGCCTAAAATTTCGAATTCTCTACTATCACCTTATAGAAAGGTATCTTCTGTAACCCTTCATCCGCGTGAGCTGATTGGTAGCATGACAATACTCTATAAAGAATTATTATTAGAAAATAACGTTTTAAGGAATGTGAAAAATCCCATATACAAATAATAAGACGGATCATTTAAATTGGAAGGAGCAGTTTTTATGAAAAGATTATTATGGATAGGATTTACGTTGTTATTTTCGCTAAACATGCTGGTTGAACCAAGTAGTGCTCGTGCTGAAACACAAGAACATCGTGTTAGTCAATCTCAGGTAACGTTTGAAAATGAATTCAGAAGACTTTGGATGGATCATGTACTGTGGACAAGCAATTATATTACAAGTGCAACAACAGCAGGATCAGAAGACCAAAAACAGGTGTTGACAAGGTTATTAAAAAATCAAGAAGATATCGGTAATGCTGTGAAACCAATATACGGAGAGCACGCTGGGAACAAACTTACGGCTTTGCTCAAGGAACATATTGTGATTGCTGGCAAGATTGTAGATGCAGCTAAAACGGGAAAGAAAGCCTTGGTGAATCAATTAAACAAAGAATGGTATCGAAATGCTGATGATATAGCAGCGTTCCTTAGCCAGGCTAACCCTTATTTAAAAAATGAAGACTTAAAAAAATTACTGTATATGCATCTAAAATTAGTGACAAATGATTTATCTGCAAGCTTAGAAAAAGATTGGGAAGCAAGAATCGTTGCAATTGATGAAGGAGTATCACATATTATCTTAATGGCAGATACTATATCTGCGGGAGTTGTGAAGCAGTTTCCAAAGAAATTCAATAAATAATTTTAACAATATCCAGTATTATTTGAAATTTCTTCATAAAACACTGTACCTGTAAGGGCTCTTTTGCTTGATGACTCTAAGAAACCTTATGCTCACTAAACAGGTACACGTAGATATTCTGCATAAAGCGTTATAACCAAAGGTTTATTAAATTTAAACACTGGGTATTATCAAATCAAGACGATGTGTTTAGAGTACCGCCCGTGCATAGGGTGTGTCCTTTTCTATTCTATAAAAAATGGCGCCTCCAACGGCGTCATTTTTTATGTGTAAATAAGTTTACGGATGGTAGTGCGAAGGTTGTATTTATATGAAAATGACATATAGATTCCTATCTAACAGAATCTATTTTTACGCCACTGTTCAAAAAATTTTTGAGTGAACTTCCCTTTCTTTTTGAACAGACCGCTCCCATTGTGCTTTCTCATCTAATTTAGGTTCATATTTATGAATACAGTGCCCTTAATGATCGTGTGAACATTGGCTAATACTCGACGTCTATCATTTCCGTGTGTAAAAGATCACTTATAAATATGTTGAAGTTTTTGCACGAGAATCCCGTTATGATGTACATAGGCATACACTTATTACCTTTTAGTGGCATGAGTAGTGATAAAGAAAGTTAGAAAGATCACATTAATTTAAGTTTAAGATGTCTCTATTGGGATAATATAATAAATAAGCTAGATTTAATGATAATCTGGTTTATTTTCTATATTCTAGGAGGCAACAAAAAATGGAACACGGTAAAGTGAAATGGTTTAATGCTGACAAAGGTTTTGGATTTATTGAGCGTGAAGGTGGAGAAGATGTATTTGTTCACTTCTCAGCTATTCAAGGTGAAGGCTTTAAATCCTTGGATGAAGGTCAAGAAGTGACTTTTGATATCGAACAGGGGCAACGTGGACCACAAGCGACAAACGTAAATAAAGCATAAGAAACCATACTAAAAAAGCAGACTCTATTTTCAGAGTCTGTTTTTACTTAAAAAGATTTTTATATCAACACTTATTCATCAATAATTATAGTTCATGTTTTTTACATAATGACTTTTTAAAATTGTCACTAATTCATTCGATACTCTTCTATTTACTATTTCTCCATCACTAAATATTTTCTCACTCATAGCTCTTATCCTTTTTTGCACCTCTGTAGATTGCTTACAAAATAGTAAGCGTATTAAGAAATCTGCTGTTTTTGTGTATATAAAATTTTTCATAAAATTGATATCTTGGGCATAATACAGGATAGATACTTGGTAGAGGGGCGATTGTTTGAGACTGAAGGATGGAAACTTTTATACAGATAATAGAACCAATAAGGTATACAGATTAAATGAAGATAACAAGGGAAGCTGGTACCTGAGTACGCGTGATGATGAAGATCATCATCAAATGTCAAGAACTTCGGGGCGTAACATGATGAAATTGTTAAAGAGTTTTTATAACAAAGTGAACGACAGTTGAAAATTAACCGCTCTGCAAAACAGCATAAAAAATATAAAGCTAGCTTAACACAGCTAGCTTTGTTTCTAATTTATAGAATTAGCTATCATGATGTTTTTTAGGGATTAAGCAACGATACTAACAAAAAATTTTTAGCCTGGCCCTTGGCAATGACCTATTATTTAATTTCGATTGCAGAAGCCTTGTTGTCCCAATCCGACGCCATAATACCATTTCTATATTGTTTTTTGAAAAATCATCTATAATTGATATTGTTTTAATCTCATATTGAGATATATAATAAAAACAAGAACAAAAGAAAACGCTTTCTAAATTTAAATACATCGTTATTTCTCAAACTATAAGGAGGATTTAAAATGAGCCAAGTGGAAAGAAATTCTAAAGTGCAGAAATTAGTTGAGTATCAAAAATTCAATGAAGAAGAAGTTTTAAAAATGACAGATCCGCAGGTTGAATATTATCACTGGCTCTATTTTGATGATTCCGCTTATGATTATATGTAACTCAACTATAAAATAAGAAAAAAGCACAAAAACGTTTGGTTCCAACGGGTTTGTGCTTTTTTCGTTTCTTTAATTATAAGATTACTCGTTTTCAATACCATTTCCTGTGACAACAAAGTGCGGGCTGTCTTCCTTTCGGTTGAAAAGTCTCCAGAACTCACTATATTCATCGTCTTCTGAAGTATCCGGAAACACCTCTAATAAATAACCTTGAGATAAAAAGATCTTTAGCCCTCCTACTTCGTCCGATTCAACTCTTTCTACAATCGTGTGTTCGTTTATATCTTCTATAATCGATTTAATTCGTTCTCTGATTTTTCCCTTCTCTCACTTCGCTGATTGTCTTTATAAATTCACGCTCAGTTACGCCTAGATAAGAGTCAGAGCGTCGAATGTACACAATCCTGAGGTTTCTGTAAGGCTCAGGTATTGAAAAGAGCTGTACTAACCCTTCCCTCTCATATCTCTCCGCTAATGACCGGGCTATAAGTGTCACACCAAGACCAGAAACTACTGTCCCCATAATCGTTTCAAGTGTAGCAAATTCCATAATTTTTGGGGATACGATCTGTTCTTCTTTTAACCACTGCTGTAGCCTTTCTCTATATTGACAGCCTTCATTAAATAAAATGAATGGTAAATGCAGTAACTCTTTGGCAGACTGAATCTGTTTCTTCCTGTTCTCATTTGCACTGCATACAAGTACAATTTCTTCATCAAAAGCTGGAATTTGATCAAGCGTTGACACATTTACTGGTTCTGCTACAAATGCCCCGTCTAACTGGAACTTAAGAACTTTCTCTATTAATTGTGCACTTACTCCTGATACTAAAGAAATATCCACATTTTTGTGCTTATTATGATAGGAAGAAATGATTTCAGGAAACCCTACTACCGTTTCAACTAATCCAATACATAATGATCCAACAAGGTTACGCTCATCTTGAAACGCTTTCTCTATTTCATCTATCAGCCGCATCATTTGTTCTCCATATGTTAAAAGTTTTCGACCTTCTACATTTAATGTCATTCCTCGTCTGTGACGATGAAACAATGGGTGTCCAATTTTTCGTTCAAGAGACCGAATACGTGCTGTTACATTTGGTTGGACATAGCCTAGCTTATCAGCGGCAAGGCTTACACTGCCGTATTCTGCTACAGCCATAAATATGCGTATATCTTCTACTTCCATAAACATCCTCCTTTCCACTTGCATTCATTTAGGTATTAATAATAGTGATATCTATAATCATTTATCATTATTTTACAAGATATCAAGCTCTAGATAAAATAATGACATCCGAGTGCTACTGCAATTATTTAGTAGCAATTACGTAAAGTTCTTAAAATAAGGTGACTGAAAGGAGGAAATCTGATTGTTTTATTTACTATTGTTTCTTGCCATCATCTTGGAGGTAATCGCAGTATTTTTTCTTAATCTTACAAATGGATTCACAAACTTTGTTCCGACTGTTTTCGCCATACTATTTTATTGTTCTTCAATTGCTGCTTATATGCTACTTAACGCCAAAGGTGAAGTAGGAGTAGCAAGTGCTTTGTATGCAGGAGGAGCAACTGTACTTGTTGTTGTCACAGGTATTATCTTTTTTGATGAAACTATTTCTTTATCTAAAATTTTAGGAGTTTCTCTTATTATAATCGGTGCAGTTTCTCTTAACATTAAAGGGAGCTCTAAAGAAAGAAGGACAGCGTAATGGGATACGTATTTTTAACGATGGGCTTAGTTTTAGGCATTGCAGGGCAAATGTGTGTAAAACTATCTAAAGGCTTTGGACAAACTGTTCCCACGATAGGCGCATTTCTACTCTTCATTGCTTGTATTTATTTTATTTCTCTAACGACGCACTATTTTGAAATGGGAATTGTTTTTGCTATATGGGCAGGGCTGACGATTGTTAGTACAACGCTGTTAGGTATTTATATATTTAAGGAATCAAAAAACAAAAGAAAGATTATCTCGGTTACTCTTATTATTACAGGTGTTATTATACTGAAAGCTTTCTAATAAAAATAAGATAAATAAGGCCCTTACTTAACTTATAAGTAAGGGCACCAATGCAACTCGGTTCATCTCTTCTTCTAATTCATGTATTCGTTTTGATAATAAACTTTTCAATTTCACAGCTTCTGCTAGAGAAATTTTAGACATAGATCAAAGCTCCTTTATTCATAAACTTAATTTTCACTATTTTATTGTTGTAATACCTTCTCATAATAAGGAGGTGTTGTGCCACTTCCTCCATACCCTGAGACACTGCTGCGATCTACTTTATAAGACATTACATAGCGTCCTTTTCGTTTCCCGTTGGTCCAGTTTTCTTCAAAGGTCACAAGGTATAACTCTTTATTTAATTTTTTAGCACGAGTGCTTCTTTGAACGTGATATCCCTCAAACGTTCCTTTCCACGTTCCCGCTTTATCAGGAAATAGATCAATATCCGTTCCTTCACCACTTGTCGTAAACTCTATGGCATCTTCTTTGGTAAATGGCGGAAGACTAGGTGATATCGCTTCTAATATACTCCAACTGAGAAGTAAAAGAACAAGAGGTATAATTAGTAATACTTTTGTACTTTTTTCCCTGTCAATTCTTCTTTCTACCCACCAATCTATACATGCATATAACACAGCAGCTGCCATTCCGTAATAAGCCAAATATGTATCTTGAAAGAACAAACCGTTAATTAAACCAAATATGCCGTGGAAGAAGACAAATAGCCACCTCATGTTGGGAAGCCATTTCTTTCGAATAGCGTCCAGTATAACTGAGACAAAATTCCCGTAAACAGCAATGACTGCACCTATATAAAAAAGATACACAAGGAACCATCCTGCCATGTCGTTTCCGATATGATACGACAGTTCTTCTTCATCAGTGAGCTGTAGAACTAGACCCGTTATTGCCAAGAGGTAAGCTAAAATAAAGCTTGTAGAAAGAGTTGTTATCGTTTTTCTCAAAATCACATAATCTTTTTCACTTTCCATAAAGGGTACCTTTTTCTACTTATTTCTATATATTTTATATTAAACCATATTTCATCATATAAAGGTGACTTACAAACAAAAAATTGTGATTGAGACTATTTATTTTAGTGGCTTTGTTATAGTAAATCGTTAATCACAAAAGTACATATATTAAACTAATTTGTGTTAGACTGTTACAAGCTTAATACTTTGAAAAAGAAAGGCCGGAAAAAACATGACACAAACGAATACAGCATTTCGTGATGCGCTTATCAAATCACTGCGAGGTGAAAGAGGTCATCTTCCAACGATTAACGCAATAACTGATATTAATATGGAGCTTGCTTCACATAAACAAAAGGAATTACCTTATTCTATTTATCAATTAGTGAAGCATATGAGCTATTGGCAAGACTTTTTACTTGCTCTTGCTAAAGGAGAAAACCCTGAAAGACCGAAAAGTGTAAGTGAAAGCTGGCCTGAACACCCTGCTCCGGTTGATGAAGAAGAATGGAAAAAGACAATCCAGCATTTTTGTGATGGAATTGACGAAGCTTGTCACTTAGCGGATACATTAGCAATCGAAGAACCTCTGGATGCTTGGCCAAGTGAAACCCCAGGGGGATTATTGCGTAATATTGCTTCTCACAACAGCTATCATCTAGGTGAAATTGTCATTATGAGAAGGTTAAATGGAGCATGGCCACCGCCAACAGGAGGCTTTCCTGCTTAATAAAACAGCGCTTAAGCCATAATAGTTGGCAGAAAAGAAGCCCTAAACAGCGTTCACTGAACACTGTTTAGGGCTTTACTGTCGTTATGTACTATTTCTTTAACTTATTATTTGATTCTCTTGATTGTAGATGACAATTTCATAAGAATCACTCTTAGATTCCTTATTAAGGCGCAAAGCTTTTCATGATGGTCTGTACATGTCCTAGCTTTTTATAATAAATTTATTATAAAAATATATAGCTCTACTATTTAGTATTAAATTAACTCCAACGTTTTTTGAGACGCAATATGATGGTAAACTGCACCAATCATACCTGATTGATTTCCAAAACTAGTAGACCTGATAACAGCAGAGAATGCTGGATCAATTTCTAAGATTCTCTGTTTTAATTCGTTTATGAATGTTTTTCTTGAGGTAATCCCTCCCCCAATATAAAAAGTAGGAGGAGCAAACACATAATATAAGTTTAAGATGTTCATTGCCAATCCACTATATAAGTCACTAACCAGAAGTGATGCCACTTCTTCCCCTTGGTCGTAAGCTTCAAAAATTTGTTCACCTGAGACATGTTGAAAAGGTATGTTCATACACGTTGCATATTTTTCACGAATGACTGCTAGCGTAGATGTTTTGTTAAATTTATGATTTTCTGCAATATCACTCGTAACGTGTTCACTGAACATATGTCCAAACTCACCAGACCGGTTACGTCTCCCTCTATAAAGAGCGTCGTTCAAATAAATTGCGCCTCCAATTCCTGTTCCAATAGTTAGACAAAGAAAGTCAGTCTCTTCTTTTGCACTTCCTTTCCATTTTTCTGCTAGAGCTACACAATTCGCATCGTTTTCTGCACTTATTGCCAAATCAGGAAATCGTTCTTTAAAGTATTCAAAGATATTGAACCCATTAAAATCTTCAATAGCACCGCCCATTTCAATAAAACCTGTATTAGGATTAATAAAACCAGGTATGCTTAGAGCTAGCCCTACTACATCAGAATCCATTTGGCTTTCAATTTGAGTAAGAATAGTCTGCCCTTTCCTGTTGACTAGAGGTATTTTTACGGATTCAACAAGATCACCGGAAAGAGAAAATTTACCCATTTTTAAATCGGTACCACCAATATCACAAGCTAATACAAATTTCATTGTATATCCTACTTTCTTATTTAAAATATTGACTATAACTTCATTATAAGCGCATAAATAAAGAATTACCCCCTATAAAATTATACCGGGGGTAATTCTTTATTTAGTTGTTTCAAGCAATATTACTTTCTGATTGTTTTTTTGCTTCAAGCTCTTCGTTGTAAGAAATACGATCTTGCATTCTAACGAAAGGAAGATAAATCATCACTGACATTGCAATGGTTACTATTTGCAATAAAGCCCCTCTCCAGCCGCCAATCAAGAAGCCAGAAACAACCGGCGGTGTGGTCCAAGGAACCTGAAGTGCATTGAAAGGCTCTACCCATCCCCAAATGATAGAGAAGTAGACCATAAATGATGCGATTGCAGGAACAACAATAAAAGGAACAAACATTATTGGGTTAAATACAATTGGCATACCAAAAATGATGGGCTCGTTTATATTGAATAAGCCAGGAGCTAAAGATAATCGACCGAGCTGCTTTAAGTGCGATGACCGGGCCACTATAAGGGCTGCAATAATAAAACCAATGGTAATACCTGATCCTCCCAGTTTCGTAAATACATCCAAGAATTGAATAGTTACAACTTTAGCATTTTCTCCTACAACAAGCTCTTTACCAGAATCCAATATAGCTTGGTTTTGTAAAGCATTAGCTGTTAGGAGCGGTCCCATTACTCCCATAATAATGGCAGCACCATGAATTCCACACCACCAAAGAAGTGACATTAAGACCATGATAAGAACTGCACCGGTAAGCGTGTCTGTCAAATTTTGTACGGGTACTTGCAGCAGTTTATAAACAATTTCAGTAAATGTCTTATTTGCAAAAGCTTGGCATAATCCAAAGACAATGGCAGCTACTGTAATAATGGCAAACCCAGGAATTAGTGCAGAGAACGAGTTCGCAACGCCTGGCGGAACACCTTCTGGCATTTTAATACGAATATCACGCTTAATAAACTGTGAATACACAAAGCCAACAAATAAACCAACTACAATCGAGGCTAGTACACCCTGCCCGCCGGTCCAAACTTTGGGAATAACACCTGTGACGGTTTCTCCGCTTTTTGTCAAGACAGAGGCCTGAGTGATAATAAGGAAGGCAACTACACCTAAAATACCAGCTGGCGTACCTTCAATTTTTTCGTTCCGGACGTATGAATAAGCAATTCCAAACACACCAATAAGAGCCAGAATATCAAATGTAGAACCGACAACCTGGGTAAGTGGAAGGTTCCACTGTTCTCCAAAGAATTTCACCATAGTCTCTTCCCAGCCTGGAATCGGGGCAGCGAGAATTAGTAGAAAGAGAGAGCCGATAATTGTCATCGGCATTGTTAAAATAAACCCATCCTTAATTGCAAGTGTTGGTTTTGCATTTGCAAATCGAAGGAAGAACGGGGTGAACTTTTCAAATACACTTTCTAAGCGACCCATAGGGGTACCTCCTTAAAGTTCTTCTGCACGTGTAGCGATAATGTCCTTGTACCAAAAGAATGACTGCTTTCGTTTTCTTGCAAGATTATTTTTGTGATCGACGTAAATAAACCCGTATTGTTTTTTATAACCATTTAACCAGCTAAGCAAATCAATGACAGACCATGCAAAGTACCCTGAGACGTTAATTCCTTCCATGACAGCTTTTTTGACAGCGCTTAAATGATTTTCAATATAGTCGATTCGAGGTTGATCATGAATCTCTTCACCCACGATAGGATCTTCATCTCCTAAACCGTTTTCCGTGATATACATTTTGATGTCTCCGTAGCGTTCTTTAAGCATACGCATCCCTTCTAGAAAGGCGTCAGGAGCAATTTCCCATCCCCATTTAGTATATACTTTTTCTTCCATCATGACTGTTTTGTATACACCGTCAAATGAAGGATTTCCAGGTTTACCTGTTGAGTTCTCACGTCCACCAGACAATACGAGCGCTGAATCGTTTTTCATTACGCGCTGTGGGCAGTAATAGTTTAAACCGATGAAATCATTCATAGGTGCCGTTCTATGAAGCAAATCCAGTTCTTCTTCTGTCATTTGCGGGAGTAGCCCTTTAGCTTCGAGCTCTTTTATTACATATTGTGGATAAGATCCTTTCAAAATTGGATCATAATACCAATGTGTCGAATAGGCATTCGCATGTCTTTCTGCAAATTTGTTCTCTTCGTCCTCATCAATGCTAAACGCCGGGTTAAAAACATGAGTAATGCCAATTTCACCCTCATAGCTTGACTGTTTAAAAAGTTCAACTGCACGGGCATGAGCCACAAACACATTATGTGTCGCCTGAAAGTATGCTTTCGCATCCCCTTCAATTCCTGGTGGGTGAGCACCGGTTAAATAGCCTAACGAACAAAAAATAACGGTTTCGTTAAAGGTAATCCAATTCCGTACTCGATCGCCGAATGCTCTGAAACAAACATCGGCGAATTCGACAAATGCATCTGCTGTTTTAGGGTTTAGCCAGCCGCCTTCTTCTTCAAGCGTTTGAGGAAGATCCCAGTGATACAATGTGACGAACGGAATAATTCCATGTGTTAAACATTCATTAATGACATTATTATAGAATTCCAATCCTTTTTTATTTACCTCACCTGTACCGTTGGGGAGAATACGTGTCCAGGCAATGGAGAACCGATAGGATTCCAGCCCCATCTCCGCCATAAGTGCGATGTCTTCTTTATATCGGTGGTAGTGATCAATAGCCACATCACCGTTTGTTCCTTCAAATGTTTTACCGGGAATCTTTGAGAAGACGTCCCAGTTTGAAACTCCTTTACCATCCTCGTTCCATGCACCTTCTACTTGGTAGGAAGCTGAAGCAGCACCGAACAAAAAATCTTTTGGCATTTTCAAATCATTCACCTCGTTTATTTATTCGCTAATTTAATTGCGTGTTCAAGTACTTTTGCACCATTCATCATGCCGTAATCCACTGTGTTAATGACATCAATTGCGACACCTTTTGGCTCACAAACAGATTTTCCTTTGTTCAACAAATACTTCACCTGAGGACCTAATAAAGCAACATCGATATCATCAACATACTTTTCCATCTCCGATTCAGGATAAGCTGCAATCTCAGCTTCTACACCACGCTCACCGGCAAACGCTTTCATTTTCTCCACTAACATACTTGTAGACATACCTGCTGCACAGAATAATCCAATCTTCACCATATCAATTCATCCCTTTCAATAAGTTAATTTCTTTTTGCATGGTCATCATATGATCCAATAGCTCTTTTACTAAAATCGTGTTCATTAAATGGTCTTGGGCATGCACCATCAATACACCAACCCGTGCCGATTTTCCTTGGGCCTCTAGTGTGACAAATTTTGTTTGAATAGCATGTGCTTCGTTTAAAATTGAATTCGCTTTTGCTACTTCTGCTTCTGCCTCTTCTACTTTATTTTCTCTGAGCAGATGTAAAGCAGCGTGATAGCTCGCTTTAGCATCACCTGAAAATGCAATTAATCCAAAGATATCTTCAGAGCTAATCTCAATCGATTCTTCAACCATATATGTACACCCTTTCATAAGTACAAATTTAATTTGTTGGTACAAATTTTATAAATTTATAATAACTCACTCAGATTCATATGTAAACTATTTTTTTTATTTTCAGACAAAAAAAAAGAGCCCTGAGCTCTCTTTGCACCTTAACTTCCCTTCATATTTGATACTTTTAGCAATTTTACATGTTTGAAGTGATGCACTGACTGTGAATAATCAAAAATAGCACCGTTTATTAAATAAACCGTATTATCTACCACCAAAGCCGGATCGTTCTCTTTTAATCCCAATAAACCAGCTTGCTCAGACATGAGATAATCGGCACGAATAACACGATCTGCAAAGCCAATTGCTAGTTGCTGGTCATTGCGTAAATATGTATAAATAGATTTTTTTACAATATTTTCATCAAGATATTTAACAAGATTTTTGTTAAAATATGAAGTTTCAATTGAAAATGGATCTCCATCAACATATCTTAGCCTTTTCACATAATAAATAGGTGATCCAATCTTGCATCCCATATTTTGAGCTAGTTCCTCGTCCGCAGTAATTACTTTAAAATCTAGGAGCTTGTTTTCTACAAGACGGTCACTAAAGTCATTGGTAACTCCTTGTAGCTTTTCAAGGTTAACGTATCCACTGTTATGATGATTACGAATAAATGCACCGCTGCCCTGAACTTGATATACATATCCTTTATTTACGAGAATTTCAATTGCTTTTCGTACTGTATTACGGCTCACCTGATACTTTGCTGCATATTCATCTTCAGTCAAAAGTTTGTTTGTTTTTTGATAAACATGCTCAGTAATATCAGATTCAATTTGGCCAGCTACTTGCAGGTATTTTGGAATCATTCCGTTTTACACCTCTCTATACAAACTAAAAAACTAGGGATTATTATAGCATAAAATACTGAAATCGTAATCATGACAGTAGTTAAAATGGATGATTACTATAAATGGGACAATAAACCAAGTATATTTTATCTAAGGTGTATTATTTATGTACATGCAAAACCGAATGGACATTAGTGGAGCAGTGTGACAGAAAAATCAAATAAAAATTACTGCGTTACATATTATGCGTTTTTTGGATTCCGTTACATGGAAGTAGAAGTTAGTTGAACCTGATATTTATAATAATACGGTAAAATCAAAACAAAGATCCCTTAGTTATACTTTTACGAACCCTCGATTTTAGAGAGAACGGTATCCGCTAATTAATTAAATGCGTAATCTTATTTTCCATCTATAAAGAACTATTTTTAAATTCACATCATACTGTCTGTTCTCGGCAGGTATTTTTCTATACGTACATATGTTACAATAGAGAAAGAACATAAATTAAAATTATATGGTCTCTTTGTACCCTGGGTTTCCTTATAATGGAAAGAGGTACTTTTATGAATATACTTGAAATAAAAAAAACGCTTTATACTCTTATTCAGTATGAGGATAGCGCTATTACTCATACCATTCCTGAAGTACTGGAATTGTCGTATTGTAAAACATCTAAGATTTTTCAAATCACTACACTTACGGATCAAAAAACCTTAAATTATAACGATTATGATATAGATAACGCTTCTGAAGCTTTATACAAGATCTTAAACTGAAGAAAGCAATTCAATGATTCTTCTATCTTTTATTTAACAAACGTGCAATTGCACAATATATTATTTTAAACAAAAGAAACTCCTAATATATGTTCAGGAGTTTCTTTTGTTTTTCTAATGTATACAGGATACAAATCTAATTTTAAAAAACCACCTAAAAATATTTAAAATAGTACGAAACCGTAAAGATGATGCCACTATTCCTTTAATTAAATAATTAAAAAATTCCTCTAAAAGGTTCAGCACCACCTAAAGATTTATATGATATGTATCTTTAAAATTGTAAAAGTTGCTTTGATTATTTTCATTTTACAGCTTATTTACTAGAAGTAATTCCTAAAAAATGAAGTGCGTTTTTTACAGTAGCCATTGTCGGGTAGAATCTAAATTAATACCTAGTTGTACAGCAGAGCGAGATAATTCTGGTCTTAATCCTGTTAAGATGCATTGCACTCCAAGTAGTGACATAACGCTATTAATTTTAAAAAGATGCTCCGTTACAATTGAATTCAATGTATAAATACCGGAAAAATCTATAATTGAACAATTTATATTTTGCGTCTGCACTTTTACTGGAACAGCCATTAAAAGTTGATTTGCTCTTTCCTCATCTATGGCTTCTACTAAGGGAAGTACAGCGATTCCCTCTAAAAGAGGAACAAGGGTTGTAGACAATTCATTTATTTGCTTTATTATTTCTTTTTGTCTTGTTTCACTCTCTTTTTTTACCGTAATATCTCTCACATAGGTTTGGATTACTTTTTTATCTCCCAGCAGCAAGGGATGACAATATAATTCAACTTCAAATTTATCAAGGGGTCAATTGCTTGTTTAAAATCTTAAAAAACGATAATAAAGTTTCTGTTGAAGTTATAAATAAGAAATAGTAAGAAAATAAAAGATTAAAAGGTCGTTTGTTCTTTACAGAATACAAACAAAAACGGCCCTTGGAAATGAATTCAAGGGCCCTCTCTGCATTTATTTAGATCATACCTTCTCACCGGTTAAATATGGTGTAAGGCTGTATCAGGAACAATAGGTGAAAATAATTTACTTTGACTTCAAACTGGAATTCTTTTTGATGACGAAATATATTAATTTTTCTTTTAGATCATTTACAGAGTTTTATCTTTTCCTCTTTTGCCCTTTACCCTATTCTCATTTGAATGAATCGTTTGATCTCTATTTCTTTTTCTTCTACTAAGAAAATAGATAATAAAACCTACTAAAACTAATAAAGTAATTAGAAGGATACTTGTAGGAAAGTATAACGTCCCTATGTGGATACCAAAAAATTGAATCATTACCCTTTCACCTCCATATGAGAGTAGTAAACGACTCTAGTAATATACTTTTCGTTCAGTATCTTTCCTATTCATAAACCCTTCGTACAGAAGAACAAATATTATATATAAGGCAACATGCTAATATGATTTACTAATAGTTCTCGATCAGTTAGTTTCTTCGAAAGTTATTGCAAGAAAAAACCATTACATATCTTTTTTTGCAATAATGATTATACGTTCCTGTTTCATTTCACCGACACAGTGTTTAGCTTCTTCTTGGGTTAAACCTAACGAGGCCATTTTAGAATGAAGTTCATCTTCACGAGAAAATAACTTATTAACTGCAGATTCAAAAACTCCTTGTTCAAAAGCTCGATATTCTTTTGTATTTGTTGTATTTGTTAAATATTCCGAGCGCTCTTTATTATAGGTCAATAAATAAATTTCGTTTTTACTAAACCCGTTGGCAAAAAACTCTTCAATAAACTTATTTGCCTGACCACTATTTTCTGCTACTTTAATTTCCTTCACTATTTTCTCCTCCTCTATCCCCATAGAATATGTCGTTCTACTAATAGGTGTATCCTTCAGCAGCCAATTAAAACCAATTTATTCGGATATGGGATAAAAGACTATAAAATATCATCTAAATATTGTATAAAATGGGGGTAAATTATCTACTTCTAAGAGAATAAAATATAGACTTCTTCTCCTTTGTAGAAATATCAAAAGAGAACTTTTTATGTAACCTTAAAAAAATTCCCCCTCTATTGTCAGAGGGGGAATTTTAGTTAACCTTTCGCTAAATCTAACGCTTTATCTGCCTTTTTTAAATCGTGATTTACTTGTTCTTCTACATCATAGGCGTGATACATTTCATTATCAATCATATATTGAGCAATCCTTTCATGAAGCTCGATGGTTTCATCTAATTGCTTTTTTAATACCTTTCGAACTTCGGGCGTCGCTGTTTCCGTAAGCGCTACAGCATATGTTCGTACACCACTCTTAGCTGATAATAATAAATCAGTCGCAATAGCAAGATCATCTAACGTTTTAGTAAGAGTACTTTTAGTGGCCATTTTTCTACCCCTCCTATTTATTGAGCTTTCTTTAAGATTTTTTTCAATTCTTTAATCGCTTCAGTAGATGTTTGAACATCTTCTTCAAGAATCTTTTTTAATTCCTCATCCTCTACCAATCCCAACATCGCTGTTCCTTTTGTTACACATGATGTTTTAAGCGTTAAGATTTCATGAACTTCTAGCGTTTCGTGCATAGCTAGTCCCTTTGCCATGTTTGCATCCTCCTTGTCATTTTTTTGACTTGTGAATTATATTCCCAAATCATTTCCATTTAAACAAGTATTGATTATTTTTTTGGAATTTTAGAAAAATAAACTGGGATATTAAAACTAGCAAAAATAATCACCTATCTTTTGCAATTGACCTTCGGTTTTATTGGAGAATAAATCCCTTTAGGTGTAATATGTAACCCTTCAATGAACCTTAAATTGTAAGTCTTTCTAGACCTTTTTAATCGTTTAAAATTGGGTAATACATTTTGTAAAAAGGTGTGATTTTCTTAATTTCCTGCTTTACTGATTATCGTAAAAGAAACAAAAATAATAAATAGAATAACCAGGTTCGTTTGCGCAACCATTTCAATTAAAAAGTGCGTTAATCTGGCTTGGATTAACGCACTTGATAGTGACACTTGAATCAACAAAACTCACTTTTCTATAAAATCTAAACATGCTTTTAAATATTAAAGCGAGGATCAGTTTGGAAGGAAAGAGTAAGGTTAATTGATGAATTCAGGGTGATTATCACACTCGATTACCTTCTAGACCGATGATTTTTCTGATGACTTATTGCCCGGTGCAAACCAACCTAATAGAGCAATACCAACTAATACTCCATAGAAAATTAGAGTCCAGATAGTGCTATGAGGAAAATGAGGATCTAAGATACCAATATCTTTATGCGCAAAAGTAATAACAGCAAGTTTCACCCCTACCCAGGCAACAATGGCGTATGCTGTCGTTTCCAAGGCAGGTCGCTTTTCAAGGAGTTTTACAAACCAGGTCGCTGCAAACTTGATTAAGATAAGACCTGCAATCCCTCCAAGAACTACAACTGCAAACTGCCCTCCGTCCATACCACCGATTTCTCCAAACTGTGAATCCGGAAGTCCAAGTGCTATAGCAACCGCAGCTAAAATAGAATCAATGGCAAAAGCTAGGTCGGCTAACGCAATTTTGCCCACCGTCGGCCAGAATCCTTTTCCAGCAGACTCCTTTTCATCATCATTATGAATATTCTCATTGTGTTTCCCAAACCGTGCCTTAATGACATGCTTTAAACCTAAATAAAGAAGATAAGCTGCTCCTATCGCCTGTATCCACCAGACGTTGGCGATAAATGAAATGGCAAAAAGAGCTCCAAATCGAAAAATAAACGCCATAAGAATTCCGTAATTAATCGCTCTTTTCTTCTGATCCTCGGGTAAATGTTTAGCTATAACTGCTAGTACAAGAGCATTATCAGCTGATAATAATCCTTCTAACCCGATTAGAATCAATAATGCCCATACGTATTCGAGCCAAATAGATTCCATCCATTTTTCTCCTTTCCAAAATGTAAGCTGTTATGCTAAAGGTTTTGTTTACAATAGAATAACCATATATGCTGCAGTAAACTCTAAAAGATGAGATTTTCATTTTTTTAACACTAATCAACGGTTGAACAACTTTTAGAATAAACATAATTATGAATTCCAGTATGTGAGTAAATAGTTTATGTCAACATACTTACATAGGTTAGAAAGTCACCATATTATTATTATTATGCCCTTCCCCTTTTCTCAAGAAGTACCTGTGAACGATAAAAAAACCGGCTGTAACATATTAACCAATATGTTACAGCCGGTTTTTATAGTGGAATAAGAAAATTAATTAGGACTAATCCCTACCCAAAAAAGGTCCACTAGAGCCTGAGCCGTTTTTTCAGGGCCTCCTAATTCTGTAATTAATTCTTTTTTGTTCCGAATCATTGTTACCGTGGAAAATGTATGCGCAAGCAATCTGGGACTTGCTACGACGATCTCTCCGCTGTTTGCAGCTTGCTTGAATACGTTCTCTAATGCCTCATGTATCGCTTTCTCCGCTTCACGAATTTCATGAATATGACCTTCTGTAAGCGAAGAAGTCGCTTCTTGCAATAATGTTTCAAAATCAATATGCGGTCTTTTTAAATGATCTAATGTTACCTCATATAATCTGTGTTTCAGCCCATTGGAATTTTGTAATAATTTCTCCGTCTGTTTTGTGATACGTTGGAACATACTTGATACCGAAACGGTAAACAAAGTTGCCTTATTTTTAAAATAGTAGTAAACGCTGGCCTTGGTCACATCGCTTGCTTCAGCCACTTGCTCCATTGAAACTTTTTCGTATCCATATGCCATAAAGAGATGGGCAGCTGTTTTTAAAATTTGCTCTCTTGTTATATTATTTTCAGTTGTTATTTTAGGTCTGCCAGGCTTTTTTTTCGGCGTCTGATTCGCATTCATAAGGGCCCTCCTTCTAGTTCAAGAAATTGGCACATTTAAACTAGTTGATTAATTAACCTTCTGGTATATATAATTATTGAAGGTTCTATATATATTGTAATAGAAACAAACAGATTTGGAAATGAGGGAGAATTAATGAAAGAATCACCTTTAGCAACATTCAGTCGATTGATGACTGGAAAAGTGAGTCGTTGGGTTGTTATTGCAGTATGGATTCTGGCAACTGCAGTTCTAACAATTGCTTGGCCTGCCGTTAATAAAACGGAAGTGAACAATGCACCAAACTTAAGTGAGAATTCACCTTCCGTAGAGGCTGAAAATCTCATAAAGAAAGAATTCCCTAACTCTTCAGGGGTTCCTGCCCTGCTTACATGGCATAAAGATTCAGGTTTGAATACCGATGACTTAAAATCTATTCAGCAAGTGGCGGCAGATTTAGAAAAGAAACCATTAGAAGAACAAACGTCTACTCCGCCTTTGCACAAATTACCGTTAGCAGCTTTACAAAAAATGATTTCGAAGGACGGTACAACGCTTGTACAGCCCATTTTCTTTAAAGAAAACGTTGAAACGGATGTACTAGAAAAAAATCTAGACACGATTAAAAAACAAGTAAAAGAACAGGTTTCATATGATTCTTTTGCTACAGATATCGATGCAAAAGATAAGCTAAGCACGCGTGTTACGGGACCTGTAGGAATTCAAGTAGATGCAACTAGCTTATTTGAAGGAGCAGACGTTTCCTTACTAATCGCGACAGTTTTATTAGTCTTAATTTTACTTCTTGTAATTTATCGTTCCCCAATTTTAGCGATTATTCCTTTAATCGGTGTAGGTTTTGCCTATGGGGTTCTGAGTCCGATTCTCGGTATTTTGGCAGATAAAGAATGGATTACGGTTGACTCGCAGTCCATATCCATTATGACGGTCTTGCTATTTGGAGCAGGAACAGACTATTGTTTATTTTTAATTTCTCATTATCGCGATGAGCTTCGCAAAGTAAGAGATAAGAGACAAGCACTTATTAACGCCTTTAAAGGTGCTTCAGGTGCTATAGCTATGAGTGGGTTTACAGTTGTCATCTCTCTTCTGGCCTTGATTGTAGCAAAATACGGTGCTTACCACCGTTTTGCAATCCCTTTTAGCTTATCTATTCTAGTTATGGGATTAGCAAGTTTAACACTTATTCCCGCCCTGCTTTCGGTTATGGGAAGAGGTTCTTTTTATCCTTTCGTTCCTCGTACTCCTGAAATGGAAGAGGAATTGGCGAAAAAGAAAGGAAAACCGGTGCGTGACCGAAAAGAGAAAAACCGTTTCGGGAATTGGATTGGTAATGTGGTCACGACTAAACCATGGACAATCATTGTAGCTTGTCTAGTCTTTTTTGGAGCTTTGTCCATTTACTCAAGTCAAATCAAGTACACATATGATTTATTGTCTTCTTTCCCTGAAGATATGCCTTCTCGCGAAGGATTTACGATTATCTCTGATGCTTACTCTCCTGGTGAACTAGCACCGGCACAAGTAGTCATTGATACGGAAGGAAAATCGGTTGACCTTGAAAAAGTATTAAAGGAAAATCACCTTATTAGTACCGTTTCTGCACCTCAAAGTGGTACAAATAATGAGGATTTAAAAGTATATGACGTCACGTTTAATGTGAATCCATATAGTATAGAAGCAATGAAAGCTATTCCAGACTTGAGAGATGCAGCTGAAAAGGCACTGTCACAGTCCGGAGTTTCCGCTGTCAAATCCAAAGTATGGATCGGCGGTCAAACAGCAACACAGTATGACACAATGACCACGAGTGATAAAGACGACAGTATTATTGTCCCATTAATTATTATTTTTATATCGCTCCTGCTATTGGCTTACTTGCGTTCCATTGTAGCCATGCTTTACTTGGTCGGAACGGTTATCTTGTCCTACAGTGCAGCCTTAGGGTTAGGCTGGCTCATTATCCATAATATTATGGGGGCAGATGCTATTCAAGGAGCAATTCCTTTATACGCATTTGTATTCTTAGTGGCGCTTGGTGAGGATTATAATATCTTTATGATCTCAAGCATCTGGCAGAAAAAGAAGCACATGCCGTTAAAGCAAGCAATTAAAGAAGGGGTAAGTGAAACAAGTGGTGTTATTACATCAGCTGGAATCATTTTAGCTGCTACTTTCGCGGTTCTAGCAACACTGCCGATTCAAGTTCTCGTTCAGTTCGGAATTATTACAGCTTTAGGTGTTCTGTTAGATACATTTGTCGTAAGACCATTCCTTGTACCTGCGATCACTACGGTTTTAGGAAGATTTGCTTTCTGGCCAGGTAAAGTTAAAATGGTATCAGAAAAAGAGCGATAAGTATTCAAACAGAGATGTTTTATAATTGATTTACTATATAGGTTCTATGGATGTAAAAATAAGAAAATGGCAAATATCAGGAAAAAGAAATCATAATTGCCTTTTAAGCAATTATGATTTCAAATAAAACTCGATCCAGTCGACATAATGTCTCCTCTGGGAACCAAACAATCCAACCAGCCCATGGCTAATACTAGGGCTGGTTGGATTTATACATTTATGGTATATAAAATATGGTATATAAAGTTCTTTATACATCGTTTGTTTATCAAAATTTTGAATTTTTTTAAATTATACATACCTCATAAAAAGTGAGCCGTTCATACACGAGAATTCCTAGCATTTTATCATACATAACTAGAAATTCATTTTGTTTTTTTAGCAAAATAAAATGAATTTCTTTCTTCTCTCAACGGAAAGTTTCTATAATATGTAGTCATTCATTTACCATCATATACGTTTCTCCATGTTGTACTGCTTTGCTAATGTAAATATCACTTGCTTCTTTTTCGGCAATATCAAATTGTAAAGCAGCAGCTTTCAATACCTTCGGATCATCTACCTCTGGTATGTAATTCTGACCAGCGTTTGTCATTTGATTAAATTTATTTTCCATATACTCATAGACAGCATCCTCAAAACTAAGAACATCTTCATTCTCGTTATAGTCAGGGCCTTTAT
Source organism: Priestia sp. Y58 (assembly GCF_029522095.1). NCBI lineage: Bacteria > Bacillati > Bacillota > Bacilli > Caryophanales > Bacillaceae > Priestia > Priestia sp. Y58. The sequence goes on from NZ_JAKWFL010000008.1 coordinate 139,218, forward strand.
AATAGGTCAAGTCATCCCTTTTATATTTCACTTCACCGTATACTAAAACTTCATCCCTATCATGGCTATCTATTTTCATAGAATATGGGTCTTGGTTGGTTGATGTAGCTGAAACTACTTTTAGAGTACCAAAATCACAATCTTTTCTTCCACAATAGTCACTTATATCACTGTCAATATCCTGCACAGTTCTAGAAAGGATATTGAGGATACCCAACGGATTATTGTCATAAAATGCGCTATTTACCTTTGCTTTGACATTAATTTCATACTTATCGTCGTCTTCCTTATAAGAGTATGAAATACTTTCAGAGCCATTTGCTAAATAATTAGCTAACTTTGAATTTTCAATAGAGTGATCTGAATCCATTTTAATTAAATCAAGCTCTGGAGTAGAAGAACAGCCATTAAGAAATAGAGCGAGACACGGAACAACTATGTAAATCAATGTTTTTTTCACTATATCCTCCATATATTTTATAAAAGTAAACGAAAAAGCTCCCTTATAGAACCTTCTTACCATTTTAAACAATTTATTTCTCCTATTTTATGTATAATTCCAATTAAAAAAAGCTCCCCAAACTTCCACAAGAGCTTAATAATTTAATATAAATTCATCTTCTTCGTCGAATTCTGAAACTCCCTTTTGAATTGCCGGTACCTGATTCACAGGCGAGGAACTTGAGTAAATAGCAGCAGCTAAAGTAATCAGTGACGAACAAACGACAACCCATCCCCCATAATATAAGGCTTTCTTCATAGTATTTCCTCCGTATAATTTTCTTTTATTAAATACATTATATATCCAATCTAAGGATAAATAAACAAATATATATATAAATGGAACATAGCCATCTCCACAAGCATGAAAACCCACAATGGAAATTGATTTTGGTGAGATTGGAATTAAACGTTCTTTAGAAAAAGCTGACTTGTTGCTCTCACCCAATCTCTAATTTACAAAGGCCAATAAGTCAAACATGTAGGGTCTCCCTTACTTGGCATATTTACTAATAGAAAGAATAATTTCGATTTACAGAAATTTGGTTAATAAGCAAAAAATCTTTATTGCTAAACCTTTATAATAGCTAAAAAAAGGGTAATACACTTTATCAAAAGGCGTGATTTTATTAACTTTTTACGTATTGCCATAACAGCTGTTCTTCTCTCTTTCGTTGGTGTGATCTTCAGAGTAATTTACGACCGATTAACTGGAGAAAAAGATGTATAAATATAAAGTCTCATCGGTCTTTTTATTTGCTTTTTTATTGGAATTTTTTTAATTTACTATTTTAATAATTATCGTAAAAGGAAAAAAACTAATTAATTCACTAGTTTGCAAACGAAGTGCTCGATGTAAATTTTAATAATCTAGAATGGCTTTTCGTACAACGTTCATAAAAACAGCTATTTAGGTTAAATTATTACTTAAGAAACGTATACTACTGGAGGTCGTAATTTGTTAATAGGTGAGATTGTTCAAAAGCTAAATAATGGTGCTACTTGTGGAGATATTGTTTCTTCCATCAAAATTAGTGAAGATATATTGAGAAATGATGTAAAGAAATTCGGACTTCACTATGATAATAAAAAAAGCAATCTGGTATTTACAGGATACGAATCTGAGTATGAGAATACGCTTCGTACTTGTTACTCTGATATTAAGAAACTTTCTACTTAACATTTCTGAGTTAAAATGATATAGCTTCTGTTAAGTATGATCCCCCATCATAAAAGCGCGAGCTGAATTCAGTCCACGCTTTTAACTCTCTTCATTTCAGTTCTCTTTCTGTTTCAGAAAAATCTCCTTTACTCATATGCTCAACCATGTCATCGATTGCTTGATCCAGTTCATCCAAAATTTGATTGGAACCCATAATATAGCGGCTAATTCTCTTTGAATCTTTTTTATATCCTTCTGGTAAAGTATTGTGAGATATATAGCTAGAAAAGTTATGATCATTTTCTTTGACCAAGTCTTTTAATTGTTCGAATTTTTTCGCTTCAGCTTCATTTAATTTTTCATCGGAATCTATAGTTCCTTCAAATTGATCCCTAATGTTGGATAAATCCTCGCTAGTATCTAAGTATGTCTTTATACTTTTTTCATTTCTTTTTCATCAATTAGGTCATTATTTTTCGATGAACTAAATATGGAAGTTGGTAATACAATTTTTTCACTAGCTGCTTTTGTACTTTCCTGATAAGAACAAGCACCTAATAAAAAGATAGTTATTAAGCTAAAACAAATTTTCTTCAATTCAAGCGCTCTCTTTAACAATATATTTGTACCATTAATTTACATAAGGAATTTTAATATTAAAATTCCCTTAGGACTATACATCTAGAGGCGTATATCACAAAATAATCTTCAACTAAATAAATGTAGCAAAAAATGTTAAGAACAAAGAATTGTTTGCTGTTATAGTGAACGTAAGGTAGGTGAATGCAAATGAATTATGTAACTTGTATACAGCGAACGCTAGATTACATTGAGGAGAATTTGGAGACACAAATTACTTTAGAAAAGTTAGCAGAAATTGCTTGTTTTTCTCCTTTTCATTATCACCGGGTCTTCCAAGCAATGGTGGGAGAATCTGTGATGGATTATGTGAGAAAAAGAAGGCTTACACGCGCAGCAGAACGCTTATTCTTCACAGATGAAAAAGTGATTGATATTGCACTTGATGTTGGCTTCCACTATCAAGAATCATTTAACAGAGCGTTCAAAAAAATTTATAATGTTTCACCGAAACAATACCGTAATGCACCAACAATATCTGGACCTCTACGGGGAAAAGCCTACCTAAATACCACACTTTTGTCAGGAGGAAATAAGATGGAACCAAAACTAGTCACTAAACCTGCTTTTTATGTCATTGGATATGAGCTAAAAACAAAGAACGAAGGTGGCCAGAATAACAAAGACATTCCTGAATTTTGGCAACAGTACATGCAAAATGGCTTGGGCTCTAAAATACCAAATCCCATAAACGAAAACGCGGAGCTTGGCATTTGCACTGATTTTAATCCTGAAACGGGTGAGTTTGTTTATGTAATTGGCATGGAAGTAGAGAAAGACACTCCAGCACCCGAAGGAACAGTTTACAGAAGCTTCCCTGAACTAGAATATGCTGTATTTACTACACCAAAATCAGATGAAGAATCCTTTACTTCTTCTATTCAGTCCACATGGAATTATGTTTTTACAGAATGGTTCCCAAAATCAGGGTATGAGCACTACGGATCAATGGAATTTGAACTATATGACAAAAGATGCTATGGCTCAGAAAACAAAGAAATTGATATCTACATTCCTGTGAAAAAACAGAGCGTTAAGGCATGAAAGAGAGCGCTCTTTTGATTAGTAGAGAGGTAGTGTAAGTAGAAATTCATTTACAATATTGGAGATATTCCTGTACAAAAGCCCAATCTCTAAGCATTAAATTTAAGAGAGGGCTTTTTGTTATTTCGTGTTGGGAATTTTGGAATCAATCAATGTGAATATTCACTTCATTTTTAATTATCATAATGTACGATATCGGCCATAAAAACATCAGATATACAGAGAAATGTAAGGTACTTTTCTCTCCAATTCCTTCACTCTTAAAACAATGTCTGCTGATCTGTCACTGGATATAAAGTAATACCAGCTAAACCGCTTTGATTTTCATCTAAAAACTCTAAAGAATCCTCAGCTTTATTTTGACGTTCAACTAATGCGACAAAATAGAAAACAAAGTTAGATACATTTCCTATCATTTTATTTTATGTATCTTCCTTACGTGCATATTTTTTACATTTTATAGGAATGATAACGTTACTCGTTGTATAAACAAATATTCACTCATATAAAAGGTGGTAAAAAGTGCGACAAAGACATCTTCTAAAAAAATCTAAGGAAAAAAAGACAACAGATTGTTCAGCAACTCCCTTATATGATGATGTAAATAAAAATATAGAGAGGCTCTTGAACGAATTAGGAAATAGTTCCGATGTGTCATCTCGAATAGTTGAGTCTCCGTATCAGAAAACGTTAAAAGTAGCCGTTATTCATCTTGACGGATTAGCTGATGAAAACATTATAAATGAAAACATTGTAGATCCTTTAATTCAGTGGCTTAAAGAAAGTGATCAAGCGATAACCTTTACAGAGATAGAAGAACGAATCCATCAGATTTTAACTGTATCACAATTAACGATAAAAGAGAGTTGGAATGAATTCATGTCAGCAGTTTTAGCTGGAGATACAGTAGTACTGCTGAATGGAAGTTCTAAAGCATTTGTTGCTAGTACAAAAAAACTCCAGTCCCGCACAGTAACGGAACCAACAAGTCAAACGGTTGTTAGAGGACCAAAAGATAGTTTCACAGAAAATTTAAGGACTAATACTTCTTTAATTCGAGCTAGGGTTCAGAGTCCTAATTTGCGCTTAGATAGCATGAAAATCGGAAATGTAACCCAAACGGATATAGGAATTATGTACATTCAGGGAATTGCAGATGAAAGCATTGTGCAGGAAATCAAAAAAAGGTTAAAGGATATTGATATAGATGGTGTCCTTGAATCAAGCTATATTGAAGAATTTATTCAAGATGATCGAACGACTATTTTTCCCCTTCTATTAAATACGGAACGGCCTGATGGCGTTGTAGGGAATTTATTGGAGGGACGAATTGCCATCATCATTCAAGGAACACCTTTTGTGTTAATCGCGCCTGCTGTTTTCTCTCAGTTCTTTCAGTCTCCAGAGGACTATTATCAAAACTACTATATTAGTTCTTTTTTGAGATTATTAAGATTTGGGGCTTTTTTTCTTTCCATGTATGCATCAGCTATTTATTTAGCATTAATTACACACCACCAAGGGCTTATTCCAACCACCTTAATGGTGAGCTTAATGGCTCAACGAGAAAAAGTTCCTTTCCCCGCAATTATAGAAATGTTAGTAATGGAACTAGCATTTGAGATGTTACGAGAAGCTGGAATTCGAATGCCTAGAGCAATTGGCCCAGCTGTATCCATTGTAGGGGCACTTATTCTAGGACAAGCAGCTGTAGAAGCAGGTTTTGTATCAGCAGCCGTAGTTATCATTGTTGCTATTTCTGCTATTAGCAGTTTTACACTCCCTACTACTAGTATGGTCAATGCAGCTCGCGGTTTTCGGTTTATCTTAATTATAATCTCAGCATTTATTGGTTTGTATGGAATTTTGCTTATGACCTTATGTATATGGCTTCATATGAGCAGCCTAAGGTCTTTCGGCATACCCTACTTTGCTCCTTTTGCTCCTTTTCGTTTTAAAAAGCAAAAGGATGGTTTGTTTCGTTTCCCTTTACCATTGCTTTTCAAAAAACAGCAAAATAAATAAAACTTGCATAAAGACAAATGAGGATAAAAAAATGAACACTAACCTTTCACTTTTATGGATCACAGCCATTTGTTTATTGTTTTCTGGTTGTTCAAACTATCGAGAATTAAACCAAATAGGCGTTATTATAGGAATGGGAATTGATCAAAATGACAGCTCGGAACAACCTTATAAAGTAACATATCAAGTCATTAATCCAAGTGGTCTATCACAAGGCAGTTCTTCAGGGGGGCAGGGTCTCCCTGTTATCAACTACACGGTAACTGCCCAAACGCTAGTTGAGGCATTAAAAAAAGCCTCGGTTGTCATTCCGAGAGAACACGTTACTTCACACCTTTCCCTTATTATTTTCGGTGAAAAGTTAGCAAGAAATGGCCTTGCCCTATCACTTGATGCTTTAGATAGAGGCAAACAAGCACGTACTAGTATTCCAATTTTTATTGCACGTGGTGGAACTGCTGAGAATTTGCTTGGTGTGATTGAACCTTTTGAGGTTACCCCGGTCAAAAGTATTCTTAGTACAAGCCAAAATAACCAAAAAATGTACGGAATAGTTAGTAATGTACAGGCATATGAAGTCATTTCCGCGCTTTCAAGTGAAGGTAAGGACCTATCTCTTCCTGGAATTAGTATTAATAAGGGTTCGAAGAACGAGAAGCAAGCAGGTAATTTAGAAAGGACGAACCCGAGTGCTATGCAGGTAAAGGGACTAGCTATGTTTAGAAAAGGAAAATTAGTGAGATGGCTGGATGAAGAAAAGGCTCGATCTGTTCAATTTGTTACATCTGAAGTGAAAAATACAGCTCTTGTGTTACCTCTTGGTGAAAAGGAGAATGCCACCGTCACGATGACTGGAGTAAAAAGCCAAATAAAAACAGAAATACGTCATGACCAGCCTATCGTTCATACAAATTTGAATGTAATGGGAGAAATAACGGAAACTTCATATGGTATAGATTTAAGCAACCCTAAGGTATTAAAAGAATTTGAAAAAAAAATACAAAGTGAACTAAAAAAACAAATTACAGAGACTATTTGCATCGCGCAAAAAGAAAAGACAGACATTTTCGGTTTTGGTGATAGCTTATCTCGAACCAACCCAAGTTATTGGCGTCACCATAAACAGAATTGGGATGACCTATTTTCAGATGCTAAGATATCGATAAAGGTCAACGCCAACATAGTAAATAGCGGAATGCGAACAAATACTTATGAGATAAAATAAATAAGGAGGTGAAAAGGCATTGAGTAAAATAAAAATTGATGGAATTCAATTATTTTGTATGATGTTTATATTTACATTAGGAAGTACATTACTTTTAGATATAGGAAAGGGTGCTAAGCAAGATGCATGGATGGTGCCTCTTTTGGCCACTGTTTTTGGATGCGTGTTATATTTAGTCTATATCTCCTTATATAAAAGATATCCTGATATGCCGTTGACTGGTTACATCCTTGAAATTTTCGGAAAATACATAGGCGGTATCATCAGTTTTTCCTATATTATTTATTTTGTTTATATTGCTTCCAGGGTATTACGAGACTTTGAAGAATTATTAATTAGCTCCTCTTACTATGGGACATCCATTATTACACTGGGTATATGCATGACCCTTGTTTTAATTTATAGCGTTTACTTAGGGGTAGAGGCGTTCGCACGAGTTGTATGTTTATGTTTTGTTATTATTTTGCTAACTCTTTTGATCCTGAATGTTTTGTATATATTAGGAGGCTATATAAAGTTGGAAAATCTTCAACCTGTATTAGCAAATGGATGGGGAAACATAGGAAAAGAGTTATATCCTCTTGGTATTACTGTCCCTTTTGGAGAATTGATTACTTTTACTATGATCCTTCCTTATTTAAATAAAAAGAGTCAGGCTACAAAAGTTGGCCTATCTGCCATCATAATAGGAGGGATTTTCTTAACTATTAATTCAATTGTTCTTTTGTGTGTACTGGGGCCAGATGTGGTACTAAGATCTTCTTTCCCAGCTCTTACAGCTGTGAGTTACATCAATATAGGTGGTTTTATTCAAAGGCTGGATACTTTAATTCTTATTCTAATGGTCATTTTAGGTTTCGTTAAAATAACCATCTATTTCTTTTGCGCTGTGATTGGTGCAACTGATTTATTTCGAATAAAGCCTTCTGTTACATACATTTATTTAATTGGCGGTGTTATTTTTTTCTCATCACTGATGATTGCTCCTAGCTACCAAGCTCATATAAATGAGGGCCTTAAAGTTGTTCCTTATTTGCTTCATATCCCCTTACATATAGGAATTCCCCTTTTATTGCTGATTACAGCGTTTATAAAACAAAAAATAAAGCCTTCCCTTTCATGACAAGGGAGGCTATTGTTTGTTTAAAAGAGTAAAGATACTAGAAAATAGGAACATTAAAATGAATAAAATGGTGAGAAAATAATCCTCCCCCCGAGCAGTTGTAAAATACTGTTTTATGTTATAAAGCGATTGAAACATATAGTTTCCCTGAAAAACGTCGATGAATACAATAAGAACATAAGCCCCCAGCAAAATGCATAAGGATGGAATTATTTTAGTCATTATATCAGCCTCACCTTTTTCTTTTAAATTGCGGTAAATAATATAAAAATATACAAGGCGTCCATGAGATTTAATAATATTTATTAAATGATGAAAAATAATTGATTTTCTGCAAAGTAATCTGTTATAAAAATTTAACGCAACAAGAATTGTGGACAATGATCTCCAAGGAGCTTTGTTCAATCTAATGCACGGTTCTATTTTTATAGACTCTTAAGAAATAGTACAAGCCAAGCAGAAGTAATCCTACATTTGTATAAACATAAAAGATAAATCCATACAAAAAGTTCTTTTGAGCCAATGAATCAAAAACATAATGCAAAGAGTGGTATAGCGCTACATAGATTAAACAAAGATACCAGAAAATATTTTCTTCTCTAGAATAAATCTCTCTTAGTAATAAAAGAATGATCCACCAAAACACAAGTATGGATAATGTACTGAGTAAGTTAATTGGGTAAGTTTTATAGTAAAAAGAATACGCGCTGCTATAAAATAAAAGCATCGATAGTAACAACATGAATAGTGGCTTTCTAGAGTGTTTATTGGTGATAAAAAAGTACAAGCCAACTAAAATGGCAATAAAAAAATAAATGTAATTCAACAAATTTCCCATCTTAAACCTCAAAATTTTTATAATTTAATACTATGACATTTAAGTTTCTAATAAAATCTTTTATGTATTGACTCAAAAACACAGCACTTTACGCTTCCTTGCCTTTTTTATATGTATAATACCTAAAGATAGCAATCCCAAAGGAAACTCCAAAAGCGGTTGAAAATGCTGTTAAAAGATCGAAATTAGAAGTAAACAGAATATTAATCATTAAGTTTCCTCCAAAGAAGATTAAAAAATATACAAAGAATTTCAAAATAACTTTTTTCAAGAACTACCCTACTTTCATAGATTTCGCTTAAATTGACTGCTGATTCAACATAGATTTTAAAAATCACGAAATTATAAATATAACCAATATATGATTATATTACCATATATTTTTACTGGCTATAAAAAAGAACCTCTTTAAAACAGAGGTTCTTTTTTTATAACAGACAAGATATTTAGTTACTGTAATAACAAGAATTAAAATTTCATTCGCAAGCTTTAATAAAGATAATCCTCTTACTACCTATAGCTTCTCTACCAATTCATCAACACGGACACAAGTGAATCCTTTTGTTTGCACTGTTTTTAATACATCTCTTAACGCATTAATTGTGTTTCTTGGAGCTTCAGATTCCGCCCCGAGCGTATCTCCGCAGTCGTGCAGCAAAATGACGTCCCCGCCTTTTATGTTGGCTAGGCGTTGTTTAATCTTTTCGCTTCCGCCAGAGGTTCGCCAATCTTCCGCCATGATTGACCATAGAATAATCTTATATTTACCTCTTCTAATAAAATCGAAAAGGTTGAGCATTCCCCAAGGCGGTCGATAATAAATAGGTGTGACTCCAGTGATAGATTTAATCACCTTGGCTGTATTCTTAAGTCCATTTCTAACTTTCCAAGGCGACATAAACCAGTTGGAGTGATGCACGTAGTTATGAATTCCGATTAAGTGGCCTTCATTATGCATACGCTGAATGAGTTCAGGGTACTTTTCTGCTTTAGTACCGACCACAAAAAAGGTTGCCTTCACCTCATTTTTCTTCAGTAAATCAAGAAGTATCGGCGTATAAATAGGATTCGGACCATCATCAAAGGTAAAAGCAATTTTAGATAAATCCCTTCCTCTTTTAACTACGTTCACTCCTAGACTACGTGATAGGAAATACGGAATAACGGTGTATAATAAAATTAAAAAAATAATAGCAGAAATCATGAACTCCATATTATATACTCACCTCTATCTCCTTTTGCTTTTGTATCGTTCTACTATCTGTTACGTTACGTAATGGAACGCACCTTGCTGCTTCGACAATGACATGGAGAGCTTCCATGGATGATGTTTTGGTTTGATATTTTTTCATCCTTTGTTTCATCCATCTTAAAGGTGCTGAATCGCGGACAAGATTTTCAATTTGCGCAATTAGCTCTTTTTCTGACTGTGCAAACAGTGCGAATCCCGAACGACATAAATACTCTGCATTGTCTTCTTCTTGTCCTGGTAACGAATGATAAAGCAGTATTGGCAAACCTATCGCCATTGCCTCAGAGGTTGTTACTCCTCCCGGCTTGCTGATCATTAAATCTGAAATGGCCATTAACTCTTCAACCTTTTCACAGTATCCAAAAATTCTCACGTCATGCTTCGAATCTTTTAATTCCCACTCTAATTGTGTTTTTAATTTCTTATTTTTACCACATACTATAAAAAGTTGAATCGGTGTGGAAATGGATTCTAATGCCTTAAAGGTTGAAAGTCCTTTTCCAAAAAATCCGTCGCCCCCTCCCATGATGAGTAGGGTGAACATATTTGGATTGATCATATATTTATCTAAGAGAAGGTCTGTTGGAAGAACATCCATAAATCTTTTCCGTACAGGTATTCCAGTGTTTTTAATTTTGTCTGCCTCTATCCCTAACGCAATTAATTGATCACGCAATCGAGCAGACCCTACCACATATTGATCTGTAGAGGGATGAATCCAATAAGAATGATCCGTATAATCTGTGATGATGGTTACCGCTGGAATATCAATTAACCCTTGCTCTTTTAATCTCGATATAATCCCGGCGGCAAATGGATAGGTACTAACCACTACTTTCGGTTTTATTTCCTGTATGATTTTAAGCACAGTTTGCATACCCGATAAAAAGATCGAATTTAGCTTAACGGAAAACGAATTTTTCACACGAGTTTTTTTATACAAAAAGCTATACACTTGAGGAAACTTCTTAATGCTTTTTTTATAAATATAGTGGCTGATTGGATAGAGGTTGGGATGAATCCACTCCATGATATCCATGGTAATAGGCTCAGCATCAGCAACCATCTCATTTACTGCCTCGCTTATCGCATTTGCCACTTGTTTATGCCCCTCTCCAAATGTAGCGGAAAGAATGAGGTATTTATCTTTTTCAGGATTGTTCATGACTTTTCCCTCCTTATAGTTTTTATTCTTTTGTCATATGATGAAATTTGAACTATTCACCACGTCTTTTTGTTCTTTTGTTTATGCGTGTAAAGAATTACTCTACTGATAAAAGAGTAAACATAATAAAAAATTAATACCGGGTATTTAGCCTTTTTAATCAATTTGTGTGGTGTATCTTTTCTTCTTTTTCGTTACATAGATTGTTTAGGAATTTCTTACACTATTTATTAGAAATAATATACAGTCTTAAGTTGCGCTTTCAAATAGCACATTTTCAGTCTACGTTTTGTAATTAAAAATAGGCTAAAAATAACATTAAAAATCAATGAAAAAGCCAGTTTTTTTTATAAATAGTGCTACATTTAAAAAAAGCAAAGGTGAAATTAACCTTTTCACTTCTCCTATTTTCAATAAAATTTAAGTTACTAACTGTGCTTTAGGTAAATACATACTATGAAAGAAGGACAAACCATGGATTTTATCACATCTTATATAAATCAATACGGATATATCGTGCTGTTTCTAGCATTGATGCTGGAACTTCTTGCACTTCCTCTTCCAGGGGAGCTTCTCATGGGCTACGCTGGGGTTCTTGCTTTTCAAGGACATTTAAGTTGGGTCGGAAGTATCCTGGTGGCTGGTATGGGGAGTATGGTTGGAATGACCATAGCTTACGGGGTAGGCTATAAGTTAGGGACTCCCTTTTTTGATAAATATGGCAAAACCCTTCATATGGGACCAGAGCGAATTGAAAGAATGTCAAAATGGTTTGGTGTACATGGAAACAAGCTGTTGATTATTGCTTATTTCCTCCCAGTTATTAGACATATTACAGGATATTTTTCAGGAATTACTCGGCTTCCCTTTCGTACGTATGCACTGTACGCCTATAGCGGATCATTTCTTTGGGTCACCACATTTATTACTCTAGGAAAGTTATTAGGACCTCAGTGGGAACAGTTTCATCATTCTATTAAGAAGTATTTTGTCATTGGGATGATTGCAGCTGTAAGTTTGTTCGTTGCTATTTACATTTATAAAAAGTTCAAAGTAACGATTAAAAAGATAGCAATTAATTTCCTCAAGTGGATAGTAAATGTGTTTCATACGCGGAAACGGGCAGGTCTTGTTTTTATATTTACAGCATTAGTTACATTAGGGTTTATTCTGCTTATGATTGGAATGACGCAAGACTTTATCGCAAACGAGTTTGGAGATTTTAACAAAATAACGAGTCTATTAATAACAGCCCTTTTTAATAAAGATTGGAATGTACCAATGCGGATACTTTTCATGCTGGGATCCAGGCAAGTGCTGGTGGTATTAATTTTCTTTACACTTTTATGGATTTTATGGAAAGGCAGGGATAAAAAAATTGAATTACTATCTCTGGTAGTTGTTACAGGCGGCGGAGAGCTGTACGAAGAAAGCCTGAGACGAATTTTTCATCATTTCTCCCCTATTAGAAAGTCGTTGATAGAACACCTTTCATACACCTTTCCAAGCGAGCAGTCTTTAATGGCTTTTGTTATTTATGGGTTTGCTGTGTTTATGATGGTTCGACACTCTAAAAGATTATGGGTTCCTACATTAGCACCAATAGCAGCCATTCTTATTTTATTGCTTATTGCGATTAGTCGTTTGTACTTGAGCATACAATATCCCAGTGACATTGCAGCAGGATATGTATTTGGAGGAGTATGGCTAGGGTTAAACGTTTTGCTTCTTGAAACCTTCCGTCTTATGAAAGGTATTAATCTATAGTGGTTCACTAAAAAGAAAGGTCTAACTAAACAGGAACTTATCTTGTCCAAATGGAGTTTATTACATTTTGAACGGTGCGAAAGGAGAACCTGCATGCAAAACCGTATTTTAATCGTTGAAGATGAAGAAATGATTGCACGAGCTCTTCAAATTGAGCTTGAGCATGAAGGATACCAAATACTCGTAGAGCATGAAGGAAAAAGCGGCCTTGAAGCTGCTTTACATAACAGCATTGATCTAGTTTTATTAGACGTTATGCTTCCAGAACTTAGCGGTATCGAAGTCCTTCGAAGAATTAGAAAAAAGAACGCCTACCTCCCTGTTATTCTTTTGACAGCCCGTGACACTACGTTAGATAAAGTGATGGGACTAGATCATGGAGCAAATGATTACATCACCAAGCCCTTCGAAATAGAAGAAGTATTAGCTAGGGTGCGCAATAGTCTTCGTCATAGAGCTATCATTCAAGAAGTTACTGAAAAAAAAGATGTTCATTTATCAATAGAAGATTTATCTGTAAATTTAGAGACCAGAGAAGTGATAAGAAAAAACAAAACGATTATATTAACGCCGAAAGAATATGATTTGCTTGTTTATTTACTAAAAAATCAAAATATCGTACTGAGCAGAGAAAATATCGTTTTGACCGTTTGGGGCTACGATTATGAAGGAGAAACAAACGTAGTAGATGTGTATATTGGACATTTGAGAAAGAAAATAGAAGAAGAGATTAACTCTCCCTTGATTCGCACCGTCAGAGGAGTAGGATATGTGATAAGAAAGGAACCATATGAAAATTACTACCAAGGTTAACTTGTTTATTACAGTTTCTCTGTTAGTCAGCTTGCTCATTGTAAATACGATTGTATTTTTCTTATTTATGAAAACAACCGTTAATATGGAAGCGCATTTAGCCTTCAAAAATGCGAATGAAATGTTGAAAAAATACCACATTTCCAAATCCTTAACACTCGACAAAAACCTTTTAAACTCTTACATGCCTAGTCACTCTTTTATTCGAATCGTTGGGCCGAACTCTACAACTATTAATCAAGTCACTAACGACAAAGTCCTTGTTCAGAAAATCTCCCCTACTTTTTCAACAGAAAAGAACTTTGAACTTAGACCTTTTCAAGAACATCAAAATTTAGTAGTTCACGTACCGATTCATCAGAATCACAAAGTAATAGGCACGTTAGAAATAAGTGAGCGGTTATCAGGACTAGAAAGCCGCAAAGATATTATTTTGTCCATAATGGGGACTGTTACCATTGTTTCTGTTCTTCTCTCTTTTCTAGCTGGCAGATGGTTATCGGCTATCATTATGCAGCCTATTGTATCAATGATCTCTACAATGGAAGATATTGAACAAAGTGGAACGCTGAAAAAGATTGGTATACAAACTGAAACAAAAGATGAAGTGTACAAAATGACAGCTACATTTAACCGTATGATTAGTAAACTGAAGGAAAACTCAGATAAACAAAGGCAGTTTATTTCCGATGCCTCTCATGAGTTAAAAACACCTGTGACTGTTATTAGCAGTTTTATTACGATTCTTAGAAGGCATGGAACACAAGATGAAACAATAGCAAAAGAAGCAATTGAGGCTATTTATTTAGAAACAAATAGAATGAAAAATTTGACTAAAACACTATTAAGTTTAGCTGAACTAGAGGACTCGGAACCTGTTGACATAAAATCAGTTGACCTTGTTTCTCTCAGTACAGCCCTTGTAACTCAGTTCATGCAAGTTTATGACCGACCTATTATCCTGCATAAAAATTCCCACTCCATTTTCATCAAAGGAGATGAATTGAAGCTCAAACAAGTGATCATTATCTTTTTAGATAATGCCATAAAGTATAGTACCGATGTAATTGAGGTCTTTTTGGAAAGTGATCAACATAAAGGGATTCTCCGAATAAAAGATTATGGCATTGGCATACCAGAAGAAGAACAATCTCACGTTTTTGAAAGGTTTTATCGAGTAGACAAAGCCCGCAAACGGGATTCGGGAGGAAGTGGACTCGGATTAGCTATTGCTAAAAATATTGTGAACCTCCATAAAGGAAAAATTGATATACAAAGCAAAGAACATGCTGGAACAGAGATTAAAGTTACTTTTCCCCTTACAAATTGAGTAAGTCGCTTTTATATAAATTAGCTCATGTACCCCTAGTGAGGCAGCAACTATCAATATTTAATTTCTAAAAATGCTACCTACTGGATACATTCAAAACGAAATCACCAGTTTTTCATGAGAAAAAACACCTCCAAGTGATTGCTCGGTACCCCATACCCGGTTTTCAGCTTGAAGGTGTTCTTTTATTTATATAAAATCAGAGCCTGTCCAAAAGGTTAGCAACTACGTTTTCTTAATCTGCGAACGCTGATACTTTCTAAACTAGTCGTATTTCTATTACCTGAATTATCTTCCCATACTAAAAATCCGCCTTCTGCTCGAATAAACGTGCCATTTCCATCAAGCTGTCTTCCAGCAGAAAAAACTTGAATTTTATCTCCTCTTCGAAAATTATCTACTATAGAACGAGATTGAGATGTACGACGATCTCCACTACGACGTCCTGGCATAACTTCACCTCCCTGTACACTTATAGTACATACTGTGAAGAAAGCAAAAATTGGTATAAGCAAAACGCGTAAAAACACAAAAAATATTTTACAAATTAAAATTTGGACATATCCGTCCTTAGTATTTCTGCAATACTTCTTACATTCGCTCCTAGTCAATATGATGCTCTTTCAAGGGCACATGTTCAAATCTGGCCTTTAATATCATAAAAAAAGAGCTGCCGTAGCAACCCTGTGCATTAAAGAAGACCCGCTTCTATTCTTTATTATTTACAGAATAAACTTCAATAGGTTTATCCCACTTAAAAATCTCTTTCTCAAAATGTAGCCCAACCCTCGTGGCGACTCTTTTTGATGCTTCATTATTTTTGTCTATTGTAGAAATTAATCGATTATAACCTAGTTGATTAAACCCATACTCTTTACAGGCAGCTGCTGCCTCTGTCGCTAAACCTTTTCCCCAGTGTTTACGTACAAATAGATATCCAATCTCCACTTCTAATTCGCCTTCAATCTCTTGGGGAATCAATCCACATTGACCTACGAACTCGTTAGTTTCTCTTAACTCTGCAATCCATAGACCAATACCATGCTCTCTGTAATTTTTGCTTGTCCATCTAATCCAACTACGTGTTTCTTCTAGATCCTTAGTGGAAGGATAATATCGCATAGCTTCTGAATCAGAGAAAATTTGTAATAGATTATCTGAGTCCTCTTCTGTCATCAACCTTAAAAGCATTCTTTCTGTTTCAAGTACTTTCATTTTTTCATCTCTTTCCTTTTATCTGTCTTTATATTTTTAACTTTTCTATATCGTTTGCAAAAGCTCCTTTGAAACACAGGAGCCTCCTCTAACAGCGATCGTTTTGGTTACTGTAATTTAAAAACAGAACGAATCCCTTTTATCTTGTAACGTGACCTAGATTCAGTGAGTATAAAATACATATATATATGATTAAAGTGTTTGATAGATATAATTTGAAAAGTTATATCTTTTAGACACAAAAAAAGAACCCTCCATAAAAAGAGGATTCAAACAGGGTAAGTAAGAAAAAGAAATATACATGCATGTTCCTGGGGGGCACTACGCTTGTATAATCAACTTATACCCGCTATCCACTGATTCAAACAGTTAAAAACATTTTAAATAAAAATTAATCGTTAATCTATTAAATACAATCTCTGAATATATTCAATAGCTTTATCTTTGTACTCTACCTGTTCTCTAATATTAATAATTCGCATAACAAGTGCTCCTCTACAAAGAATAACAACCATCATTTACATAAAGGGTGTTATAGACATGCGTTTTAATAAAAGTGTGTTGCTTCTTCAATTAAAACGTATCCTTAAACCCATTCTTTCCTATGTTCACGAATAAATTTAATGTCATTTTGATAATGTTCAAGATGCCCTTCGTCTATCATTTTTTGGAACGCACTGTCGCCTTCACTGGCTTTTCTTGTAATTGTTTCACATAACCCCTCTAATCGCAGCAATACCACTTCCAAATAACCTTCTTGTAATTCTTCGCCGTATGATTCAAAAAATAATTTCACTCTTTGGTTTATATGTTGAGCATGCTGCAGTGAATTATAATAAATCTTCTCACCTGTTTCAGAAAGATAAAATCTACTTAAGGGGACGCACGTATAAAGAGTATAAGCAATGTCCCAAATTCTTGGACCGGGCCCAGCAACATCAAAATCAATGATGCCTACTGGTCTTTCGTGTTTGAAAATGATGTTGTATATGACAAAATCATTATGACATAGTATCTCAAATGGTTTAGGAGTGTTATCTATTGATTTCCAGCTGTCATCAAATGAAAAATCACTCACTGAATCATGATAAAGACGGAGCATTTTCCCTATTTCTATTAAAACATCATCAGACCACATATATTTCTTCAAGGGATAATTACCAGCTTCACCTTCAATAAATGATAAGACCTCTCTTCCTTTTTCATCAATGCCTAAAAATTTTGGCGCATAACTAAAACCTTTGTTCTCTAAATGCTTTAATAGCTTATGAAATTTATGACTATCTGATTTTAATTCTCGTCGTACAGTATCTCCCGAGCGATAAACGTTAGAGACATTCCCTCCTGTTAGCACTTCTTCGTCCTCAAAGCTTGACATATAAACATCTCCCCTGAATATATCCTATTTGTCGGCAATAAATAAAAATGTTAAAGTATTCGTCATAAATGAAATATCTCATTTTACTACTGATTTAGAAAAGCCCGTACTTTTTCTTTTGTAGCCTCTTTGGAACTGACTGATAAAGTGTAGAAACTCGGTTATCGTCATGTCACGTTACATTATAAAAAAAGAATCTTCATTCGAAGATCCTTTTAACTGCTTGTTTCATACAAAAATCCGCTAAAAAGTGGAAGACCGCTACTATGTTAAATCAACCAAAGCCTCCATCTGAGTGAATAATTTGTCCGGTAATCCATTCTGATTCTTCACTTGCTAAAAAGATAACTAATTTTGCGGCATCCCGGGGCTCACCAAGTCGGCCCATTGGGAACTTTGGCAGTAGCTCTTCCTTTAACTCACTGCTCATCCAGCCAGTGTTAGTTGGTCCAGGATCTACAGCATTAACAGTAATTTTAAGAGGTGCTAATTCAATAGCAACTGATTTAGTGAACGTAGAAACAGCCCCTTTCGTTGCAACATAAGCCAAATTCCCAGGCTCAGGTGACTTATCTTGACCTGAAACCATATTAATAATTCGACCGCCATGCTTACCTTCGATTAGACGTGCAAACTCAACAGTCAAAAGACACGTCCCTCTAACATTCACGTTATAATGAGCATCAAGCATATTAGCATCTATAGAACGAAAATCTACGTCCACAGAATGTGTTGCATTATTTACAAGGATTGATGGAGAACCTAGTTTGTTTTGAACTTCATCAAGCAGCTTTCTTGGTGCATCGGGTTGCGATAAATCCAATTCCATTGATTCACACCGCACTCCCAGACTGCGAATCTCTTCCATAAGATATTTCGACCAATTAGAATCATCTTCATTAAAATAAGTCATCGAACGATCATACTTTGACCAGTGAGTGAAAAAGATATCTGCCCCTTCTCTAGCTAGCTCCCGACATATTTCAGTACCGATACCCTGCACTCGGCTAGCACCAGTAACAATGGCAATCTTATTCATTAATCGTTTCATAAAGCATCTCCTCATGGAAATGCTGAACAAAGTACTATTAGAGATGTATACTTACTAGTAGCACATGCTTTCAGCAATCCTATCTATGTATTTTATAAAGTCGTACTGCATAAAAATCTGATTAAAGTTTAAAAGGTATTACAATGTCTATATTCGGCACTCATAGACAAAAAATGAGATGCCTTCTCCGTAGCCATCTTTTACTTCATGAACAGTGAGATTGTTAAACCCGTTAGAATTAAGGATACTTTCAAATTCTTCTGAGCCATAAAGTCGAAGAGGAAAATCCATTATCTCCACCTTTTTTGTCTTATTTCCTTGAAGTAGCTCATATCTTATCTTAGTATTCAAAGAGCTTGTTCTTTTATCGTAGCAGCTTTTTTTGTAAACGACGATGATTTCCTTATCAAAAGAAACTCTATCCGTTTCAGTCCAACCTACTAGTTCTTCAATTTCGCTTTTTTTCTTCATAATCGTTAAAAGTATTTTCCCGTCTTCTTTTAAAACTGCTCTCATATTTTGAAGACTCTTAACAGCAATATCATCAGCTAACAGTGAAAAAGAGCCAAAGGGTATCATAATAAGATCATACTTTTTACTACTTTTAAAACTTTCGACATCTTGATACCATACATTCGGTTTAAGACTTAGTGTTTCAGCTTTTTCTATACACGTTTTAAGCATTTCTTTAGAAATATCAAATCCTTCAATCTTAATTCCGTTTTGCATAAATGGAATAAGCATTCTACCGCTCCCGCACATCGGTTCTAATACTTTCATATTTTGGTCTTTTACAAAAGAAAGATAAAACTCCAGCTCTTTTCTATTTGCAAAAGATTTATCACTCTCGTACACCCTTGTGCAGAGCTGTCCATAGTAATCATTCATTCTTATTTCACCTCACATAAGTATTTTTCCATACATGCATTCAACTTTCCTGCCTTATCAACACGTTGCAGACAGCAAAAGCTGAATCCCCCTAGTCTCCAACAAGTTTAGACTTACATTTTCAAGAACGTTATATTTTACTTTTTAGTAAAAAGGTAAAGAGATAGGTAGAATAATGGATTTCCTAAATAAAATTCCAAAAGGAAATATCCCTATGTTAGAGAACTGAATAAAGGACTGCTTTTCATTTCTCTAACACTTAAAAGGAGGTACACGAATGAATGAAGAGATAATAAAAATTGATAACGTTGAGATTTGTACGGAAAGTTTTGGAACCCCCAAGAATTCTGCTGTACTTTTAATAATGGGAGCAATGTCTTCGTTAGATTGGTGGGATGAAGACTTCTGTCTTCGCCTCGCTGAACATGAGAGATTTGTTATTCGTTACGACCATCGTGATTTAGGGCGATCTACCACTTATCCACCCGGTACGTCTAACTATACAATAACGGATATGGCTGACGATGCAATTGGTGTTTTAGATGCTTACTCTATAGACAAAGCTCATATTGTTGGAATGTCTTTGGGCGGGATGATAGGACAAATCCTTGCTCTTAGATATCCGGATCGCTTAGACTCCCTTACTTTAATTGCATCAAGCGTATTTGGAAAGGAGGCGGAAAAATTGCCACCAATGGATCAGCGGATACTTGATTACCACACGAAGAGCGCTTCCATAGACTGGTCAAATCAAGAGGAGACTGTTCCCTACCTTGCAGGTGGATGGAAAATTTTAAGTGGCACAAAACCTTATGAAGAGAAAAGAATGTATAAGCTAGCAGAAAGAGAAGCTGCCCGCGCCAAACAGCTGCCGAGTAGATTTAACCATGCTTTGCTTCAAGGAGGAGGCCAATATTATGACAGATCGAGTGAAATTACTATACCTACACTGATTATTCATGGAACAGAAGATCCGGCGCTGCCATACGAACATGGGCTTGCTCTTGCAAAAGCTATTTCTCATGCTAAATTAATAGCTCTTGATGGTACAGGACATGAAGTCCATAGGGAGGACTGGGAACAAATCATCCAATCAATTGTAGAGATTAGCTCCTAAAAGCAAAACATGAGATATGAAGACTTCAAAGCTCTTTTTTAAGAAAGCTTTGGGGTCTTTTTATGTTTCAAATGTTCTTCTACTGACAGTAGACACCCCCCTACAGCAAAGGGTATTTTGTACAAAAGTACCTACACCTTTTCAAAACATCACATTTACGATACACTGATATTCCGCATAATATCCACATAAGGGTATTTAAGTAATAAAATGGAGGTTTTTATGAAATGTTTTAAGGTGCTTTTTTGTTTAATTTTATTAATCCTTGTAGGTATAACCGGCTGTTCTTCAAAAGAAGAAGTCACGAGCATTAACACTGTTGATGTAAAAGAGCTTAAAGACCACAGTGGAACTTATGTTGGAGATAATTCTAACGTAGTAGCTATCGTAAGAGCATTGCCCGGAGGAGAAACGTTTAAAGAAATTGATTTACATAATAAAACACCAAAAATAATTTATGGTGCTAAAGAGAGCTCTTTATCGGAAGATGAAATGTTAAAATATTGGTTTGACGGTAAGAATACATTAGAGAAAAATTTTCTTTACAATGCTATTTATTTAACAATATTAGTACCTAATGCTCAAGGTTACAGCTTTAGAGTAGACAATCAAAAATTTTCAGCGTCTAGAGAAGAAATGAAACAATTCATTTCCAAAAACATTCAAACTTTACCAACTAGCAATGAGTTATTTGATAAAGAAAAAGCACAGCAATTTATAGATAATAATAAAGAGAAGATTAATAAAGCAGTTAAATCGGCAACTATTCGAGAACAATTTTTTAAGAATGTTCCTATCGTAAAAGAATAAGAACAAATAAAGAGCCTTATTGAAGGCTCTTTATTTGTTTTCTATTTGCCTTTGTGCTTGGCTTTTGCCTTTTGTTTCTTTATGGAATACTTTTGTTCCTTCAGCTCTTCACGATATCGTTTAGCTTTCTTTTTTCTACTTTTTTTCTTTTCTTCGTAAGCTTGCTTCATCGCTTTTTGAGCTTTAGTCGAAATACCAACTTTATTTCTTTCTTTTGCTACTTGGCGTTGTAAGCGTTTTGAATTTACCTTTTTATTAGATTTTATTTTTACATTAATACCTGCATGAACTGATTGATTGATCACCTCTAGCAATCTGTCATAAATAAAGTCTAATATTTCTGTGTCTTTTGGTTCTGTTCCAAATACATAACGAAATGCTTTTAACTTACCGCCTTCTACAACTTCAATAATTCCTACCCAAAACTGACCATCATGGTAAATCGTTAGTGACATAACGATTCCCTCCTCTAAACATACTATGAAATGATGGACATCCCGAGGAGGGGAAGGTTACTGACATTAATACATATTAATGCATCCGGACTACCAACCGAACTGTGTTTTTACATCTCATATACAAATTTTAACATAAACATATTTGATATAAATACCTTCTTTTATTTTTCGCCAAAATTCATTGCAAAAAATAAAAAGCCCGCCATCATAAATATCGGAATTACTACAAAAGAGATTAAACTAAAATATTTTATCAGCCCTTTTTCTTGTTTTCCAAAAGCTATTATTCCACATGAGAATCCTATCAAATAAACAGTAATACATACATACAAAATTTTCGAGCTGTGTATGGGTGTAAAATACTGTCCAACACCAACAACCATCCCAAGCAACGATAACCACAGTGAATATTGACTAAAACGTTTTTTCAATTTAGTCCTCCGCAAACTAGATATATGTTTATATGGCACCATTTAACTAGCAGCTACCATAATGTACTTAATCACCAGTAGAAAAAAGCTTGGGTGAATCACTCCAAACTCTTTTTTCTATAAAGAAAGAAACCTATTACCGCTCCCAGTACAGCTATAACTACACTAAAACGAATTAGATGAATAATAAAATCAATAAGTTTTAAATAGGTTGTTTCTGTTACAGCATCACCGACTGATTGGACTTCTTTATATGGAATCACAAAGAAACCTAATGTTCCTCCTAAGATAAGCCCATAGAGAAAACCTTTTTCTATAAATCTCAACAAGAAACTCTCCTCCTTTCACAAATGCTCATTTAACAAGTTATAGCATTCCCTGCTACTATTAAAAGGCATTTATTTATCTTTCATAAATAATATTTTATTATGAATTTTATTACATATAATCTATATATTGACATATTCACAGATTAAAAAGGAGACTAACGTATAGTCTCCCTTTCTATAAAAGTTTAATAACTGTTACCATGTTATTTACTTAACCAATCTTTCAAATTGAATAAAAGCCCCACAAAGTCACGAATCAAGGAAGCTTTTCACAGCATTTAAAAAAGCGGATAAGTTTCCTGCATGCACCTCATGTCCAGCCCCATCTATCGTTACGAATTTACAATTTGGAATGCGCTTAGAAACTTCCTGCAATTTATCTTGAGGAATATGGCTGGATCCTCCTCCGATGATGAGAGTAGGTGCAATTATCTCTGTAAGACTTCCCCACCATTTAGGGTTGGGGTTATTTAACTGTTGAAGAATTGAAGGTACAACCTCCCAGTCAAACGGTAAAGAACCAGGCGGTTTAGCAGGAGTTTCAAACTTTTCTCCTGTAAAAGGTGGAGGAGTGTCTTCAACAATCAATTGATCTACCCTTTCTGGAAATGTTTCAGAAAAAAGATAGGACACCGTACCACCCATAGAATGCCCAATCAACGTAAAGCTCTCCAAATTCATCGCATTTACAAACTGAAGTAAGTCATCGCACATAAGTTCAAACGTATAGGTGCCGGTTCTCTCACTTCCACCGTGTCCTCGCTGGTCTAAAGCTAGAAACCGATATTCCTTCCCTAATACAGCCGCTACTTCGTCCCACGATTCCGCACTCATTCCTAAAGCGTGAAGTGCAACAATAGCAGGTGCTGAGCTTTCTCCAGCCTCTCGATATTGAAAACTCAAACCGTTTAGCTCAATTCGATTCACTTGTACTTTCAAATCAGATCAACTCCTAATTTAGATTTCACCAATTAAAATCTAGTTTATTAAGGTTCCTCTATATATTAGTGAAATAATGAAGATTTCCTTCATCTCTTATCTTATTGGGAAATATATCAGATTATTTTATGTATCCTGTGGAATTCTTTAGTCAGCATAATGTACCTAAAGTTTTTCACTTTCTATACCTATATAATTTAAACCAAAAGTACTGCAAGCCAATTGAATAAAAGATTGTAAAGGAAGGGACATAAATTTATCTTTATGCCAAAACATTTGTGTATAAAGGGTCGTATCAACTTTAGTACAAGCCAATTCTTTTAATATGCCTTTCTCAAGCTCTCCTTTTACTACTACTTCGGGCAATATGGCAATACCTAAATCCAACATCACACATTGCTTAATAGCTTCCACGCTTGCGAATTCAAATTTAGTGGATGTACAAATACCCGCTTCGCGAAACAAGTTTTCCAATACTACCCGATATGAACACCCCGACTCAGTATACAAAAGAGTCTCATTTTCAAGCTCTTCTAAGTAGATATCCGTTTTATCAGCTAAAGGATGCTGAGGAGCAGCAATAATTTTCAAGTCTTCTGCAACAAGACATTGTGTATGTAGATTTGCATCATGATGCTGGATAGGCTCCATTGTAAAGGCGATATCAAGAGTGCCGTCTAGTAGCTGCGCTCTTGTTTGTGCTTGAGAGTAAGTGGGCTTAAAAATCATTTTCACCTTTGGGAATTGATCCTTAAACTCTTTTAATATTGGAGGTAACCTATACGTACACTGGCTTTCAGAAGATCCAATAATAAGTGTACCCGCAGGCTCTTCCACTCCACTTACAGCGTTTTTTGCTTCCTTAGTCAATTGAATCATTTTATCGGCGTACCTTTTAAATTCTCGACCTGCCTCTGTTAAAACCAAACGCTTTCCGAGACGTTCAAATAAAGGAGTTTCAAGTTCATTCTCAAGAGCTTTTATTTGAGCGGTAACGCTTGATTGAGCAAAGTTCAAAATTTTAGCTGTATATGTAAAATTTAAATTTTCTGCAGCTGTTTTAAATGTAATCAGTTGTTTTATTTCGATTTTCCTCACCTCTGTATAATCGGATATTTCGATTGATTCAATCGTAATGTTCATCTGTAATGATTGCTAATTTCATTATAAAATATGGTAAATCAAACCACAACATACTAAATATAAAGAGATAAGGGGAAATCATAATGTCTATAAAAAAAGAGGATACAGAGGAACCAACCGTTCTAATGCAAAAAAATACAAGTGACAAAAACTTCAAATACTATTGGAATGAAATTATTCGAGCGCTTATCGTAACCAAATAAGTAAGGCTAATCAATTTTATTTTCTGGAAAAGTAAATCCACATACAAGCGTATAAATATAAAAACAATAGCTCGCTAACGCTGACGATATACAGAGTTAGCGAGCTATTAACCTATTTAAACTTATAATTATGTTTATTGCCTTGAATCTAACCTAAACTTTGCAATATCCTTTTCATCTTGGGAGATAATGAGTGTACCCTTTAACGCATTAGCTTGTAGCTTTTTTAGTTTTTCTTCAGTTGGTAAAAGAGGTAATTCATTATTTTTTTCCTTTGCTCCTAAGGTATAACTAAGAGTAAATTTACTTGTTCCTTTAAATGGAATTTCTCCTATACTCATACCAATACCTAACTTATTGTTATCCATATTATAAATATTTGAACCAATTGCTTCTTTTACAGCTGATACTAACTCCTTATCTGGTTCTATGCGAATGTTTGTTTTAGAAAAATCAGAGAGAGCCATAATATTATTAGACTTATTTTCCATCGTGAATGTATAGTGTAACTCCGTTGGAACGATACTTTTACTTTTATTCTTTTTATCAGGTACTATCATTTCTCCAACGATTTTTTTATCATCTGTTAACGTTACCTCTGCTTTTTGTAATTTTAAGTACTCAACATTGTTTACATATTCCGTTTTTGAACAAGCAGAAATGATAAACACCGAACAAATAACAAACAAACCAAGATAGAACTTTTTCATATTTCTCCTCCAAACATTTTTTATCCCACAACAATAAACATATGTTAACTAATTTTTTATATTTTGTATTTATAAACTTTTATTTAGGGTACAAATAAAAACACCAAGATGTTTTACGCTCGCTTGGTGTTTTTATGTTCATAACTATGCCTTAGCTCAAACAATATCCCCATACCTATTCCCACGTCATGTTTGTTATTAGTATCCCATGACTGTGCTAATTCCTTCTATCTATCACTTCATGGTGTGATTGAGCTTCAATATAGTATTTAGAATACCTAATTCTTAACGTTCTTGAGACAAAGAAGATTTAGAATAAATAAAAGTACTTGTACTGATTTATTGTCCATAAATAAACTGTTCCTTCCCATTATTTTTTTAGTTTGAACACGTTTTTTGTACATATGATAATGCATCAAAAACTAATAGACATATTGAAAACAAAAAAAACTACTAGTATGTGGGACAGTCTCGTCCCACATACTAGTAGTTTTTTAATTAAAAATCGCTATATTCCTCTAAATCATCATCATCTAGTGACCCAGATAATTGCTCTAGATCTGCAATCTTACCTTCTTTGAAGGTTTGGTGGCTTTCTGAAGGCTTCTCTTCTATCTCCTCTTGTTTACTCACAAAACCGTTGGACTGAGCTAACTTCTTTAATTCCCGTAGTTCGGAATTGATATGTTCAAGAAGTTCTTCTGTTCTGTGTCCTAGTTCTACTTGATTGGAAGATGAACTATGAAGGTCACGAACAATTAAAGATGAAATATAGTCCCCTAATTTTCGAGACTTTGCATATTTTGCAAGTATATCATAGACTTCATCACTCAACTGATTAGTTTTAATAGTAAAGGCGTTTTGACGCTCTGACATGGTTATCACCTACGCTGTTAGGATTTAACGGCTTTCTTCTCGGCTTGTTTCTTTTGAAGGTACCCCATGCTTCGGATTTCTAAGCCGAATAAATTCAAGTGACGGCTATCCTCAGGCACTTTATGATATTTCTCTGTGCGTTCTTCGCCAATTTTTTCACGCATGCTATTCATAATAGCTACTTCTAGTGTAGGAGCGACACCGCCACTATATACATATTTTCGGATTTTATTTGCTGGCGGTGGGGCGACATCATTTAACTTAGCTAGTAAGATCTCTACATAATCTCTTAGAGAAGATTTGATTTGAGCTGTTAAATCAATGGATTCGCCTGTGTTTTCATTTTTCAGTTCAAACTTTTGTTTACTGTAGTTATCTAAAATAAATTGATCAAAAGCGCGTAAATCGGTAAACAACTCTGGGAATTTCTCTTTTCGTAACTTATCGATATGTGCTAAATAGGGAATACCCTCGATACTTTGGAACGATTCACGACTGTTCGCAGCCTTCAACCCTTCAGGTAAGATTACAACATCAATGGATCCTCCACCGATATCGATCATTACGGTTTCACATTCCACATATTCATTAGCATCTTCACGGTTTTGAAGGGTTAGGTCTTTCTTTAACGCAAAACGTGCGATTTCACCTTCTTTTAAACAAACACTTTCTTTCACAGATACTTTTAATTCTTTTTCAAATCCTGGGGTATGGATATAAAAAGTGTGATCACCTACAAAGCGATCTGCCATAGCCTTTTGCGCTTCTCCGAAAGTACTTTCTTTTTTTAGTAACCAGATTGGTAACATTGTAGAGAAATAGTCGATCTCGATGTTGTTTTCCTTTTGATCTTTTGTATGTAACGCGTGGTAATATGCAACGGCAGCTAAAAATGTTACGTATGGAATATGACTTGTAATTTTATTATGTAAACGATTGATGTGATTGTTTGCTAATTGTTGGCTGGCGGCACTGTCACCTACTAAGAAATAACGTTCTTTTTCTTCCTCTCCAATGGTTGTAGATAGTAAGATACGCTTTTTAAATTCCTCTGGTGCTGTAACAGCATCTGTAAAGAATGAATCAGCAGCTTCTTTTTGGAGTTCTACTACGTTGGTTTGGAAATCAAATAGATATCCATCTATGATATTCATATCGACTGAGTTCCCACAGTCTTTATTAAAACGTGAAATTTTCATCTCTATACACCTCTTTTTTTAGTTGAACTTCTGTTGAACTTATTATACAAAAGAAAAGGTGGATTTTCAATCCTTCAGTTCAACTGATTTATCATCAAAAATTTACACATATCAACAATTTTTTTATCTAGTTGAACTTATTTCGGGGTCAGAAAAACAGTGTCAGGAAAGTTCTTTTTCGAGAATAAGAAAGTCGGAAGTAGAGATTCTGGTGAAAAAAGAGGTTGAGACAAAAGTATTTTAGATGAAGTGAAAAACGAACTATTGATCAAGATTTTCGATTAGTAGTTTGTTTTTTTATTAAGGTAAACGCAGACTTCATTTGTTTAGGTCTTTCTAGCAGTTGATTGAAGGGTAAGACAAATACTCCTGGTGGGAAAGCGGAATGTGTCAAGATAATACTTATATTCGTCAAGAGACTTAAAATATTGTTTGGTAGTATTAGATCACACTCACCTTTTTTGGGCTACCTTTTTCATTAACTGACTTTTATGATCTTTATCTTTAACTATAATATAATCCTCTGTTCCTTTTACTGAATAGATTTCTGAACCAACTGTAAAATAGTTTGATTGATTATTACCTTCGGACATCGTAGTTGCTTTAGTTTTCTTTTCTATGGTTCCTATTTGGTCTCCTATTTCTTGTGTTTGATCTAATTTATCTTCTGTTCCGTTATATTCCTTGTTTTCAACTACAACAATGATAGCAGAAGAACTTTCTGTATTCGTTCCTGTACTTTCTTGATTACATGCAGTTAGAACGGTTAAATAAACTACTGACAGAAAACTAAGTGTTCTCTTCATAATAGCCTCCGGAAATCATTTTCCTTACCCTTTAATTAAAATTGACATTAGGCGATATACCAATTTCAGTAACGTATCATAATGTATTCGAAAATGAAAAATCCTAAAAGTTCTATTAAACAAAATTTCCAGGCTCCTCTATATAAAAATCCACATAACCGCAGCTTGAACAAACATAAGGTATTAATTCACTGTAATGGTGATTGTTATTTAATACCCTGCTCGGTGTTTTATTTACACCTACTGTACCAGGTGATGATTGAATACGGGCTTTGGCTAGAGCTGAATCACATTTAGAGCACTTTTTTCTTTGCATACATATCACCCTTTCTATTTCATAACATCCTTACTCGCTTTAAAATTAATAATTAGCCATATAACTTGAATAATCAAAGGGAAAATAAATGCGATTAGCAACACTATAAATGCGAACAATTTCAGCTCCGGTGTTTGGGTAACACCCGCTCCATCCACTTCTCTTGTCCAGACAACAGCTGTTCCTACGACGAAAAGTATGATCCAAATTATATTAGCTATCCACCAGGAAATCCATCGTCTTTTCACATCATCACTCCTTTCAATTTAAGCTGCATCTTTCTTTATTAATTCCCAGATAAGAGCAATGGTAGAAATAGCTCCACCTACCGCAAAGAGGTAAGAAGAAAACGGCATTGTTTTATATACGAATAAACCTCTTACTCCATAGAAACACAGGATAATAATGCTGATTAACCCGATCATAAGCCGGATATTTTTTTAAATCGTTTTCTCCCCCTTTAGGCTTCTCTTTGCACCTGATCCTTTATCATAAGTCCAAATATAGCGAAGAAGTTTAATACAACCAGCAATCCATAATAAAAGCCAAGCCCTTCAAAAAATAAAGAAAGAATGGGAATTATTATAGTTTCAAAGCCAAACAGCATAATAATAAGCCCAATTCCTTTAGCGAGCTGCTTTTCATCCTTAGGTGTAAATATCTTTCCATATCCAGCAATAAAATTAGTACTACCTTTTTTCCATACACGTTTCCCAATATAAATGATTAAACAGCTTACTAGACTTATAAATAATAATTTCAACACCAGACATTACACCTTCTTTACATACTTTAATTTAACATATGTAGTACATTTTACCATAATCAACAAACAAATATTATGTATTAAAGGTGGACTCACAAAATACAACACTGTAAAATATATACATACTAATTTTGGAGGTTTTTGTTTGTTAAACTTATGCTTAGAGCTGGGTGAGTAAGCTTCCTTAATGAATGTGTGCATAAAGGAAGCCCCATTTATGGAGTATAAAAAGCGGTAATTTAGCAAGTTGATAGGAGACTCTAAATGGATATCTTAATTAAACAAGAACTCACTGAAGAATATAATAAAACTGAAAAAGTTGTGAAAAGCGCCTTTTTAAATGAAGAATACAGCGATAAGAAAGAACATTTACTTGTGAAACGAATTAGGAAGTCAGATGAATTTATTCCTGAACTTTCACTAGTCGCATTAAATCAGAATGCAGCAGATATTATAGGCCATATTCTTCTATCTAAAATAACAATTATAAATGGTGATAACGCTACCGTTTCTTTAGCACTTGCTCCAGTTTCAGTTGCGCCTCAGTATCAAAAACAAGGAGCTGGTAGCCAACTAATACACGCTGCGTTAAGACGCGCAAAAGAGCTTGGTTATCATTCAGTAATTGTTTTAGGGCACAAAGATTACTATCCTAAGTTTGGATTTAAACCAGCTAGCTCATGGAAGATATGTGCTCCATTTGACGTGCCTGAAGAATTTTTTATGGCCATAGAGTTAACAGAAGGATCTCTAAACAATGTGCAAGGTGTTGTACATTACTCAAAAGCTTTTTCAGAGTAAGCACTAACTGATTAATTAGATTTTACGTAAAGGCTGCCTGGAAAATAATTTTATAGTATTTTCTATAGGCAGCCTCTTTTTTTATTTACCTGATATTATTAAAGCGGTGGGTTTTCCACACCTAAATGAACCCAATCTTCTTTTGGAGGTCCATAAACTCCAGGGGGTTTTAGGCCTGCTTGACGCATAAGGACTGTGATTTGACCTCGGTGATGAACAATATGCTTGATTAGTCCCATTAAGATTGTAGCATTTGATTGGGTTCTTCCGAATGCTTCTTGCGTATGTTCTAAAGATTCATCTGTCCATTGCTGTTCAATGATTTTAGCAGCGTGAGAACTTACATTTTTAAAGGTTATAGCGATTTCCTGTGCTGAAGATGGAACGCTTGCTGTACTTTCAATTCTCTCCATGTTTAACCCAAACTCAGTTAGATAATCTGGAATATTTGTTGTAAAATGCCAAGCAATTCTTCCTAACGTACGTCCTTCAGGGTAAACTTGTTGTTTCAACGAATCATCTGTTAAGCTATCCAAAACTTTTTGAGTTAGCATGGCTTCGTTGTTCCATTCTTTGATAAAATCTGAAATGGTATTATACATGTAAAAGACCTCCTAATATAAATCTAATCTAAATTAACACTTAAATAATATCATAGAAAAAACCAGTTGGCTTATTTACTAAAGAAAGGAGATTCTATGTTATTTAAAGCTACCGCTCAAAAAACTATTATTTTTACTCTATTACCTTTAAATGCTTTATTATGCATTCAAGCAGTTCAATATAAAGCACTTGCCTTTTTACTTCTTTTGGCTATCCTTTGTTCGTTTCTTTCCCTGTTCCTCAGATATGAATTTCAAATAGACAAAGATACTTTAACCTATAGAACATATATATTATGGTTTAAAGTATATGCAAAAACAGTTAAACCAATGGACATTAAAAGAATTGTATTTAAACGGTTAAATTGGAAAACAAAATTGGCAGTAGTAAAAGTAGAAAACGGGTGGAATATGCGAATAGCATTATTTAATCCACCAAATGTTTTTAAGGAATTAGAAAGATTTGCACATGAATATGATGTAGATATTCAAAAAAAGGCAGATTATTAAATCCTAGAGAAAACATCTTGAATGTCACCGCGTTTTGGATACATTAAACTCCACGCAAGTTAGGCCGTATAATCAGCCGTTATTTATTTCTAATTGAGTTGCTTTTGGACCTCTCTACTGCTACAAAGCATTAATAAAGAGGTCCTTTCTTAAACACCTCCAAGTTAAACACTTTGTCCTCCTTCCTCACATCAACCTCAAGCCCTACATAAAAATAAGCTTCAAGACCATTTCATTTAACATTATTTGGATATATAATTCGTATATAACACTTTTTAAGAGGTGATGATTCTGTATATATCAAAAAAGGTTGGCATTTTAAGCTGGTTTGCTACTTGCTTGTATTTTTTAGTTGAACCTTTCTTTATTTTGACTTCAACTGCTCCCTACAGTTTTTTAAATCACGCAATGAGTGATCTTGGCGTAACTTCTTGTGGAACCTACACCTATTCAATTGCACCTCATGAAATTTGCTCTCCTCACCATTTCTGGATGAACGTATTGTTTATTATAAACGGATTAACACTTTCGATTGGTGTTCTGTACATTTCACAAAAACTAAAGAAAACAAAAATAATCCAGCTGGCAACAGCTTTTATTCTTATATTAGCTTTAGGTAACATTGTTTCAGGCTTTATACCGGCTGATATAAATTTATTTTGGCATTCAATATTCGCTCAACTTGGCATGATCACTGTTTTAGCTGGTCTTTGGATATATGCATCCTCCTTAACCAGCGCCAAGTGTTGGACTTATGGCTGTTTAGTCTCCTTACTAGTCATCCTCATACTCATTATGCTTGTATTTTTTGTTCCTATGCCTACCGGTCTGCTGCAAAGATTATTCTATTTAGTCATCTTTATATGGGGCACGGTGCTTTCCTTTATGTTAAACAAATAATCTATCATCACAGGACTATGTTGAACTACTCCTCGTCATCTCAAAAAGCAAAAAGTCCATAGAGGCATGGGACTGACCCCATGGAGTGAGACAAATAAAAAACACCTTTAAGTTAAAAAACGGGTATGTAGTACCTAACAATAACTTGGAGGTGTTTTTTCTATGGGGACAAGAGTAAGCTATCCAGTAGAAGTGAAATTAAAAGCAATTGAAATGCGATTGGCAGGAATCCCCGTCAAAGAAGTGATGGAAACGTTACAGATTCGCAATCGTACACAGCTTAAAACATGGATGAGATGGCATAAAAATGGAGAAGCTTATCGTTTAGCACAGCCCGTTGGGCAAAGCTACACCCATCAAAAGGGGTCCCATTCTCAAGATGCTTTATCAACGTTAAAAGCTGAAAATCAATATTTAAAGCAACAGAATAACGTGTTAAAAAAGTACAAAGAATTGGAAAGGGAGTGGTACGAGAAGTTGTATTGAATGTAGTGGAAGAATTAAAAAAGCAGTTGCCGATCTCTCAAATCTGTCAGTGCCTAGGGGTTCCTCGATCTACTTATTATCGTTGGCAGAAAAATGAGCAACGAGAAGAAATGAAGAGAAAAAAACGAATCGAACGAAAAATTGGTGAACAGTGCCGCAACCATAAATTTCGATATGGATATCGGAAAATTACAGCGTTACTCAATCAAACGATGCATATCAACCATAAAACCGTGCAGCGTGTTATGCAGAAATACAGTTGGCAATGCCGAGTAAAAAGAAAAAAACGGAAACAAACAGGACAACCTTATCAGGTTGTAGAAAACGTGTTAAACCGTAATTTTCGAGCAGAGCGCCCTCTTCAAAAGCTGGTTACGGATATTACCTACTTGCCTTTTGGACCCAAACAGTTGTATCTTTCAAGTGTTCAAGATTTATTTAATGGGGAAATTATTGCGTACTCCATTGGTGATTGCCAAAACGTAGAATTTGTTTTAGATACATTAAGTCAACTCCCTCCTTTGCCTGAAGGATGTACGTTGCATAGCGACCAAGGTTCGGTTTACACGTCCTATGCGTATCAACAAAAAGTCAAAGAAAGAGGCATCATCATGAGTATGTCCCGTAAAGGGACATACTCATGATGATGCCTCCATTGAATCGTTTCATTCCATCCTAAAGTCTGAAACGTTTTACCTCGACGAGTTAACATGTACTACGACTGCCATCGTAGAACAAACCGTCGAAAATTATATTACTTATTATAACCATATCCGTATTCCAACAAAACTAAACAACCAGTCACCGGTACAATACCGAAAACTGGCTGTTTAAAAGGTGTTTTGATCCCTGTCTCGAAATCAGGGGTCAGTCCCCATCCCCTATGGACTTTTTTGCAATTTTTTAGATAAATTCTCTTAATAATTCTTTAGATTTCTTTCCGCTAAAACCAAAATAATTGCCAATAAGCTTGACGTATTCTGTGTAGGTAACTTTTCTATTTAAAGCAGTTTTCCACCATCTCTGTGGATTATAATAGCGACTTCCACTAGAACAATAGGTTAATTGTATTTGGGTATCCTTAAATTCTTTATTAAAATTCTTTTCTACCCTTTTCATATGATAGTTGGAAGAAACAACGATAGCGGATTGAAAATGATAGTTCATCATTAGCCTTTTTGTGAATTTAGCGTTTTCCGTAGTACTTGTAGCGTGATTTTCTAATATAATTGAATCCTCAGGTATCCCCGATTCCTTGGCTTGATGATAAAAATTATTCTCTTGACCATTCGAAAGGATTAAATGAGCCGCATAGCCTTTTTTATATAATTCAATTCCTTTCTCCAGTCGATCATTATCACCACTTAACACAATAATCACGTCAGATTTTACCGGCTTTTCGTTTACCACAAGCTCTTTCCCGGCAAACAGAAAAATAATAAGCCCTAATCCCAGCATAAATATACTAATTTTTATCCTTTTACCTTTAATTTTTTGCATATAGACCCTCATTTAAAAAGTTCACTTCATATCGTATCATAAAGCTCAATATTCACAAAAATAAAAAGGTAATCTTCAAAAAAATTTTGCCCGCTGCAAGTAATCACAGCTTTTATATAAAAGTTAGAAAGTAAAACTTTAACAAACATTCTTTCTAAATATTTTCATAAATCAACTTAAATTTCTATAAACTTAATATTTTTACTCATTTGTATTAATATTTATTTTTTCACTTATTTTTCATTTTTCTATGATAAAATCACGATGACACAAGAAGCAAACAAAATAATTTATTTATTAACCTAAAAAGCTGACCATTATGGTCAGCTTTTTAGGTTAAAAGAGAATTAACTGCATCATAGCTTTCTATATTGATTCAGCCAGTGCACTTTAATCTTTAGTAAGATTCTAAGTTTTTTATTAGACAAATATTTTTTCCTTAATATTAAACTGTTTTCCTAAGGAAAAATAAATTAGGATTCATCTATATAATTTGCTAGCGCATATAGGCACTTCAGTCTGTTCTAAGTCAAAATTTTATTTTTAAAGGGTTTCATATGCTCAAAAAGTTTCCTTCAGGCAAATTTATAGTATTAAATAAAAAAAATAAGCTGAAGTCAAAAAAATGTCTTGTTTACTAAATTAGGGCTAATAAACGTTTTGATTATACAGGCTATCGTATGGTAGATCTTTTATATAAAACATCACAGTTAAAACAGATTGGAGGTTTGTGATAGATTGTGAGAAGAAATCTATTTTATTGATATTTTTCTAACATGCATTAGAGAATCTTATATTCAGTGATTGGAATAGAAATTTAATAAAGAAAAGGTGTTTTAAACATGGAACGCAAGAAGTCAGAAAGCTTTAATTATGGTCTTGCTTTTACACTGCTGCTGTTTTTTATTATTAGCTGTATAGCTATTTATAGCGCGCAAAAAACAGGACAGTATTCTACAAACTTCGTAATTAAACAAGTTGAATGGTACGCAGTAGGTATTGGGATTATCTTCATCACCATGAGGCCTGATGAAGATCAGTGGGACCAATTCACATGGTTCTTTTATGGGCTAAATATTTTTATCCTTATTTTACTCATCGTTTCTCCCCAAAGTATTGCTCCTGTCAAAAATGGTGCAAAAAGCTGGTTCGTCCTTCCTGGTATTGGATCGATACAGCCGTCAGAGTTCACAAAAATCTCTTTAATCTTAGCATTTAGTAAAGTGATACGAAATCATAACGAAAAATTTCGCGTAAGAGATATAAGAAGCGACGTTTTACTCGTTGGAAAGCTAGGAGCTACGTTAGCGGTCCCTATTCTTCTTATTATGCAGCAGCCCGATTTAGGAACGGCACTTGTAATGATCTTTTTATTCTTTGTCATGATATTCGTTTCAGGAGTAAGTTTTAAGCTCATTCTTCCTACCTTTACTTCAATTATAGGAATCGCTTCAGGTATTTTATATATGGTTTTGAACCACCCAAAAATATTGGAAAAATATTTGCACGTTCAATCCTATCAGTTTGATCGTATCTATGCGTGGTTTGATCCAGAATCTTATGCAGGCAGCTTGTCTTACAACTATATGCAAGTGTTAAAAGCAATAGGTGCCGGATCCATTTCAGGAAGAGATACATCAAAATTTTCAGTATATGTTCCCGAAAAACATTCAGACTTTATTTTTAGTGCAATTGGAGAAAGTTACGGCTTCTTAGGAACTAGCCTTATTCTTTTCTTATTTATGGTGCTGATTTACCAAATTATTACCGTCGCATTTCATACGAAAGATCCATTCTCTACATACATTTGTACCGGCGTTATTTCAATTGTTTTCTTTCATGTTTTAGAAAATGTGGGCATGTGTATAGGACTTCTTCCGATAACGGGAATACCACTGCCGTTTATAAGCTACGGGGGAAGTGCGTTAATGAGTACGATGTTTTTGATGGGACTAGTATTAAATATAAGCTTTCGATCAAAGGCTTATATGTTTGATCAGGATGTGAGGTAATACAATGACTTGTAAAAAAATAGCTAAAGAGATAAATTCAGACCTAAAGATTCGTATGAAAGTATTGAAATATATGTGTATTTTTTTATTTTCTCTCTTGTATATAGCCGTTATTAGATGGTTTTTTTAGGAGGAGTTTTTATGCTCAAAAAAATTCTAAAGTGTTACGATTACAAATTTATTGGTGCGTTAGTTGTTCTAAGCCTGATCGGTTTAATTATGGTTTATAGTGCCAGCATGGTAACAGCAATTAGCCGTTATGGTGTATCTGGAGATTATTTTTATAAAAAACAAAAGCTTGCTCTTATAGCAGGCTTTATCATTTTCACATTAGCGGCTATTGTTCCTTATAAAATTTATCAGGAAAAAGCAGTATTAAAAGTTTTATTAGGTGTCGCTGTTGCACTCCTTATTTTAGTTTTAGCTTTTGGACACACAGCAGGTAATGCACAAAGTTGGTTTAAAATTGGGCCTATTGCTATCCAGCCGTTAGAAATAACAAAATTAACGCTCATTATCTATTTAGCCGCTGTTTTTGCAAACAAACAAGAGTATATCAATGATTTAAAAAGGTCGATTCTTCCACCTATGCTGGTTGTGCTTTTTATTTGTTTTTTAATTATTTTGCAGCCTGATTATGGCGGAGCCTTACTTATTTTAGGAACAGTTGCAGCTATTGTGTTATGTTCAGGCATTTCAAAAAAAGCTATTTTAAAAATTAGTGTATTAGGCGTCATTGGCACACTCATTATGTTAGCCGTGTTATTAGTAACCGGAAACATGGATCTTTTGTTTTCTCCGGGGCGTTTGGCTCGTTTTACCGGATTCTTACATCCTTTTGAAAATCAACAAGGTGATGGATATCAGCTTGTTAATTCTTATGTAGCTATAGGAAACGGAGGAATATTGGGTATGGGGCTGGGCCAAGGCATTCAAAAAACGGGCTACTTGCCTGAATCACATACGGATTTTATTATGGCCATTATTGCAGAAGAGCTGGGATTTTGGGGTGTACTTCTTGTATTAGGGCTACTGTTTTTTATTATTTTTAAAGGATTAAAAACAGCTATTAAGTGTCGTGATCCTTTTGGAGCACTGTTAGCTATCGGTATTTCCGTTATGATGGCTGTTCAAGTATTTGTAAACCTTGGAGCTGTCACGGGTCTTCTTCCTATTACCGGTGTCACTCTTCCTTTTATAAGCTTTGGAGGTTCTTCCCTTACATTGTTAATGCTTGCTGCAGGAATACTTACCAAT
Organism: Priestia sp. Y58; assembly: GCF_029522095.1. Taxonomy (NCBI): domain Bacteria; kingdom Bacillati; phylum Bacillota; class Bacilli; order Caryophanales; family Bacillaceae; genus Priestia; species Priestia sp. Y58. The sequence goes on from NZ_JAKWFL010000008.1 coordinate 176,805, forward strand.
GTTTCGATGTTTACCACATACACTCAAACCTATCAAAGCCAGTCAATGGAACAAGCTTATATAAGGAATGTTTAACGTTTGAATGGCTAACTGGTGGCTATAATAAAAAGTCCTGACTATATATCAGGACTTTTTACTTTATTTACATAAATAATAATCAAGCAGCTGCTTAGAATTGCTGTGTTCTTTACTAGTAATCTATTAGAGGATAGATTTACTTCCTAAATAACGAGGTGCCCAGTAAGAATTGCTTAACGATGCAATAGTTACACCAGTTGAACTTCCAGCATGAATAAACTGTCCGTTTCCAATATAAATTCCAGCATGTGAAGGACCTCCAGTAGTATCAAAGAACACAATATCTCCTACATTTGGAGTAGATGTACTTTTTCCTGACTGATACAAGGTAGCTACTGTTCGCGGTACCGTTACTCCACCTCCATTTTTAAATACATAATAAATGAAACCGCTGCAATCGAAACCATTTGGAGAAGTTCCGCCCCAAACATATGGCACCCCTATAAATTTTTTAGAATAAGCAACAATATCACTAGCTGTCGCTTGCGTTGAACTGTTAACAGTTGAAGAACCAGTGGTGCTAGTAGATGCGTTATTTAAGGCATTTAAAGTAGCTGGACCTACTATTCCATCCACAGCTAAGCCATGATCCCGTTGAAAATTCATAACGGCAGTTTGAGTAATTGTGCCAAAATAGCCTGTTGGTGTGGCATTAAAGTAACCTTTTTCCTTTAACAATTGCTGTACTTTTTCAACTTCATTGCTAGTCATTCCATATTTTAAAAGTGTACCGTTTGTAACCGCACTTGTTGAATTAGCTATTAACGCTTGATATGTATTAGGTCCCACCATTCCATCAGCGGTTAAACTATGAGAACGCTGAAAGCTTAGAACTGAATCTTTTGTAATTGAACCAAAATAGCCTGTCGAAGTAGCTGAAAATATGCCCTTCTGTCTTAAAACATCCTGTAATTCTTTTACGTCTGGATCTGTCATACCTTCTTTTAATAGCTTGTCCCCTAAAGCTGCATGGCTTATTGTTGGTAACACAATTAATGACGAGCATAGAGCTAATGAAGAAATTATCTTTTTCACTAAGTATATCCCCCGATGTTATATTTTTCTTGTTATTGACTATAAAATTTTAGCAGGGAGAAAGAGAAAAGAAACAACCTATTTATGAATTTTTTATGACATTTTCAAAAATTACTTGATTTATTAGGAGGTAACTATTTATTTTGTCATATAAAGTATAAATATACTTATAATGGTTAAATCTGTTGTTCTTGAACCTCATTTTTCTTTTTACTTATGTGACGCTAAATCTTGAATACAATAAAACACCTTTCTGTAATGGTCGTCACCAAAAGGAAAGATAGGATGCCAGCGCAAAGAGATAGGAGGAATAATGTGAGCAAATTAGTGTTTTTGAAGCGCCGGTTTAAATACTTACTTATTAAACTATTAAGATTAAAAGATCATTCACATAAAGTTGCGCTAGGTTTTAGTCTAGGTTCTGTTGTGAACTTTGTTCCTACCTTTGGATTGGGCCTTATAATATCCGTAGGCTTAGCTAAATTATGTAAAGGAAACAGCATAGCAGGGCTAGTTGGTGGAATGTTTTTCATGTGGGCCTTTCCGTTGATGTTTTACTTGAATACAGTAGTCGGAGGATATATATTTCCAATCGACCTTGATCAAACTTTATTTCAAAGTGCAGATAAAAATTTGGATAATCGACTAGAACTAGGAGCGAAAGTAGGAAAGAATTTTTTAACGGGAATGTTTCTTAATAGCTTTTTGTTTGGAAGTATACTCTATATTGTTAGTTACTATATTATAAATCAGTACAGAGGCTTCCTCTTACACTACATCTATAAGAAATGGACAGTAAAAAAACACACTAAAAAAACGGATTATTAGCTCAATTTCAACATTTATTTTTAATTGTAAAACGATATAGCTGAACATTTTTTGAAAAGGCATAGAGATAAATTAGCCCATAATTGATACCCATGGTTATCAATTATGGGCTAAGGTACGATCTTTGTTTCTGTTTTAAGATAAATATGGAGGAAATAAAGGAATGCTCTCATTCCTTTGTTGAAGATAATACAGTCTGTTTCACCCATTTTTTTCGATTTCTTTGATCAATTATCCATCGGTACAAACTTTGTATACCTAGTATCAGAGAGATTATGACACCGCTAGCTCCTAGGATTAATGCAAAATATTCTACAGGATTGTATGCAAGTATATTTCTCCATTTGATTCTTCCGATAAAATCATTTACTACAAGCCCCATTCCAAGCATTTGACCTACCACGGAATAAAGAGTCAAAATCAGCAATAACAGGCTGTCTTTTTTCGTATTAACGTTTTCCTGGTATCTAAATAAACTCTCTAGAGATTGTTTAGCTTCCTTATATAACAACTCAATATTGAAATTTTTCCTAAGAAGATAGAAAATATCACGGCTCCGGGACTGAGATACTATTTCAAGGGAAAAATAATTGGCGGTAAACGAATTAATGGAATAAATTAATTTTTCCATTTCTTTTACGTCTTTTTCAATATTTAGCTCTGTATAGGTATTAGCTAATTTTAATAAAACGATCTTGTGAAAAAGATTTAATACAAGCCCGTAGTAAAATTCTCCATAAAACTGATTAGCTAAATCAGGAGTTGTACGTTCATCTTGAAACGTTATACAAGTAAAAATATGTTCTTCTATCAGAAAATAAGTGCTAGGAGCCCAGCGCTGATAAGCGTGTTTTTGTAAATAATCTTGAATGTAAGGAAGGTTATTAGCATGAACATATGGCTCCCCCTCTACAGTTAAGCCGCAGAGGCTTCCCATCCGATAAACATCAACTAAATCAATTTTTTCACTTTTCTCTAGTGCCACTAAAGATTGTACATACATTCTTTCATCTTCAAAAAAAGAAAAGGTTTCAAAATAAGAATTTTCCTTTGAATCACCTTCAAAAAAGCGGGAGAGCCCCTCAAAGAGATTGTTAAATATAAATTCCCCTGCTCCCTTGTATATCTTTCCAACGCATTCAATTTTTGTACTGCTGTCTTTTCGTGTTCGTGGTTCTAATACGCGAAAGCGATCTGCGAATTCTAAAGAATGAGACAATGACATAGACGTAGAGGGTTTCAACTCAGTTCGAATAGTTAAAAATCCAAGTTCATAAGGACATGTCGTTAAATCAACAGAGTGTATTTGAAAAGGAATGCACTCTTTATCCGTAATTAACTTACCTCTTATATTTAAAGGTTTTGAATATCTATGAAGACCTTTTTCTTTTTCTGAGTGTGGAAAGAGTATCTTATTAGTGAAAGACAAATAATACGCCTCCATATCACGATGAGAGACTTTAAAATCGCCGTAATATGCACATTCGTCTTCTAGTTGATTTAACTGAAAAAGCTTAAATCCGCTCTTATTTAAAAAAAGGGAGATACTAGATTCAGTTCCTTGCTTTAAGGAAAAAGGAAAAACAAATTGAAAGAGAGCTCTGTCTATCTTTTTTTCTTGGATATCAATTTGCTGCATTTGTTCTAATGTACTCCTTTCAATTATATATATCATTTACCATTTTGTATCATAACGATCGATAGTAAACCTACTATATTTTTTCTTGATAAGAGTTTATTCAATTTAATAATTTAAAAACAGTAAAACAGCTCCACATAAAAATAAGTAGCCATACTACGATAATAATTGAACCCACAACCCAATTTTTAGGTCGTTCATTTTGAATGAGCTCTTCTGCTTTTAATGTGCAGTCCTCTATAACATTTATAGGTAGCATCTTCAAAGCAAGCATAATTCCTAAAGGAACAATGATTATATCGTCAATATAGCCTAAAACCGGTATAAAATCAGGAATTAAATCGATTGGACTGAAGGCATATGCAACAACACAAGCAGTAAATAATTTGATATACCAAGATACTCGTTCATCTTTATGAGCTAAGTATAAGATAAATAGCTGCTTTTTTAACTTTTTAGCCCACAGCTTTAATTGATTAAGCATGTTTCCTATTCTCCTTTTAGTAGGGGTTTTAGATAAGTATATCAGGAGATAGATATTTTCATTTTGCAACTTAATAAAACATTGCATTTATTTTGGTGATCATTTGACTTAGCAACACCATTTTCAACATCAATAATTTATTGAAAATGAATAAAAACGTTGCTGTACATCTAGACGGTTTGATGTAATAGAAAAATTACTTTTATTCTCTTTGATACCTACATATTCCCCTTATTAATAAATCTAGAACTATAAAAATAACTGATTAATGCAATCATCTTGATTTACAGCTAGTTTGGGAATAGCTTGAATAGGAACCCAATAGTATGAAAAGATTAATCCTGCATCTTCCCCTTTAGAATTAACCTTATATTCCCACCGTTCTGCATGTTTTTCTTTAACTTCTAAATGAAAAACATGTCGTTCATGATACTGGCTCTTACCTTCATGACGATAAACATATGTTTTTAATTTTGTTACCGATAAAAACTCCATTAATCCAGATTCTTCTTTGACCTCCCTATATAAAGCTTCTTCAATTGTTTCTCCCTCTTCTACAGTACCTGCTGGAACTTGAACTCCTGCTTCTGGATAATCTTTGTGTTTGTAAACTAGTAACTCTGTATGATGACCATTAAACCTAGTTATGTAAGCCATAACTTTTGTTATCATCGTTTTACCCTGCATATTTGCTTCCTCCTATATATAGATACTAACCGTACAGATGTCTTTATCAGCAAACAAACTTCTTTAACTCCCAATAATAAATCAGGGATATTTTATTACATCTATTTTAATTGTAAATAATCAGTCTCAGTGTTGTCATAATAAGCTGCTTTTACGGAAGGTTAACTGGTATGGGAATTGGAGTGGTTAGTTTTGCTATTCTGATAGGATCTATAATCATCATATCAGTAAGTGAAATAATAGGAAAAGGCAAGAACCAAATTGATTCTTGCCTTTTTTGTCTTTATTTTCTTTCAAGAGAAGGTTCTGATACATTTTCGTATTCTGTAATTTTACAGATGCGATTTTCATGACGGCCCCCAACAAATTGGGTTGTTAACCAAGTCTCCGCAATTTCGCGGGCTAAACCTGGTCCAATTACTCGTTCCCCCATGGCTAAAATGTTCGTATCGTTGTGTTCACGCGTCATTTTAGCTGAAAAAACATCATGAACGAGTGCGCAACGAATTCCTTTTACTTTATTAGCGGCAATACTCATGCCAATTCCCGTACCGCAGATTAAAATTCCAAAATCCGCTTCTCCATTTGCTACTCTTTGGGCAGCTGGAATCGCATAGTCTGGATAATCGACTGAGCTACTGCATTCACAGCCTAGATCTTCATATATTATGGACATTTCATCTAGTAGATTTATAATCTCTTTACGAATGTTTATCCCACCATGATCTGAAGCAATTATGACTTTCATAAGATTACTCTCCTTGTTCAGCTATAGTCTTAATTAAAATTCTAATGATTTTGGGGTCTCTTTTTACCCCTACGTTATTTCCTAGAACAATCCTCAGAACACTTCCCGTACCATGTTTTAACCCCTTCAGAGTTGTCTACATTCTCAATAACTTTCCCACATACTTGACAAACGATAGTTCCCTGTTTTACATTAACCTGCTTATTCATGTCTATTTCCTCCTTTTTATTAGAAAAATTCGTTTGTATTCAAATACATTTCTTTAGAAACAAATTCGTTTTATCTCTATTTTGATCAATCATTGTATGATAGAAAAGATATTCTTAAGCTAGAATGGTATCCAGTAAGCTGTATTTGTCATCATTACTAGATAATTTCGAATGAACTTTTTCAATATCTACATTGATTAAGTCATTTTCTTTAATTCCTACGGCCCTGCCAGAATCCCCTTTGAGTAATAATTCTACTGCTGTAATCCCCATTTTACTTGCTAATATGCGATCAAATGCGGACGGCTGTCCTCCTCTTTGAATGAAACCCAATATACTTGTCCTTACGCTAATATCTAGGCGATCCTCAACATATTTTTGCAGGTCTTGAATCTCGTACATTTTTTCAGTAATTAGAATTAGGTTATCTTTTTTGCCCCTTTTCATTTTCTCGCTCAGTTTGGAACATATCTCTTCAAAACTTAATTTCCTCTCAGGTGTGGAGATAATTTCTCCTGCGCCTGCTAAAGCAGAGTACAGGGCTAAATCGCCGCAATATCTTCCCATTACTTCCACAATTGTTGTCTTTTCATGAGATAAATCTGTATCCTTAATTTTACTGAGGCATTCTAATATCGTATTTAATGTAGTATCAAATCCAAGTGAATAATCTGTGTAAGATAAGTCATTATCTATCGTTGCGGGAATAGCAATGACATTTACACCTAACTCATGTAATTTTTGAGCGCCTTTAAAAGATCCTTCACCACCGATTACTACTAAGTGATTAATCCCATCATCCTTTAGTATCTTTAAGGCCTTCATTCTCCCTGACTCTTCCATAAATTCTGCGCATCGGGAGGTTTTTAAAAATGTTCCTCCTTTATCCGCAATGTAATCTACATCTGTAGGGGTTAATCTATGAAGTTTACCTTCTATTAAACCTTGGTAACCACCCTCGATTCCCATTACCTCTATGTTATGATAGTCAGCTGTTTTTACTACTGCTCTAATAGCAGCATTCATTCCTGGAGCGTCTCCGCCACTTGTTAAAACTCCGAGCTTCATCATTGCCATACACCCCTGTTATTCTTATGCATGTAAGAAAGTTGGCCGACAGTTTCTAGAGACTAATTGCCGGCCTCTTTCTAATAGTACAAATTTTTTTCAAACAAGAATCAACTAGTTTTTTCTAATTGATCGACTGTATTTTTTTTAATAGCTCTTCCTGATTGTTTTAATAAAAAGGCTACGATAAAGGACGCTACGAACATGCTAATACCTAAAAATGTCATACTAGCATTAAAAGATCCTGTTAGATCTTTAATGTATCCCACAATATACGGTCCGAAGAAACCACCTAGATTACCAATACTATTGATAAGAGCAATAGCACCTGCAGCAGCAGCTTCCGTTAAGAAAGACGGTGGAATTGCCCAAAACGGAGAATATGCCCCGAACGCTCCGCAAAGACTGATCGTTAAGAATACAAATGATAAAACAATGTTCATATTTGCAACGTAGCTACTGATAATTAATGCCACGCCACTTGTTACTAAACAAGCAACGACGTGAAAGCGTCTTTCATTTTTCTTGTCAGAGTGGTTACTAACCAACATCATAGTTGCCATTGCACAAACATACATTAACCCTAAAATCCACCCCATCGCATGTGTACTAAGAGAAGTCGTTTTAGATAAACCTTCTGAAATTGTCGGTAAAAACATGACGATGCCATAGTAGCCAACCATCCAGAAAAAGTATCCTAAAGATAAGGTTAATACGTCACGATCTTTTAAGGCCTGAGCAAATGTATAGTGTTTGGCTTCCTGCTTTTCTAACTTCTCTTTTGTTGTAACGTCGATTAACCATTTCTTCTCCTCGTTCGTCAACCATTTTACGTCCTCCAGCTTATCGTCAAGATAGAAGAAGCATATCACACCTAAGATCAAAGCTGGAATCGCTTCCAAAATGAAAAGCCATTGCCATCCAGCCATGTTTAACCAGTCAATACCTAATAAATAAGTAGAAAGAGGAGATCCTATTGCATTAGCACCAGGGATTGCAATCATAAATCCAGCAATTGCTTTTGCATGATGTTTTGTTTGATAAAAACCACTTAGATAAAAGACCATACAAGGATAAAAGCTAGCTTCAGCAATTCCTAAAAGAAATCTTGCGGTATAAAACTGCCATGGCGTTTGGATAAAAGCCATTAAAATAGCAATTACTGCCCATGTAATCATGATTCTACTAATCCATCTTCTAGCTCCGACTTTCGTCATCATAGCACTTCCAGGTACTTCTAAAAGGAAATAGCCAAGGAAGAAAATCCCTGCCCCTAATCCAAAAACAGCATTAGAAAAACCTAAATCTTCATTCATTTGTAATGCAGCAAACCCAATATTTACTCGATCAAGTATCGATATGGTAAAACATAAAAATAGAAATGGAATGAGCCTTAACGTTACTTTTTTAGTAGTTGAACGTTCTAAGTTAATTGGATCCAAAATAATTCCTCCCTGGGTTACCATCCTTCTATCCTTCATACTCTTCGGTCTTTGACCTGAGTGTTTGCTCTAGGCTAATTGACAGAAAGAATTAAAAGTTTACATAAAAGATGATTGATCTATTTCTAAGTCTAAGTAAATCTAGTCCCTGCTTCTGTAATCCCTTTCATATGGAAATATAAAAATGAAAAAGCGAATTATCCCCCTGTATTATTTATCATTTAAAAAAGCAAGAACTATTAGAAAATATTATATACAAGAACCTTACTAACGATATGAAAGCACTATAAATCTACTTTCTAATTTCTATCCTAATAATCCAAAACATTTGTAATGCACGATAACGATAAAAAACGCTTACATTTTTGAACCTTTCTGCTAATCTCTTCAAAAAATATCGAGCTGTAAAGAATAATGAATTTTAAGATTTACATTACCTCCGTTTTATAGATTCGCTACTTGTATACTAAGTTACCTTATATAAACAGTGTACTTACATACCTACTAATTGTCAATATAATTGTTAGATTAAATATTTTCTTAATTTTCTTAAAGAATAAAAGAAATATATAGTTTGTTTGGAAAGAAAACACTGTATCTTACTCATTTTATGCTGTCTTTTCAACAGCAAAAAGACAGCTACACTTTAGCTGTCTTTTGACTCTATACTGGGTATTGTCTTTATAAAAATTAGTTGGAATTAAGCTTTCCAATAGCGATCATACAAGTTTCGCATGTGGAAATTCATAATTCTCACAGCTTCTTCTTCGTTATGTTGTTCAATTGCATTAATAAGTAATTTATGCTCATTAAAATTAACTTCTCGGTAGTCAGGTCTCGTGACGGTTCGATCTCTTATAAACTTCCACATTTCCTGCTGTTTCATCGCATTGCTAATAGCTGCCATAATACTAATAAATAAATCATTATGAGAAGCCTTTGCTATACCATTATGTAGGGCTTCATCTGTTTCTGGTACATACACGCCTGCGTTCGTTTCTTCCTCCATCTTATCAATTGTTGCACGCAGGTCCTTAATGTCTTCTTCTGTAGCTCTCAAAGCTGCAAAGCGTACAATAAGAGGTTCTATGTTCATTCTTGCTTCAACAATGTCTTCAGGGGAGGCAGATTCCATCAAAAATGTGGATTGAGAATTTTCAGCTTCTGTTTGAAACTCTTTAACGTATACACCTTCTCCTTGACGAGAATAAATAAAACCGTTCAATTCTAGGGCGCTAAGGGCTTGTCTAACAGGCACTCGACTTACACCAAATTGTTCACACAGCTCCCTTTCAGCAGGGAGTTTATCTCCTACTTGGAACGCTCCAGATTGAATTTCAGAAAGAATTTGATTATAAATTTGAATATATAATTTATTATTGGAAACTGGATTAAAACTAATGGAAATCACTTCTCTCTATAATTATTAGCTCATTTTATTCATAATTAAGTAGACATAATTATTATATACTGTTCTATTTTTAGGGGCAACAAGCCTAGCATCTTCTAGCAAAAAAATCCTTACTTATGTAGTCAGTTTCTCATTTTACTAATAATTTTATCAATAAACAGCTTTACAGGCATACCATAATGGCATGCCTGTATAACAAACTTGAATATCAATCCATATGTGAGCCACCGTTTATATCAATTTCTTCTCCTGTAATATAAGAAGCTTCTTTTGAAGCTAAAAAGGCAATTGTAGCTGCGATTTCTTTTACTTCACCCGGTCTACCCATAGGAATACTATCAATCACAGACTTTGCATCTTCTTCAGGAAGAGACTTCCAAATTTCTGTATTAACGAGTCCAGGAGCTACACAGTTAACCGTAATACCATCTAAGGCTACCTCGCGCGCTAAGTTCTTTGAAAAACCTAGTACTGCGGCCTTAGATGCCGAGTAGTGCGGTCCTCCAAAAACTCCTCCACCTCTTTTAGCCGAAACAGAAGACAGGCTTATAATTCGACCATACTTTTGATCTTTCATTGTTTCTAATACTGCTTGCGTACATAGAAACAACCCAAACATATTGACGTTAAACACTTTTGTAATGTCTTCAAGCGTCATATCTTGAACGGTAACCTTTTGAGAAATCCCTGCATTATTAATTAAAATATCAATTCTGCCGAATTCTTCAAGTGTTTGTTTAACCATCGCATCGCAAGAATCTTTACTTGTTACATTTAGCTCTATTCCTAAGGCTTTGCCGCCAGCTTCTTTTATTTCGTTGACTGTATCCTGTACACCATCAAAATTAATATCTGCTATAACAACAGCCGCTCCTTGCTCTGCAAGTGTCAGGGCGATTGTACGTCCAATCCCTTTTTTGGAACCGCTACCAGTAATAATTGCTACTCTCTCTTTTAAATCAAACATATTATATTTCCCCCATCTTGTTAGCTTTATCTATTTAATATAGTTAGTCTTAAATCAGTTCTTTAGCTGTTTTGATAATATTTTCTACAGTAATTCCATTTAACTCTAATAGTTTTTCATAAGGCGCAGATTGTCCAAATTGATCCTGTACACCAATTCTTCGAACTATACCTTTTCCTTCTTCCGCAACTACTTCACATACGGCACTGCCAAGGCCATTTAGAATATTGTGATCTTCAACCGTAATGATTTTTCCAATATTTAAGCAGTCAACCACTGCTTCTCGATCTAAAGGCTTAATCGTATGCATGTCTAGTAATTTCACAGATATGCCTTGTTTCTCTAATTCTTTCGTTGCTTCTAAAGCGAGTCGTACTGTATCGCCGTTGGCAATAATGGCGATATCGCTTCCATTTTTAATTTTTTTCACTTTTCCAATTGTAAACTCTTCATTTTCATCGTAAATCATGGGAACCGTATCGCGAGTAAAACGAAGATATACAGGTCCGTACACTTTAGCAGCTTGTTCTACTAGCTTTCTAGTAGAATAATAGTCAGCTCCCATAATGACGGTCATATTTGGAACCGATCTTAATACACCCATATCTTCTATAGCCTGATGACTTCCGCCATCATTAGCTGGCGTTAAACCGCCGTGTGAACAAGCAATCTTTACATTTAAGTTAGGGTAGCAGACTTCTTGTCTAATTTGTTCAAGCATTCTTAACGAACCAAAAACCGCGTAAGTGCTTACAAAAGGAATTTTACCAGTCGTAGCAAGTCCAGCTGCTAACCCAGCTGCATTTTGCTCTGCAATACCGACATTAATATGCTGGTCGGGTAATTGTTTGATAAAGTTTACTGTTTTACACGACTTTGCAATATCTACATCAATGACATAAATATTTTTATTTTCTTTCCCTAATTTTACGATTTCATCTCCAAAGGCTTCTCTCGTAGCTTTTTTTACTGTAAGATCTTTTTCTAGTATGCTCATTATCTTAACCCTCCTGCTACTTCTTCCATTGCTTGATGATATTGTTCTTCATTTGGAGCAATCCCGTGCCAATCAGCCACATCCTCCATGAATGAAACTCCTTTACCTTTTACCGTGTCACAGATGATACATTTTGGTCTTCCATTCTTCGCTACTCTTACTTCATCCAATGTTTCTACAATCTCTTCCATGGAGTGTCCATTAATTCGCTTTGTTTCAAAACCAAACGCATCAAATTTTTTCTCTAAATCTTGCAGTGGCATAATTTCATCACAAAATCCATCGATTTGAAGTCTGTTATTATCTACAAATACAATTAAATTATCTAATTGGTACTTAACTGCTGTTTGAGCAGCTTCCCAAATTTGTCCTTCTTGACATTCTCCGTCTCCTACTAAAGAAAAAACTCTATAGTCTTTGAAATCTCGTTTCCCTGCGATTGCCATACCTACGCCACACGAAAGTCCTTGTCCTAGTGAGCCTGTTGAAATATCAATACCGTTACACTTTTTCATATCTGGATGTCCTTGAAACGGAGAACCGTATTCTCTTAACGTGTATATCGTTTCATAGGGAACGAATCCTCGTAAAGCTAAAGCCGAATATTGAATGGGACAAACGTGACCTTTAGAAAGTACAAATCTATCACGATCTTCCCAGTTAGGGTTGTGCGGATCAACATTCATTTCTTTGAAATAAAGCGCTGCCATAATATCAGCTGCAGAAAGTGAACCTCCTGGATGGCCAGACTGTGCTCCATAAATCATTGTAAGTGCTGTTTTTCTTAATTGAATGGCTTTTTCTTTTAATTCTTCAATACTAATTTCTTTCATTTTAGTCACCTCATTAATTTATGACTTGCTGTTTTCTAAATGATATCCATTAACATATAATTTAGTATACTTAGGTAACTTGTATACTAAGTAGCTTTGTGACTTAAGTGTACATCTGAAATGCGAGTTCGTCAATAACAAGATTGAATTATTAGAATTTTTTTATTTAAAACAAGTCATTTTTGAAGGGAACAGATGAATTCATCTGTTGTTTTTTCTAAGATTTTTAAGTAAAAAATAAGTACTGCTCCTATTTTAGAAGCAGTACTTATTTTTTATCGATGAATTAGTAATTTGTGTATATAAAAGCTTTATCAAAAAATAACTATGCTTTTGCACTGGAATTATTGCTGCTTATCATGTCTTGGCTGCCAGATTTAATGCTCCTAGCTACTAGTAAACCTACTATCCCTGATATCCCCAAAATAATAAAGATGTAGTTATAGCTTGTAACAAGAGCGATAAGCGTGGACGAAATAATACTCCCAAAATAGCGAAACGTCGAGTATATGCCAGAGGCTGTACCAGATTGCTCTTTACTTACGGAATCAAGCGAGGCAACCTGCATGCTTGTTAAACCTACTCCCGTAGAAAAACCTCCAATAATTAAAGCCGCTATAAGAAAAAGAATAGATCCAACGTTCTCTAAGGATAGAAAAAGAATATTGGAGAAAATGATCATAGCAAAAGAAAATCCAATCACTTTTTTAGAACTAAACTTATTGTTTAATAATCCTCCTATCCAGCCGCTTAAAGACATTGAAATCGAAAAAACCGATAAAACAAGCCCTGTTTGCGCTGTAGATAAGTGAAATTGAGCCTTCATTAACAGCGGCATAATTAATAAAATTACATACATAACAAAATTGCTAAGCATAATAGATAAATTAGCGCTTGTAAAGGTGGAATTTTTAAATAAAGAAAAATCGATAATTGGGTTTTCTGCCGTATTTTCTCTTTTGATAAACAAAATTGTAGATAGAATAAATATTATTCCCATTATTAAAGCCTTAGTAAATTCCATACCGTGTGTCAACAAGATTAATAAAGAAATGCTAATTGCTAAATAAATGGAACCTTGAATATCTAAAGTACTTGTTTGCTTTTTAACATTAAATTTAGGAATCATAACTATACCACTGATCAAAGCTAAGAAAAGAAAAGGAACGTTGACCCAGAATATAGCTTCCAAGTTGAAGTTTTCAAGCAGTATAGATCCTAATAATGGTCCGATTGCAGCACCCAAACCCATCCCCATTCCAAATATACCCAAAACTTTAGGGAGACGTTCTTTTGGTACAACATATCTAATGATTGCTATAGTATTTGGAGTGAGTAAAGCTCCTCCTACTGCCTGCAGTGATCGAAAGATAATAAGGGAAATGAGATTAGTTGAAAATATACAGCCTAAAGATGCTATTAGAAAGAACACCACGCCCCATAAATAGATATTTCTGTTTCCGTACAGATCTCCTAGTTTTCCAGCGATAGGCTGAGTAACGGCCATTACAATTAAATAAATAGTTACTACCCAAGAAATACTTGCAAGTGGTTCGTTAAAATGAGCTGATATGGTCGATAGAGCAACAGCAATCATTGTCGAATTTATTGGTACAAGAAATGTCCCAATTAGTAATGAAATAATCAAGATAAGCTCTTTATGTTTGCCCAAACATTATTGCCTCCTTTTAGTGGAGAGAAATTCCTTTTATAAACGTTTTTATACTGCTTTTTATCATATCTTGATAATCTGCATGTAAGGCTTTGTCTCCAAAATTTAGTTTATACATAAAATATCCCCAATACGTACTTAGGAAAATCTCCGCTTGTGTACAGCAATCTAATTCTTTGATATATCCTTTCTTTTGCATTTCTTCAAAGTATTCTTTTAATATTTCTTTCGTATCATTAATTTTTTTTATAATTTCTTCGTGCGCTTGTGAGAAAATTAAAGGGTCTTTTAAAGCAATTGAAATCATGTCTCGGTTATTATCAAAGTCTTTTAGTAACAGGTAACCGAAATTCGTCAAATCTTTTTCAAGCTCCCATTCAATTGATTTATCAAAAATTTCAAGCGAAAAGCTTGTTGTTTTGACAATAGCTTGAATAATGCCTTCTTTATTGCCAAAGTGGCGAAAAACCGTCAATTCATTAACGCCAGCTTGTTCTGAAATTTCTCTAGTGGTAGTACCTTTATAGCCTTTTTCTTTAAGCAGCTCTATTGTAGCTTTTGTGATCTTCTTTTTTGTTTCATCTTTTTTCATATTGATCATCCTTTATGCTTCCTGAATGTAAGTATTTACTTTCCATTAGGCAGTATATAAAGGAAAAAGAGCTGTTGTCAAATGGAAGCGAAGAGAATTATTTATTCATTTAAAAGCGTCACAATTCCACTCGTACCATCGACCATAACCATATCGCCATCTTTTAGCTTATCCGTACTTATTTTCGTACCAACTACTGCAGGAATTTCATATTCACGTGCAATTATTGCGGAATGAGAAAGAATACCTCCAGCGTCGGTGATAACAGCCCCCGCAGTTTGAAATAAAGTAGTCCAAAGTGGAGTAGTGGTCTTACATACTAAAACGTCCCCTTTTTCTAACTTGTAAAATTCCTTTGTGTTTGAAATAACTTTTACTTTTCCGGTATAGATTCCTGAAGAAGAGGCTAATCCTTTAATAGAATGTTCGCTGTTCGCGTCGTCTTCCTCAATAGCTCCCATATATTTCTCAGCTTCTTTCAGCTGAGCTGCTTCAGGGACTCCGAAGTATCTAGGTAAATTAGACGTTTGCTCATGTTCTACATGTTCTTCTTTACGTTTCTCAATTAATTGGGTCATGTCTACTGGATTTTCTAAAAGAGACTCTAGTTCATCAAGATATAAGAAGAAAATATCTTCTTTCACTAGAAAAACATGATGATTAACTAGTAAATTACCTAGCTTAAGTAGGAATAAACGAGCTTTTGCATCCAGCATTGCATCGATATAAAAATGATGATCATCTCTTATAACGGACGCATCTAATGCCCACTGATAATATTTTTTAAATTCTTCTTTGTGTTTGCTATCCGCTATCTGTTCCAGAAATTCATTATAGTTCTGTTCACGTTTCTTGACCGTCTGTTTGAAATTCTCATCAAAGTTGTAATTGTCATTAACATACCCTTGAATAATTGATAATGCGTGAAGAGGATTCTCTAGCCAAGTTTCTCCTACAAAATCGTGACTTACAACGTTTCGATATCCATACTGTTTTAGAAAAGTATTTAATTCAGCCATAAAGCTTTTTCCTGCTTCACTCTCCTCTAACTTTTTCACTAAAGTTTCTATACATTCTTCTTGAAAGATTTCAGTAAGTTCACTATCTCTTTTCACTGCTAAAGCAAGTCTAGAAAGCTCCTGATCAGTTTCCAACGATTTGTTCATTTTCCCCGTCAATAGCTCATAAACATCATGTCCGGATTTTTTATTTGTAAGGTTTTTATAGTACTCTTCAACTATAGTATTTAAAGACATTTGAGGCATAACAATATCAAAGTGCAGATCATATGCCACTTTATAAAAATCAGCTAAACTTTGAAGAATCTCTTTTCCTCTCTGAAGGGTTAGATTTTCATGGGTAAAACTATTTAATTTGTTATAGTAAGGCAAGAATTGTTCCGTAATCATTTGATTCATTCGTTTTGTTAGGATTGGATAAATACTTTCCATCAATTCTTTATTTTCTTGGAATCTTTTATTAGAATCTCCTTTAAAAGGCTCCATTTTTGTATAGATATGTCCTTTATAAAGTTTTAAATTAAGTCTATTAAACATAAACTTTAGTTTTTTAAAACTAGCAGCTGTTCCTTCAGAAAATGCCGGAATAATAAATGAAGCGTACAGAGGGCTAACAGCATGAGAAAAACTTGTGTCATTTAAAATCCAAAACTCTTCCATATCGTCGAAACTTAAAGATATATCTTTTTGGAAAGGAGTTAATTCTTTGGCCTCTGTTAATGTGGTAATAGCTCTTGCCTGTAATAGATATACTTGATTGTCTTGAACCCCAAACTCTATGTCTACGGGATGTTGGTAAAGAGCTTCTACTTCTTTTGTTATTTCGGCCAATTCAATGATTTTCTCGTCTGTTAAACAAAACCTTTGCTGCTCATCTTCCGTTGTTTCGATTTCTTCAACGCCTTCAGCAAGTGGAATTATCTTTACTTCTTTTAGCCCTTTTTCTTTCTCTATTTTAAAAGTTTGTTTATTAACTAGGTAAACATCAGGTGTTACTAAGCCCGATACAATTGCTTCTCCTAATCCATAGCTGGCATTAATCATCATTTCTTTTGTATTATGAGTGACAGGATTTTGACTGAATATCACTCCCGATACTTCGGACTGAATTAAACCTTGAACAACAACTGCCATTGAAACTTCATCAAAATTAGCATACATATTTTGAGTATATTGTTCGACTCTTTCAGTAAAAAATGAGGCCCAGCACGCTTTCACTTTACTCAAAAAATCCTCGGTACTTTTCACATTAAGATAGGTTTCATACTGGCCAGCAAAAGATGCACCTTCTAAATCTTCAGCACTGGATGATGAACGAACAGCTACCGACGTATAAGAGCGCTTTAAGTTTCGAAATGCCTCTATGAGATCCGATTCAATTTCAATAGGAATTTCCCCGTGTAAAATTCTCTCGTGTATATTATCCGTTTGACGATCAATCCCGTTCCATTCAATATATCGCTTTAAAGCTTCCGTTTGAATAACAAATCCATCTGGAATCGGTAAATTTTCTTTTTTCATTTTTATAAGGTTTAAAGCTTTTGCTCCAACTCGTTCATTCGCCTCGTCGACCTTTTGAAAACTTAAACTATACATTAAAAATATTCATCCTCCTACAAACTAATTTTAAAATGTAAGTAACTACTTACTTTATATTTATTTTAATTCTTTTAAATTTTTATGGTCAATAAAAAGTGGTAAAACATTTAAAAAATGCATATTTAGTTGTGCTTTATTTTAATTTGACTTAAATAATATTCCTCTTTTTTATTACATTTTTTAACTTTTGTTAGTCTTTTTCATTATAAAGTCTAAATAGTTAATCAACTAAAAGGTTAATAAAAGAAATGCAAAAAACCCCATCTAAATTAAGATGGAGGTTTTCCTCTTTTAATAGTTGGGTTAACCATTATCTCCGAGTGCTTACAAGCTTCCACTGGCTGAGTGTCAATTTTATCTTATATCCTCTAATATATAAGTGAGCGCTATCAGATTTACGAGTCATATGCGAAGTCATAATCAAAAATCTCCTTTCTCATAGAATTATTTTTAATATAAAACTATTTTGGAAATCTTAACCTAAGCATAGCTCAGTATTGTAAACTATTTATTAATGACAAGAAAAGATTATGTAAACATTTTAAATTGCAGGGGAACCGTTAAATGTGTCCCCTACAAAACAAAAAAGAACCCGCTGTGCTTTCAAAGCATAGAGAGTTCTAGCGTTCCTAATTTTTAATTACTACATCAAAAGTCATTCTCAAAATAACATATTATTTTTCTGAAGGTAGACCATTAAATAGAAAACCTGACACCAAACAAAGACTTGTAACCAAAAGGAAAATTTAAAATTAATGGAGAAATAAATTACATAGACGATTATAGCAAGGAAGGTGTCATGCAAGATGAAAATTGGTTTTATTCTTTTTGATCAATTAACAGCATTAGATTTTATTGGATTTTACGATGGGATTACAAGATTAAAAAAGCTGGGGTTTAAAGATGATGTAACATGGGATTTATGCGCGCTAACTGAGGAGGTACATGATGACAGAGGCATTACGTTTAAAGTAAATAAAGTTTTACCTCACCTATCGGAATACGATTTAATTTTTGTGCCAGGCGGAATGGGGACTAGGACTTTACAATATAATGCAGAATTTATTGATTGGTTACAAGGGGCAAAAGATGTGAGGTATAAAGTATCCGTGTGTACAGGCTCACTTTTACTAGGAGCGGCTGGCTTTCTCACAAACAAAAAAGCTACCACTCACCCAAATGCATTTGATTTATTACAGCAATATACAAACAAAGTAGAGAAAGAACGAATTGTTCAAGATGATGGTATTATTACGGGCGGTGGAGTTTCCACTTCAGTAGATTTAGGTCTATACGTGTGTGAGTTAATCGACGGAGCAGAAACTGCAGCGAAGATTCAAAAACAAATGGATTACCCTTATTATAAAAATAATATTGTAACGTAAATCAAAAGGATAGACCTTTAAAGCTTTTGTAAAAGTCTATCCTTTTGCGTATCATGTATAAAATCAGTTGATAAGAAGAATTTTATCGAGAAATTTATAAAGACAACGACATAAAGAGTATATCAGCGTAGGAACCATCTTTTAATTTAATCTGGTTTACTTGTTTCCCTTCTTCTTCAAACCCTAATTTCTGATATAAGTGGATAGCTGGTTTATTGTTTGAGAATACATCCAAGTTTATCTTTTCTAACCCCTCTTGCTCCTTTGCCCATTTTATTAAATAAGATAGTAACTCAGTTCCAGCACCCAAGTTCGAACACTCCGGCTTCACACTAATACCAAACGAACCAGTATGATACAAACGCTTATAAGAAGATCTGGAAAAAGAAAGGAACCCAATAACTTCATCCTTGCGTTCTATAATTAGTGTTAATCCACCATTATCTTGTTTCTTTTGCATCTTTTTTCTATATTCATCTACTGTTTCTTGTTTGTCCTCAGGTAATCGAAGAAGAACATCATTTGTCATAACGATATCTTTTTTTATGGCAATAATTTTTTCGGCATCTTTTGGATTGGCTATACGGATGTTCAACATAAGTTTATTCTCCTTTTTTTAATTTACCAAATATTAAAAATCGATAAATATCTTCTTTTTTAAAATACCATTTTAAGGATTGCTTAAAATGACAAACTACTATTTCTGTTAGACATGATGGTTTTTAACTCTATTAAATCATCTATTACCACATCAGCCTGTGCAAGCTCAGCTTCTTGAGCAAAATCAAAATTACATCCTACTGCCATTAAACCATTATCCTTTGCGGCATTGATATCGGATAGACGGTCTCCCACTACTGCAGCGTGTTTGATATCGTATTTCTTTATAATCTTTTTGACTAAATCGCCTTTATTGAGGGTTTGGATTTGTTGAATACTAAATGTTTCTGTCACCCACTTATTCAAATCGTAATGGTCTACAATTGCTTCTAAATACTCTTTTAAACCGTTACTTGCTATGTAAATGGAGCAATTATTTTCTTTTAAATAGCTAAAGACCTCTTTTACATTAGGATATAAAGCACCTTTCCCTTTTCTTATATTCTCCACTAAGCTTTTCAAAAAATAGCCATCTGTATATTTTCTTATTTCACCTGATTGATTGGGTAATAAAGCTTCCCATACTTTGGGTAAAGGTACACCCATGATTTCACGATACTTATCAATAGGCGTACTAGTATCCCACTGGTTAAGTGTACGCAAATGGTTAAAGGTATCATCAAGTGATAATTCTAAAATTTTATCTGTTTGAAACAGCGTTCCATCCATATCAAAAATCAGTGATTGCAACATTAAGTATCTCCCTCTTTCGGCAGTATTAAATATGTATTTATATATAATACCATAAAAAGGAAAAAGAGATTTATTAAAAATAGTAATCACTGTTCTCAGCACAAAAAGAGCACCTACTTATTTATAGGTGCTCTTTTTAACTTTAAATACTTTCTTTGAAATAATGAATGAAAAAGTCGCTGCTATAATAGAACTTAAAAATGGATAATTAAAAGAAAAAATACTGACCGTTGAGCTACTCAAATGCTGTGAAGTCTCAGGTACATATGTAAGTGTAAGAAATAGCCCAGAAACAATTTGAAAAGCAAACAGCAACACTATAAAACTACCAATAATGAACTGCACCCCAATTGTTAGACAAAAACTAATAATTGGAGGTGCAGTTTTTCATGTCAAAACACACACTTGAAACAAAGTTAAAAGCTGTAGATTTCTACATCAATAAGCAATATTCATATAA
>NZ_JAKWFL010000009.1:0-159584 GCF_029522095.1 Priestia sp. Y58
CCGTCCGCCGCTAACGTCATAGAAGCAAGCTTCTAATCAGTTCGCTCGACTTGCATGTATTAGGCACGCCGCCAGCGTTCATCCTGAGCCAGGATCAAACTCTCCGAAGAAATGTTTGACTTGCTCAATTAAAAAATAAAATTTAACGTTGACGTTTGTCGCTTTGTTCAGTTTTCAAAGTTCAACCGCCGCTCTTAAGCGACTTTTTAATCTTACCAGTTTACCTCTTTCTTGTCAACAACTTTTTTAAGAAGTTTTTTCAAGTTTTTGATAAATTTAGTATCGCTCATTGGCGACGTATATAAATTTACCACGGATATTTTAAAGCGTCAATAGATTTTTTAAAATAAATCGTGTTTTTTTAGAAAAACCTTTTATCCAGGCTATAAAGTCATATGTCAGGGTATCTATACGTCATAACCGCACCTATCAGATACCCTTTATCTCTCTATCATTTCGCCACATAGTGTCTATGGTACAAACTCTTTCCTTTGGTTTCTACTTTTTTCACCATAACGATATCTTTTTCAATTAAAAACTCAAGAAGTATTCCTAAATCAATAGCATAAGGGCGTATTTCGGGATGATGAACCAGTTCATTAAACGTCCATTCCTGCTTTTCATTTTTCATAATATGAACAAGATGCTTAGCACCCAATTCAGTTTTTTTATTTACTAGAAATTCACTCGCTAAGAAAAGTAGCTCTAAACGCTTGCTAACCTCTTCTTGGCTAATAATTAGTTCTTCGTAAAGACGATGAATTTCAGGTTCTATTTTTTTCACTTGATTCCATACTGTCACTTCTGGATGAAATCCATTTTCTAACACAGACAGTCGGGCTAAATGATGAAGAGCATGAATGACATGATTGAATGCATCTAAATAATGATTAGACGTATAAAAGTCTTTTCCTTCTTTAAATCGGCGAATCAACTTAGCAAACTCCACACCTATTCTCTTTGTTCGATCTTCTCTAGGGAAATCAATTAAGCGGTTCTTTAAGTTTTCCATATATTCATTTCGATCAAATAGCACTTTACCATTTAAGATCCAATCAATGATACGGCGATTCGTCCCATTCATAATCCATTCACTCATTTGCTGTTCAGAAGCCATATAAAGTGCCGCACGCTCATTTTCATATTCGTATTGTTTAATAAAAAGAGAAGTTTCTGTAGTTTTGGTCACAATAAATAAGATAGCATCCAAATTATCTGTCACTGGAGATTCTGATTTCTTTTTTTCAATCAGTAAAATACCTAGTGTATCTTTATTGCTAGCTCTTTCTTGATATATTGGCCGTAAAACATCTTCCATTTTGAGCTCTCCTAACTGTAATAAACAAATATTTTTCAAAATTTTAAAGGCTATGAACTAAGATTTCTTTTTTTATTATATACGATGTATAACGGATATCCCACTCAGAATTATGGAAATCATTCAGAAAGCTCAAAAACCAACGATAATTTTCCGAAGATTCAATTTTTATTATCATTCACTGTCTCACTCTATGATATATTGGTAACAGGGGGGATACTGATGGGGATAAAGTATTCAAATAAAATTAACAAGATTCGCACGTTTGCACTCAGCCTGATCTTTGTTGGTTTCATTGTTATGTATGGGGGAATTTTCTTTCGGTCTTCAGTCTGGCTAATGACTATTTTTATGCTTCTGGGGTTGCTGTGCATCGTAGCCAGTACGGGCGTTTATTTCTGGATTGGCATGCTTTCTACAAAAGCGGTTCAAGTAACCTGCCCTACATGTCAAAAGCAGACAAAAATGCTAGGGCGTGTAGATATGTGCATGTATTGCAACGAGCCGCTTACGCTTGACCGGTCTCTTGAAGGAAAACAATTCGATGAAAAGTATAATAGGAAAAAACAAAAAGAAAGCTGATAGTATCACTACTATCAGCTTATTAATGCGCTTTTTTAGCCGTACAATCAGGACACGTTCCGTAAATTTCCATTCGGTGGTGACTAATATCAAAGTCAGTAATATGAGCAGCCAGCTTTTCTACTTCGTCTAAACCAGGATAATGAAAATCCACAATTTTTCCGCAGCTTTCGCAAATCACATGATAATGCTCTGTTGTAACATAATCAAACCGGCTTGATGCATCACCATACGTTAGTTCCTTTACAATACCTACTTCGCGAAATACTCTTAAATTATTGTAAACGGTTGCTACACTCATATTTGGAAACTTACCTTCCAGCGCTTTATAAATATCATCTGCTGTTGGATGTGTCATTGAATTGATTAAATACTCTAAAATAGCATGACGTTGTGGTGTAATACGAACGCCAGTACCTTTTAACGTTTCAAGGGCTTCTTGTAAATGATTTGACACGTCATGCACCCCTCTTCTGTAAGTATTATTACTTTATAATTCTTATAATTAGTCTACATGTTTTACCCACGTTTTGTCAACTTGATGCCTATTCCTATTTTATGTAATAAGTAGAAATTATTCATATATTTTATGCAAAAAAAGAAGTGTGGAAATCAATCCACACTTTTAAATATATTAACATCTGAGGAGGTATGCCCTACACTGATATTGTATGTTCAAAGACTAAAACTGCTCTAGTTATCTGCCTGTTTTTATGCCATTTTTTCTTTAATAAACGATAATGCTTCTTCCACATGCCCTTTTACCCGTACCTTGCGATACTCTTTTACGAGCATTCCTTCTTTATTAATGATAAAAGTGGAGCGTTCAATGCCCATATATTCTTTTCCAAAGTTTTTTTTCAGTGTCCATACTCCATACTCTTCAGCTACGCTGTGATCTTCATCAGCTAAAAGTAAGAATGGAAGGCCGTGCTTATCAATAAACTTATGGTGTTTGTCGATTGGATCCGGGCTCACTCCTAGAATCACCGCATCTAGCTCTTCAAAATTTTCATGCTGATCTCTGAAATCACAGGCTTCTGTTGTACAGCCTGGCGTCATATCTTTCGGATAAAAATACAGCACAACGTTTTTTCCTTTCATCGACGCTAGTGATACTTGCTCTCCATTTGTAGACATCAATACAAAATCGGGTGCTTTTTCTCCAACTACAGCTGTCATATTTATCTTCTCCTTTACGCTTTTCATTTTCTTTGAATAGCGTACCCAATATTAGATAAGATGACAAGTTTAAGTGCGGGTAACAGTTCGCATCACAAAGATTGCAGGCATAATATAGCCGATAAACGCTTCAAAAGTTGCAAATAATTTCCCAATTCCAACTGGATACATATCTCCGTATCCTACTGAAAATAAAGTTGC
The DNA here is from genome assembly GCF_029522095.1 of Priestia sp. Y58. Classification (NCBI taxonomy): domain Bacteria; kingdom Bacillati; phylum Bacillota; class Bacilli; order Caryophanales; family Bacillaceae; genus Priestia; species Priestia sp. Y58. The sequence goes on from NZ_JAKWFL010000009.1 coordinate 3,284, forward strand.
TGCGCTGAAATACATGCTGTTAAACAGCGTATAAAAATAATGACCTTCATGTTCAAACCCTCCGCTTAACACTGGAATACTCCCCATCTCACACACTGTATAAATAAGGCTAAATCCCAATAAAACTGTAATATATGAATAAAACAAGACAAAGAAATGGCCGATTGAGAAAAAATGAAATTCTCCAAGTTCTTTTTCAAAGAGAAACTTCATACTACCGATTACAAAAACAATGATAACGAGGATTAGAAAAATAACCATCATTCTACTCCTTTAATTTATACTCTATTACCACTATACGCGCGTTCTTGTCCATTCATTACTACTCCGAAGCCACGAAAAAGAGCAGGCATTTAATTGCCTGCTCCTCTGTATTTTTTGACACCTGTATTCCATAAGAAGATAGAGATTGTAAAAAAAATGATTCCCATTACTGGGGTTAAAAATGCATATCCGTACCATTCTGACCTTCCTAAAAAATAAGCAGCTGGATATACGCCTACAAATGCAAAAGGAAGAATCCACGTTAAAACATAGCGGATGACATTATTGTAAATATCTACGGGATACCTTCCGTAGTTTCCAATATTATAAATAGTAGGCATAATGGAGGTTCTGGCATCCGACCAAAAACCTATACTTGCTAAGGCGATGAAAATTCCTGCGTATACAAGCGCTCCTCCTAAAATAAATAATAGAAAAATAAAAACATCATACCACTGGAAATGAAGATGTAAAGAAGACGCAGCGTAAGCCATTACGGCAATCCCTGTGATACCACCAAACAATGATTCTAGTTCCATCCGCTCTAAAATAACTTGAAACAAACTGTGAATCGGCCGCGTTAAAATTCGGTCCATTTCTCCTTTAACAATGTAGCGCTCGTTGAAATCCCAAATGTTAAAGAAAGACGAAAAAATAGCAAAAGGAACTAAAAAGAAACCATAAATAAAGATAATTTCCTCTCGTGACCATCCGTGCAGCGACTGAGTATGACCAAATACAACTAAAATAAAAATTAAGTTAACCGCTTGAAACAATAAGTCCGATATGATTTCAACTACCATGTCGGTACGATACTGAAGCCTTGTTTTCATATATTGACCAATGTACTGAAAGAAAATCGAAAAATAAAACATTTTCATAGACTACCCTCCTTGAATAACCATTTTTTTCTTCGCTATGTTCCACAAGCATGCAATAGGGATAAACAAAAGTCCTGACCAAACTGCTTGTGTGATAAGAGCATTTATTACTTCCTGCCCCTTAAATCCATTTGTGAAAATCATGCTCGGAATATAACTAATGGCTTGAAAAGGGAAATAGCTCATAACATGTTGCGCCCAGAAAGGGTAGAAACTGATGGGCAGAAGAAGTCCTGAAAACAAATCAATAACAACGCGCTTCGCTCGAATGAGTCCATCATTGTTAAAAAGAAAGAAAGTCGTAATACCCGTTAATAAATTAATTTGTGTATTGATAATGAAACTAAAAATTAAAGACAGTCCAAAATAAAGCCATGTTGCTGCATTTGCTGAAAATTGTACTGGAAATAAAAACGCGACAATAATCATGCCGGGCACTGAGAAAAACAGCAGTCGAAAAATCCCTTCTCCCAGTCCTTGCATCGTTTTCATACCAAGGTAGCTGTATGGTTTAATTAACTCTACAGCCACTTTGCCATCTTTAATTTCCGTTGCCATTTCACGGTCAATGTTATTAAAGTAAAAGGCTCTTGCCATCCATGAAACGGCTACATACGTTGTCATTTGAGTAATGGATAAACCTTGAATATTCTCTTTTCCTCCATAAATAGCGGACCATAAAAAATAGTAAGCACCAATATTAATTGCATAAATCAATATTCCGCTGTAATAATTCGTCCGATACGCTAGCATCATTAAAAAACGAATGCGTATCATCTCTATATATTTATCCATTCACAACACCTTCTTCATAAATGTTGCGGATGATTTCTTCCGTCGAAATTTCTTCAATGTTAATATCGCTGATTTCATGCTTTGCCACCACTTTAGCAATCAGCTGCGACATTAAGTCTCCTTTATTTTGAAGCTGCGCTGTCCACAAATATTTTTGATCACCTTCAATCCAGTTAACAGGCATTCCTTGCGTCAATAGCTTCAACTGCTCTTTATTTGGCGCAGCTCCGAATTCAAACGTAATCTGCTTAAGGTCGCCCCAGTTCGAACGCAGCTTTTGCAGCGATCCATCATAAATAATACTGCCTTCATCCAGCATTATAACGCGTTCACATAAAGCTTCAATATCTGCTAAATCATGTGTTGTAAGCAAAATCGTCGTGTTGTATTTTTCATTAATTTCTTTTAAAAATTGGCGGATTTTTAATTTAACTAGTACATCTAAACCGATCGTCGGTTCATCTAAAAATAGAAGCGGCGGATTATGAATAAGAGCAGCAGCCAGCTCACAGCGCATTCTTTGACCTAAAGAAAGCTTTCGCACCGGCTTATCTAGCAGCGGCCCGATATCTAACGTTTGAATAACGTGCTCCATGTGAGCGTTATAATCTTCATCTGACACTTTGTATACTTTTTTTAACAGGCGAAAAGATTCTTGTACGGCGATATCCCACCACAGCTGAGAGCGTTGACCAAAAACTACCCCAATCGTTTGGGCAAACTTTTCTCTTTCTTTATGAGGGTTCATTCCATTTACGGTAATGTCGCCTGCAGTTGGAGTTAAGATCCCTGTTAGCATTTTGATTGTGGTTGATTTCCCCGCTCCGTTTTCTCCTATATACCCTACCATTTCCCCTTGTTTTACGGTAAACGAAATATCGTTCACAGCTTTCATGACTCTATAATTACGGGTAAATAAATCCCGGAATGCCCCTTTAAGGCCAGAGCGGCTAGAATAGGCTTTAAATTCTTTCCGAAGTTGATTCACCTCAATAGCATTTTTCATTGTATTCCCTCCGTTACGTCGACGTATTAGTGGTTTCTTTTATTGTTTCCGGCGCCCTTGCTAGCAACTCCTCCAAGAGACGAGGAACTATTTTCTAGCAGTTAGCTCACAAATTTCTATCATACACGTTCTCGAATGTTTTTCAAGAAACAAATAAGTTTGATAGAATAAAGAAGTTGAACTTTTCATTAGGAGGCATAACATGCAATTTACAAAATCAGAACAATTACACGCTGAAGCGCTCGAACATATTGTAGGCGGCGTTAACAGCCCTTCACGTTCATATAAAGCCGTAGGAGGCGGAGCGCCTATTGCAATGGAGAAGGCAAGCGGAGCTTATTTCTGGGACGTTGATGGAAATAAATATATTGACTATTTAGCAGCTTATGGTCCTATTATTACGGGACACGCTCATCCTCATATCACGAAAGCTATTACAAAAGCAGCTGAAACGGGTGTTCTTTACGGTACGCCAACTGCTCATGAAGTCACATTTGCTAAAATGCTCAAAGAAGCGATGCCCGCATTAGATAAAGTGCGCTTCGTCAACTCTGGAACAGAAGCCGTTATGACAACGATCCGTGTAGCACGCGCTTATACTGGACGTGATAAAATTATTAAATTTGCAGGTTGCTACCACGGCCATTCTGACCTTGTATTGGTGGCAGCTGGATCTGGTCCTTCTACACTCGGCACTCCTGACTCTGCTGGTGTACCAAAAAGTATCGCTAACGAAGTCATCACAGTTCCTTTTAACGACATCGAGCCTTACAAGGAAGCATTAGAAAAATGGGGCGATCAAATTGCAGCTGTTTTAGTAGAACCAATCGTTGGAAACTTCGGAATTGTTGAGCCAGAACCAGACTTTTTAGAACAAGTTAATGAATTAACTCACGAAGCTGGAGCACTTGTTATTTACGACGAAGTTATTACAGCGTTTCGCTTTATGTACGGTGGAGCTCAAGATTTACTTGGTGTAAAACCTGATCTCACTGCCTTTGGAAAAATCATCGGCGGCGGCCTTCCAATCGGAGCTTACGGCGGTAAAAAAGAAATCATGGAAAAAGTGGCGCCGCTTGGACCAGCTTATCAAGCAGGTACAATGGCAGGAAACCCAGCTTCTATTCTTTCTGGGATTGCTTGCCTAGAAGTACTAAAGCAAGAAGGTGTTTATGAACAACTGGATAAGCTAGGGGCGATGCTCGAAGAAGGTATTTTAAAACATGCTCGTACATATAACATGCCTATTACCATCAATCGATTAAAAGGCGCTCTTACTGTCTACTTTACAACAGAAACGGTCAAAAACTATGAACAAGCAGAAAATACAGACGGCGAATTATTTGCACGCTTCTTTAAACTAATGCTCCACCAAGGTGTCAACTTAGCACCTTCGAAGTATGAAGCATGGTTCCTTACTACAGCTCATACAGAACAAGATATTACCGACACATTAGAAGCAGTAGAAAAAGCATTTAAACAATTAAGTGAAGAACGCTAATTCTTATTCTAAAGAGGCTGAGATAAAAGGATTTTAGACGAAGTAAAAAACGAACCATTGATCAAGATGTTTGATTAGCGGTTCGTTTTTTTGTTAGGGTAAACGTAGGTTTCATGTATGCAGGTCTTTCTAGCAGCTGATTGGAGGGCAAGTCGAAGACTCCTGCGGAAATCAGCTGCTGTGTCACGAGCGATTCAGCTCATGTATCCCCTTTATTCGTCTTTAGATTGGATTTATTTCGTTATGTCTCAACCTCTTTTTCGTCTTACCTTTGGGTTTCCTTATAGAACTTTCCCACCTTTCATAACCATTTCTTACGCGTCATCTCCTTTTTGTCAGCCTGTCGAAAAATCCCGAGAAATACCCTTATTTTTCTGCTTGTTTTCTCTTGATATCCATTCTTAAACCTTGTATAGTATGTTATTGTTTATATTATTTCCAACAGGTTATGTAATAAAGAAGGATTGATTTTTGCAATTTATCATTTGTTTTGGGGAACATTCTTCATAACGAAAAAACTTTTTTACAGAAAGGAACTACGAACGCACATGAAACTTGGTGCCCGCATCTTAAAAACGGGAATTGCCATTACACTTTCATTGTTATTAGGTGAATTTCTAAGTTTACCATCTCCAATATTTGCGGCAATTGCGGCAGTTTTTGCAATTCAACCGTCTATTTACAGATCTTATTTAACAATATTGGAGCAAATACAGGCGAATGTGATTGGAGCTGCTTCTGCAGTTTGTTTTGGACTTATTTTTGGTACCCATCCCATCATTATTGGTTTTACCGCTGTTGTTGTCATCGCAGTCAACTTAAAATTACGTATTAATAATACAATTGGGCTTGCGCTTGTGACAGTAATTGCAATCATGGAAAATCCAGGAGATAATTTCGTTGAATATGCACTTATACGCTTTGGTACAGTGTTACTTGGGGTATTCTCAGCATTTATTGTCAATCTTATTTTTATTCCGCCAAAGTATGAAACAAGATTGTATTATAAAATTGTAAGCACAACGGAAGAAATTATTAAATGGATTCGCATGAATCTTTATCACGCATCTGAGCACACATTGTTAAAAGAAGACATTGAAAAAATGAAAGACAATGTGGCTAAAATGAATCAAATCTTTGATTTTTACAAAGAAGAACGCACTTATTCAACCAAAAAACGTTTTGTTAAGTCACGCAAGCTCGTTTTATTTCGTCAAATGATTACCGTAACAACACAAGCTCTTACAACCTTGAAACTACTTCACCGAGTAGAAAATGATCTTCAAGTCATGCCGCAGCAATTTCAAGATTTAATCAAATCTGAAGTTGAGTGCCTGTTAATGTATCATGAGCAAGTATTATTAAAATTCATTGGGAAATTACGCGTACAGCCAACCACTACTGTACCAAACGAAGCCTGCGTTGGAAAACGAGCTTTAATCGATAAATTTATGCAGTACAAAATATACGATAATGATGAAGAGAATAAGGTTATTTATCATATCTTCCCTTTAATTTCCGTCATCATTGAGTATAGTGAAGAGTTAGAGCATCTTGATAAGCTGATTGACACGTTTCAAAACTATCACAAAGATGATAACTCATTTGATATTAATCATCAGCGACAAGAAGATTAAAAACACCACCTATTGTTAGACAATAGGTGGTGTTTTTAAATTGTATCAAGCTGCTGAACGTTAAAGAGCTGATAGTAATGACCTTTTTTCTTAATTAACTCCTCATGAGAACCTCGTTCGACTACTCTTCCATTTTCTAAAAGTACAATTTCATCAACATGAGTAATTGTAGATAAACGATGGGCTACAATGAAGGTGGTACGGTCTTTTGCTAGTTCAGCTAATGCTTCTTGAATATAGTGCTCACTTTCCAAATCTAGAGCTGAAGTGGCTTCATCAAAAATAAGAATAGCTGGATTTTTTAAAAATACGCGCGAAATGGAAATACGCTGCTTCTGTCCCCCTGATAGCTTCATTCCCCGCTCTCCCACTTTTGTATCATATCCTTCGGGCAAATTCATAATAAAATCGTGGGCATTTGCGGCTTTTGCCGCAGCAATTACTTCTTCATCTGTCGCTCCTGGCTTTCCAAGCAGTATATTGTTTTTAACCGTGTCGCTAAACAACACCGTATCCTGCAGGACGATTCCAATCTTATCTCGCAGGCTGCGTACTTTATAGGTTTTGATATCAATGTCATCAATGAGAATTTTTCCCTCTGTCACATCGTAAAAGCGCGGAATTAAGCTGATAAGCGTGGATTTCCCTCCTCCGCTCATTCCAACAAACGCAACGGATTTTCCTTTTTCTACATCTAAATTAATATCATGAATCACGGGTTTTTCTTCTTCTTCATAAGCAAATGAAACGTGCTCAAACTGAACCTTTCCATGAAGCTCAGTGCATTCTTTTGCATCTTTCTTGTCTGTAATATCGTATTCTTCATCAATGAACTCAAACACCCGGTCCATAGATGCAACAGACTGCGTGAGCGTAGTCGATGAATTGACCAAGCGGCGAAGCGGATTATATAAGCGGTCAATGTAGGCAACAAATGCTACCATCGTTCCTACGCTAAGACTTTCTGTGATGACTTGATATCCAGCAAATGTAATCACGATTAAAGGCGCCAAATCGGTAATGGTATTTACTACTGCAAATGTTTTTGCATTCCAATTCGTATGATTGATTGCTTTTTGTAGAAAATTTGAATTTTGCTTATCAAATTGCTTCTGCTCATGAGGCTCAATAGCAAAGCTGCGAATAACAGAGATCCCTTGAACCCTTTCATGTAAGTGCCCCTGCACTTCCGCTAAAGCCTGCGAACGGACTCTTGTTAAATGGCGAAGACGACTGTAAAAATATTTTACAGAGAACGCATAAACCGGCAGCAAAATAATCGATACCAGTGTTAAAGGTACATTCATCGTAAACATAATCACAATGGCTATTACAATCGTCATCATATCAAGCCATACGTTCATTAAGCCTGTGATAACAAAGTTTTTTGTTTGCTCTACATCGTTAATGACTCGTGAAATTACTTCACCTGCTCGCGTATTTGCATAATAACGTAAGCTAAGCTTTTGAATATGGCTAAATAGCTGATCACGTATATCATATAGTACTTTGCTCGATACCCATTGAGCATAATACTGCCTGTAATATTCAATGGGAGGTCTTAACACTAAAAATACAACAAACGAAATCCCCATAATCGTCACCATTTTATGAACTTTTTCAGAGGAAGACATGCCATGTCCATTTACGATATCGTCCAACACATATTTCAAAAGCAGCGGAATTAATAAAGGAATAGCAAATTTAATAATACCAATTAAGACAGTGCCGACAATTTGCCATTTGTATGGCTGTACAAACTTCATGTAGCGTCTTATACTTCCCATAAAATCTCCCCTTTCTATCTATGAGGGCAAGCTTTCTTAGTATATGTACACACGTCGATTTTTTAGTGCTTTTATCTCTTCTAAAAGATGGTGAGCATAACGCCAAAAAGAACATTATATCAAACAGTCAGCTTTAGACGGCCTAACATAATGTTCTCTAGATCATTCATCAAGAATGCCGATATGTTAAAAAACGCTCATACCAAATGTCAATGAAATCTGGAGCAAACGGGCCTTTTCGCTGTCGAATCCAACCTTTTAACTCCTCGACGTGATTATGTAAAATACGGTCAATCACTTCTGGATAATTCATTTCTTTTCGATGCTTCTCATATTCATCTTCATCAAGAAGGGTATATGTCATATCTGGATAGACTTTGATATCTAAATCATAATCAATATATTTGAGCGCTTCATTGTCATCATAAATGAACGGCGAACTGATATTGCAGTAATAATAAATTCCATCTTCACGGATCATCCCAATGACGTTAAACCAATGCTGAGCATGAAAATAACAAATTGCAGGCTCTCTTGTGACCCATGTTCGTCCATCTGATTCTGTAACGACCGTACGATCATTTCCTCCAATCACTAAGTTATTGGTTGCTTTTAATACGGTTGTCCGATCCCACACGCGATGAATATGTCCATTATGCTTGTAGCTGTGTATTTGAATTGTTTCTCCTTCCACCGGAATTCCCATCTCCAATACCTACTTTCATTTTAGCACTTAAAAAAATTCATATAACGTCTCCATTTGTCTTATGTTTATTATAACGGTTTCTCTCTCATTTTAACACAAATGTGCTAACCTTCTTGAGTTCAAAAAAGTCACTCCCCCTACTTTTCCTTTGCTTGGCAGCCTTAAAAAAGAGAGGAAGTGACACATCAATGTTCATTAAGCAAGTGTAGAGCAAGCCCCTTCACTTTTATATGTACGAATAATGTCTTCGGTTTGTGCTTCAAACGTCAATTGAATCTCTTTTAATTTTAGTTTCATTTCACTAATTTCATCTTGCACAGAATGAAGTTTTGCTTCTTCATGAAGTTTTACTAGTTCACCTTCGATTTCCTGACAGCGCTCAATCTCAGACTGCAAAAACAGAAGTTGATCCATGGTCTCCAATTGTTGAGTCACTAGCTGATCAAATTTTTTCATACGATAGCTCCTCCCTATTTGCTTTAACCATACACGCGGCACTTCTGTTAACATTCTGTTTAGGTGAGACAGATTCCTTTGACGAGTTGTGTAAAGTTTCAAGAAGTTTTGTCATACTTTGTTGCTTTTTATATAAGAAAAAGCGAACTTAACATCGCCGTATGAAAGACGTTAAGTTCGCTTTTGGTATTAACCTTGGTATTTACTAGAGTTTTGGTTTTTCTTTGCTTCAGCTTGTGCGTTTTGTTGTCTCACTTCTTGAGCACTCGTTTCGCTAGCAAATTCAGTACCGAAGTTGTTTTTAGATGCTTGAGCATTTTGGCTTTTGTTTGCCGCTGCTTGAGCATTTTGTTGTTTCACTTCTTGTACATTTGTTTCGCTACCAAATTCAGTACCGAAGTTGTTTTTAGAAGCTTGAGCATTTTGTTGTTTCACGTGTTGTGTGCTTGTACCAGATGCTGTTTTGTTTGTTTGTTTTGCCATTGTAATCACCTCCACGAAAATTAATATGCCCGGGAGGTAAATAGGGTATGCAAACTTTTTTCAGTATTTTAAGGCGCAAGCAAAAAACACATTTACCTTACATTAAAAGTGAACGCCCTCCGTCAATAATAAGCGTTTGACCGCAAATCATATTTGCTTGATCGGACACTAAGAACATAACTGCATCTACCATGTCTTTTGGCTCCACCATACGACCAGCTGGAGTATGCTTGCGTGCATCATCTAGAAGCTCATCGCGATTTGGGAAATGTTTTAGTGCCTCTGTATCCACAGCCCCTCCAGATACAGCATTTACCACAATATTCTTTGGAGCCAGCTCCACTGCTAAATAGCGGGTCAACGCTTCTACAGCAGCTTTTGACACGCCTACTGTTGTATAATTTTCTAAGTAGCGAATAGACCCAAGCGAACTGATGGTAACAATCTTTCCTCCGCCTACTTTTTCCATACGTTTAGCCGCTTCTTGTGCACAGAATAAATATCCTTTGCTGTTAATATCCATTGTCCAGTTCCAGTGAGTTTCTTCCAATTCCATAATAGGACGTAAAACTCCTGACGCTGCATTACTTACAAATACGTCTAAGCGACCGAATACTTCATCAATTTGCTCAAACATTTCTTTAATTTTTTCTACTTTTCCTACGTTTGCTTTAACAACTAATGCTTCTCTGCCTAGTGCTTTGATTTCTTCTGCTACTTCCTGCGCTGCACTTTTGCTTCGTGCATAGTTTAATACAATATCGTATCCTTCTTTAGCCAGACGTAAGGCAATTTCTTTACCAATACCTCTGCTGCTTCCCGTAACTAGTGCTACCTTTTGTGACATGATGTCATCTCCCTTATGTATCGTATTATCTTTACATTGTACTGATTTTATCGCATAAGAAACAAGTAATATAGGGAAAATAGATAAAACTTGATGAAATGAACGAGGTGAATAGAATGTATGTAGGTAGAGACATGACGGCTCTTTCAATGATTTCTAAAAGCGAGTGGAAAGACAGTGAGCTTGCGTTTTTCCATCACTCTTTACAGCAAATGACGCCGTATTTAAATGCTGAAGGACAAAGTATTCATCAGCAAATTATTAAAGAAATTGAAGCACGGGGCGGGTTACAGCGCCACGAAGCAGATTACACACACGGCACGCATGTATCATATGATTAAATAAAAAGAAGCGTGGAGTTTATCCACGCTTCTTTTATTTAACAAGTACATATTCTTTTAAGATTTTTTGATGGGAAACAGGAAATGCATATTGTTCTAAATCTTTTTCAGAAACCACTTTCAAATTTTTTAATGCACTGATATCACTTACAAGCTCTGCTTCATATACTGTGATGTTCCAGACGATATGAGAAAACACGTGCTGAATTGTGGTAAACGGCGCATGAATTTTAATATCGGCTCCGTACTCATTTTGAATAAATGCCTGAAGCTGCTGATGATCTGGGGCTATACTAAGGTCTACTTCTATATTTGGAAATTCCCATAGGTTAGCTAAAAGTCCTTTGCTTGGACGTTTATGAATCAGATAATTTCCTTCCTCGTCTCTAATCACCGCTGCAGCAAGCTGAAGAGCACGCGGCGCTTTTTTCTTTGATTTGACAGGAAGCTCATTCTGCACTCCTTCTTCAAACGCGCGGCAGTGTTCGCGAACTGGACATAACAAACAGGAAGGAGAAGTTGGTGTACAGACAATGGCACCAAGTTCCATCATGCCCTGATTGAAATAAGAAGGGTTATCTTTTGAAATAATTTCATGCACGATATCTTCAAACAGCTTTCTTGTTTTCGGTTTTGCAATATCATCCCAGACGGATAAAATGCGCGATAGCACACGCATGACATTTCCATCTACAGCAGGCTGCGGCACTCCGTATGCAATACTTAAAATGGCTCCTGTTGTATAAGGGCCTACTCCTTTTAGTTTAGATATTTCTGCTGGCGTATTTGGAACTTCTCCCCCGTATTGTTCGTGAACTTCTCGAACGGCGGTTTGCAAATTACGGGCACGGGAATAATAACCTAACCCTTCCCACGCTTTTAACACATCATCTTCATTTGCATAAGCTAAGTCTTTGATAGTGGGAAATTTGCTAATAAAATTATTAAAATAAGGAATGACCGTATCTACTCTCGTTTGTTGAAGCATAATTTCAGATACCCACACCTTATAAGGGTCCTGATCTTGACGCCAAGGTAAAATGCGCTGTTCCTGCTCAAACCAAGAGATTAAGTCATTTTGAAATGCTCGAATATCAAAATTTTGTACAATATCTTTACTTTGTTTCACGTCATAGCCTCCGAGGTATTAACTATACATATACAATGTGTTGCTTTTTGAATCTTAGTAACTTTATGATAACCTTATAACAACTACAAATATGAATAGTAAAATGAATTGTTCAAATAATGAATAAAAACAGCTAATTTGCTGCGTTAGTAATAAAGCGAGATTTTTTATCAAGCTTTCATGCTTAATTAGACTAATTTAAGCTTGTCATCTTACAAAGGAGGAGTTCGCTCTGGATACTGGTACACACATTGCAATGGGAATCGCTTTAGGCGGCCTTGCAACATTAGACCCCACTGTATCTGCGAATACAGCCACAATGGATGCTGTAATGATTGGCGTAATGGCCGGGTCATTAGCACCTGATTTAGACACTGTTTTAAAGTTGCGAAACAATGCACAGTATATCCGCAATCACCGTGGAATTACACATTCTATCCCGGCTGTTATTTTATGGCCTTTGCTTATCGTGCTCATTCTTTCGCTTCTGCTGCCAGGAGCTAACTTGCTGCATCTCTGGATGTGGACCTTTGCAGGCGTCATTATTCACGTTTTTGTTGATATCTTTAACGCTTATGGCACGCAAGCTTTACGGCCTTTCACAAATAAATGGATTGCGCTTGGCGTAATCAACACGTTTGATTACGTGATTTTCTCAGCTCACGTACTTGCGATTTTAATCTGGTTTATCGGCGCAGAGCCAGGACCAACATTTATTACGCTGTATGTGTTATTGGCGTTTTACTATGGATTGCGCTTTTATATGCGCCACCAAATTGCCAAGAAGCTTCGAAAACAGTTTCCCGATGTTATCAAGCTCAATATCTCTCCTACAATGCGTTTCACTCACTGGCACTTAGCTGTGACGACCGAAAAGTATTTTCATGTAGGAAGAGCAATCGGAGAAGAAATTTTTATTTATGATACGTTTGATAAAGTTCCAATACCCGAATCAGCCGTAATTGAAGTAGCGAAAAAAGATGAAAATTTATCTGCTTTTCTTTCATTTTCACCTATTTATAGATGGGAACTGGATGAATATAACGACCACATTGAAGTGCGCTTTATCGATTTGCGCTACCGCAGCAAGGACTACTATCCATTTGTAGCCGTAGTCCAGCTTGATTACGATTTAAATATCATTTGTTCGTACACAGGTTGGATTTTCAGTGAGAAAAAATTGCGTAAAAAGCTTGATTATCTCCCGCACTAATCATAACAAGAACAAATATGAAACCCAAAAACGAACCGTCTGCTCAAGACGGTTCGTTTTTATTTAATGTTTTAAATAGTCATCGTTATTTAATAAATGCTGATATTTAGGGTTTTTAACCGCGATTTCATGAAGCTTATCACCGTAGCTGTTAATATACATCGTAACAACCTTTTCCGTTGCTTCTTTCCCTTTATAATCATATCCGGCTTTTGCGTAAGATGACTCAAAATCTTCCCAGAAAAGCTCGACCCACGTACGTGCTTGAGCATATGAAAGCGAACTATTTTTATTTAAGAGCTGATTCGTTAATCTTTCAAATATATCGTTCATAAGAACACCTCGATTACCAAAATTCTTTATGAGTATGTTTGCACTTTTAACTTACACTATAAATGCGGAGTTATTCACTCCCTCATGTACTATATCATAACCGCAACGCTTTCTGTTGTAAAAGGAGAGGTATCGATGCGCAATAAAGCAAAAGATTTTACAAACCAACATCATACTAAGCTTGAAGGCGAACCTCGAGCAAAAGCTGAGTACGCTTCAAAACGTGCAAATGGAACGATCAATACGCATCCTCAAGAACGTATGCATGCTTCTAATGAGCGCGAAGAATAACCCCTTGCTTTACGTTTAAAAATAGAGTGAATATAGAAATCAAACAAGCAGCACACTTCGTGCTGCTTGTTCATCCCTTTATTTTTTCAACATGGAAATAGGAAGTGCCTCTTCGTTTTGCGGTGAGCCAAGCCTAAATCCCCACGCAAAAACTCCGTTCATATAATCAATTTTAAAATATGAACCCGGATCTCCTTGAATTTCATATACTTCCCCTGCTTTAAACGTTTCGGGATCCAATAAATATGACCTAGCCATCGTTACTTTTCTTTCTAATACTGCATACTCATTGACCATGCCAAGCTGTTCAGCTTTTCGTGCTTTTTCTTGAAGAGACCCAATTTCTTGTTGAAGTTCATACGTCGTCATATCGCTGTAACGTTTTTCAGACATGCTGTTTTCCCCCTTGTTTGCTTTCATTTTATTATAACAAAAGGTATAACTAAAGGGAGACTATGAAAAGGGAGTTTTGGGAATGAAAACAGTGCTAATCACAGGCGGTGCGACGGGTCTTGGAAAAGAACTCGCAAAACTTTACGCAAAAGACTACAACGTCATTCTAGCTGGACGCAATCACCATAAATTAAATGAGGCGCAGCATGAGCTAGGAGACAACGTATCTACGATGTCTGTAGATATTACACAGTATGAAGAAGTAGGAAAATCTGTAGAAAAACTGCTGATGCAGCATTCAGTAGATATCCTTATCAATAATGCAGGCATTGGACATTTTGGTCCTTTGACGGATTATACAAAACAAGCAATCGATGAAGTCATCGATACAAATGTAAAAGGAACTATTTTTTTAACGCAAGCGCTTATGCCTCATCTCTTGACGAGAACTGAACCTAAAGTTATGAATATCATTTCAACTGCAGGACTTCGCGGGAAAGCCAATGAAAGCGTCTATGTGGCAAGTAAATTTGGCGTAAGGGGATTTACAGAAAGTTTAAAAGTGGAGTACCAAGATACCAACCTTCATGTGATTGCAGCTTATATGGGAGGCATGAATACTCCTTTCTGGGATCACAACAACCATATTAAAGATAAAAGCCGCTTGCGCTCAGCTTCAGAAATCGCTGAGATTATTTATAAACAGCAGAATGACTCAGAAGATATTTTGTTTTAAAAAGATTGAAACATAACTACATCCATCTAAAGATAAACAAATTGTATAGATGATCTTATAAGAATCTCTTGTTACACGGCGGTTGATTTCCGTGCAAGACTTCGCTTTCCGCGGGCGGCCGGTGAGCCTCCTCGTTGCTTACGCTCCTGCGGGGTCTCACCTGTTCCGCTTTTCCCGCAGGAGTCTCTGTCTTGCCCTCCAATCAACCGCTAGTAGCAACTAAATACTTGAAGCTTATGTTAAGCATCACAATAAAAAAATCCGAACGAGTTGGATTCTCCATCAAGAATCTCGATTCATCGTTCGGATCTTCCTTCAACTAACATACTTTTTCCCCGCTCTATTCCTCTTCAATAGAATCTAGAAATGATTGAATTTGTTCAATGGAAAATCCTTTTCTATAAAGAGCCTGCTTCATTTTTTGCTGATATTCCCAGCCTTCATACTTTGAAAAACGACGATGAGCTTTCATTCCTTGATATTGCAGAGCTTCCCAAACCTCATCACTTTCTTTTTCTGTATCCGTTCGCTGAAATGCTTCTTGAATAACAGAAAACGAATAGCCCTTCACTGCCAATGCTTGTTCCATTTTTTGTTTCATCATCACTTGAGATAATTTCTTGTATTTCCCTTTTAACTTTTCAATTAATTTTACAGCAGTTTGAATTTGCTGTTCTTCAGGGTATTCACATAAACTAAGGGTAATAATGGAATCAGAAATCCCCTTTTCTTTTAATTCTCTTTGAATCACATTTGGTCCTTTTGATGTCGTGTTCATCTGAGTTAACACAAATGCTTTTGCAAACTCTTCATCATTTAAATAACGGTGGCTGACTAGTTTCTGAATAACTTGTTGAATAATAGTAGAGTTAATTTCTTTTTTCTTTAAATAATCATGTACCTCTTTTTCAGAGCGCATTCGATAAGATAAGTAAGTGATCGCTAAATTATAAGCTTTTTTCTCATCATCTGCGTACTGAATTTCCGTTAATTCAAATTCATCAAGCTCACGACCTTTTTTTAAGTCATATTTGATGAGGACATTTTCGTCAACACCAAAGCCAAACTCTTCACCTTTACCGTAATCTAAATACACATTATAACGTTCACCGCTATTCTTTTGCGTTGTGATCTTTGTGACAACAGGCATTAACCTTCACCTCATATTTCTTATTAAATTGATGGCTGAAGAACCGCCAAACGTATCATACACATTTTTATTTATCTCAATAAAGGAGGAAGTTCGTATGAAAATTGTTATTGCTGGAGGAACTGGATTCGTAGGGAAAGCTTTAACAAAACATTTTTTAACACAAAAACATTATGTATATATTTTAACACGCAATGCAGATAAAGCTGCAAGAGATCCGAAACTTAAATATGTAGAGTGGATGCAAGAAAACAGCCAACCTGAAGAGCATGTAGAAGGAGCAGACGTTTTTATCAATTTAGCTGGCGTTTCACTTAACAGCGGCCGCTGGACGGACGAGCGCAAAAAAGCCATTGTGGAAAGTCGCCTTTCTTCTACTCAAGAAATCCTTCGTATTATGGCTGCCTTGCCCGAAAAACCGTCACTTTACGTAAATGCAAGCGCCGTTGGTTATTACGGGACATCAACGAAAGAAACGTTCACAGAAGCTTCTCCATCCATCGGCACAGACTTTTTAGCTGAAACGGTAAAAAAGTGGGAAAACGAGGCCCTAAAAGCGATGGAACTCAATATTCGTACTGTCTTAACAAGATTCGGCGTTATATTAGGGAAAGATGGCGGAGCACTTCCTTCTACGGCCCTTCCTTATAAATTATTTGCAGGAGGAACAGTCGGTTCCGGAGAACAGTGGATGTCTTGGGTACATCTTCAAGACGTCGTGAAGATCATTGATTATTGTATCCATACCAAACAAATAGAGGGACCTGTTAATGTAACTGCCCCGAATCCCGTTCAAATGAAAGAGTTTGGAAAGACGATTGGCAAAGTCTTAAATCGCCCTCACTGGATGCCCGTACCTAGCTTTGGCCTTCAACTGCTGATGGGAGAAATGAGTATGATTATTTTGAAAGGACAGCGTGTTTTACCTGAAAAATTGATTCAACAGAATTACATTTTTACATATACTGTATTAGAAGATGCATTGCGAGATTTACTCTAGTTATTTTCTGATATTTACCTAAAACAGGTGACTAAGCTGCCGATAGATAGGAGCATCCTTTATGAAAACCATTCTCTTGAGAAATGCAACGCTCTATCCCATTACTTCAAAACCTATTTATAATAATGATGTGCTCATTCAAGATGGAAAAATTGTTTTAATTGGGCCAAACTTGCAGCCTCCTCTTCAAGTAGAAGTTATTGACTGCAAACAGCGCTATTTATTCCCTGGATTTATTGATGTTCATACACATCTAGGACTATATGATGAAGGAACCGGCTGGGCCGGAAATGATGCTAACGAAACAATCGAGCCTATGACTCCCCATATCCGAGCTTTTGACAGCGTACATCCTTTAGATCCTGGGTTTAAAGATGCCATTGAAGCGGGTATTACGTCTGTACACATTATGCCTGGAAGTGCAAATGTGATCGGAGGTACAACGTCTGTTATTAAAACAGCCGGAACAAGTATTTCTCAAATGTTGATTCAAGAGACAGCTGGACTTAAGATTGCGCTAGGAGAAAATCCAAAACGAATCCACAGCCATGGCAATAAAGAATCCATTACACGAATGGGTATTATGGGGATGCTGAGAGAAGCCTTTTATCATGCAAAAAGCAGTGACAATAAAGATGATTTGCGAATTAAACCACTCATTCAAGCGCTGAATAGAGAGATTCCCGTTCGAATTCATGCTCACCGAGCCGATGATATTCTATCAGCTCTGCGCTTAGCAGATGAATTTCATTTAGACGTTCGTATTGAACACTGTACAGAAGGTCACTTAATTGCTAAAGAGCTAGGTGGAAGAAATTTAAAAGTAAGCGTGGGACCAACTTTAACACGCCGCTCAAAGATTGAATTGAAAAATAAAACATGGAAAACCTATCAAGCTCTCTGCAATGAAGGAGTAGAAGTTTCCATTACAACAGACCACCCTTATACGCCCATTCAGTACCTAAATATTTGTGCATCCATTGCCGTACGTGAAGGACTTGAAGAACAAAAAGCATTAGAAGGCATCACGATTGCTGCTGCTCGAAATCTCCGTATTGATCAGCGAATCGGCAGTATCGAAGCAGGAAAAGACGCTGATTTAGTACTATGGAGCCATCATCCCTTTCACTACTTAGCAAAGCCTATTTTTACCATGATAAATGGTAAAATATTATTTAAAAAAAATTAACATTTTACCTATTTTCTTTTTTAATTTTTTTTAGTATGATACGTTTAGAAGCATGTGAATTTCACAAAAGCATAAACATCACACGTTGACTTTTTATGTTTGTTGACTTGTAATGGGAAGGCAAATGGTGCGCCACCAGGTAACTGGTTCTAGTGGGTTCGATTCCCACCCCGAAATTTTTTTAATTATTAAAAAATTTCGAGGGTGGGGACTTGATTGGAGTCTGTATATACCCTCGATCAGGAGGGAAAAGTTATGTTAAAAAAACGTGACCTAAATGACTGTCAATCTCTATACGAACTCATGGTACATCCTGATGTCTTCCCTTTTGTTCGTCATAAAGCCCATTCCTATGAAGAATTTTTATTTGTGACTAAACAAACGATGGAAGCAGAAGATCATGGAGAAATTATTTCTCGCACGATTTTAGACGAATGGGGTAACCCTATCGGCACCATTAATTTATTTGATGTACAGGACCAAGCTGGTTTTTTAGGCACTTGGCTTGGCAAACCGTTTCATGGAAAAGGATATAATCAAATTGCAAAAGAAGCGTTCTTTAATGAACTGTTCTTTGAGTTAAATATAGAGCGAATTTTTATGCGAATTCGTAAAATTAATATTAGGTCTATTAAGGCTGCAGAAAAACTGCCTTATGCAGTACTTGCGAATGAAACACACAAAGCTTTATACGATGAAATTAATCAACATGAAGACGTATACGATTTATACGAAATTCCAAAAGACTTGTATACATTATACTACTTGCGTCACGAACAAGACGTTCAAGAAGATCACCAGCTTAAAGAAGCGTAAGAGTCTCTCCGTGTAACGGAGAGCTTTTTTTTATGATTAAAAACGAGAGATTCTGGAAAAAATAAGTAACATGATCGAAAAACGTTAATTGGAGGTTTTTTTATGTCTGAAAAAAAACGAAAAGAAAACGCAAAAAATACGTTAAGTAGCGCTCAAGAAATCTATTACGGCCGCGAGTTTAAAAAAGCAGACCGTGCAGGCGGCTACACGAAAAAATAAGTGAGGCAAAACATCTCTATCCAACGCTTGATCATCCCAACGTCCTTTCTGTACACTGTGTATCGGAAGGACGTTTTATATTATGTAAAAATAATAACACGAAGATTTCAAGCGTATGATTTACGTTTTTTTAATACTCTATTATATCCACAAAGTTTACCCACAATTATGTGGATAATGTGCATAACTTTATTGGATATGCATATTACCGCTTTCATAACTTGAAATGACAGTGGGTAATTTTTATGTAAATTTTCTGAAAAAATGTGAATAATGTGGATAAAGTTGTGAATATCCTATACAATTCAGCAGTTAACTTCTTGTTAACCTGTGGATATCTTCTTTAGTACTTTCATTGATTTTAGTACCATCAAGGCTTTCGATATATTATAAGTATAATAATAAAAAGTAGGGGAAACTTCCCCTACTTTTTTATTATTGGAAACAATATATCCACACTTGTTCCTTTATCTAACTGACTAGAAAACGTCATCTGCGCGTGGTGAGCTTTAATAATCCGATAGCTGACCATCAGCCCTAAACCTGTACCTTTTTCTTTTGTACTATAAAAAGGCTCACCTATCTTCGCTAACCGTTCAGGAGGAATACCCTGTCCTTCATCAGCAATCTGCAGCCAAAGGTGGTTTTCTTTTGCTTTGATAGTAATATGAATACTCCCTCCTTCAGGCATTGCTTCGATAGAGTTTTTAATAATATTAATAAATACTTGTTTTAACTGATTTTTATCTCCATACACCTTTGGTAACTGGTCGTCCCTTTCAAATATGAAAGCTACTTCCTTTTCTACTGCTTCAGGTTCAAGAAGTGAGCACACTTCTTGAACAAGCGCTTGCATATTCAAAGATTCAACCTTCATTACCTGAGGTTTTCCTAACATCAAAAATTCTTCTACGATTCCATTCATTCGTTCTAATTCAGTTTCCATGATATCTATATACAAAGCATCTTTAGGATGTTGTTCTTTTAATAAGTGAACAAAACCTTTTAAAGAAGTTAAAGGATTTTTGATTTCATGAGCCACTCCAGCTGCAAGTTCTCCTACAACGGCCAGCTTCTCAGAAGTTCTAAGCTTCTCTTCTGCTTTTTTACGCTCCGTAATATCTGTCGATACGCACAGCATTTGAATCACTTCCTGTTTTTCATTCATAATAGGAAGTTTTGCTGTTTCGACCCAGCGCCGGTTTCCTTTCGAATCTTTAAACTGTTCTTCTAATACCATCCCTTTTTGCGTACAGTTTGAAAACGCCCCTTTATATAAAAGATCTGATTGAAGGTTGAACTGATATTTATCAATTGATTGTCCAATTAAGTCATCAGGTTTTTCACCTAAGAGCATCGCAAAAGATTCATTAACGAGAATGAATTCCCTTTTTTGATTAATCGCATAAATATAGCTTGGATTAATATCAATAACTTGTCTTAAAAACGTTTTTTGTTCCTGCAGCTGATTTTCTTTTTGCTGTAAATTCGCTTTAGAATGGCGTATATAGCTAATCATTTCATTAAACTGTTTAGATAAAATACCGATTTCGCCCCGCTCAATTTCTCGTTCCGGAATTTTTTGATTAAAATTCCCGCGCGCTACTTGTCCCGCCAATTCATATAGTTTATGAATAGGATTCACAATTTGCCTTGCATATAACGCAGTAAAAAACGAAAGCAGTAAAATCGTAACACCTGAAACGATCCAAAGCGTTTTTTCAAACATTTCATAAGGCTTGTAAATTTCTTCAACGGGTAACTGAGCAACTATCCCCCAATTAAGAACAGGAATATATTCAAATGATGCAAAGAAATAGTTTCCTTCGGTGTTCACAACGCGCTGATATCCTGATTTATGATTCATCGTTTTCTGAACGATTTCGTTTTTCTTAGCATTTTCACCGATTCTCTGTTTCTCTGGGTGGGAGATAATTCTACCATTGCGGTCTACAATAAATGTATAGCCGTTCTCTCCTATATCGAACGTTTGGAAGATGGATTGAAAACTTTCATTTTCTTCAATTCGCAGCGCTAGATTTACGACCTTTTTTACATTTTGCTGCCCATCCAAAATAGGAATCGCCATCACCACAATGTAGTGCTTTGTATCTGCTGAAACGACATCGCTTAAATATATTTTTTTGGTTCGCAGCGCTTCTTGAAAATATTTTCTTTTACTTAAGTTCACCTGTTTCATATTCTTTAAATCATTCGGATAATAATGCTCAACATACCCTTTCACATTAAAAATGGTTCCGCTATCGATATACGGTGAAATATTAACTATTTTCTGCAATTCTTTGTCTATTTCTTGTTCATCATCCGATAAAAAAATAGGATCTTGCTGTACCTCGTCGCCCAGGCTCCAAATATCTTTAATGACAACGTTAATTTGCTCTTTCATTCTCTTGACGGTTTTATCAGTTACCTGTCGATATTGATCTTGAGAAATATTAGGCAGCATCACTCTTGAAACAATAAACATTAGCGTTAATACGGTACAAATAAGAAGCACATTAATCGTGAAGATTTTCCAAAACGTATGAGATTTAAACCATTTCATGTTTGTTCACCTTAATCTAATGAAGTCTACCTTCATTGTACTCCAAAATGAAGACTTTTCCATGTAAATGATAGAATTCCATCTTTAGACATAGAAGAAAATCACTTGGTTCTACATTACTATCAGAAAACTATGAGCTTTTTCACTGTATTTTCTGTTAAAACATTTTTTTAGGGTTCTTATATAAACTTTGCTTCCTGCATTTTCTTCATGCAGTAGAAATCAATTATTTATCCTCCAATAAAAAGACCCCATCACGAAATGATGAGGTCACCAATTTACTATTTCTTTTTTCTTCTAGCCCCGTAAAAACCAAATAAGAGAATAAACCAAACGGGTGTCAACAATAAGGCTGGGCGCGTCGCATCAGAAAACAGCATAATAATAAGAATCACAGCAAACAACGCTAGCACAACATAGTTTATAAATGGTGTTAACGGTGCTTTGAATGTTGATGCTGCATGCAGCTGCGGACGCGTTTTTTTATATCTTAGATGGCAAATCAAAATGATACTCCACACCCAAATAAAACAAATAGCGCTAATAGTTGTTACGATGCCAAAAGCTTGATCTGGTATCAGTTTGCTTAACAAAGCTCCCGCCGAGATAACCAGCGTAGATACAAACAATCCGTTGCTTGGTACGTGGTTTTTGTTCAGTTTTGCAAACGTAGATGGCCCTTGGTCATTTTTACTTAAATTATATAAGATACGGCTTGTTGAAAACATTCCGCTATTACAAGCAGAAGCGGCTGAAGTTAATACAACAAAATTAATAATTCCAGCAGCAAGCGGAATTCCGACTAAACTAAAGGTTTTAACAAATGGACTTTCTGCTGCATTTAATTCCATCCACGGGTTAATAAATAAAAGGACGATAAGCGCTCCAACATAGAAAAATAAGATTCGCAGCGGAATTTTATTAATGGCCGATGGAATATTTTTTTGGGGATTTGATGTTTCCGCTGCCGATACCCCTACCAATTCAACCCCCACGTATGCAAAAATAACCATTTGGAATGAAAGTAAGAAACCTGAAACCCCGTTTGGAAACAGTCCTCCATGATTCCAAAGGTTTTGAACCGTAACCGATCCTGCATCCGTTTTAAATCCGATTACCAATAAAATAACGCCAATAACAATTAACGCAAGAATCGTAATAACCTTTATTAAAGCAAACCAAAACTCTAATTCTCCAAATAATTTTACGGTTAATAAGTTAAGCCCTAATAAAATAATCACACAAATAAGTGCAGGAACCCACTGAGGGATATCGAACCAATATTTCACATATACGCCAACGGCAATCACGTCAGCCATAGCTGTCATGATCCAGCAAAACCAGTAGGTCCATCCCGTTACGAATGAAGCCCACGGTCCAAGATATTCCTCAGCAATATCCGTTAACGATTGATAACCTGCTTTAGACAGCAGTAGTTCTCCTAGCGCTCTCATCACAAAGAAAAGCGCAATACCAACAATTAAATAAGCAAAGATGATAGAGGGACCTGCAAGCTGTATTGCTTTACCAGAACCTAAAAATAATCCCGTCCCAATGGTTCCTCCAATCGCGATTAGCTGAACATGACGATTGGATAAATCCCTCTTTAATTCTCGTTGTTCCAACTCTAACTCCTCCTAACAATAAAACCTTTGATACAATCGTGCGGACTACAAAATAAAGTCCAATAAAAAAAGAGATTGGATGCGCTCCAATCTCATGGTCATAAGAATAACAAATATTATGGTACATACTAACAATTAGTAACATGCCAAATAAATATCCGGTACTCTTCTGTCCTTTTGCCTGAGATTGTGAACCCTTCGGCGTCGCGAAACTATCGCGATCTCTCCAGAAGCTGCTCCTGCTATAGTGTGATCCATAGCAATCATAGCTTTCTACGTATTAAATTTTTCAGTCAATAGAATGACTGTCGAATAGTTGTTTATTCTAATACCAGTTGGATGCTTTGTCAATAGGAAAAATTAGTTTCATTTATTTTTCTTATTTGAAATATGATACTACATAAAAACCTTGTTCCTTTACTTGTGATAAAGACCTCCTTATTACAAAATTACAAACAAAAAAGAGCAGAAGCCGATCTGCCCTTTACTCTTTTTCTATTCATTTCTTTAACGTCAAGCTCACCACATTCTCTACATGTGCCGTATGAGGGAACATATCAACAGGTTGAATATAATCCACATGATAAGCCTTCGACAGCTGCTGCACATCTTTCGCTAATGTGGATGGATTACAAGATACGTAAACCATTTTCTTTGGCTTTACTTGTAAAATTGTTTTTAGAAGCTTGTCATCACAGCCTGTTCGCGGCGGGTCAACAACGATAACGTCTGGCTTCCAGCCTTCTTTCACCCACTGCGGCATCCATTTCTCAGCCGGACCCGCTACGTACGTAGCATGCTCAAACCCATGATCTTGGGCATTTTTTCTTGCGTCTACAATCGATTCTTCAATCGTATCCATTCCGCGAATTTCTTTGGCGTCTTTAGCAAGCCATAAGCCAATTGTCCCTACTCCGCAGTAAGCATCTACAATTTTTTCACTGCCTGTTAGCGCAGCTGCTTTTTTTACTTCGTCATATAGCTTCACCGTTTGAAGAGGATTCAGCTGGAAAAATGCACGCGCTGAAAGTTCGAATGAGATATCACCTAACGTTTCTTGAATCACCGATTTTCCAGCGAGCGTAAACGTTTCATCTCCAAAAATAAGCGATGTTTTTTGGCCGTTTACGTTTTGTACGAGCGATTTCACTTCCGGTAGGCGGCGCTGAATTTCTTTAATCAGCAGCTCTTTTTTCGGAATTTCTTTTTTAGCCGTGATCAAGACAATTTGCACTTCACCCGTTTCAAATCCTACTCGAGATACGATGGTACGTACAATACCACGGCGTTTGCGTTCATTGTAGATAGGAATTTGAAGATCTTGTAAAATTCGTTTTATTTCTTTTGTCACGTGATTCGTAGCTTTATGCTGAATGGGACAGTTTTCAATATCAATCAAGCGGTGAGAATTCAGTCCGTACAAACCAGCGATGACTTTTTGTTTATCTACGCCGACTTGAAACTGAGATTTATTACGATAGCGCCAAGGATCTTCCATACCAATCGTTTGGCGGGTTTTTTCCTCTACTTTTTTTAATGAACTGTGACGTTCGAACGCTTGCAGAACAATATCGCGCTTGGATTCTAACTGACCTTCATAGGATAAATGCTGAAGCTGGCAGCCTCCGCACTGGTCGTAAATAGGACAGGGCGCTTCTACGCGATGAGGAGATTTTTTGCGAATTCGCTTGATTTTCCCTTCGGCAAACTTATGCTGGACATTTGTTGCTTCTACAACCACTTCTTCATTTGGTAATGCTCCCGGCACAAAGACGACTTGGCGCTTAAAATATCCTACGCCTTCTCCATTAATACCAAGTCTTTTTATCGTCAACGGAAATGTTTGTCCTTTTTGAACTTTCATTTCAGTTTTTGGTTTATTCATGAGACCAACTCCGATTAGTTTAAATTCTTTATATAGTTATTAACGGTCCTTAGCTGCTTAAAACCTAGTAGACCGTATCGCTTTAAAAAAGACATCAACGCATATTATAACACTTCAACAGCAAAAAACCGACAGGAGAAACATTCCCATCGGTTTTTATCGTTATTTCGTTTTAGAAAAACTTTTCTTCATTTGTTTGCGTTCGTTCATTAAATCATCAATACTTTTAAACGTATAGCCCTGCTTTTTTAAATCTACAATCGCTTGATCTAACGCATCTGCGTTATCCTTTGAAACGGTATGCAAAAGCATGATCGCACCCGGATGTATTTGAGCCATCATATTGTCGTATGAGTAGCGCCAGCCTTTTTGTTCATTCACTTTCCAGTCAACAAATGCAAGTGACCAAAATACATTCGTATAGCCTTCTTGCTTTGAAAGAGCTAGCGTTCGCTCGCTAAATACACCTCTAGGTGAGCGAAGATACTTCATTTCATCACGACCCGTAATATTCTTGTATTCATCTTTTACTTTTTGCAGTTCCTCTTTAAAACGCGCATCATCCACTTGAGTTAAGTCAGGGTGATGCCATGAATGATTCCCAACAATATGCCCTTCTTTTACCATTCGCTTAATAAGCTTAGGCTCTTCTTTTAAATAATGTCCTGTTACAAAAAACGTCGCAGGAACCTTTCTTTTTTTGAGCACGTCTAATACCTGCGGTGTATAGCCATTTTCGTAACCGTTATCAAATGTTAAATAAATATTTTTTTTATTTGTATCTCCGAGGTAAAAAGCATCATACTTAGCAAGAATTTGTTCATAAGCTGTACCAGCGGATGCGGGCTTGTGATTTTTGCTTTTTTGAAATCCCCAGCTGATCGGAGTGTTTGGATACATTTGTGCTTCAACAGATGCTATGCCTGTTGACATCACGAATAAAAAAACGAGAAAAAAGGTGAACCGGCGCATAAGAAGCTCCTTTCGGAAGTCATTTTACGCTTAGTATCCACTCAATTTTCTCGTTCATGAACGTTACTTTTTACCATACGCTCCGGACGTATGCTTATTTAAATACAGGTTCTTTAAATTGCTCAAGCTTTTCAAATGAAGACTTGTCGACATCTGCATGCAAGCTGTTTCCGTGTGAATCCATCGTCACTACAGCTGTAAAGCCTTCTACTTTTAAATGCCACATTGCTTCAGGAATACCGAACTGCATCAAATCAACGCCTTCTACGCTCTTGATGCAGTCAGCATAGTACTGTGCAGCTCCGCCGATCGCATTTAAGTATACGCCGCCGTGCTCTTGAAGAGCAGCAAGCGTTTTAGGACCCATACCGCCTTTACCGATAACCGCGCGGATACCAAATTTCTTCATAATATCTCCTTGGTAAGGTTCTTCACGGATACTTGTTGTTGGTCCTGCAGCGGTTACGTGCCATTTTTCATCTTCATCTTTTAACATAACCGGACCACAGTGATAAATGATTTGTCCATTTAAATCAATTGGCGCATCGTGATCTGTTAAATGTTTGTGAATGGCATCGCGCCCTGTGTACATCATACCGTTGATGCGCACCACGTCGCCAACTTTTAATTCACGAATTTGCTCTTCTGTAATAGGTGCTTGTAATATAACTTCTTTTGTTTCATCCGCATTTTGCTTCTCTTCTGCACCTGCATTGTTATTAAAATCTACTTCTTCGCCTTCTTGATACAGCCACTCTTGAACGCTTCCTGTATCAGCATTGATTTTAATACCTAAGCGACGGTAAGCCCAGCAGTTATACGCAACTGACACATAGAAGCTAGCAGGAATACGATTGATTACGCCGACTTTACAGCCAAGTAATGTCGTTTCTCCGCCAAAGCCCATTGTACCGATTCCTAACTTATTGGCATTTTCCATTACATACTCTTCTAATTCTTTAAGCTGAGCGTTTGGATTTTCGTCATCTAAGTTTCGGAACAGCTGCTCTTTTGCTAATTCATAGCCTGTTGTACGGTCGCCACCGATTCCAACACCAATGACGCCGGCGCTACAGCCTTGGCCTTGCGCTTGGTATACTGAGTGCATCACACATTTACGAATGCCGTCTAAATCACGGCCAGCTCGACCTAATCCTTCTACTTCACAAGGCAGGCTATACTGAATGTTTTTGTTTTCACAGCCGCCGCCTTTTAAAATGAGACGCGCATCAATATAGTCATTTTCCCACTGTTCAAACTTAATAACCGGCGTGCCTCCGCCTAAATTATTACCGCTGTTTTCTCCCGTTAACGAATCTACAGAGTTAGGGCGAAGCTTTCCGTGCTTTGTTGCTTCTTCAATTGCCCAATAAATCGCTTCTTTAATTTGAAGCTGATTCACTCCTACAGGGGTTTTAATTTTAAATGTTGGCATACCTGTATCTTGACAAATTGGCGATAAATTATCATCCGCCATTTTAATATTATTGGTAATGGTCGCTAAAGACATTGCTGCACGCGTTCCTGCATTTTCACGCGCTTTTGCCTTTGCGATAGCACGTCGAACGTCTTTTGGCAATTTTGTAGATGTTTCAACAATTAAATCGTACATGCTTTGTTTTAAAGCTTCAATCATCACTTAATTCCTCCCATATCCCGCTAATGTATGTATTTATCTATCTGTCGTACAACTTTCAAAATTTATTATACTCCTTCAAAAATTGTTTCGAAAGACCTTTATAGGAGGATTTCCACTTCAAGCAAAAAAGCGCTAGTTTTTCTAGCGCTTTTTCCTTTGTTCATTCTTTATCTTTTTTAAACTGCTCACATTTTGCTTCGAGGTCATCAATCATTGTAATCAAACGGTCAATGTCTTCTAGGTCTGTGTTTTCAGGCTCCATGGAGTCTAATACGTGTACAAACATATTTAAACGATCTTTTAAATAACGTACTTGTGAATCTTTATCTCGAACGGCGTTTCCCATTTTAAACCCTCCTGATATAGCTTTTCATTCGTATTTCTTTATATCCTAACGAATACTTTCATATTTGACAACTAAAAGCAATAAAATCCATAATAGTCACTGGTGTCCGTTTTGAATGAGACGTATAATTTAGTCTAGCAGGACGGACCGTGAGATGTTTTCATAATCATTTCACTTTACGGAAAAATAAAAGGAGTTTTTTTATGGCCACTTTACAACGAATTACCCCGGAGTTCGATCCGTGGGAAGCGTATTTAGATATGAAACAATACGGCAAACCGACGCTCACAAACGTTGAATTTACAACAACGACGCTTTGTAATATGCGATGTGAGCACTGCGCAGTTGGATATACGCTGCAGCCAAAAGACCCAAACGCACTGCCGCTTGATTTAATTTTAAAACGTCTCGATGAAATTCCAACTCTTCGAGCGTTAAGCATTACGGGTGGAGAGCCGATGATGTCTCTATCTTCTGTGAAAAATTATGTGGTGCCTTTATTAAAGTATGCACATGAACGAGGTGTCCGTACACAGATTAATTCAAATTTAACATTAGATCTTGCTCGTTACGAACAAATCATTCCTTATTTAGATGTTTTACATATTTCTCACAACTGGGGAACGGTGGACGACTTTGTGGAAGCTGGCTTTGCAATGATGGAGCGAAAGCCTACTTATGAGCAGCGCGCCAAATATTTCGACCGTATGATTGAAAACAGCCGCGCGCTTGTAAAAGCAGGTGTAACCGTATCAGCTGAAACGATGTTAAATAAACGTACGCTTCCTCATATGGAAAAGATTCATCGTCAAATTGTTGATGAAATGCTTTGTCAGCGTCACGAAGTACACCCTATGTATCCAAGTGACTTTGCCAGCACTCTAGAAACATTATCTCTTCCTGAAATGCGTCAAGCTATTCATCACCTTCTTGATATCCGAGATGAAAATGTGTGGATGCTATTCGGCACGCTGCCGTTTTATGCATGCAGCAATAATGAGGAAGACTTAACCCTTTTACAGCGCTTATATAGCAGTAAAAATGTAACCGTTCGAAACGATCCAGACGGGCGCTCTCGCCTAAATGTCAATATTTTTGACGGAGATATTATCGTAACTGATTTTGGTGATACGCCTCCTCTTGGGAACATTCAAGATACAAAGCTTACAGACGCTTTTAATACGTGGCAGCAAAGCACAATTTCTAAAGAACTTAGCTGTCATTGTTCAGCAGTGTCTTGTTTAGGACCTAATATTTTGGTGAAAAACAGCTATTATCAAGATACCGATTTTAGCAAACTCCAAGCGAGCATTACAAAATAACAAAAAGAGATTCCACCACTGGAATCTCTTTTTTGTTATCTCGGCTGATCGTAAGCCCCAAAGCTTAAGGAAACATAATCTTGTACTGGAATCCATGCTCCAATTCCTTGAGACGTTACATTTCTCACCACAATTGAACGCTTGCTTCCTTTTACCGTTACATACACTTCTCCATATGTTACTTTTCCTTTTTCACTTACAGCAGGCGTATACGCATACAGATAACCTACTTTTTTAGGAGCTACGTTATAGACCTGGTCTTTTTTCGTTCCGGCACCTACAAACGTTTGAAATGATAAAGTGAGCTTTGTTTTTTTAGCTGCTTCAATTAGCATCATTTGTTTAACATGATCAGGCTGAGGCACTTTTGCTGTTAATCCGCCTTTTACATGGCTTTGATTTTCCTGGCTGTACATCATTTTGTACTGAGTTTTTCCTGCTCTGTTATCATAATGATTTGTATTGATTCGCTGGTGCTGCCAGTTAACGTTTGTTTCTGTTGATTCGTAATTTAACGGCCACTGTCCTAAAAAGATGGTTGCTCTGAATCCAATTGCCCATGGAGTTTTAGAAATGTTTGATTCATTTAATATACGAATTAAATCAGGGTTGTCAATTTTTACATTTGATGTTTCAATGAGCTCTTTTGTAAACTCACTCGGCTGCAAATATGGCGTGTCTTGACTAGCATTTGGATACGTATTTTCTTTTGAAATATTTAAAGCTGAAGAAGGCACGTTGATGGTAGGCTGAGCTGTTTTCGCAATGGCGATCTTCGTTGAACATGAAAATGAAATAATGATGGTAAACACAAATAAAAGCAATTTACGTAACATCTAGAAACTCCTTTCAACATCGTTAATGAATGCAACCATAGTTTTTTCAAACATCCCCTGTTTTATCCTGAATACCAAAAGGGAAATTCTTCTATTCACTCACAAAAAAGAAACGTCCACATAAAGTGAACGTTTCTTTTTTAAATAAGATAAAAACCAATTCCCATAATAATATAAGCACCTAAAAGAGTTGCGCCTTCAAACCAGTTTGTATCTCCGTCATTAGAAATCGCAATCGTTAAAAATACAGCTGTTACCATCGCAATCAACTCAGGCCAAGTAAAAACAAGAGACATTTGGCTTTCGAACATTAGCGAAACAAGTACTAATATCGGTGCTACAAACATCGCTACTTGTAAAGTTGATCCAACAGCAATTTCAACCGCTACACCCATGCGGTTTTTAACGGCCATAATAATAGCCGAAGCGTGTTCTGCTGCGTTTCCAACAATCGCTACAATGATGACCCCGATGAACAGCTCACTCCAGCCAAAGCTTTCCGATACAATTTCGATTGTGCTAACCAAGCTTTCGGATACGTAAGCTACAGCTAACGTAGACAAAAAGAGAACCGCAATCGCTTTCCACATTGACCATTCTGGCTCCTCATGTTCTTCCACTTCTTCACTTTTATGCTGATACACGCCTCGGTGCGTTACCAGCTTAAAAAATAACGCCGCTAAGTACAAGATGATGAGAATAATGGATATTCCGACACTCAGGGACATGGTCTTCGCTTCGTCCATTTCGCTAGCAAAAACTTCAGGAATAACAAACGCAACGATAACAGCAAAAATTAACAATCCAGAATTATGTCTTGCATCATAGACATTAAATTCTTGGCGCTTAAATTTTAATCCCCCGATGAAGAATGAAAGACCGCCTACAAGAAGGAGATTTCCTAATACAGAACCGGTTAACGATGCAAGCACCACAGCTGTAAGGCCTTCTTTTAGAGCAAAAATAGAAATAATTAATTCTACAGCGTTACCAAACGTAGCATTTAATAGACCGCCTATTCGAGGACCAGCTACAACAGCTAAGCTCTCTGTTGCTCTTCCCATAAAAGCTGCGAGGGCAATGATTGTTAAACAGTAAATAATAAACATAAGAACATCTGACCAGTGCATCATGTGCCCAATAACAGATAGCGGCACCCCAAGAATAACCGCTATAAGAAAAATCCGATTGATCATCGATATGTACACCTACCTTATTCATTTTTTGACAACAAAATCAATCATATCAAATTAATGGAATTTGTATAGACTCACCGTCAATGTTAGTATTTTTAACCTATTTTTATAAAAGATAAACCCTTAATTGATTTTTGATTAAGATAGTTAAAAATCAGCCAAACTACCAAGGGTAAAAAGATATAATAAGGAGTGAAAAAATGAGCAATAATGATGTGAAAAATCAAATTTTATCCGTACTGGATGACTATACAATTGGAACGTTAGCTACAATTCAAGATGGAAAACCTTATTCACGCTTTATGATGTTTTTTCATGAAGACCTTGTGCTCTACACCGCCACCAATAAAGATACCCATAAAGTCGAAGAACTAGAAAAAAACCCTTACGTTCATATTTTGTTAGGCTATGATGGGCAAGGTTGGAGTGATCCGTATGTAGAGGTAGAAGCCAAAGTAAATGTAGAAACAAACGAAGAGTTAAAAAAGAAATTTTGGAATGAAAAGTTAAAAGAGTGGATTAAAAGTCCAGACGACCCAAATTATTTGCTTCTTCAGCTGACCCCTGAACGCATGCGCTATTTTGATAAAGCCGGAAGCAAACCAAAAGAAATATAAAAGTGGACATTGTCCACTTTTATTTTATTTCGAAGGTTTCTGTCACTTCTATACTGTCAATAACCGACTGTAGCATTGAGCAATTTTTTCGGGCTAGCTCAATCGATTTTTCAATTTTGTCTAATGGCAGGTCTTCTCCTGTGATGATATAGTGCAAATGAATTTTTTCGATTCGCCCCGCTTTTTCATCATTTCGCGTCACATCAGCTTGGATGCGTAAATCGGAAAAAGCAATTCTTTTTTTCTCTAGAATCTTTCTCAACACGCCTCCGCTGCAAACAGCAATGGACGATACCATTAGCTGATAGGGACGAAAGCCATACTCTTCATCTCCGGCGATATGTAGCTCTCCATAAGGAAGATTTGTTGTAAACCCCGCCTCTTTTTTCATGTTAAATTCCATTTTCTTCACTCCTTTACTTCATTATAAACCGCTTTTTATATAACCAACTACTCTTAATATGGATACTTGTTACACCGTCACCATAAAAAAATCCGAACGAATTTGATTCTCCATCAAGAATCTCGATTCATCGTTCGGATCTTCCTTCAACTAAACTACTTTTGTCTCAGCCTTTTTTATGACTCTATGTTAAATTAATTTTCCGGCGCGAATATCATTTGTCATTCCTTCGTAAGGCGCTTGAGCGATAACTTCCTCATTGTTCACTCCAACATTTTTGATAAATGTAATGTCAGCAAATTCCGGAACCACGTATTTTGGATATGTTTCATATTTCTCACGAGACTCATGCATTAAATCAAGATGATCATTTTGATAGCACACGGTAATTTCAGGATGTTCATGTACCCATTTTGGGAAGAAAATAATGCCGTGCATCCGTTTTTCATCAGGCATAAAGTTCAAAGATACATCTGTTCCAGTCGGCTCAGTCCACGATACTTTATATACACCTTCTGTTAATTTCACAATATCTACTTTTTGGTCGCGAACCCATCGTCCTGCCACCATTCCGCTATGAATACGATAATCGATTGTATTTTCGTTTTTGATATAAATTTCATATTCCCATCCGTTTTCGTATGTGTAAATCATATGATTTCCAATAAATTTTTCCATGTCTATACCTCTCCTTTGGTTTATAAAACTTCGTATATATCTAGCACAACGCTGTCTGGATTTCTCGCAGCAGCGCCTATAAACAGGCTGTTCTGTAACCACTTATACTTTGCGCTTCCTGTTTCAAAGACAGGAAGCGTGCGGAAATATAAATGCTCTGGAGATACAATTTTACCTTCAGCAGCTTGTTCTCTAAATTCTTCGCTAACCTGACGGATTCCGTTGTTTTTAATATAAATAAGCTCATCATCTTCTGTTTGAATTACATATCGTGCAGATAAATCCACGCGTCCATCCCAACGAATAATTTGAGAATCCGCTCCGCTTGGAAGAATGGAACCTTTTATCTCTCCATCTGCAGTACCTGATTTAATGGGAATAAACTGTTTTTTTCCCAATCCTGTATGACCGATGACAATTGGTGTGCCGACATTAATTATGAATGTCGCTATTTTCTTAAGTACTGGTTCTATCATAGCGATCACCTCTTTAATGTAAACAAAAACATGTAACTATTTACATGTTTTATTCTATTCTTCTTATACAAAGATGTCAAATTAACGGCACAGCACGTCTACATCCTTGTCAATAAAGCGTTTTCCTTGTACGATTAAACAGTTAGATTGACAAAATATAGATAAAAAGAGGTTGAATGCTATGAGTGGTACTCATAAACAACGTTTCTGGATTTTAGTCAGCCTTGTCGCCATTTCTGGATTCAGCCAAGGTATGCTGCTGCCTTTAATTGCTATTATTTTTGAGAAAGACGGCCTTTCCTCTACTATAAACGGATTAAACGCAACTGGATTGTACCTAGGCATCTTGTTTATTTCTCCGTTCATGGAAGCGCCGCTTCGTAAATACGGATATAAACCAATTATTGCAGCAGGAGGACTTTTAGTTATTGTATCTTTAGCTTTGTTTCCTTTGTGGAAATCTGTTGTTTTTTGGTTTGTGCTCCGTTTATTTATTGGAATAGGAGATCACGCGCTGCACTTTGGTACTCAAACCTGGATTACATCATCTTCTCCTGCTGATAAACGAGGTCGAAACATTTCATTGTACGGGCTTTTTTTCGGTATTGGTTTTGCGGTTGGCCCTTTAATGACGCCGTTAATTGAGATTAATCAAGCGCTGCCTTTTATGATTTCATCCGCTCTATGTCTTCTAACGTGGGTGTTTTTATTTTTGATAAAAAATGAATTTCCTCTACAGGAAGTGGAGGTTAATTCATTAAAAGAAACGGCTAAGCGATTTTCTAAGGCGGCTAAGTATGCTTGGATTGCTTTTTTGCCGCCTTTTGGATACGGATTTTTAGAATCATCACTGAACGGAAGCTTTCCTGTATATGGCTTACGAATCGGGTTGCAAGTAGAGTTTATTTCACTCCTCTTGACTTCCTTTGCAGTTGGAGCTATTGTATTTCAGCTTCCTCTTGGCATACTGAGCGATAAATTGGGACGAAAGCCGGTATTAGGATGGATTTTATCACTTGGAGCCGTGACGTTTTTTACAGCAAGTCTATTGGAAGACACCGCTATTCCATTAATAGCGTGTTTATTTATAGCGGGCATGGTTGTAGGCTCTACGTTTAGTTTAGGAATCAGCTATATGACGGATTTGATTCCTGCTCGTCTACTCCCTACAGGTAATTTACTATGCGGCATTGCTTTTAGTATCGGAAGCCTTGCCGGCCCTTACATAGGGGGCACGTTTATTCAGTTCTTTCACCATATCAGCTTTTTTAATATTATTAGCGGGATGCTTGGCTTTATTTTTATTATTCTTTTTGTATTCGGACAAAAAATGCCTATGCAGCAAAAAACAAGCGAGAACCTATAGGTTCTCGCTTGTTTTTTAAACTTTTAGGGTTCGATGCTGAAGAGCTGATTTTTCAATTTGAATCGTCGCATGCTCAATGCTGCAGTGATCATGTACTAAATCGATGGCTTTTTGCAAAATTTGCTGACAATCTTTTTCATCTTCTACGCGCATATGACAGCTCAATGAGTCCAGTCCTGAAGTAATCGTCCAAATGTGTAAATCATGCACATCTTTGACTCCTTCAATGTTTTCAAGAAGGTTTTTTATTTCACTGTGATCCACTCCTTCAGGAGAGCCTTCCATCAAAATATGAACACTATGAGCAAGCACGCCCCATGCGCTTTTTAAAATTAATACAGACACAACTACAGAAATAATAGGGTCAGCAACATACCATCCAAAGAGCATCATAAGAAGCCCCGCTACAATAGCTCCAATAGATCCTAAAGCATCTCCCAATACGTGTAAGTAAGCGCTGCGTAAATTTACGTTTCCTTTTACATCCCCTTGTCTCATAAGTGACCAGGCGCTGATTAAATTAGCAATTAAACCAACAGTAGCAATCAGCATCATGCTGCCGCTTGCTACAGACTGCGGCTCTAATACGCGCTGATAGGCTTCATATATGATAAATCCTGCTATTACAAACAGTGCCACTCCGTTAAAAAGAGCCGCTAATATTTCAAACCGATAATAACCGTACGTTTTTTTAGCCGATGCGGCTCGGTTAGCAAACCATATCGCTACAAGGCTAAGAGCAAGTGAGCTTGTATCAGACAGCATGTGTCCGCTATCGGATAACAACGCTAGACTATTTGTAAAAAGCCCTCCAACAAACTCAAGAACCATAATACCCGCTGTGATAATTAGTGCAATTAACAGACCTTTTTTGTTGCCTTCACGCTGTGTATCAAAATGGTGATGGTGACCATGATGATGGTGGTGATGATCATGACTCATGCAAAGCCCCTCCTTTTATTCCTTATGTGCGCATTCTACGTGCTGAATTACTTGATGAAGTATTCCAACCACGTGTTCATCATCATACGTATAGAAATACGTATTCCCTTCACGGCGATATTTTACTAAACGTAAATGACGCAAGTGAGTTAACTGATGTGAAATAGCTGATTGTGAAACACCAAGCACTTCAACCATATGACCGACTGAACACTCTTCTTGAAATAGCAAATAAAGAATTTTCATTCTCGTAGGATCTGAAATAGCTTTTAGTATTCTTGATGCTTCTTCTACTGTTTGAGGTGATAAAAACGAATGTTCATCTTTTTTCATAACATCTCTCCGTTCATTATATGCAAGTATATGAGCATATGTTCATATATAAATTATAAAACACCTTTTTCTATATAGTCAATTATTTACGTCTTTCAAAATTTTTTTGCCTATTTTTTAAAAAAATCCACACAAAATACTTTTTCTGTTATATAATACAATTAAATATAATAAACTGTATTAAAACAGACGGAGAGGAGAATAATAAATGAGCAGACAAGAACGCAAAAACATGATTACATTTATTGAAACAATGAAGGGGATTGACCGTGAAACCTTAATGTACATGACGGATGCTGATATCGAGCACATTTACACTTCCGCTTATAAATATTATGAAGAACATTTAGATATGTAGTACGTTTTTTACAGAATGCAGACGTCCAGCTGCATTCTGTTTTTATTTTTTAAGCGTTAGCTGTTACCTCCTTGCTTGTTCCGTGCTATACTATACTAAATATCCCAATTTAAAAGAGAAGAACTGAAAAAATGTGCTGCTATCGCTGAGATGGCAGCTTTCGTGTTTTTTTAGGGGTAATGATTGTGATTATTCTTCTCAATTATCGTTCAAGGAGGATTTGTATGGAAAATGCGTTACCTAAAAAACAAGAACAAACGCCTCAAACGTCTTCTGCTGTCAACGTATTAAAAACACATGGTGAACTCATTGCTGCACTGTTAAGCGGCGTGCTGATTTTAGCCGGCTGGCTGCTGTCAAAACAGCAGGATACTGCTGTATCTATTACGCTCTTTGTATTAGCTTACGTGATAGGCGGATTTGCTAAAGCAAAAGAAGGCATTGAAGAAACGATTGAAAATAAAGAATTGAATGTCGAAATGTTAATGATTATTGCAGCCATTGGAGCGGCTGTAATTGGCTACTGGACAGAAGGTGCTATGCTTATTTTCATTTTTGCATTAAGCGGTGCATTAGAAACGTACACCATGAATAAAAGCAACCGAGAAATTAGTGCCTTGATGAATTTACAGCCGCAAGAAGCAACGCGTCTGATTGGAGATCAAGAAGAAATTGTATCGATTTCGGATTTACAAATCGGTGACTTGCTGCTAGTTAAGCCGGGTGAACGAGTGCCATCCGATGGTATTGTTGTCTCAGGTCAAACAACGATTGATCAGGCTGCTATTACAGGGGAATCTGTTCCTGTACTAAAACAGCTCGATGATGAAGTATTCGCGGGCACGGTGAATGTGAAGGGCGCCATTACCATTAAAATGACAAAGCCAAGCGCTGAGACGCTGTTTCAAAAGATCATTCAACTTGTTCAAACGGCTCAAAGTGAAAAGTCGCCTTCTCAATTGTTTATTGAACGATTTGAAGGCACATACGTAAAAATTGTTCTATCGGTTGTAGCAGTTATGCTATTTCTCCCACACTATGTGCTTGGATGGAGCTGGACCGAGACATTTTACCGTGCAATGATTCTCTTAGTTGTAGCGTCTCCTTGCGCCTTGGTTGCATCTATCACTCCTGCTTCTCTGTCTGCTATTTCAAACGGAGCAAAAAAAGGAATTTTGTTTAAAGGGGGCGTGCATTTGGAAAGGTTAAGCCATTTAAGCGCAATCGCTTTTGACAAAACAGGAACGTTAACAAAAGGAAAGCCAGAAGTAACAAATGTTATTGTCCGTTCTGATATGAACGAACGGGAATTTCTTGTTAAAATCGCATCAATTGAACGTCAGTCCAATCATCCGCTTGCTCAATCCATTGTTGACTTTGTGAAAAATAAGCAGGAATTGACGCTCGTTCAGCCAGATTCGCTTGAAGACGTTCCCGGATATG
Source organism: Priestia sp. Y58 (assembly GCF_029522095.1). NCBI lineage: Bacteria > Bacillati > Bacillota > Bacilli > Caryophanales > Bacillaceae > Priestia > Priestia sp. Y58. Next base: position 41,460 of record NZ_JAKWFL010000009.1, read on the forward strand.
GTGTCATTGGGTCTCTTCAAGGAGATACGTGGAAGATAGGAAAAGCAGATTTTGTAGGTAAAAAAGATGCAGCTGAATTTGAAAATGGGATTTCATCTACGCTTGCCAGTGAAGGAAAAACGATTGTGTACGCAAAAGACCAGCATGGTATCGTAGGATTGCTTGCGCTAAAAGACGTTGTACGAACAGAAGCTGTAGACGCTGTTAAATCTCTTAAAGAACAGGGTATTCATACCGTCATGATTACAGGAGACAGCGAAAAAACAGCCGAAGCCATTTCAAAAGAATGTGCAGTCGATGAATACATTGCAGAATGTTTGCCTGAAGCGAAAGTAGATAAAATTAAAGCGTTAAAAGAAAAATTCCCTACCGTTTCAATGGTGGGAGATGGCATTAACGATGCACCTGCTCTGGCTACTGCTAACGTGGGAGTAGCCATGGGAGAAGGAACGGATGTGGCACTTGAAACAGCCGATATCGTTTTAATGAAAAATGATTTATCAAAAATTTCGGATGCAGTAGCTCTTTCCAGACGAATGAACTCAATTGTGAAGCAAAACGTTATTTTTTCTATTGCCGTCATCTTTTTATTAATTTGTTCGAATTTTTTCCAAGTGCTTGATATGCCATTTGGTGTTATAGGTCACGAAGGCAGCACCATTTTAGTTATATTAAACGGCCTTCGCTTGCTAAAATCTTAACGCAAAAAAGCCTAACGTATTTGTTAGGCTTTTTATTATGGAAATCAATGCCTTAATGGTAACCGTTTTGTCCGTTTTGGCTGTTGCTTGTTTTATGCTTTGGCTGGCTCTTTTTATTTTGCTTTGTATTGCTTCCGTCTTTTTTTGTATGCTTTGTCATGATGTAAAACCTCCCTTTCACTTTGTTAGTATGCTCATATCTTGCGAATGATTTCATCCCAATTTGTGACTATGAAGATTTAACTCGACGGTCGTAGAAAATAGCGTTAATTTCTCCTCCAATAACGATAATCATCCCCGATAGGTACAGCCAAATAAGCAAGATAATAATTCCGCCCAAGCTTCCATATGTAGCTGTATAGTTATTGAAATGATTTACGTAATACGCAAACAGCATCGATACCACTGTCCATCCGACCGTAGCAAAAGCCGCTCCTTTTACCACATTTCGAATCAGCAGCTTTTTATTAGGAGCAAAGTAATATAACCCCGTAAAAACAGTAAACAAAATGAGACCGCTGATAATCCAGCGGGAAGCAGACCATAAAGCGAGAAAAGTTTCTGAAAACCCAAACGTAGACGATAAATAAAGACCAATCATATGACCGAAAACCGGAAGTAAAAGCGCTACAATAATAACAAATATCATCGCAAAAGTAAGGAGAACTGCCATACCTCTCGCCACTAAAAAAGGCCGATTTTCTTGTACGTGATACGCTCGGTTAAATGCTCTTACAATCGCATTAATTCCATTTGAAGCAGACCACATCGTCGCAATGATACCAAAGGACAATAGCTTTTCATTATGAGAACCAATGATATGGGAAACGTTGCTTTCAATCATGTGCAGCGTTTGCTGTGGCGCTACATTTTCGACCAAGTCAAGCAGGTCTGTTGATTCCAATGGCAAAAATCCAATCAGCGTAATTAAGAAAATTAAAAAAGGAAATAGCGAGAGCAGCAGATAATAAGCCAATTCAGCTGATAAACTGGGGAGCTCATCTCGATGAATGCGGCCCATCAGTTCTTTGCCAAACCTTACGATGTTATTCATGTACATTCCAGCCATATGTGCCTCCTTATTTATTTTTGTTCATCACCATACTTCTCCACAAATGCTTCTTTTGTATCGTTTACAATTTCCATCACCTGAGGCGTTGTTTCTTTTAACTTTTCTACTTTTCCTGCTACAAATGATACATCTTCAGAAACTTGCTCGATGGTCGTACGGATGGTTTCATATTTCTCTTTGACAGTATCCGTTACAAGTTCAGGGTGCTGAATAAGATTTGTTGTTTTGTCTTTCAGTTTTTTACTTCCTTGAATGACGGAGCTTCTTGTTTCTTTATCAAATAAAGAAACAGCTCCTCCTATAATTGCTCCAATGACAATACCTTCTACTAGCTTATTTCGTTTACCCATTTGTCGTTTCTCCTCCGTTTTTTATTTTTTAAGTATCGCTTATTCCGAGAAATGCTTCTCTATAATTTCGTCTAAAAGAGCCTTGCATCCTTCTTGAACTAAGTCATATACTTCGTCAAAATTTCCCGTGAAATAAGGATCAGGCACATCTTCAATATGTAAATCGGGCACAAAATCCAAAAGCCTTGCAATATAACCTGTTTTAGTATGTCCAGCCATCCTTCTCAGATTTCCTACATTTTCGACATCCATTCCAATAATATAATGGAATTTAGCTACATCCTCTTGAATCACTTGTCTTGCTGTTTGCCCTTTAAAATCAATGTTGTTTTTCGTTAAAATAGACTGCGTCCCTTCATGAGGAGGATTGCCTTTGTGCCAGCCTCCTGTGCCTGCAGAATCTACGTGAATTTGTCCTTCTAGCCCTTTTTTCTTCACCATATCTTTAAAAACCGCTTCTGCCATCGGTGAACGACAAATATTTCCCAAACAAACGAATAATACGTTAATCATAGTCTCGACTCCTTTCCCTTATTACAAACATTATATACAATCATTTTTAAACTAAAAAATAGTTTTCTTTTATTTATATCGTTTCCACTCTTCTGTGGATAAGAACCTGACATAAAAGTGTTCACACGATAAAAACATGTTACAATAAAAAAAACGCAACTGGAAGGATGAACAAAGTGGATTTATCAGTAAAATCTCCAGAGAATATTAAACATATGGTCGATAGCATTAGTGAAAAATTGCGCATGCTAAATATCGGAGCAATTAAAGCTGAAGCTTTTGACGAAGAAATGTATGAAGACTTAAAGTACTTATACGATATGGTAATGAGAAAAGATTCTTTTAGCCCAAGTGAAATGCAAGCGATCGCGGAAGAATTAGGTACACTGCGTAAACAAGCTTAATGACAACTCCGTCAATGACTAATAGCCATTGACGGTTTTTTCTACATTTTTTTCTATACATGAATGCTGCACCTTTTAGCGAGCAAATAAGAGTTAAATCGTTTACATACACATAGATGAAATATTCCCAAAAATCTTTCTTTTTTATTAGGAATTGACGTTTTTATTATTTGTCTATAGAATGTATCGAAATACCTAAAGCTCGTATAGTCTTGGAAATAGGGTCCAAGAGTTTCTACCGAACTACCGTAAATAGTTGGACTACGAGGGTTGAACATCATTCATACTGCATTTTTATTCTTCTTTATGTTCTCCCTTACATAGTCCTTCATTGTTATTCAGTTATACAATGAGAGGAGTCACATTCATGTCAAATACAAAAACAACCTTAAAAAAACAGCTTGCTGTTGCTAATAAAAAAATACCTGCAGATCTTGTAGTGAAAAACGGGAAAATTATCGATGTCTTTACGCTTTCCATCATTGAAGCCGATATTGCGATTGCAGATGGAGTGATTGTTGGAATAGGTCAATACGATGGGAATAACGTCGTGGATGCAAAAGGAAAATACATTTCTCCTACATTCATTGATGGACACGTTCACATTGAATCATCAATGGTTACACCTAAAGAGTTCTCAAAACTTCTTGTACCTAGAGGCGTCACAACTGTCGTAACGGACCCTCATGAAATTGCGAATGTTTCAGGGAAATCTGGCATTGAATTTATGCTTCAAAACTCGGATTCCATTCCTTTAGACGTATTTGTGAACTTACCTTCAAGCGTTCCAGCAACTCCTTTTGAAAGCTCTGGAGCCGTCTTAAAAGCAGCTGACTTAGCGCCATTTTTCTCTCACCCTCGCGTGCTTGGATTAGCAGAAGTGATGGATTTCCCTGCTGTGCGAGATGGAGATAACGATATGCTCGATAAATTACAAGCAGCTAACGATGCAAATGGCGTAATTGATGGGCACGGCTCAGGGTTAGATGCTACGGGCGTTAATATTTATCGTACCGCTAACATTTCAACAGATCATGAATGCGTAACAGCAGAAGAAGCAATTGAACGTATTCAGCGCGGGATGTATGTTCTGATCCGCCAAGGTTCTGTCGCTAAAGATTTGAAGCAATTATTACCCGCTGTAAATGAACGCAACGCACGCAGATTTTTATTCTGTACAGATGACAAACACCTAGATGATTTATTAACGGAAGGTTCTATTGATTATAATGTTCGTTTTGCTATTGAACTCGGGCTGGATCCATTAATTGCTATTCAAATGGCTTCATTAAATGCCGCCGAATGCTACGGGTTAAAAGATAGAGGTGCCGTTGCTCCTGGTTACAAAGCTGATTTTATTCTATTCGACGACTTAACCGATATATCTGCAGGACACGTCTATCAAAACGGAGAGATCATTGCTGAAAATGGAGAGATGCTTTCTGTTCATGAAGAACAAATTGATCTTCCAACAGAACTAATGAATTCTGTTCATTTGAAAGAGTTTTCTATCAACAAACTTACGATACCACTTCAGCACAATCGCGCTAATATTATTGAAATTAATCCAAACAGCTTGCTTACAAATCATATTGTAGAAGAAGTTCAGGTGAAACAAAATGAATTTCAGCCTTCTATAGAAAACGATCAGCTGAAAATGGCGGTTGTTGAGCGTCATCATCTGACAGGAAATATTGGTCTTGGAATTGTAAAAGGATTTCAGTTAAAGGACGGAGCGATTGCTACTACGATTGCTCACGATTCACATAACATCGTAGCGGTAGGAACAAATGACGAGGATTTAGCAAAAGCAATTGCGGCAATTGAAGAAATCGGCGGAGGTATTGTTATTGTAAAAGGCAATGAAGTGATTGGCTCCCTCCCTCTTTCCATCGGAGGATTAATGTCACCTCATCCTTACAATGAAGTGAACAGCTTACTTAAGCAGCTTCACGGAGCTCTTCATGATCTCGATATCTCACAGAAATTCAATCCGTTGCTGACTTTATCTTTCTTGAGCTTACCTGTTATTCCATGTCTAAAATTAACCGACAAAGGATTATTTAACGTAAAAGAATTTAAGCATATCCCTGTTCAAGCATAAAATAAAAAGGACTCTTTCGAGTCCTTTTTATTTATATCCTTTAGACGGGGTAGTTCGAGTTTTACGATTTTTATAATGACGATATCCTTCTTTTAACAGGATAGGAAAAACAGCGACTAGAATTTTTTTTACTATACGTCCCAATTTAAGGCACTCCTTTACGTGTTCTTACTTTACTATACCCAAATTGGACAGCTAAAAACGCAAAAAAGAGCAGGTATATCCTGCTCTTTTTGTATTACTTACCGATAAATTGTTGAGTCCAGTACGTAGTATCACCTTTTACGTATCCAACACCAATTTCAGTAAAATCAGGGTTTAGAATGTTTTTGCGGTGACCGTCACTATTCATCCAAGCATTCATTACATCCTCAGGAGATTGCTGACCTTTTGCAATATTTTCACCTGCAGTTGTATATTCAATGCCAAATTGTTTCATCATATCAAATGGTGAACCATACGTTGGTGAATTGTGGTCAAAGTAACCTTTATCCATCATATCTTTTGATTTAGTGCGTGCAACGTCACTTAATTCTTTGTTAAGTGTTAGAGGTTTCAGACCTTGTTTTTCACGCTCTTGGTTCACTAAATCTACGACCTTTTGTTCGAATTGACTAGCATCTTTTGTTTGTTCTGCTTTATCAGTATTTTCTGATTGTTGAGCTTTTGTGTTTTGCTGTGTTTGCTCCGGAGCTTTTGCTTCTTCACTTTGCTCTGGTGCTTGTGCTTGTTCCTGTGGAGCTGCTTCAGCTTGATCTGGTGCTTGTGTTTCTTGTTGTGGAGCTGCTGCTTGAGCAGATTGTCCTTGAGCGTTAAATTTCTTTAATAGCTCGTCTACATTTATATTTTGTGCTGCTTGAGCATCTTTAATAGTAATTTGTTTTGGAGTGTTGCAATCAGGAGCTGCTGCATTTGCTTGTCCTGCTGTTAGTAATCCTAATGATACGGCACCTGCGACAGTGGCAATACGAAACCTTTTCTTCATGTTTGAAATCCTCCTATGTGATAATAAAGTTTTTTTGTAAAACCGCAACGCATCTAAGCTTGTAGCAAGCCAATCTCGTGATGCACCCTCATTGTTGCATGAAAACTATGAAACTCGCAACGTCTTTTAAGCTACCAAAATTATACTTTCATTTATGTAAAAAATATTTCGATTTTGTTACGTGGCTTCTATCTATTGATAGTAAAGGGTTTTCATATTCTTTTAGAAACCGCTTGATCCAATGCAGTAATATAACTGTAAATTCCTCGTCAAAATCGTTACATATAAAAAAGGCGACAGCAGAGTGGTAAACCACCCTGTTATCGCCTTTTACAGAAAGTTTTACTAATATTATTTACTTATTTTAAGACATTTACTGATTCACGTACGAATGCTTCCATATCGTCTGGTGTACGGCTTGTAACTAGTTGATTACCGCATACCACCACTTCTTTGTCATGGAAGTTTGCACCTGCATTTTTCAAATCAATAGCAATTGATTTGAAACCAGTTACGTCACGTCCTTTTAATGTTTCAGCATTGATTAGCAGCTGTGGTCCGTGACAAATAGCCATAACCGGTTTGCCTTCATCCATAAATGATTTTGTGAAAGCTACGACTTGATCGTCCGCACGCAAGATATCTGGTGAGAAACCTCCCGGTAAAAACAATGCGTCAAAATCTTCTGGTTTTACATCCGCAATTGCTTTATCAATTGTTAATGTTGTTTCGCCTTGTTTACCTGTTACTTCACCTGTTTTAACGTCGATTTTTGTTAGCGTATGGCCTGCTTCTTCAAAGGCTTTGGCTGGATCTGTATATTCCACATCTTCAAATAAATCTGTTACTAATACTGCAATTTTCTTACTCATTCTAAGCAACTCCTTAATTGATTTGTGTACTAATGTTCTATAAATAAAATACCCGTACACTATTCTTTTAAACATAGTTTATGAGTAAAAAGCTTTTCTACAATAACCAAAAAACCACATTGAAGATTTTTATAAAGCAGAAATTCAAAACAAATTAAATGTCTGAAACGTCGTCTCTTCTGGAACTGGGTACACATCTCTTCCTGCAATCACGTTCAGAATACGCTGATTGCGCTGAACGGATAAACCAAGATTTGTTGCGCCAGATCCATGTGAATGTTCGATATTGGTTAACGTAAAGAAGTGGTGGCTACGGGGTTGTTTAAAGACAAGCCGGTAATCTTTTGTGACTTTGAAACGCTTGTCATCTTCCCATTCGATATCTTCTTTTATTCGTTCGATGAACGGTGAAATCTTCGGCTTATAGCCCGTGGACAATATTAAACGATCCGCTTCGTATTGAAAAGAGCGTTCAGCCTTTAATTGTTTGCACTCGAGCTCATATCCATTTCCTTTTTTATGAATATCACTTACTTCAGTCGAAGATTGAATCGTAACGGGTACTTTTCCTTTAAGTGAACGATGATAAAGTAAATCATAGATTTTCGTTAAGGTAGAAGATTCAATTCCGTGACGTAAAGGATTTAAATCTTCTACCGTACTTGTACGTTCCTCAAAAGGCAGCGAATGAAAGTAATCTACATAGTCTGGCGAAAATAACTCTTGAGCAAGCTTGGATTGATCAAGCTGAAAAAAATTAGAGGATCTTGTAAACCATGTAAGGTGGTAATGATGTTCAGTCTGTTCTTCTAGTAAATCCAGAAAAATCTCGGCAGCACTTTGCCCTGAACCAACTATCGTTACATGTTTTCCTTTTTGAACCTCTTCTTTTTTATGTAAATAGCCGCTGCTGTGTAAAATATGCTCATTCAGCTTTTCTTCAAAAGCCGGAGGCACAAGTGGAATGCTTCCTGTTCCCATTACAACGTGTTTAGCATTTACCGTTTGAATTCCCTCAGGTGTTTCTACCTTTACTTCATAATACTCTTCTTCATTTTTCGGTATCACGTCCACAACTTTTGAAGAAAAGTGGCAGGAAGATAGCTGCTCCGCTACCCATTTTGCGTACTCGTTGTATTCTTGACGCGGAATATCAAAACGATTAAAGAAAAAGAACGGATACAAGCGTTTTTGCTTGTGAATATAATTTAGAAAAGAATAGGGGCTTGTTGGATCCGCAAATGTAACTAAGTCTGCCAGAAACGGAATCTGCAAGTCCGTGCCGTCAATTAACATGCCCGGATGCCATTCAAATTTCTCTTCTTTATCAAAGAAGACGGCATCAATTTCATCAAGAGGCTCAGCAAGAGCCGCTAAGCCTAAATTAAAAGGTCCTATTCCTATTCCCACCATGTCATACTGCTTATTTGTCATCTTTAAACTCCCTTTCATAAAAAAAGCTAACAGTATTGTCTACTGTTAGCTTTTTACCCTTTTTCCATACATTTATGCGGAAGGAGTCATACTCATTTTCGGGCCAAACGATTCATACATGATATTTTCTTGGGAAATACCCATTTCAGCTAGGCCTTCTAACACCATTTGCGTAAATGAAGAAGATCCACAAACATAATAATATGCATATTTATCGCCGGCATATTTAGCTAGCTCTTTTTTAGTTAAGCGACCATACGTTATATGTTCATCATGCTGAGCTGTTTGCGCTTGACTATAGAAAACGTGTTGTTCAAACGTATATGTCTCTGACAACGATTGAAGCTCTCGTTTCATTGCATGAAACTGCTCATTTTTAGCACTGTGAATAAATGTTACTTCTTGATTGTTTTCCAGAGCTTGATGAAGCATTGACATCATTGGAGTAATTCCTACACCTCCGCTAATAAACACTGATTTATTATTTTCTTTTAAGACAAAATCTCCTGCTGGAACGCTGACTTCAAGCAAGTCTCCTTCTTTCAATTGATCATGTAAATAAGTTGACACGACCCCGTCTTCCATTTGCTTTTCTTTTTTTACCGTAATTTTGTAGTATGGTTGGTTTGGATAGCCAGATAAGCTGTATTGGCGAATGGATAAATATTCTTGACCAGGAATTCGTACACTCACATATTGACCTGGCAGAAAAGCAGGCAATGCTTTTTGATCAGGTGATACTAAATAAAACGAGTACACGTCTTCTGCTTCTTTTACTTTTTTATGAACCATTAATTTTTTATAATCTTTCCATCCTTTTTCTTCGGCTTCTTCATATAACTCTTGCTCCACACTTATGAATACGTCCGCAATGGCACCGTATGCTTCTTTCCAAGCTTCCATAATCTCATCGGTCGCAGCTTCTTTTAAAACATCCTTAATTGCTTTTAATAAGAACTCTCCGACAATTGGATAGTGCTCTGCTTTTACGCCGATACTGCGGTGTTTATGAGCGATTTGCTTTACAACTGGAAGCAGCGTTTCAAGCCGATCGATGTACTGCGCAGCGGCATAAACTGTATTAGCTAACGCCATTTGCTGACGGCCTGTTTTTTGATTTGTTTGGTTGAATACATTTTTTAAAGAAGGATACTGTTCAAAAAGCATCTCATAAAAACGAGTTGTAATTGCTTGACCATGCTGTTCTAAAACCGGAACTGTACTTTTTACAATAGAAATAGTTGTTTGTTTCATAACTTTCGCCTCCGAAAGATTCATTTTTAAAAGATATATTTTTAATACATCTTTATAATACTCATATCCTACTTAAAAAGATATATTTTATATACACATTTAAAGAAATGTTCACAAATTCACCTCGTCAAAAATGTGAGCATTCTTTCTGTATTTCTTAGATATAGACATGCTATTATAGATATATCAGCTGCTGATAAGAGAAGAGGTAAAAAGATGAGGCTCACACAATATACAGATTACTCACTGCGAGTTTTATTATATTTAGGCGTTCGCGATAACAATAAACTAAGCAATATAAAAGAAATTGCTGAAGCGTATAATATTTCAAAAAACCATCTTATGAAAATCATTCACGAGCTTGGAAAACTTGGCTTAATTGAAACGATCCGAGGACGAAACGGCGGTATTCGTTTAGCTCAGCTTCCAAAAGACATTAATATTGGAAAAGTGGTACGTCAAACAGAAGAAGATTTTCATATCGTTGAATGTTTTGATCGTGAAGGAAACTTCTGCGTTATTAGCCCCGTCTGTAAGTTAAAAAGTGTTTTACATGAAGCCATGCAAGCCTTCATTAAGGTGTTAGATCAATATACGCTAGAAGATCTAATTCAAAATAAAGATGAATTAAACCTCCTCCTTCTATCTCAAAAAAACGAGGAATGAGTAAACTAGAATTCACTTGAAATCATTCTCGTTTTTTTAACCTTTTTCCCTTTCATCATAAAATAAAAGATGTTACAATGAGGCACGTATTGGAAAGACAAGATGTCTCCATTCGAGCAGACAATGAACCTCATTCTGTTCATCCTAAAAAAATGACGAAAGGGTGTTTGAGTATGCACGTAGGAAGCAAAGGTTGGTATGTTGAGGAACTTAAAAAACGAGGAGTTCGCAACCACGAAGGCCGCAAAGTAGAAAAGTACAAAACATATGTACTTGCTAACTTGCTTGATAAACACAAAAATTAATTAACGTGTAATAAGAGAGTACACATGTGTACTCTCTTTTTTGTTCATTTAATAAGCAGCGTCTTGATAAAAATAATTTGGTGATAATACTTTATTTTTATAAGGCTTATGAAAAACATGCGTGGTAGCTGGCGAAACCGGTGGAATCAACCACGTCCAGTTCCCAGTCACTTCGCGGCCATTTTTTTGCTCTCTTTCTTCAAACAAGTGAAATTGCTGAGCAGCAGTGTGATGGTCTACAATGCTAACGCCTTCTCGTTTAAAAGAAGAAAGCACTGCAACGTTTAATTCAACAAGAGCTTTGTCCTTCCAAAGCGTCGCGTTGTAATCCATGTTCAATCCCATCATAGAGGCTATTTTTGGAAGCTGATTATAGCGATACGTATCCGCTAAATTTCGCGCCCCAATCTCAGTCCCCATGTACCATCCATTAAACGGTGCCGCGACGTAATCAATCCCTCCAATTTCTAGCTTCATATCTGAAATCATCGGGACAGCGTACCATTTTAACTGTAAGTCTTCAAATTCAGGAAGTTCTGGATGCGTAATCGCTACTTCTTTCACTAAATGTTTTGGAATCTCAAAATATCGAGGCGACTCTTCATTCACTTGCAGTACCAGAGGAAGGATATCAAAATGCGTTTTCTCACCTTCCCACCCCAAATTTCGGCAAACCTCCGTGAACGCAACAGAATCAGGATCTCCTACCGTACCGTATTCCGTCTCATACCCAGCATAGCGGATTAGCTGATGATTCCATATTCTAACCGGCTCTTTTGCTTTCATTTTCGGTTTAAACACCGTAATAGTAGGGCGGATTTTCCCGTCATTTGTTGCATATTCAATATGGTGAAAAAGGGCGTCTCTTACCTCTTCAACTTTGTTCGCATCTCGCTTATCAAATACATTGAGCGATTGCCAAAATAGTCGTCCGATACATTTATTGCTGTTTCTCCAAGCCATACGAGCTCCGTGCTCTAACTCTTCAAATGTATGATCATAATGTCCGAGTGACATAATTTGCTGATGGATTTCTTTTAACCGCTTGTTTTTATCCGCTTCGCTTTTTTCAAGTTCAGCGTAACACGTCTCTATAAATACACGTGCTTGTTCAAATAATTCTTCTTGCTTCAACGTTTGTTCCCCCCTAGAAGAACAGATTTCATTCTTTTCGTTCAAGAAAAGCAAGTTTCAGTATACCATTCTCGTAGCGGAAACGCGCATCATAATGCTTTAATAGCCTCTTTCAATATTAACCAAGTTAGAAGGCAATTCGCCTTGCTCAACTTTTTGCAGCGTTTCAACAAAGCACTCGACGGCTTCTTCAGGCGTAGTCACCGCTGAAATATGAGGTGTTATGATGATGTTTGAATGATCCCACCAAGAAGATTCTTGCGTTAACGGCTCATGCTCAAACACGTCTATGTATGCTTTTCGAATACGTTTTTGCTCAATAGCCTCTACTAACGCATTTTCATCTACAGTTGCTCCTCGTCCAACATTTATAAAGTATGCATCTTCAACTACATTCATCCATTTTGGATCAAAGTAGCTTTTTGTTTCATGTGTTAGCGGCATTGTACTAATAATCCAATCGGCTTCTTTTAGCAATTCTTTTTCCTTCGAAATCGAGACCGCTTGATCAAATGACGGCTTTTCATTTCCACTTTTAGATACACCTATTACTCGTACACCAAAAGATTTTAAAACGGCTGCAAGACGCCCGCCGATTTCACCTGTTCCGTAAATTATGACCGTTTGAGTAGAAAGCTGCTTAGGCTCTACCACTTTCCACTGCTTTTGTTTTTGCTGATGCTGAAACTGTCCGTGGTGCTGAAGTTCAGCTAGCATATAGCTAAGACAATATTCACTGATTCGCTGACCGAATGAACAAACCGTACGCGTTAACATCACATTCTTTTTCCAATTCCCACTTTCCAAGAACCGATCGACTCCTGCGCCGAGAGAATGAATCCATTTAAAGCTATGATCTTCAAAGCAATTCGTTGGACCGAAGGATAAAAGCGCGTCAGCCCAGTTTAAATCTTCAACTGTAACGTCTTGTTCTTCCATAAATCGAAACGTCTGAGACAGCTGCTTTTGTTTGATTATCTCCTCCAGCTCTTTATGCATTCTTCCTGCCACTAGTATCGTATAAATGTTCATTTCTTTTCCCCCTGCCTTTTTATTCTTTTATATACTCTATTTGAATGATTCGACATAACCGTCCCTTCGTCATGAAGGATTTTCTACATTGATATATATAGTATGAATGAAGTGAAAGGAAGACGCGAGTGAATTTTATATGACTTTCAAGGCTGGAAAACTCATATGGATTTATGTATATAAGTTCGCTATAATCGTTATGAATCAATTTGTTTATAACGAAACGTACGATAGATATTTTAAAAGAAAAGGTGTGTCAGCATGAGTGTATTAAACGTAAAAAATCTAAGCCATGGTTTTGGTGACCGTGCGATTTTTAACGATGTATCATTTCGATTGTTAAAAGGTGAACACGTCGGCTTAATTGGAGCAAACGGCGAAGGTAAATCAACATTTATGAACATCATTACAGGCAAGCTAGAACCGGATGCTGGAAAAGTAGAATGGTCTAAAAAAGTGCGCGTTGGCTATTTAGATCAGCACACAGTATTAGAGCGCGGCCTTTCTATTCGTGATGTACTAAAAAGTGCTTTTCAATATCTATTTGATTTAGAAGCTCAAATGAATGGCCTCTATGAGAAAATGGCAGATGTATCACCAGAAGAACTAGAAAAACTATTAGAAGAAGTCGGGACGCTTCAAGACCTCTTAACAAACAATGACTTTTACGTTATCGATGCAAAAGTCGAAGAAATTGCACGCGGATTAGGGTTAGAAGATATCGGCTTAGATCGCGATGTACAGGATTTAAGCGGCGGACAGCGTACGAAAGTATTATTAGCCAAACTGCTGCTTGAAAAACCAGAAATTCTTTTACTTGATGAGCCTACAAACTATTTGGATGAACAGCATATTGAGTGGCTGCGACGCTATTTGCAAGAATATGAAAATGCCTTTATTTTAATTTCTCACGATCTTCCATTTTTAAATAGCGTGATCAATTTAATTTATCATATGGAAAACCAAGAGTTAAATCGCTATGTAGGAGACTACGACGATTTTATGAAAGTATATGAGATGAAAAAACAGCAGCTTGAAGCAGCTTATAAAAAACAACAGCAAGAAATGGCAGATTTAAAAGATTTCGTAGCGAGAAACAAAGCCCGTGTGTCGACACGAAATATGGCCATGTCCCGTCAAAAAAAGCTCGATAAAATGGAAGTAATTGAACTAGCTCAGGAGCGTCCAAAACCAGAGTTTAACTTTAAGGGTGCTCGTACTTCAAGCAAATTAATTTTTGAAACATCTGATTTAGTCATTGGATACGAAGAGCCGCTTTCTAAGCCACTGAATTTAAAAATGGAGCGAGGTCAAAAGATTGCCCTTGTAGGAGCAAATGGAATCGGGAAAACAACTCTTTTAAAAAGTATTTTAGGAGAAATTAAACCGATTTCAGGCTCTGTAGAAAAAGGAGATTACCAGCATATTGGCTATTTTGAACAAGAAATCAAAACGGCTAATTACAATACGTGTATTGAAGAAGTATGGAATGAGTTTCCTCACTTTACCCAATACGAGATTCGTGCAGCTCTAGCTAAATGCGGCTTAACAACAAAACATATTGAAAGTAAAGTAGAAGTTCTAAGCGGTGGAGAAAAAGCAAAAGTTCGTCTATGTAAGCTGATTAACAACGAAACCAACATTCTTGTACTGGATGAGCCTACAAATCACTTAGATGTAGATGCGAAAGATGAATTAAAACGAGCCTTAAAAGAATACAAAGGAAGTATCTTAATTATTTGCCACGAACCTGAATTTTATCAAGATGTTGTCACAGACGTGTGGAACTGCGAATCTTGGACGACTAAATTATTTTAAAAAAATGGGTTAAAAGAAGCATATCTTTTAGAAAAAGTGGGAATGATAAGATTAAGTTCCCCCCCTTTGTGTGAGTAGCCATTTTTTAAATGGTTACTTTTTTTATGTATAGTCTTTTAAGAAAATGGCTATATTGTATCTATACTCCCTAAACCCAAAAAGACCGCTGCAGCGATGCAGCGGTCTTTTCATTGTCATGGCTTCATCTGTAGCCAGCTATCAAAATAATGAACAGCTATACTGCTTGGAGGATTTTCAGCTTGACACTCCATAAGCAACATACCCAGCTCTTGCATCATCTTTTCTTCTCCTTTAGCAGAAAAAGAAATGTATTCTCCTTCATCTGAAGCCATCGTTTCTACCCCTATTTCAATCGGAGTGGATAGTACACGTCCCCACTTGCGTTCATTTTCTGTTATGTCAGCAATACCCTTTTCTTTATCTGCGTGGTTTCGGTACGCCATAATTGTAACTTTATCAGCGTACTGAATAACCCACTGCCCCAGTGAACCGGAACCGTTGCTATTTTTGAATGGAACTTCGTCAAACCAAAACGGTATATCTACAGCAAGGGGCAAGTGTAACTCATGAGACTGTACAGCGGCTTGAGAAATAACATATTGATATTGCAGAATACTTTTCGCGCGATTACTTTTCCAACTTTTATACAAATAAGGCTCTACATCCAAATGAATCCCTGAAAATTGGTGTTGCTCGTCTGCTTCTGCTTGGTAAGCTGTTATCCAATTAAAAAATGCTTCCTGCTCTTCTATACCAGAAGGCCCTATCCAATAAGGAGCGCCGTCAAGTGCGTAAACACTTATGCCCTTGGCTTGTGCTTGTTGGATAAAATGCCTATATACGGAAGGTGAAAGGTGAGTATCAATTTGCAAATAAACGTTTGTCACCTTTTTTTCTTGAAGCTTTTCGAGGATAGCTTCTTGGTTCAGCATCCATTTCTTTGTATCCCAAACCCACGTTGACAGCGATATATTCATCTCTGCATTCACCTTTGATCCACATCCTATTCCTTTCCCCATATTAAACAGCCATACAACCACCAGAAAAATAAGAACGCACTTGCTTTTCACACTCTTTTTCCTCCTTTATACGAGCCAGAACTCACATAAAGAGAGTCTGACAGCTTGGCACAACTTTATGGGGAATTTTCCCCTTAAATCTGTAGCTTTTAGCAAACTCCTCCTTATCAATTTTTTGCAGTTTAATCTCTATATGTTCTATCGGTTGCTTGATTTATTTCTCTATATCTTTCTTATTAAATAAATATGCCTGTTTTGGATGGTTTGGCTGATTTGGATATTTCAATTGTAATTGTCCTTTTCGTAATAGCTTTGTTAAATAATTATTACGTACTCCATCCGGCGTTCTTTCTAGTAAATAAGCAAACTCTTTAAGCATGAGCGGTTTTTCTTTACATAACTCAAGAATAATATGTTCCATCTGATTCGGCGAAAGCCGTTTTTTTTCACGAGCCAGCGCTGCAATATCCCATAGCTTCGCATCAATATTCTCTACATTTACCAAATTAGAAGAATCCTCTTCTTGCTCATTATTATAGGAGTTATGATTATTATTATAGGAGTTAACACCGTTATTATATAAGTTGCTCTCTCTATTATAGTAGTTATCCTCCTTATTGAAGGAGTTAACACTGTTATTATATGACTCAAACTCCTCTATTAAGTCTTTATTATAGGAGTTATGATTATTATTATAGGAGTCGATTTCGACATTGTTTTCAGGTGTATTTTGATATTTTTCGACACCTTTAAAATTATTTCCCAAATCGGCTATAGAAGTGTTATAAGTGTCTTTTTCAGAAGAACTTACCTGTCTTTCTTGAGTGGACAGAGATAACGTGACCACTGTGCGATGCATAGAAACATCTTGATCAATAACTGGCGTTTTATAATGATGCAGGCTCCAATTTTGCTTTACTTTTTTCAAACCAGAGCCCGAACGTTCACATAGCCCTAGTAAACTGAATAGCTTAACGATATTTGGGTTTCGAAGCTGACTAACGGTATTGCTAAAAACTGAATCTGTAGGTACTAATAAAAGACCTGGATTAGAAAAAACGTAATGAGAAGGTTGCTTTTCTAAAATAACGCCGCCCTCGCCATTATAATCTGCATGAATAAGCATATTAATCAAAACTTCTGTTAAAGAGGAAGCGATTGACGGCTGAGGTTCGCTATTACGAACAATTTCATGAATATGAAAATAAAAATCAAAAATATTTCCTGACCACGTCCCGTCTTGAGAGGTAAAGCGCTCTGTCCATTCTTCGTTTCCTTTATTTTCCCGGTATTCTAAAAAGTATTGTGGTAAAACTTCTGTGATAATCCGTTCTTCACTGAATAAAAGCAGGCCTGCGAGTGTGACTCCTTCTTTATGGGTATCTCTAACCTTTCCCCAAGCTCCTACTTTGTATAAAAACTCTTTTGTTTCAAGCGCATTCCAAGGATGAGCTGGTTTTACTTCAGCAAACCGATCCCGGTAGCTTTTGATCGTATCAAAATTTAATTCGTTTAATCCATAGTGCTCTAGGATGAGATTATCTTGTAACATATTCAACTCTCCTATTATCTTTGTATATTTATTTAACAGCGTGAATATGCTGTTTCTTACCTCTTGTTACTGCGTACTAACTTTATTTATCTAGATGCCATCAGCACACCAAAGTCCAATCCGTAGATTGTACTTCTGTTGTGCAATTTCTTCTAAATCGATATATACATCCTATCTATTCTATCATTTTTTCTTTATTCTCTCCTTCATTTTTCAATCTTCAAAACAGTCGAGTTTATTGTGTAAAAGCTGTGGATATTTATCTTTATCCACAGCTTTTACACAGACTACAAACCCTTTTCTAGCTGTTTCAATATAAATTTGTTATAATACCCTTCATAACAACGGATTAAGTGAGGGATTACGTATGGAAAAAGCTACATTTGCAGGTGGCTGTTTCTGGTGTATGGTTACACCTTTTGAAGAGCTAGAAGGTATTCACGGCATTGTATCAGGATATATGGGGGGAACTGTGGATAACCCTACTTATGAGCAAGTAAAATCTGGAACAAGCGGTTACTACGAAGTGGTTCAAATCACATTTGATCCTGAAGTGTTTCCGTATAAACGTTTATTAGATCTTTATTGGCCGCAAATTGATCCAACAGATGATGGAGGTCAATTCCAAGATCGCGGCTCGCAGTATCGAACAGCAATTTTTTACCATAACGACAGCCAAAAACAAGCAGCTGAAGAGACGAAGCTAGAGGTCGCAGAAGGCGGACGTTTTAAAAAACCAATCGTAACAAGCATTCTTCCTGCCTCTACGTTTTATGAAGCCGAAGAGTATCACCAAGATTTCCATAAGAAAAATCCAAAGCATTATAAAGAAGACCGCGCTAAGTCCGGTCGAGATGAATTTATTCAAGCGAACTGGAAATAATTCTTGTGTTCAAAATAAAGCCGCATAGCAAGTGCTATGCGGCTTTGTTTTACCAATTATCTGTATAAGTCGTTGTTGTTGACGGCACGCTCCAATATTGCTGCGAAGGCTGCCATGCTTTTAACGATCCATCAGCTCTCTTCACAATTGCTTTAAATTGAACATTTTGACTGGCAGGAAAATAGACGGTGCCTCTCCAATCAGCTGTCGATGAATTGTATGTTAATTTAATTGGATAAATGGACGTATCCCACTGACCTAGCTCAGCTCTGTCTCCAACAATATAAACCGTTTCTCCTAATGCAGTTGGCGCATTTTTTACTACAACCGTTTGCGCAAGTGGTGTAACGCCCAACGTATTTTTAAATTGCCCCAGCAGCGTATCATTGTTAATAACATCGTAGAAACGAAGCAAAGTAAATCCTGCAAAATTATAGTTAAAGGCCATTTCGGCTGCTTTCTTATATTGATCTTCACTGCCTATAGTTAAAGCATTTTCTCCGTTTAAAACAACTCCTTTTGCATTCGCAATACCTGCTACTTGGCGTACAAGCGTCTTTGGCATAGAATATTCCGGATAATTCCCGCTGTCCGTCATTTCTAAGCATGTAAAGGTGATATCTAATTTAGCTGTTTTAAACGCGTCCAAAAGCCCGTTATAATCATTGTATCCAGCTGGTTTTTCTGCAGCATGAGGGATCGTCGGATTATTGTACTGCCAATGGATTCCTGCCACTTTTGCACCGATTGGTACGTTAAAGGTGGAATCAAAAGCCTGATGAGCTAACTGTCCAATACGTTTTGTGTGATCTTCCAAAGCTCCTTGATACCATGAAAGGAAATCTTTTCCATAAGCTGTTGAATAACCATCTTTTAAGAACTGATAGCCATCTGATGGCGGTAAAATTTGCGATGCAGACGTTAAATTGGTTCCCCACGCTTGATTAACGCCGGTGAGTGAACCGTATTTAGTCAAAGCATATGATTGAAACTTGCTTTTGGCAAAGTTCGTATACACTTGAAATTTCCCTCTAGACGGATAGCCGGTTCCGTCTGCTGCTGTATAGGACGGATAACGAATTTCACCTGCAGGGCCTCCTGATAAATAGATTTTAGCAATCACGTCTTTATAAGGTGCTAACGCTTGCGCAAATGCCATGTAGAGCTCCCCATATTGCTTAGAAATAACGTCTGTTGCAAGAGGGCTTAGCGTTTCTTTATTTATCGTTCCCGTTTCAGATTTAAAGTAAAGGCTATCATCACTTTTTAAGTTCCATACCCAAGATGGGAGCGGCACGTTACAATCATCTCCTACATTGCCTCCGCACTGATGAGTAGAAATAATGGGAACGATCTTTATACCTGCATTACGAGCAGCTTGAGCAAAGCGCTGCGCATAGGAAAAATCGAACTGCTGATCGCCGTTTTTCTCCATATCTCCCCACCAGAAGTCTACTGTCACTGCATAAAATCCATTTTGTTTCGCTTTGCGTAAATCGTTCTCAAACGCTTCCCATGTTGTATAGTCTGTTACCTTTTTTAAAGGCGCCATTAAATAGGTTTTGTAACCTGGATTCATTGATTTTCCATCTACGGCAGCCGCTCCGTTAAGTGGATTCGAAATGAAAGCGTTAACAAAAATAAGTACTAAAATAAAAGCCAATCCTTTTTTACATAGCTGTTTCATAGCTTCCCTCCATTTTTTCAAAATCACCTATAGGTATTCGGCGGATTTTAGTTTTTTCCTTTTTCTTTTATAAAAAAAGACGCCCTGTCAGGACGCCTCCTTCATTAGTTCCAAATCTCATTCACCCATTCAGGATGGTCAATAAACGGGTTGCGATTATGCTGATAGTCTGAATAAATAATGTCATTTCTACGTCGTTCTCGATCATCTACTGGATCTTGGGCGTTCCATTGAAGAAGCACAGATAATTTCCCGTGATAAGGAGCAGTGCCATTATTTACTGTGTTATTAAGTTCTAAGTCAGGTTCATCACTTACATCGCCTTCATAGCGCACGGCCATATAAAACAACATACGAGCCACGTCGCCTTTTACTTCATCTCGAGGTTCCCAAGAATCACTGTCAAAATAATTTCCGAGTGCTTCGCTATGTTCCGTCCCTCCGTTATCAAAATCTAAGTTTCCTCTCGTACTGTTTACAGACACATCGGTTGGACGTAAGTGATGAAGATCTGTTCCAGGCCCCATAGCTGTTCCAAAATCCCCGTGAGACTTTGCCCAGACGTGCTCACGATTCCAATCGTCCACTCCGCCTCCATTTGTACTCTTAGCCTGTGAACGCCCCGTATAGAGCAAAATAACGTTATTTGCGTTAGCTGGATCTTCATCCGTCTTCTTTAAAGCTTCCCATACGGCTGAATACGACAGTTCTGTGTGATGATCAATAATGTTATGAAGCTCTGTCTTCAAGGTATTTCCTGTTTTTCCAGCTGCGGTACGATAATAGTCTTCTACTGGAACGGTTGGCTCTGTGGGATCTGGAGTCGGATCAGTTCCTCCTGTTTCTGTACTGATAGAAGTAACTGATTTTATTCCTGGGTGTGAAAAATAAGGAGTGAGTGTGCCCTTAACAGTAAGACTTTTCCCTTTTAACTCCGAGTGACTTTGAAGTCCAAATGTACTTCGCAAATTTGAAGGAATTTGAACGTACACCATCTTGTCTGTATTGGTTTCATTTGCACTGTCAGCAAGAGCAAGTGCATAATCGTTTGGGTAATTGCTCGTAATAACTGTAGATGTGGCTATAGGTTGACCTACTATATATCCTTTAACCGTTTGTACAGTGTTGTTTTGATTCTCAAGAGCTTGTGCAACAGATAAAAATTCGGCTGCTTGACTAACAGGAGTTAAGCTTACTAAAAGAGCAAAAATAAGCAGGGACATTGCCCATGTTTTTTTACACAGAGCGTATAATTTCACTTTTTTATTCCTCCTTATGATAGGTTTGAAAACTAGTTTTCTTCCACCTCTTTATATTATTTTTTCACTGTGAATTCCCTGCCTATTTTTTGTTAAGTTTTATAGTGAAAAAGATGTATTCTTCTTTACAGTGACAGCCACTTTATGCAAAGGGTTATATTTTCAAAAGTCCACATTGGAAAAAGCATTATGTGTCTTTCTTTATATATGGTATAATCAACCGAATCGTAAAAGAGCTTATACCA
Organism: Priestia sp. Y58; assembly: GCF_029522095.1. Lineage (NCBI taxonomy): Bacteria > Bacillati > Bacillota > Bacilli > Caryophanales > Bacillaceae > Priestia > Priestia sp. Y58. Next base: position 62,770 of record NZ_JAKWFL010000009.1, read on the forward strand.
TTTCAGAAAATGAAATGATTTAAATAGAAATGAGGATTGTCTATGCTTAGTTTTGACGAAAAATTAGCTATTATTTCATCGTTTCCAGAGCTGCATCGAAAAGATGTATCTTTAGGACGCGTGAATTTTCATTATGAAGAAAGCGTGTACGATAAAACGGTTGTTGTGCATCATCTGCACCCTAACGGAAATGGATTTGTATATGCAGGGTTTTTAAAAGGATATGAAACAAATGACAAAGGTCTTGTAAATATCCGTGATTATACAGAAGAAGAGCTTCGCTCAATTATTGAAGCTTCTATTGAATCTTTGTCTACCCTTCCTGATACAGCTAGAGAAGAAGCTATTGTAGGGAATGGAAATGAACAGCGCTGGAACGGCCCAGACAATGCAACGCTTTTACTTGTTCATGAAGATGACCTGTGGAATGTTTATTCTGGCTTGAATTTAGAGGCAGCATTTCTATCTTACGAAGAAGCAGAAGATTATTTGTTTGAAGAAGGCTTCCGCCGCCTATAAGCTTGCGTCTATACGAAAAAACCTCGCTGTTGATTAACAGCGAGGTTTTTTCATTTTTTTACAGAAGGCTGAGGACTAATGCGCGGTATTAAAACCGCAAATAATACAACAACCCCCACACCAATCAATAGTAAATAAAACCATTGTAGGTCTGATGACTTTTCAGAAGCAATTTGTTCTGTTCGATCTTTCTTGTAGGAAGTGTTTTTAGAAGAAAACAAGTTATATTCTTTTGCTTTCGCAGAAATCGTATTATCTTCAGCTGATGCGTTCGCAAAAAGACTTTCTTTTAAGCTCTCTTTCTCTGCATCTTCCTCTTTTTCAAATGTAAGATCCTTTATTTCCTCCGGAATATTTCCTACTTCTTTTTTATTTTCCAGCAAAGATTCGGGGTCCAAGTTAATCGGATCATCTTTATATACATTTGGTTTAATCTCTTCAACGTTTCCGTCATCAGCTTCAGCCGCTGCTGCTATAGGGAAACAAAGGAGTGAAAAAATAAGAACAATACTTCCAATCTTCTTATTAAGCACTATAGGTTTCATCATTTTCAACCTCTTTAGTCGTCTTTAAAGCACGAATAATAGATGGCAGAACACTTAAAACGGCAGTCATCCCCAGTAATACAATAAGCGCCTGTCCAAACAGAGACTGCGTATCATATTGAATTGACATATATACTTTAGATACTGGATCTTCGTAATTAAAGTTTGGCATAGATAAGTTAAGAAGTGGGGTAATATAAAATAAAATCAACCCTACTGTCGTCACCCATCCAGCGAAGTTTCCTAATAAGAAAGCAATACGTACGAGTGTAGATGAGGCAAGCAATAAGACGATCGTAAAGATTGACCATTCCATTGCCCGGTCTCCCGATAACGAATAAATATTAAGGCTAAAGATACTTACCATTAACCCTACAATCAAATTTAATAACCCAAACAGCGTACCTTTTACAAGCATAGGTGCATGTCGGTAGTATTGACTGAAATAGCCAATTAGTAAGCTGCTGATTAAGATAATAACCAAAATGACAACCGGTGGAACCTCTTTTACTTTTTCAGCCGGCACTTCACCGCTTACTTGAAGAGGATTCGCTAAATAATGATAAACGTAATCATTATTCTGTCCATCTACTAATGTATTATTTAATAAACGGTATACCTGGCCGCGAACCAACTTCGTTGAATCCACATTTTGGGCCCACTTGCTATTAAGCGTGTCAGCTTTATCCTGGACTTCATTTACACGCTTCTGCAATTCATCTGTGTATGTGACAACATTAGCTTGTCTTTCACCTAAAGATGAAATGAGTTGGTTCATTCCTTTCAACTCTTGACCCATGCTTTGCTGCAGCGTCATTAAGCCCGTTACGTCTGGAGCTTCTTTCTTTTCTAATGCTTGATCTTCACCTGCGCTAGATTGAAGCTCTTGATTCATTGCATTTGCTTTTTCTTGAATAGCTGATAGCTCTTCCATAATAGATGCTTGTTCAGCATCAACTGTTTGTCCATATTGGTCAGCAAAATCTTGCACTGAACTTTGGAACTGTGCTAACTCTTCTTTTGTTAGAGACAGATTTTGTTGGATTTGCTTACGTGCATCTTGAGAAGAGACGGTGCCAGCTAACGCCTGCTGCAAACTTCCTTTAATAGAGTCGTTGTTAAGGACGCTGTTCTGTACGTCTGTATTTCCTACTTGAGCTAAAATCAAATCATACTGCGATAAATCACCGTAGTACTTTAGCATATCTTCTGCACTGCTGCTTTGAATCTTACCTGAGAATGTATTGCTCAGCTTTTCCTTGCGAGAAGCTGAAAGGTTTGGAGAAGATAAGATTTTATCTTCTTTGTTTTTAATCATCGTAATGAGATTGTCTACATCCATACTACCTTTAGAAGGCTTTTTGCCGTCTTCTTTCAACTTTTCATTCTCTTTTTTTAATCGTTCATTTTCTTCTTGAAGCTTAGCAATTTGACTGCTCGACGACTTGGTTGCTTCTTCTAAGTCTTTTTCTGCTTTGTTTTTCTGTGCTGTCAAAGACGTAACGTCTGCCTCCAAGCTTGCAATTTTCTGCTTCAGCGCATCCGTATTTTCTCCTGAAGTTTCAGGCTGAACAGTTACATTTTGCAGCTCATCTTTGACTGCTTGTACCTGTGTTTTCAGATTAGCCACTTTTTCAAGCGCACTTTTCACAGCATTGGATGTACCTGATGTATCCGATGTGTCCGGTGTGTCCGGTGTTTCAGGCGTTTCAGGCGTTTCCGTTCCCTCAGATGTCTTAGGTGCTTCAGTCGCTTCAGGTGTTTCGTTCACCATTCCTTGGAGCTGCTGTTCTAAGTCTTCAAGCCCTTTTGATATATCATCAAGCTTTGCTGTTTGCTGAGATAAATCCACTTTAATTGGTTCTGAAGTTCCTTCGCCTTGACCGGCATCTGGCTGAGTTCCATCTTCTTCTCCAGGATCCGTTGGCGTCTCTCCTCCTTGATTAGGATCTGGCTGAGTTCCGTCACCTTCCCCAGGGTCCGTTGGCGTTTCTCCTCCTTGATTAGGGTCTGGCTGAGTTCCATCACTTTCCCCTGGATCCGTTGAGCCTCCACCACTATCATTTGATGAAGCTGTCTCTAGCTGCGCACGAAGCGGCTTTAGCTTACTTTCAATTTGATTTAGAGTTGTTTGCTCAGACTGCTGTTTATATGAACTGACTATTTGGCCGTTCAAATCTTGCAGAGCTTTTTCTTGTTCACTGACGTTATCCGCTTGTTGGTCTCCAAGTTCTCCAACGGCTTTTTGATTTTGATCCAGCTGCTGTTGAATCGAAGATAAGCCACTAAACACTTGATTGGCCTGCTCATTAAAATTTTGCTTAGAGCTTGGCTGATTAGATTCAAGGGAAGACAACCCTTCTTGAATTGCAGCAACGCTTTGAGCCTGCGTTTTTTCAAGCATTTGTTTCTGTGTTTCTTGATATGTTTGATATTGATTTACATATTCAATGAAGCTGTTTAAATTCTTTTCAACCTGTTCTACGTCGCCTTGTCTGTCGCTCGAACCTTTTTCTGCTTTATTTACATTATCTTGGATTTGCTGAAGAATTTTCTTTTGATCATTTAATTCACCTGCTAAATCTTTTGAATTCGGTTTATAAAAAGCGACCATTGTTTTTTGAAAGGCGATTTCTTTATTTAGAATTTTATCGAACTGTCCGCGTACTTTGTCCACTTCCTGTGATACATAACTCCAGTACAAAGAGGACATTTCATTATTAACCTTTGTAGTAGCATCTTCTAATTCCCCTACTACTTTTTCCTTATTAACTGCGTTAAGCTGACTTTGAACTTTGTATTCCAAAGTAGCTTTTTCTGGCTTTTTTTCCTGATACGATAAAATATTTTGTGAGAAAGTCGAGGGAATATAGATAACCGCGTCATATTTCCCATTCTGTAAACCGCTTGTAGCTGCGCTTCGTCCAAGCACGGTCCATTGATAATCCGACCCCTCCTGTAAAAGAGGAGTCACTTTTTCACCAAATTCTATCGCTTTTTCACTATTTTCTTTTACTCCATTATCTTCGTTAACAACCGCAATCGTTCTTGTTGAGTTTTCTGTGACTTGCAGCGGGTTGTCTCCAATATACTGAAAAAAGAAAGAAGGAAGAGCCAAGATTAAAACAACAGCTAATATGACTTTAAGTGTATACTTACGCTGTTCGGTCATGTTAAGATCTTCCTTTCACTTACACATAGCGGGATTTGAATTCTCGTTTCTTTTCCACTTTTAATATAATAACCGAAGCCAGGGTTAACGTCTGCTTCTTTTCGGTCATAAGAAAGTGTAAATAAGCTTTGCTCCGTTTTCTTCATGAGCAACACGGCTTGGCTAATTTGCTTCACTTCTGTTGTTAACGCGTCAAATCCTTTTGAAAACTCATTGTTGTTCCCTGCAACAATCAAGTTAAAGCCCAGGTGACTATAATTTTTCATCAATTTTGTAATACGATCCTGCAGGACGCTGTCTAAGTTTTGCTGGAATCGTACAAATCCATCTACTACAAGCATGATCGGGACAAATGAAAGACTGTGTACCGTTCCTTCCTGCACTGCTTCCAAATACTTATTTTCACGTCGCTGCAACCGTTCTTCAGTTAAATCAAGCCAGTCGATAATCTGTTCTTTTGTTTCCATGTAAGCAACTTCATCTTCAGCTGCATAGCTTGATAAACCGCGGTCAACCGAATCAAATAATCCGATTTGCTTCACGCCTTGTTCAAGCGCTGTTTGCAGTATGACCTTCACTACATTTGTCTTTCCTTTTTGCGTCTGCCCCATGACGATGCAATGCTTATTTTTCGTAAAGTTCATATACACCGGTCGAACAAACTCTTCATCTAAACCAAGAGGAATGACTCCTTTTTCCCGAATAACCCTTCTGTCCATCATAAACTCGGCAAGCACCAGCTTCGGTGACAGCATTGGTACAGGCTCCGGAACAGTAGCATCAGCGTATTGATTCTTTAATCGTTGAATGTGCAGCTTAACTGCATCAAAGATTTCAAAATCATCTTTTCCTTCCGCAGGTAAAAACAGCTGCGCAAAATAAGGCTGATCCGTTTTGATAATAGCCCGGCCTGGAATAGACTCTAGCGCATACGGCGTACGTCCTAAAATAGAATACGCTTCTGAATGATCCATTAAATAATGAACAACTTTCGTTTTCAAGTTATTCATAAGTGACTGACGAATAGAATTCACACGCGTCGCGGTAAAGATCATATAAACTCCTAAAGACTGGCCATCACGCACGAGCTGTGTGAACTGCATTTCTAGATCTTGCATTTCTTCTTTGACAAGATCAAAATTATCAATCGTGATAAAAATTAGAGGCAGCTCTTCTGAACTTAGAGCATTATACATTTTGATATTGCTAACTTCCTGCTGTTGAAATAACTGCTTTCGCCTTGCGATTTCTTGTTTGATAATCGTCATAAATTTTTCAATTTTACGCATTTGATCCATTAAAAAATAATCCGCCGTATGAGGCAGCTGACGAAGCGGCAGCAGCGTGCCGTTTCCAAAGTCAAAAATGTAATAATGAAGCTGCTCCGGGCTTTGTCTTTCAGCTAGACTAAGAAGCAACATCATGACTGTAAACGATTTACCGTATCCTGACGAACCAAATATACCAATGTTTCCATCATCCATCAGCTGGTAGTTATATACCGTTTGACTTTGCTTTTCCGGTTCATCAATCAAGCCAATTGGGAATACACCGTCTCGCTTCTCTGTGTACTCACTGCGAAGCAATCTCTCTTTAAGAGGCGGCAGCCATGGACTATTTAATTTTTTGATAGCTAGTTCCTGCTGCGTTTTTTCAATTTTTTGCACCACAACATCAATTTCTGCTTCCGCTTGTTTAGATGACGTCTGCTGAGTAGATACATCAGATAAAGGAATCAACCCGAGATCTGTAACAATGGCGACTTCATCTTCAGCCCCATACGTATCTTCCATGTACGGCGCGCCGCTCCAAGCTGACTGAAACAGTTCATACACTTCATTATTTCCAACCTGCAGATAGCCTCGCCCCGTCACCGTAATAGAAGCAGCGTCCGCATTTTTTAAGATTTCTTTACTGTCAGCGGCATCTTGGACTTTTAAAGCTACTTTAAAGCGCGCATTACTCCAAATTTGATCGTCAATAACACCGCCTGGCTTTTGCGTGGCTAAAATTAAATGAACGCCCAGACTACGTCCAATGCGCGCCGCGCTGACTAATTCGCGAATGAACTCTGGTTCTTCACTTTTTAACTCAGCAAATTCATCCGAGATTAAGAATAAATGAGGAAGGGGTTCTTCTGCCATACCTTGCTTATATAAATCTGTGTAATCATTAATGTGATTGACTTCATATCTATCAAACAAGCGTTGGCGTCGCTTTAATTCACTTTTAATAGAAGCTAAGGCTCTTGTACTAAAATTCTTACTTCCTTCAATATTTGTAATGGTTCCAAGCAGATGAGGCATGTTTTTAAACGGCTGAGCCATTCCTCCGCCCTTATAGTCAATTAATAAAAATGCGACTTCATGGGGGTGGAAATTCACCGCTAGCGAAAGAATGTACGTTTGTAGGAATTCACTTTTCCCTGACCCCGTCGTACCTGCAAGTAATCCATGAGGGCCGTGAGCCTTTTCATGAAGATTTAGTTCAACAATATCTTCTTTTCCTTTTAACCCAATAGGAACTGCTAGTGACTTAGCTGATTCATTGCTCTGCCACCTTTGCACGATATCCAACTCACCAATTTCTCTTGCTTTAAATAATTCTAAGAATGAAACGCTATTTGGAATTGAGTTGGTCATGCCAACTTGGTGATCCAATGTCCGCAGCATCCTTGCAAATCTTTCATTATAATCAAGCGTGTGTTTATCAAGCTGAAATGGAATATTCACAGCTTTTTGCTTTTGAATTAATATATCCCCCTCGGATTCGTTAATATAACGAACGAGTGTGTGAACGTGCTCCGTTAAGCTTTCCTTTGTCTCTGCCGCAAATATCGCAGAGAACCCAAGGTGAGGGTGATATCCTTCTAAATACTCTAAGATAACGTGATCTGCAATTAACTGCTGATTCGTAATAATAAAAACAAAGTGAGGCAGGAAAACCCCTTCTCCTTTTGCTTCATCTAAATCGCGTTCTCTCAGCATTTCATAAATAGAAGATAAAAGCTGATCTCTCGTTTGTTCATTATAGATGAAACCTTTCGCAAAAGAATGCGGAAGCTGAAAATGAGGAAGCCATTTCATCCATTCCCACTCTTTATATTCTTCTTCATCAAAAATGAATACGAATCTTACGTCATGATAACTGTGGGAAAATGCCAGCTGTCCTACAAGCTGATGCAGTTCATTCTTCACCGTTTTCATCTTTCCTACCAGACCGATAGAGCCTAAACCTAAATGAGCGGTAACAGGGGCATTTTTGACTTCTCGATAGACCTTTTCCATGTGCTGAGACTGCTCAAGCAAATCATCAATTTCTCGATTAGCCATATCCCCGCTATTTAAAGAAATTTGGTAGCTTCCAGGAACTGTTCCTGTTCCAAGACGCACCTGTAAAAAATCACTGCTTTCTACAGTTCGTTCCCAAATTCGATCAGAAATCTGTTCTGTTAAATATTTCATTCGTTCAAACGTCGGAAAATGATAAGATAATACATCTCGTTGAACTGATACTAGTTCTTGTAATTCCTCACGCTTGTTTTCTAGATACTTTGTATAGATTCGACGACGACGCTCCTGCCGCTTCTTGCGCTGTTTTTTATCTTTGAAGTATTGAACGGTAGATACAATCAGCGTGGTCGTAAACATCATGACAGATATAATAATAAAAATTCCCCTAGGCTGAATAATCGAGACCGTACCCATGACTAAAAGCATGACTAATGGCGGTAAAATAGTAAGCCATAAGCTTCGGTTATTTTCGTCATTGTCTTGAGACGGAAAGGATAAGCTCACCTTATCATTAGGCAAATCATATATCATGCGCGGTGTTCGTCTATAAACCGGGTACTTCTTTTTCATTTCAGAAATAGGCTGTGCCGTAGCTGGAAGCTTAGATGCATAATTATAGTAGCTTTGAATCTTCAGCAAATCTTTTTCGATCAATTGAATGGTCATAGAAGACCATAAAATAAGATCACCGGGCTGAAGGTTCGTATTCTCTTCTAGTCGGTGTCCGTTAAGATAAAGCGGTTCTTGGTTATAAAAGACCTTCCACTTCCCGTTTATCTTTGATAAGTAAAATCCTTCTTTTGGCTCTGCTATACACTTTTCTTTTTGCTGATACACATCAGCTGCTTCATCACTTGTGGAAAACGAAACTTCTGATCCATAATCAATATAATAGACAGCTTCTTTAACAGCCGTCTCTGTAAGAACAAAGGTTAAAGCATGTCCTTGTTCTCGCCATACAAACGACTCAGAAACAGATAGCTCTGCTATCCTTTCTTCTCCGTAGGAAATCAAGAGCCGGCCGTTCTTTTCAGATGACAGCGTCATTTGCCCCTTCTCAAAGGGATAGGAAAACGTAAAAGTTTGATGCTGAGTGTTTCCTACCGTTGCTTGGCGAAAAGTTTTAAAATCTACAGGCAGCTGCTGATACGTTTGCCCACTAACTACCCAAAGCATATTCATACAACTACCTCCCTACTTCGATTGATCTTCCTGCTGTTTTTTCTGCTCTTCTTGTTTCTTTTTCTCGGCTTCTGCAGCTTTCTGTTCTTCTTCCTGCTGCTTGGCCGCCTGTGCCTCCTCAGCTTGTTTCTCTTCTTGCTGCTTGGCTGCTTCCGCTTCTTGTTGATCATTTTCTTTCTTAAATTCTTCAAGTTCGTTTGCTACTTTATCAAGCTCTTCTTGCTTTTTATCAGCCGCTAAATCGTTGTCTGTCTTTAGCTGACCTTCGTATTTCATTAGTGCATAGATAATTAATGAACGTTCTTCTAACAACCTGCTGACTTCTAGCGCTTTTTTGTTGTCTCCTCGGCCAATGTAAAACCAATAGGCAAAGTACTGAGGATCTGACTGAAGCGTAATAGTCTTTAAAGCATTTGCTTTTTGCTCCTCCCCTAACTTTTCATTAACAAGATAGGAAGTTGCTATTTCGTATTGCACAATTTTAGGCATGCTTTCAATGTCATAATCTTCAAGTTTGTCGACTACTTTGCTGTAGTTTTTTTCAAGAAAGTATTCGTTGCTTTCTACAAATGCTTCTTGTTTCGGCTGAGCAAAAAAGTAAGAGTAAAAAGTATAAATAAGAGCTGGAATTAATAAGACAAGTATACCCACAGATGAAAACTTAAAAATGGTCCAGCGTTTTTGAGGAAGTTGAACGAGTGTCTTTTGATGTTTTTCAATTTGGGTTAACTTATGCTGAACAAATTGACTCAACTCTTCCTCATTGCTGATATGCATTATTTTTTTAGCGTCTTCTTTTAATTGCAAGGTCTCATATAACTTAAAATACTGTTCAAATGTATGCGATGAGTCAACGGCCGCTGCTATTGTAGCTTTTAGCTCTTGAAAGCTTTGTTCCTCGTTAGACTCATAAGGAGGTAAACTTTCTTTCACTCCATAATGTAAAAAAGCCGGACTTAAACTTTTATCAAAAATGATATTTTCTGGACAAATCAACAAATGCAGCCTTGAAAAAGAATGCTGCTTTACCTTTTTGATAAGCTGATCTGCAAATAGCCACTTTTGCTGTTCTTCTTTTCCCCTTAATGCTGTAAAAGGTTGAAATTCAGAGGTAGGCTTAATTGTTATTTTAAGTTCATCATCGCTCATCATGATTTCTTTTTGAAAAGCCGTGTTTACATCCTTTAACATTTCAATCTCAACAGAACGATTAAGTCGAATTTTTTCTTTTTGAAAAATAAATGTATATTCATTATTATGACGCGTCATTACAGCTTCGAGCTGTTCTTCTAAGTAAGTCGGTTTCTTCTCTGACATTCTAATAGACTCCTTTAGAGAATTTCGATACAATCACCTGTGGTAATTCCGCAGTTAATCATCGTCTCATTTCCCGAGAAAATAAGATTTTTATTTGAAACACGTATCCACGCACCGTCCTTTGGTGATTGAGTAATCTTTTTAGCTTGCCAAACGATCTCGACTACTTTTTTGAGTGAATGATAGTTTGATAGTCGCAAATCGAACCGATCACCTGTATAGTGCTTTAAGTCTACTGTTACTTCTATATACATAGGGTTTCATCACCTCAAAACATAGAAAAAGCGCCTTCATCTTTTGAGAATAGGGCGCTCCTTTTATTACTTCACTTAGATTATTAGATGAAGTTAACCGCGGATTTGGCTAGCGATTTGGTTATCTGTATCTTCAAGAACATTTGCAGAGTCGTCTAATTGCTTAGCAATCTTTGTAAGTAGATTAGACATTTCAACGAAAGAAGGCTTTAGTTCTTCGTATTGAGCAGCAAACGCTTCGCTTGAAGCACCTTCCCACATGTCTTGAAGTTGATTTTTCATTGTATCAAGACGGCTTACTAATTCTTGAACTTGACCGCTTTCGTTAGTATATCGACCTGCCATGTCGCGAAGCTCTGCTGGTGTTACGCGAATAATTCCTGACATACATATCTCTCCTTCGGTTTATATATTTACTATTATTGTAAGAAACTCTAGTGATAAGGTCAAAGGTTACTTGTAAAAGCCTCCAAAAATGAGAATATGTATCTACAAATACCCCTAAAAATGCAAATAAAACCTGAACAACCAAGATTTTGTTCTCATTTAAACCTTTTCCATCTGATCTATAGGTACCTATTTAAAGGAAAATAAAAACTATAAGACTATTAAATTACATTTTTGTTCATTATCTATAGAACTATTTACTAGTAATAAAAAAGCAGAAACCTATTTAAGGCCCTGCCTCTTTATACATATCTTCTATTTATTTAAGATTCAGACATGCTTGGACAAAGCACATGCGCTTGTTATCGCTTTGGCTACTGCTTAAAATAATTTTGATCTTCTTTTAACATCCTTATTTCTTCGGGGATGAATAATTTTGAGAGAGGCGTGTCAGGATTAAGTAATATCGCTATTTCTTCATTTAATACAGGCAGCATATCCTTAAATGATACGCATACGGTCTTTTCATCTTTCAGCATCTGTTCAATCGGATATTTTGACGAAAAAACAGGTAGATATCGGTACGCTGCGCTTTTCATCGTCTGAACGTAGTGCTCTCCAATTAATATATCTGATGCTCCATGCTCTGAACTAACAACTAGCCATAAATTGCTATTCATTAAAGTTTTATAAAATTGAGCAATTTTCTTATTGTCTTTCATTGCTTCAATTAACGATTTTTCTAATAAGTTAAATGTATATTTCATTGCCGAGACAACCCTGTAAGGAACTGTACTATTTCACTTCCAGCGCCATCATATACTTCATTCATTCTCTCTTCACTTCCTCTATGCTGTCACTAAACATAATGTTTGAAGGATTCATTTCCTGACTTAAAATGCCCAACCCCATTTGAATAACGCCATAAGTAAAAAATTCCGTTCGACTGCATGTAGAACCATTCACTACTTTTTCTTCCCAAGACATAGAAAGCGAATTCCACATAACATTAAGAGTACCTAGAGGCTTTTCAATCGTTCTGTGCATATTGTCATACGTATTCCATCCTTTTAAATTCTTTATGTCATTCCATGTATCTTGTGAATGGGTGCTCCCATCGCTCCATACGCTCGACCAAAACTCCGTCCAGCCTGAAGAGCCTTCTAGCTCTCCATCTGCTTTTCTCATTTGTTCTGCAGTGTCTTTTACTAATAAATGTGCGTTTTCCGTTAGCGAATCAAGTTTGCGAATCATATGCTGTAACTCTTCCTGCAAGTCCAGCACTTTATCAATATCTGCAACAGACAAGAAATGTAGATTTGTAGCTTCCCAGCTTAGTTTTTGAAGTGCATCAGCCGTTTGTGAATGAGACTGCTGAATTCGCTCTGCAAATGTCTGCAGCACCTCTGGATTTACCTTTATCTCCATGTATGTCCGTCCCCCTATCTCTTGTAAGCCTTCAGTCATCCAAACATTTTTTAAGCCTATACGGAAAGACTCACTTTCTAAAGGAGTGAGTCGATAATGTTATTTATTACGCCGATGCTAACTCTCTTAATCGTGAAATTTCTAAGCGTAAAGTTTGAAACAATTCATCCCTTACGTCGTACAGATGAAAAGTAGATTGCGTAATATCATTATAAATATCCTCATATGAGCTCTTAGAACGCCCTGACCAATCTGACGCATATTGTTGGTGCGAATTTTGAAACAGATAGATACCTTCTTCAAGAAATTCCATAATACGTTGAACTTCATGTAAATATGATTCTAATTGATCTGCATCTCGACTATATTCTTTGCTTTTTCTTCTTCGCTCTATGTCGTCAAAGAGATCATCAATTGCATCCATAAAATGTCCCCACGTCCTTCTTCCTCTTTTATTAGAAGTCTCTTAAAGTAATGTTAAAATAAGGTTACAAAAAACAAAATCCATCATTCAAACTATTTTCATACCTAGGAAAAAATATCTACATTTCTCTTTTTTTACTTATTTATACAGGAAAAATAGAGAAAATAAACAACGCCAAGCTGCTGTAATAAAGCAGTAGACGTTGCTTTTTAGGTTGTGACACTGCTGTTGTAAAAAGGCAGAATACCTAGTTTACATTCGACCTTTTTGTTTCTTTTTCTTGTTAAATGGCTTTTTCGAAGGTTTTTTAGCTGTACGAGACTGCTCTTTTGTTCCTTCATCAACGATTTCGCCCATATAAAGCTCTTTTTTCGCTAATGAAAGTTGAAGTTCACGTGCGATTTGTTTTAAATTTCGTTCTTCTCGTTCAGTCACAAGAGAAATAACTGTACCTTCTGCTCCCGATCTGCCTGTTCTACCTGAGCGATGCACGTATTGATCCGCATCTTGAGGAACATCGATGTGAATCACATGCGTCAGTCCCTTGATGTCTAATCCTCTAGCTGCGACATCCGTTGCTAATAAGATAGGGAAATCTCCTTTTCGAAACCCTTTAATCGTCGTAGCACGATCTTCTTTTTTCGTTTCACTGTGTAAAGAGCCGGCTTCTACATGCTTAAATGTTAATTTTTCTTCAAACTCGATAAGAGTATCAATGCCTTTAAAAAAGGCTAAAGCTTTCATTTGTTCTTGGCGAACTAGTTTTCTAAGTACGTCCACTTTATCTCTGGCTTCACTTTTAATGTATACATGCTCTACCTTAGAAGCTGGAAGTTCATCTCTTCCTACCTCTATTTCAAGGGGATGGTTCATCATGTCTTTTGCTAACGATTTGGTACGTTCTGATACGGTAGCTGAGAAGACTAGAATTTGACGATCACTTAACGCCATTTTCACAATCTGTTGAACCGTTTGAACATGTTCAGGCACAAATAATTGATCCGCTTCATCAATCACAATTGTTTTGACTTCGTGCATTTTTAATTTCTTCATTTTAATTAATTCGTTCAAGCGTCCTGGAGTACCAACAATGATATTAGGACGTTTTTTTAGTTTTTCCAATTGACGTTTCATATTCGCTCCGCCGATAAACGCTGCGCTTGAAATGCCGCTTCCCTGTGACCAAGTTTGAATTTCACCATGAATTTGCATAACCAATTCATGGGAAGATGCTAAAATAACCGCTTGAATATGAGAGGGGCCCGGCTGAATGCGATGTAAGACAGGCAACAAATATGCCAGCGTCTTCCCTGTTCCCGTTGGAGATTCTCCTATTACATCTTTATTAGCTAAAATTTCTGAAATAGCTTTTGTTTGAATGGCAGTAGGCTCATTGAACCCTGCTTTTTTCCAAGCCTCTTGTAAAAAAGGCTGTAAAGTCTCTATAACCTGACTCATATCTATCTCCTTTTCCATGCTTTTCTCGATATTATAAACGTTTTTTCATTTCAATTAAACGAATGTATCAGTGGGCATGTGCGTTAAATCTATACTGACCTTAATTTCTATTTATAAATAAGCCTTTCTTATCCCAAAGGACCCTGTCAATCCGTCAGTAGAAAAATCGGTTCTTGCCTTAACTTTTCTACATCAATATACATAGCTTCAACTATGATACACTATTGCTTCTATAGAAAACAATATGATCCTCTTTATTATGGACGAAAACTTGTATAAGAAGGAGGTTTTATGTCCTATATGGATCCCCACGTAAAGGGCTCAACCGCTTACTTTCTCTTTTTCAAGAAAACAGCCGCTCTCTGAACTACGAGAGGCGGCTGTTTCGTTCTATAATCGGCATATCAATAGTAACCGTTGTTCCTTTTCCTTTACCGCTTTTAAAATGCATGGTACCTTGATGACGCTCCATGATTTTGTAACATACGGCCAGTCCTAAGCCAGTGCCAGCTTCTTTCGTAGAATAAAACGGCGTCCCTACTTGTTCAACCCTCTCTTGACTCATTCCGACTCCATTGTCTTCAAAGTGGATTAATGCTCGTGTATCTTTTTCTTCAACTGTTATTGTAATATGACCTTTCTCAATAATAGCTTCTACACCGTTTTTAATCACATTGATGAACACTTGTTTCAACTGATTTGCATCAGCCGAAACATAAATAGGCCTTTTTGTTGTTTCCTTCAACAAAATAGAAACATTATTTAAATTGGCCTGCGCTTCCATTAGTGTAATAACTTGTTTTAAAATCTCGCATAAATTGGTCTTTTCAAAAGATACATGCTGCTTTTTTCCAAGAATAAGCATTTCACTGGAGATTAAGTTGATGCGGTCGATTTCAGACATCATAATGTCTAAATAAGTGTCATTTGTTTCCTTAGAGGCTTGCATAACTTGTACAAAGCCTTTTAAAGAAGTGAGCGGGTTCCTAATTTCATGTGCTACGGCACCTGCCATTTGTCCAATAACCGACATTTTTTCCGAGGTTATCATAAGCTCTTCATCTTGGCGGTATGTAGTGATATCACGTGCAATCATAAATACGCCTACCACCTGCTTATGAACGACGATGGGAAGCAAAGAACACCTAAGCAACCGTCTTTCTTGTTTTTTATTGATAACATTCATTTCGAACTTAGCACCTTTTCCATTCAGTACTTCTTTAAAATACTCTTTACACATATCAAATTCTTCAGCTGCAATAAGTGCTGAAGGTTTCATCTTTTGCAATTCTTCACTGGAGTATCCAACGATTGCTTCACCTTCTGGGTTAGCAAGAAGAACTTCCCCTGTTTTGCTTATTTCAAAAACGCCATCGGGGTTATGTTTGAATAAAGACTGATAGTGCTGATTGCTCGTTTGAAGTTCGTGTTCTTTCGCTATGAGCTCTTGCTGGGACTTCACTAGTTTATAAGCTCTCCTATATACCAGACCATATAAAATAATCCCCGTAGCTAAAATAAAAAACCAACCTTTGTACTGTTGAAAAAAAATATATACTTCAAAACGACCTTGCGCTAATGTTCTAGATATATTGTCAGATATCAAGATCCATACAGCGCCAATAATGATATATACAATCGAAATTCTTAAAGCTACTTTACGCGCGTGTTTCACCAAATTTTAATCACCTGTTTATCCGTATTGATTCCCTGTCTTATTGCCGTTATATGAATTGTTGACTTTTCGTAGCCATTTCATGCCGTTGTAAAAAATTGATGAATGGCCTGACCTAAGTTACTAATAGATTTTACATTTGCTTGAAAATGATACTGGTGAAGCCATTGGCTATGATCGGGTGTCACACCTGTTAGATAAATCTGTACGCCCATTAGCTGAAATTCCCATATTAAATGTTCTAGCGCGGCAACACCTCGTTCATCAATTTGACCGATTCCATTAAAGTCAATAATAACTCGATCAACGGTTTCTTCATCTATCTGTTTGAGCAGCCGATGTTCATTTTTCATGATGACTTCTTCAAATAAATCTCCAAACAGAGGGATAAGTACCATGTTATTTGATAAATGAATAAATGGTCCTGAAAGTTCTATAACTCGGTTCATGGCCTTTTCCAATCGTTCTTTTTGCAGCAGGAGTTCTAAGTCCGTTTCAGATAAACGCGCTGTGTGTTGTTCGATTTTTTCTGAAAGAATTCTAATTTGAGAATCTTCCTCTACACATATTACATGCGCCTTATCTTGCTCCCATTTGCAATTCACGGTATAAAGAGACATCTTAGCTTTGCGCGAATGCATGACTAATTCTGTTTTTATTTTTTTCTTCTGTCCTAATCGTTTTCTAGCTTTGTTCTGACTATCTTCGTCAACAATTTCTAAAAAATGTTGAACCTCTCCGAATAAAGCGGCTGCTTCATCAGATTGCGCTAGAATATTCATTTCCTCATCCATAATAAAAACAGGAAGCGGAGCATATTTAATAGTCGACAACCTTAATCCCCCTAATTGATTGATAATGAAAAAACTCTTTCAACTCCTCTAACTGTGCAATAAATCGAACTTGATTTGTTTGAACAAGAGGAAACTTATAGTTTGAAACTACTCGGCCTCCAACTAAAATAAGCGGCTGATGTTTTGTCTTTTGTAATCCTTCTATATATTCGCTTGCTTTTTCTATATGATGAGTTAAACTGAACGAGATTCCTACTAAATCAGGTTTCCATTGTTCAACAGCGTGCGTTGCATGTAAAAGCGGAGAATCTGCTCCTAAAAGTTTCGTCTGCCATCCGTGCTCTTCAAAGAGAATGGAAATCATTTTTAAACCTAAAAAATGCTGTTCATTTTCTATACACAAAAACAGACCTTTTTTTTCATTTTTAATAACTTCTTGTCTTATACACAATTGATAGCGTGACAAAACATAGTCACAGGTAGTAGTAGCTAAATGTTCATCAGCCACTGAAATTTCATCTTCTTCCCACATCATACCGATTTGAGCCATTGACACTGAAATGAATTGCTGAAAAATATAAAATGTATCGAAACCCTGCTGTCTTTTTTTCCACACAATATTCCAAGCTTCATCTTGATTCCCTGATAACAGTAATTCAGTCAAGCTTTCTATGCTTTCAATCAAGAAACCACCTCTTTTTCAGTCAAACGACTTGTTTTTTTCCTTTGTTATTATCAACCATACCACTTAACTCACCCGCACTCTACAGTAAAATATTCTCACACTGACAAAATAGCAACGGACGTCTCTGACAGGTCAATCTCTTTATTTTTCAAAGTCAACGAGGTAGTGATGCAGCAAGTGACGGTTTTGTTCATTGTATAAGTACGCATACACAGGACGTCCTATTGTGCCGTAAGTCATTCTTTCTCCAAGAAGACCTATATCTGTTAGAAATTTTAAATATTTCCGAATAGACACTCTTGAAATTCCCGTTTTTTCAGCTACATCATCGGTCGAAAAAGGGTCATCTTTAAGATGCTCAATGGCTTCTACGATAACTTCTAATGTTCCAGTCGTTAAACCCTTAGGCAACGGCTCTACCGGAACCTCTTTTATTTTTTTATTAGACAACAGCCCGTCCAATTCCTGTTGATTAAGCTGAGGTTGCTGTTTTAACGTACGAAATGTTTGTTTGTAAGCCGAAAGTGCTTGATAAAAGCGTTCAAATGTAAAAGGCTTAATCAAATAATCAATCGCTCCGTAGCGTAAAGCTTGCTGAATCGTTTGGGCATCCGAAGCAGCGGTTATAAAAATGACATCTATTTCCTCTTGTTTTGTTCGAATCTCTTGTAAAACTTTCAAACCATTTTGCCCAGGCATAAAGATATCAAGCAGCACTAAATCCACTTGATATTCATTTACCTTCACCAAGGCTTCATGACCCGAATGAGCAACAGCGACCACTGTAAACCCCTCTATCTCTTCAATGTACTTTTGATTAAACTGAGCAACCATTGGGTCATCTTCAACAATTAATACTTTAATCAACTTGATCTCTCCTTGTTTCGTACGGAATATCAATATAGAATGTGGTACCGCTATTTATAAATGAGTCAATAACGATTTGGCCACCTAGTTCATCAATCGTTTGCTTCACTAAATGCAACCCAAACCCTCTGCTCGTTCCTTTTGTAGAAAAGCCTTTCTTGAAAATCTGATTCATTGTATCGGAAGGAATGCCGCAGCCTGTATCCGTGACTTGAATCGTAAGTTTATTGTTTTTATACACAAGCATAACGGACACTTTTTTAGAGGCTTGATGACAAACTGAATCAATTGCATTATCAATTAAATTTCCAATAATGGTAATGAGATGATGAGTAACGTGTGGATCTGAAGGTTCTGGAATAACTTCATCAGCGGAAAACGTCAGTTCTACGCTTTCCTCTCTAGCATAACTCATTTTGCCCATGAGGAACCCTGCCAACGCATGATCTTTAATAGATTTAGTCACTGAACTAGATTCATCGACACGGTGATTAACAAGCTGATGAATATACGTTTTTAGCTCATCATAATAATTCATCTGCACCATTCCTAAAATCACATGAAGTTTATTCATAAATTCATGCGATTGTGCTCGAAGCGCTTCCACATACATTTTAACACCTGTTAGCTGTTCTGCTAAGATATTAACTTCTGTTTTATCCCGAAACGTAGAAAGTGCCCCTACAATCTCTTCGTTTACTACTAGCGGAACCCTATTAACCACAATGGCTACTCCATTTATGACTTGCTCTTCATCATAATGAGATTCCCCCGTAGACAAAACGTCGTCCAACCTGGAGGTGGGCATATATTCTCGAATAGACAAACCGATTGGCTCTGCTGCTAACCCTGCTTTGACAAATAAGCGGCGTGCAGAACGATTAGCAAGTGTAATATTACCTTCTTTATCAACAGCTATCACTCCTTCACGAACCGACTGCAGCATGGTGCTTCTCTCTTCTAGAATTTTAGCAATTTCAGAAGGTTCCAAGCCAAATAAAATTTTCTTTATGTAATTCGCTAATAAAATAGCACCAAGAACGCCTACAAGTAAACCAATTAATGAACCTAAAACAATTCGACGATGCCCATCTCTAATTGCTTCATTTACATTATTCAAAGAAATCCCCACAGCTACTGCGCCAATTTGCTGATTTTTTTCATTATAAATAGGTGCAAAAGCGCGCAGAGATTTATCAAGCGTTCCTTTTGATACAGATACATAAGATTTCCCGTGCAATGATTTTTGCTCATCGCCTCCGGCAAATCTCTTTCCTATCTTTTTAGGATCTGGGTGAGATTGGCGAATTCCATTCATATCCATAACAACGATAAACAAGACGCTTGATTTTTCACGAATTCGTTTAGTAAATTCTTGAATTGACTGAGGGGTTTTTGTCTCTAGTCCTTCTTTCACGTTCGTTGATTCTGAAATAATCGTAGCAATAGTCCGCGCTTTTTCAGCCTGTTGATCCCGAATATTTTTTCCAATTGAACTGCTAACTAATAAATCCGTTAACAATAGCGATAGAATCACCACCATGCATACAAGCAGCACCGTGATGCTTCGCAGCCCCATTCTTCCGTGTTTCACATTCTTCCCTCGCTTCCCTGCTTTTCTTGTTTATAGCACAAGAAAAAGATCTTATCTAGAGTCAGATAAGATCTTCGCTTATTTAATTTCATTTTTACTGAGTTGATTAACATTTATACAGGAAGGTTAACAATCTACTTTATAGTTTAGGTCCTTTTCGATATTTGAACCATCCCATTTTATAAAAGGCAAAGACCATTACGCCTACAAGCCCAATCATAATGCCCAGTACAATAAAATAATTATATTTCCCTGTCAGTTCCGGCATATATGAAAAGTTCATGCCATAGAGGCCAGCAATAAACGTCAACGGTAAGAAAATAGCTGACATAAGCGTGAGCGTAAACATGATTGAATTCATACGATCCGAGTTAATGGACATAAAACTTTCTCGAATATCATTTGACAAATCCCTGCTTGCTTGCATAATTTCAATCATATTTAATAAGTGATCATAAATATCATTAAAATAGCGAACCTGCTCTTTTGCTTTTAACGCATTAGTTGACATAATACGATACATTAAATCTCTCATGGGGTTTAAAATGCGGCGCATTCGTGACAAATCACTTCGGATGTCATAAAGCTGCCTCATTAATTCATCCATAGGTTCGTCTTTTGCATTGTCTTCAATGTCGTCAATATGATCTTCAAATTTATAAAGCACAGGGAAGTATTCATCAACGGTATGATCTAAGAGTTCATACATGATATCCCATGTTCCATCTTCGGTAGCCTCAGGGTCTTTTTTGATAAGCTCCCACACCCTAGCCACGCTCGTTAGCTTATCCATATGGTAAGTGACTAAAAAGTTATCTCCTACAAACGCAGATACTTCTAAGTGCTCAAGCTCTTCTTTATGAAGGGCATAATAGACTAAAAAATAATGCTCATCATACAACTCAAATTTAGCCCGCTGACCTTGATTTAAACAGTCCTCAACTGCTAAAGGATGAAAATTAAATTGTTCAAGCTGCTTTTTTTCTTCCTCGATGGGATTGTAAAAATCAACCCAATACCATTGAAAGTCATGGCTTGAACGAATCTCATTCATTTCTATTTCTTTAATAGCTCCTTCTTTGGTTTTAGCTACAATTTTAATCATAAGATAACCTCTGTCTTTTTTGATACTATTCTCTGCACATACCCTTTTTACCATTTTGTTAAACTTTTTTCTTTTAATGTACGTCTTTTCTTGTCTATACATACGATGATGTTGACGACAAGAGAACAAAACGGTGAGGAGGTATATCCATATGTATGAATTTTACTCCCGGCATGAAGAATATTGGGAAGATGATACAAGACTAGATGAACAGCTTCTAAGAGATATAAACAAAGCTGTAAACGATGAGTTTTCCGCTATTCACTACTATACACGCTTAGCGGAGCTGGCTCCTAATAATCAATTTCAACAAGCTATACTAGGTATTCGGCAGGATGAAATTAAACACTTTGACTGGTTTTCTAAAGCCTATTATGATTTATCAGGCAGCTACCCGCAGATTTCATTAAACATAAAACTGCCAAATACTTTTCAAGAAGGGGTCTCTGAATCCATTAAAGATGAAGTAGAAACCGTTCCATTTTATCAATCAATCGCTAGAAGAATCACAAATGCTCGAATTCAAAGCCGCATTGTTCGAGCTGCGAGCGATGAACAGCGCCACGGTCAAATTTTCCGAACCATTCAGTCCCACTTCTCATACTAAATAATACGCTTGCAGTCGCAAGCGTATTATTTAGTATGGTTTTATCATTATCTCTTACTTTGTAGCATTAAATTCTTCTTTGATTTTTTGGAGCAGCGCTTGATTTGTTAATACGTTATACCCTGTTAATGCCATTGTTTGTGCCCCCAGTATCATTGCTTCTCTTCCTTGCTCACTTAAAGCTGCTTCTCTAAATTCGTGCGTATGACAAACAAAATAATCATCACAAATTTGAATATACGGATGAATAGCCGGAACAACCTGACTTACATTCCCCATATCTAAAGATCCATGATCGCCTTGGTCTTCTGTAATGCTTTGTTCGCTCACGCCTAATGAGATGAGATTACTTGTATAGACATCGGATAATGTTTGATTCGTTTGCATATCATCATAAGAAAACTCATAGTTTGAGATTTTTAATTTTGTGCCCGTGGCTAAAGCTGCACCGTTGGCACATGCCTTCACCTTATCTGTTACTTCATCTACATATGCACGAGTTGAAGCGCGGACATAAAATTGTGCTACTGCATAATCCGGTACAACGTTGGCGGCCTTGCCACCCTCTGTAATGACTCCATGGATACGTACATCCGGCTTCACATGCTGGCGAAGCGCATTAATGCTGTTGAACGTTTGTAATACGCCGTCTAACGCGTTGATTCCTTCATGGGGAGCAGCAGCTGCGTGCGCGGATTTTCCGAAGAACTCAAACTGAATGGCATCCATCGCAAGAGAACGTCCGCTTTTTTGGTGGCAGTAATAAGGATGCACCATCATAGCTACGTCTAAATGATTAAAAATGCCTTGCTCAGCCATCGTTACTTTGCCGCCTCGTGTTTCCTCTGCAGGCGTGCCGTATACATATACTTTACCGCCTGTTTCTGCAACTGCTTTACTAAGACCAATACCAGCGGCAATGGACATGGTTCCAATTAAGTTATGTCCGCATGCATGTCCGAGATCCGGCAAAGCATCGTACTCAGCCATAAATCCAATCGATGGACCTGGCTTTTGACTGTCATAAACAGCAGTAAAAGCCGTTGGTAAGTCACATGTACCAATTTCAACTGTGAACCCTTGTTCTTTTAAAACATCGGTTAATGCTTTGCACGCTTTGAATTCTTCGTGACCAAGCTCAGGGTTTTGCCCAATATATTTGCTTACGTCATAAAATGTATCCTGTAATTTATTAATTGTTTCATTTATTAATTGTTTCATTAGTCCTACTCCTCTTTTAAATATTTAAACAAATTATAGTATATTTATTCGTTTTTTAAAAGCTAGTTTTTAAGACAGGTTTTCCTATCACCTTAATATGCCTTATAATTAAATTACTAACTGTTTTAAAGAAGGTATGCATAATGATTAACATAAAAAAATTCAATTTTTTAGGCGGTCGTATTATTAAAACAGGCATTGCCGTTTTTTTAACTGCGCTCATTTGTCAGTCCATTGGCTGGCCGTATATGCTCGCTGTTATTACAGCTATTGTTACGATTGAACCAACCGCTGCCGATTCTATTAAAAAAGCGTTTATACGCTTTCCTGCTTCAGCAATCGGAGCTGCTTTTGCCATGCTTTACACATTTCTATTAGGAGTTACGCCGCTTACCTATATGCTTGTTGCTGTTGCTACTATTATATCCTGTTCTAAATTGCGTTTGCATGCAGGAACACTCGTTGCCACGCTAACAGGAGTGGCCATGCTGACGATTGTGCACGATCATTATTTCATCTCGTTTTTAATTCGCTTAGCGACCACCAGTATTGGGCTGCTTACTTCTTCACTTGTGAATATCATCGTTCTTCCTCCTAATTATACACCGATTATTACGAGGAAAATTCAAAATCTCTCAAAACAAATGAGCAGCGTTTTACAGCAAAGAGGAAGCGAACTTTCCCAAGTACATGCTTGTCATAAACAAACAAGGCTTCAATTTCAGCAGCTTTCCGCTGAAATTGAAAAAATTGAGACGCTTTGTGAGTATCAGCGAAAAGAATGGAAGTTTCATCATTTCACTCGTACAGCTATGAGAAAGTTCCACTATGAATATAAGAAACTTTCCCTTATGAGGCAGCTTGTCTACCATATTGGTAATTTAATTTATTTGCCTGCTCATCAGCTGCAAAGTGCAAGACATCAAGTAATATGGGATACTTTCACTTCCTTTCATAACGTCTTACAAAATGAACAATATAAAAGCTCTTTGCACCATCAAACGCTTGTTTTGACTTTAAAACAAAGGTTTTGGGCACATAAGCAGGAAGAAAACAGAAGGGATCACCCTTTTTCAACAGAAACAACAATGCTGTACGAACTGCTTGCAATTCATCAGCTGCTTGAAGAACTACACCGTATTCATTGTTTGAAGGATCGATATAACTTAAATAACTCATCTGTCTCACTTTCTTCATAAAAAAATCCTCACATATGTGAGGATTTTCTTGTTTACGAAACTTGTGACTCATCTTTCTTATATTCTTTCTCCCAGTAGTCTGCATTTTTAATTCCCAGCTTAACAGGATCAAACACAGGGTCTACCCCTTGTTTTTTCTGAGCTTCATAGTCTTTTAATGCAACTAACGCAGGCTTAGCTAAAATTAAGATAGCAATTAAATTTAGCCATACCATGATACCAAGCCCGACATCTCCTAACGCCCAAGCTAGTGATGCTTGTTTAACTGAGCCGTAGAACGTAGCTCCTAGAAGGACAAGCTTTAATGCAAACATAGCCCACTTTCCGTTCTTTCCGCGAGTTAGGTAAGCAATATTTGTTTCAGCAATGTAATAATAAGCCATGATCGTTGTAAACGCGAAAAAGAATAGGGCAACTGCCACAAAGCCAGCTCCGAACCCCGGCAACACTGTTTCAATAGCAGCTTGTGTAAATCCAGGTCCTGCTTCTACACCAGGTAAATTTGAAATAATAAATGAACCGCCTGGTCCTTCCGTATTGTACATGCCTGTGAATAAAATCATAAACGCTGTTGCTGAACAAACGAATAGTGTATCAATATAAACCGAAAAAGCTTGTACAAGACCTTGTTTCGCTGGGTGTGAAACTTCTGCTGCAGCTGCTGCGTGTGCACCTGTTCCTTGCCCTGCTTCGTTTGAATAAATACCGCGCTTAACTCCCCAAGAAACAGCTAAACCAACAATTCCTCCAAAAGCAGAATCTAATGCAAAAGCACTTTTAAAAATAAGAGCAATAACTCCCGGCAACTCTGAAATATTCATGGCAATAATGATAAGAGCTAAAATAATATACCCAAGTGCCATAAAAGGGACAACGAATTGGGCCACTCCTGCAATACGCTTAACGCCTCCAAAGATAATAAAAGCAAGAATAATAACTAATCCCACTGCTGTAACCGTTGGACTAACACCAAATGCATTGTCGATGCCAAGCGCGATGGAGTTAGATTGAACACCGGGCATTAAGATACTCATCGCAACAAGTGCTGCAATAGCAAATAAAATGCCATACCATTTCATCCCTGTTCCTTTTTCAATGTAGTACGCTGGACCACCTCGATATTGGCCATCTTGCTTAACTTTATAAATTTGAGCAAGTGTTGATTCGATGAATGCACTAGAAGCACCAATAAAAGCAACTGCCCACATCCAAAATACAGCTCCTGGACCTCCAAAAGCGATGGCTGTTGCAACTCCAGCAATGTTTCCTGTTCCAACTCGTCCCGATAGTGCTAAAGACAATGCTTGGAAGGAAGAAACTCCTGCTTCTGAGCTTTTACCTTGAAACATCAGCATGACCATGTCTTTTAAGTGTCTGACCTGCAAAAACCTCGTTAAAATTGAGAAAAACAGGCCAATCGCAAGACACCCATAAATAACAGGTGTGCTCCATAGCACATTATTCAAACTCGTTACAAATTGCTCCAAACGATAACCCCCTTATTTTTTTCATTCAGACTATTTTAAATTATAAGTTAAATTATAAATTTTAACAATAAAACCATAAATTAAAAATAATTTTTAGTTAAAATACACAAAAAAATTATAAAATCCTCAAAAACATCCAATGATAAAACGTTTACATTTCGTGATTATCGCTTTCAAAAGAGAGATATCTGCACCTTTCTTCTCAAGAGAACATAGGCTATAGGAGTTATTTTCTATTAGAAGGTGTGAAAAACAATGATGAGAATAGAGCCTTTATTTGATCGTCCTTTAGCTCTAGACCTTCTTTATGCGTGCGTCTTAGCTTATAAGCAATACGCACAGGGAGGCACATTTGATGTACCTGAAGGCTACCGGCTTATTAAATCGTTTAAAGCTTCTGCCGTAGGGGTGCAAGAATGGTTTGGTTTTATTTTAGAATCTGATGAAGCCATTGTGATTGCCTTTCGAGGAACTCAATCTGAGGCAGACTGGATTGCTGATGCTCGCATTAAGCAGCGCCCTTATCCATACAATCAACAAGCGGGTCTTGTCCACGAAGGTTTTTTAGCCGTTTACGAATCATGCCGTGATGAAATTTTTGAAACGTATCAATCCCTCACCCCCAAGCCACTTTATATAACGGGGCATAGCCTAGGTGGTGCACTCGCTGCTCTTCATGCCTTAGATGTTGCCACAAACGCATCTTTTCCGGAAGTTACAATGTACAACTACGGAGCTCCTCGAGTAGGTGATCCTCAATTCGTTCAAACATACACAAATCTTGTTTCAAATAGCCGCTGTTTTGTTAACACGACGGATACGGTTCCTAAAATCCCTCCGAAGCGCCTTTATTCCCCTTCCACCAAGCAAATGATTTATTACGATCAAGACCCTCTGCAACTCTCGTTTACGATTCAAACAGGTTCTACCGTGGGGAACCATAATCCCCAAACGTACAGTGTTGGTATTTGGATGATGTCGGACTATCCTATTTTGGTCCAAAAATAAAAAAACAGGCGGACTGCCTGTTTTTTTATGCACCAATTGCCGTTTTGATTTCTTCTATTTGTTCTTGATGACGCTTTTCGTGATAGCCAATAAAGTCAATCCATTGCTTTAAATCCATTAAACCAAATACAGGGTGTGGAAACGATTTTTGCTTTAGATTGTCTTCACTAGCTGTTTCTTCTAACTCTATTAAAGCCGCTCTTGATTCTGCCAGCTTACTTTTCATTTCTTCTAATGTCTGCTTTTCATTAGAAGGCGTAACTTGAGCCGGTGCATCTACTTTTCTCGAACGGTCTACCGCTAAATGAAACGGCTTATCTTCAGTCGGCTGATCTACACCGTTTTCTAAGTGATCTTTCACACGTGAAACAATCATGCGCTCCATTAAATATAAATGTTCTAATACTTGCATAATGCTCCATGTATTAGACGCTGGCTGCTGATTTAATTGTTCATATGTTAATGCTTCTACACTGCTCAATACGTCATGTCGAAACTGTTCATTTTTGTTCATCTTTAATCCTCCTCTAGGATTCCTCTAGCTTATCGTATCAAAAAACTCTTCCATATCAAAAAGATATCCCTTTACTTAACCATGTTTTCACTGAAATTGTTTCACGTGAAAACATTAATTTTCTATTTGACATAGATCAACTGAGGTGTTATATTTAGATTTCCGGCTTTTCTTTAAGAGCTGGACATAGTGAAAGTAACTTGAAAGGATGTATCGTACAATGCAAGGTAAAAATACTGGCATTCGACACATGTCTTTGAACAAAACTTATTCACACTGGATCGGCTTCGGAGCCGTAAGGATGCAAGAGAGGTAGGGCTTGCGTCGTTTAGGTTAATCGATCATGTGGAAAAACAAACCGCGGCAATGGATGAAATCCATGCAAGCACAATCAATGCTAATTGTGCCCTAACAACAACGAAACATACAAAAACCGTAATCATGGATTTTATAAAGAAAGTAATCATTTTGTTTTTACACTTGCAAAAGCAAGTTACTGATAAGAAACACGAACAAAAGCGAGCAGATGCATCTGCTCGCTTTTTTAATGATGGTTTTTTATTTACTTTATCATTTCTTTTTTAGCGGATCTGACAAAAAAGCCGAAACCACACTGGTTTCGGCTTTTTCTTATTGCTCTGCTAGTACATCAGCAAATGCTTTTGCATAAGGAGGAAGGTCTGGCGGACGGCGGCTTGAAATGATGTGGCCGTCGATTACGACTGCTTCATCATGCCAAATAGCTCCCGCATTTTCCATATCATCTTTGATTCCTGGCGTACTTGTTACGTTTCGGCCATCTAAGATTTTTGCAGAGATTAATACCCATCCTGCATGGCAGATTTGGCCGATTGGCTTTTGCTGTTCATCCATATGACGAACCATTTCAATTACTTCAGGGTAGCGGCGCAGTTTATCCGGCGCCCAGCCCCCAGGTACTAGAATAGCGTCATATTCAGCTGGATCAACATCTTTAAACGCGTAGTCCGATACGGCTGGAACACCGTATTTCCCCATGTACGTTTCGTTTGCTTTTTCTCCAACTAAATGTACTTCTGCTCCTTCTTCTCGAAGACGCATCACTGGATACCATAGTTCTAGATCTTCAAAGTCTGCACTAACAAGCGCAATAATCCTTTTATTTTCTAAACGCATCGTAACACCTCCGCCATCAGTATAGCATGTTGGAGAATAAGATTGAAAATAAGGGACTAAATTGCACATAATTAAAGGATTTTTCAAGTGTCCTTCAGAAAATTTTGGTATGCCAAATGGTCTAATTTTATATTTTTACTTGACTGGGGACAAACATCACACTACAATGTGTAGTGTGATGTTCATAATGTTGTAAAATTATCCAAATAAGAAAGACTTTCTGATTTAATTACTACATTTCTTTTTTTCGGGCTTTCACACTACATAATGTAGTGTTTTTCAAATACACTTAAAGGAGGAAGTAAAGTGAATAAAAACGTCGAAATTGGTTCACTTATTATTCGTTTAGTATTAGGTTTTACATTTTTAGTGCACGGCTTTCAAAAATGGCAAGGCGGGATTGAAAATACAGTAGGGTTCTTCGATAGCTTAGGAATCCCTGGTTTCATGGCATATATTGTTGCAACCATTGAACTTGTAGGTGGGGTTCTTATTATCCTTGGCCTAGCAACAAGAGTCGTAGCTGCTTTATTTGTGGCAGTTATGCTTGGCGCTATTTTTACAGCCAAGCTTAAAAGCGGATTTGTTGGCGGGTTTGAGTTTGATATCGCCTTAATTGCCATGTCTGCTCACTTATTTCTTGCAGGAAGCCAGTTTCTTGCTCTCGATGGAGTGGTGTTCAAAAAGAAAGAAACTGCCTTTTCTCTTCAAGAAGAAAGCAGTAAATAAAAAAGAAAGCTTATACTCTCCTAATATAAGCTTTCAGATTAGTCCCCGCCGTTTGAGGCGGGCTTTTTTTATATTTGCAGCAGCAAATTCGCAAATAAAGAAGAGCGCTCGGACAACGTATCAATTTGAATATGTTCATATTCCGCATGTATTCCTTTTCCGCATGCTCCTAATCCATCCAACGTGGGAACGCCAATGGCCGCTGTAAAATTGCCATCACTTCCGCCTCCAACAGCTGCTTCTTCTAATTTCATACCCAGTTTGGCCGCGATTGACTGAGCGCATTCAAATAACTCTTCCGTTTGTTTAGACTTGACCATCGGAGGACGATTCATGCCTCCCGTTACTTCGAGCTTAATTCCTTTTAAAATGGGTGTTAAATTCAAAATAATATCCGTCATGCGTTTTGCTTCTTCTTCTGTAGAAACACGTAAATCCACGTGCGCTTCTGCATATTCCGGCACCACATTTGTACCGCTGCCTCCCGTAAATGTCCCAACGTTCACCGTTGTACCTTTTTCATAATCTGTTAAGCCCTGCAAGAAAATCACTTGGCGCGCCAGCTCTTCAATCGCATTGATTCCTTCTTTGTGGTGATTACCCGCGTGTGCTGCTCGTCCCCATGCTTTTACGGTGAAAATTCCCGCTCCTTTGCGCGACGTTTTTAACGCGCCTGAACCCGCCACCGCCGGTTCCGCTACTAGCACTGCTTCACTTCTTTGTGCTTCTTCTTCTATATATTTTTTAGAAGAAATTGACCCAATCTCTTCATCCGAATTGCAGAAAAACACAATTTTTTTATCGAGTGATAAACCAAGCTCTTGAATCGCTTTAATCGCCCATATAGATTGCACAATGCCGCCTTTCATGTCTAAAATTCCCGGACCGTACAGCTTGTTTCCCTCTGTTCTTAGACTCAGCCTTCCCTTTTCCCATACCGTGTCAAAGTGACCGATGATTAAAAGCTGCTTTTCTCCTTCTCCAATCGTAAATTTCAAGTGGTTTCCTACTTCTTTTTCTTCTATAATTTCGTACCCTACCCCTAAACGCTTTTGAAACAGCTGCGTTAAATACATTCCACACTGATCTACTAACTCTTTACTGTAGGACGGTGATTCTTTTTTCACAAATCCAACTAAATCTTCAAGCATCTCTTGTTCATGTTCTTTTAAATAACTAAATACGCTTTGTTCTACCATTACCTGACTCAAATCAATTCCTCCTCCAAACAACCCCTGCTGCTTGCATTAAATGCTTTTATTTATCGTACGTATAACTATGTTCTACGTTTCACATAACGACCTTAAATTATCCTTAATTATAATGGTTTTCAGACAATTTTCCATCCTTTAAATACAGATAATACTTTAACTTATTCATAACCGACTGAAAATAGCCATAAACTTCAACAAATTCATACAAAAAAGCTTCAATCTTCAACAGATTAAAGCTTTCGTTTGACTAATTGACATTTATTTTAATATTTTTCCCTTTTGACTTCACACTCACAAAAACAAACATAGACACTAAAAAAATAAACAGAATAACGCCAACCATTTCAAAGTTTACTTCGGCCCATGGGTTAAAGAAAGTGAATGCTAAATAGAACGACACACCATACGCGAGGACAACAATAACCCAGCCCATCAAGCGGGAAGCAGATTGTCCAAATTTGCTCGATTCATTCACCATTTTATGTACAATCATCGAATCGATTGTATCTGTAAGCATCATACCAAACATAAATACTAGTCCCAACAAAAGCGGCGTATACTTGCCTGCGTTCCCTACAGCTAGAGACCACACCGCCGTTTGACTGACCGTTTCGGCTGCTAAAGCGAACAATGCCCCTACAAGAATAATTAAAAAAGGATTCGTTGTTCCTTTTGCGATTTTCGGAATAAACTTCCCTTTTAATCCGCTCAGCTGAAAATCTTCTTCTTTATTTTTAGTTCGAAGCAAATGATATGTGTTTAATGTCCCAATCAGAAATAGAGAGATAATAGATACCCAAGATGCAAAATGATCGAAATATGATGGAAACGTAAAATTTTTCATCACCACGCCCAGCACTCCGGCCGTGACGGCCACCATTCCTCCGTGACCTAGTGAAAACAGCGTTCCGACCCAAGGGGCAAAACGGCTGCCCATTCGCCAATTATATCGAGTCTGGCCGTCAATAAAAGCTAAGTGATCTGCATCCAATCCGTGCCTGATTCCTAATAAAAAGACAAGTAAAAAAACTGATAAACCTTCCATTTCCTACACTCCTTTTTTTAAAATAAAACGTAAAAAAGCCTCAATTCTATAGAAATTGAGGATGTGTCGGCATATGAAAATAAACAGCAATTGCTCACTGCGTACCTTGATACACCGCCTCTTTCCTAGAAGAGTCAAGTGTACAGAATAGGTAGGTCTCCTGGCTTGAGATCATCATTTTCTACCGCCTTCCCCGTTTTGAGTGACGATAAGATAGAAAACTCCCTGCTTACAGTGGCTGGACCGCTCGAGATTTGCACTCGATTCCCTGTTACCTCTTACGCTATGTAAGAGCACCTAAACTGTGCGAATGATTCATTTTCTTCCTCATTATACTAGTACTTCTTACAAATGAATAGAGAAAATTCAAATAAAAAAGCCCTGCTAAGCTTTACATGCTTAGCAGGGCTTTTTAAAGCAATTAAACTACTTCTACCGTTACGTCTACGTTGCCGCTGATTGCTTTTGAATACGGGCAGTATGAATGGGCTAGGTCTACATATTTTTTAGCTGTTTCTAAATCTAAGCCTTCGATATGAGCTTCAAGCGCTACTCTAATTTTCACTCCTTGATCAGCTTTATCAGGAAGCAGCTGAACAGTAGCTTTTACTTCACTGCTTTTGATTTCTACGTTATGTTTTTTCAACATAAATTCTAACGCGCTGTTGAAACAAGCACTGTATCCAGCTGCAAATAGCTGCTCTGGGTTTGTTGCTGTTGTTGCTTCTCCACCAAGCGCTGGAGGTGTTGCAACGTCTAAGTTAAAGATGTTATCTAAAGAGTGAACTTCTCCTGTTCTTCCACCTGTGTTAACGACTGTTGTTTCATATAAAGCTTTCATGTATAAACCTCTCCTCTTTTTCATTAACTTTATTAAAAATTTTTATTTATCGTTTCTGTAATTTAATTGTACACAATTTAATTTTAAAAAACAAGTATTAAATACATTAAAAATTTCCCAATAAAAAAAGCCGCGTATTTGCGACTTTTTCTTAATAATATTGAGACTGTTCGTCATAAGCTGATTTTCGAAAAATAGACAAGTTGGTAATAGCCCTCATCAGTTTCGTATTAAAAATAACATAATGAATAAACAGCGCCAGCACGCAGCCTAAAACGGCTCCTGTTAACACATCAAATGGATAATGAACGCCAACCCATACGCGTGAAAAGGCAATGAGTACGCCCATGACAACCCACATGCGCCCTGAACGTTTGAAATGCAGCCAAATGGTAAAAGTGATAACTAATGCAGATGTAGCATGATCGCTTGGAAATGAAGAATTTGCGGCGTGATCAATAAGCTGATTCACGTGGTGAGAGATAAACGGACGATCTCGATAAGCAAATAAACTAATCACTTTATTGATAATGACTCCTGTGGCACAAGCACATAAAGCTTGAAATGCTACAACACGGCTGCCGTTTTTATTAATAAGTAAAAACAAGCCGAGTAAAACAATAAGTACATACTGGGCATAATCTGCAAAGAATACCATCAGCGAATCTACAAACTTCACATGCGAGGCGTACTGATTCACCGCATGGAAAATGGTATAGTCTACTGAATTAATAGCTGATAACATAATCGAAATCCTTTCTTATTTTTAAATGTCATTAGCTATCTTATCAGTTTCTTGGGAAAATGAACATGTTTTTGTCAGAAGCTTCCTAACTGGTATTTATAGATAATGTAGTCAGGCTGAGTAGTAAATCAACAGACTGTCGCTCATTAACTCACCTGTGAGTGATCCACAATATTTTTTTGCAAAAAGATTTCTTCTAAAGAAGGTTCTTCGACGTGAACTTGATAAATGTCGATGCCGCATTGAATCAATTCACGAATAATAAGAGGAATATTTCTTTCTTTTTGAAGCATCACTTTTGTGTACATGTGATGGTATTCAACTTCGGGACTCAACGTACGGAAAAACTGTTGAATGTATTCTTTGCGACTGTTTGGATAAGGATCATGTTTGATCATCACCGTTTTTTTCGCTTGATATTGAAAGCGCAGCTCTTCCATTGTACCTTCTGTTAAAATGACCCCATTTTTCATAATCGCTACACGTGTACAAATCTTCTCAACTTCATTTAAATTATGAGACGTCATAAAAATTGTCTTGCCTTGATTTTGGAGTTCTCTTATTAGTTCATGAATGTGGAGAGCAGATTCAATATCTACTCCAGAAGTTGGTTCATCTAAAAAGATAAGATCTGGGTCTGTCACAATTGCTTGAGCAATTCCTAACTTCTTTTTCATTCCAAATGAAAACTTTCCAACTTTCTGATGCTCATGTCCTTCTAATCCTACTTTCTTCAGTACATTACTACAGTGTTCTTTCGAAAAACGATGGCCGTTTATCTTTAAAAAATAGTGCAAATGATTGAGCGCTGTCATCTCATCATAAAAGTTAGCATAGTCAGGAAGAACGCCTATTTTCTGCTGAAGCTCTAAATCAATATCACTCTGTCCCAGCAGCGTAAATTCTCCTGCTGAAGGAAATGAAACGCCGGTAAGCATATTAATAAAGGTAGACTTCCCTGCTCCGTTTCTTCCTAAAAACCCGTAAATTTCTCCTTGTGGTACCTGTAAATTAATACCGTTAACAACTGTTTTAGATCCATATTTTTTAGTTAATTTACTTGTTTCAATGGCATACATATTATACTTCTCTCCTTTTAAAACTCCAAAGTGCCGTGCATAAACAAAGTGCTGCAAAAACAAGAAGAACTGTTAGATACCCTTTCTCCAGCTTTAAATAGTAGTAAGGTGTCACATACTTAAACCATGCAATGTACGCTTTTGATGAAAATATGCTCCACACGCTCAGTACCGGTAGAACAAGCGATAACATAATTGATAAAAACATAGTATGAGTTGGGCTTGGCATTAAAGCTGAAAGCATTAAAACAAATGAAATGATACAAACGGTGAATAGCAGGCACTCTAAAAATATATAAAAAGAAAAATGATGCGAAATAAACGCAATCAGTAGAAATGAAATAGAGATACAAACAAGCCAGAAACAGCAAACACCTAAGAATTTTCCTAGTACAATGCGCTCTCTTGATGTTTTGGTAACTAAAAACCTTGCTGTTCTTGTTTTAATTTCTTGATTAATAACATTATGAGAAAGACTTGAAATAAATAAAGGTCCAAACCCGAGAAGCATCACCAAAATTCCCCCGTTGGCTCCATCTTGAATCTGTGCACTCGTCAGTTGACCTCCAAGTTGACTAACTATATGGGCTATTCCATAGGAAGCACCGCATACGATTAAAATAACGATAATTGATTTAATACTTTTAAATAAGCTTTGAAACTCTTTTACACTAATAGCCCACATTTCCAAAATCTCCTTTTAAATAAGTTTGACTGCTATCATCCAACAAAAGGATGATTTACTTCCGCCGGTAAAGCTTTTTTTTCTTTGGGCTTTCCACTCCAAGAAAAATTTGTCCATATACGCAGTAGCTTTTCCACCGGTCCAGTTTGAAATTTTTGCACGTACATATAGCTGCCGATAAGCTGAATTCCGTAAATACCTATGCAGACAAAAATCCCTGCAATCATGCCGAGCTTTTCGAAATAACCTAATCCATAACCGTAAAAAATCGTCGTGCATATGACCGTTTGCATTAAATAATTACTAAGCGATATCCTGCCTACACTTTCAAAAGCCTTTATCAAAAATGACTTCTCGTATTTCGCATATAGCCAAGCAAAGCCTGCAATATAACCAAGAGATAGAAGACTCCCACCTAACATATGTGTAGAACCAGCCCAATTAGCATCCGGCCACAGGTACATAGTTCCTTTTAACAGCAAGCCAAGCGGAATCAGCGCAGCCGCCCAACGGCCATACTGTTTTTGATTAGCTGAAACGTCGTAAAACCACTTTTTCTTTCCTGCATACATACCAAATAAAAACAAAGCGCCCATTATAAATGGTGTAAACAAGAAGACAAAAGCAAATTTATATCCTGCCATATTCATCGGATCAACATTGTTGCGGTGGTCTTTAATTTGTTCATAAGTTCCGCTTCCGTACACATGAATCGTATCTTTTACATATGTCGTAAGCGTTTGTTTATCGCTAAGAAGATACATATTATCGTTTAATGAACCATAACCAGCTGCTCCCGTAAGAATCAGCAAAATCGATGCCCACACCAATAGTGTTTTGGCTTTACGATTTAAAAAGAAAAGTAGTAAAAATACTCCCATCATTCCGTAAAACGTAAGAATATCTCCTTCCCATAAAAACACTCCATGCAGTAGGCCCAACCCTAGAAGCAGAAGAAAACGGCGAAAGAAATGCCTTTTCACGCCTAGCTGCCTTCTTTCTAAGCTTTCTTTCATCTTCACCATTGAATAGCCAAATAAAAAGGTGAAAATCGGCATAAAACTTTCTTCTACCACGACTTTTAAAAAGACATAGGCTGCTGAATCACTTGGTGATAGCGAGAAGAGATGAATCATATCCTTTCCGTAAATGCCATATTGAAAAATCAGCATATTCGCTAGTAAAATACCAAACAAGCTGAATCCTCTCATACTATCAATTACTTTAACCCGCCTAAAATCATTACTCATCCTTTTAACTCCTTTACTATGTGTCTGTGCATTTAGTATATGAAATGAAGTTTTCAAGAAAATAACCGGGAGATTATCTTTTCCTTAACATTTTCCAATTTTGTTAATCTTTTCGTAATGTTCTTATGCTAAAATCGAATAGGTATGAAATGAAACAGAGGTGATTTACGTTGGAAGATGCGTCTATATTGCTAGTTGATGATGAAATTGCCATCGTCAAAATGCTGGAGACAGTATTAAAAAAAGAAGGATTCAACCAAATTTATAAAGCTCACACCGCTCAAGAAGCGCTGGATGTTTTACATAATCAAACAATTGATATTATTTTGTTGGACGTAATGCTTCCCGATCAAAGCGGATTTGATATCTGTTCTAAAATTCGTGAGCTCTCAAACGCGTATATTTTATTCATAACAGCCAAAGTATCCGACCTGGACGTACTAACGGGTTTCGCCATGGGAGGAGACGACTACGTAACTAAGCCGTTTAATCCTTTAGAAATTGCGGCACGAATTAAAGCACGACTGCGCAGAAAGCAAGCGCTGACTGAAGGAACTTCTATAAGAACAGAACCACAATCGTCAAATCGCTATGAGTTTGATCGTTTTACTATAGATGAATCGGCAGGAGAACTCATTGTGGACGGTCAAACGGTTTCTTGCCCCGCACAAGTGTTTTTATTGCTTCTTCACTTTTGTAAAAATATGAATATTGTTCTTTCTAAATCACAGCTTCTTGAAGCCGTCTGGGGATATAATCAGTTTGTAGACGATAATACAGTAACCGTGCATATTCGAAGAATTAGAGAACGAATTGAAGATAATCCTAGCAACCCAAAACATTTAGTTACGGTACGAGGGCTTGGGTATAAATTAGTGAACGGAAAAGCGCTATGAAATCAATTAAAAGAAGGTTGACCTTTCATTTTTCATTTCAGTTTATTACAGTTATTGCATGTGTTTGCTGCATTCTTTTTTGCGCTTTAATATTTCTAGGCTATTACCTTACAAAACAAGATATCAAAAGAGACTTGCCCTCTGGGTCACTTAGCGTATTAACTACGGACACAACGGTTAAAAACGGGAAAGCGAACGTTTCAGAAGATTTAGCGAAACAGCTTAAACAAGAAGGACTATGGTATCAAGTGCTGAACAAACAAGGAAAAGTAATTGGAGAAATTAACTCACCAAAAGACTTGCCCCACCAATACGGTCTTTCCGAATTATTAGAAATGGATAAAACCAAGAAATTTAGAGGCTATAGTGTAGTAACAGAACTTGATACCTTTTTGACTACACCTACTTATTATATTTTGGGCTATAAAAGTGATTTAAAAAACCAGCTATATGCTATGTATGCTAACTATAATAAAGAAGGCGTGCCTCCAAAAAGTGATATACCTCTTATCAAAAAAGCGTTAAAAGAAAAAAATGCTTCGCTTCAAATTTTAAATGATAAAGGTGATATCTTAGCTTCCATTAGAATGCCTAAAGAAAAAAAACGCTACGATCCTTTAGAAATTATTTCCCGAAAAATTGAACAAGATAAATATGATTCAACAGCTACTGTATTTCATGACTCGAAGAAGAAAATTTCATGGATTTTTTACACTCCCAATAATTACCACAGTATAACCGATGAATCTATTATTCGAACAGCTTGGATGATCTCCATTATCGTAGCTGTTTCTGTTCTTATAGCCACTATCACTTTCTCCATCTGGAACGCTTTTCGCTACGGTGGCCCCTTACTTCTCTTCACCAGCTGGCTCGGGCGCATGGGAAGCGGAAACTATTCAGAAGTGCTAACAGAAAAAGAGCGGAAGCGCGTCTTTCGAAAGAATGGAAAGGTACGCTTACAATATCGTTTGTATTCAGAAGTAATCACAGCTTTTTATGAGATGGCGGAGCAGCTTAGCTTAGCTGAAAAAGAAAGAAAGCATTTAGAAACTACTCGCGAAGAATGGATGACGGGAATATCACATGATTTGCGGACACCTCTTTCAACAATTCAAGGATATGGCCATATGCTTGAAAGCGGCCATTACAATTGGAACGAAGAAGAGTTAAAAGAAATTGGCCAAACGCTGCGTGATAAAAGTGAATACATGGTGGAGCTTGTAGAGGATTTTTCATTGGCCTTTAAGCTTAAAAATAACGTAGTTGTTTTAGAAACAAAAAAAGTGGATATTCATCAATTACTTCAGCATATTGTTTTAAAATTCGTTAACGATAGAACCATTAAAAATGTTCACTTCTCTTATGTGCCAGCTCACCTTCAACCTTTTACTCAAGCTGATCCGCGCTGGTTTGAACGAATGCTTGATAATTTAATTTTTAATGCTATTAAACATAACCCTAAGAACACTACCATTACGATTTCGACCGCAATAAAAAGTGATCACGTCTTGATTACGATTCAAGATGATGGAATTGGAATGGATGAAGAAACGCAGAAAAATTTATTTGACCGCTATTACCGCGGCACAAATACAACCGAAAAAACAGAAGGCGCTGGACTTGGTATGAGCATCGCAAAAGCTATTTGTGAACTTCATAAAGGCCATATCGAGGTAAGATCTACTCTTCACGAAGGCACTGCCATTATCTTGCACCTTCCTCTTTCAGCAAATCAACAGCCGGACTAACCTCCTCCGGCTGTTTTTATACACCTACAGTCTCTCCGTGCTATAATGTACGCAACTATACATAGACACAAGGGGGAATTTTTGTTGAGTAAAGGCAGAATTTTAATAGTAGAAGATGAGCGCAAAATTGCTCGTTTAATTCAGCTCGAGCTTGAACATGAAGGGTACGAAACGGGCATGGCTTACACGGGAACAGAAGGATTGGCAGAGTTTCAAGAACACGATTGGGATTTGCTGCTTTTAGATGTGATGCTTCCTGAACTGAGCGGACTCGAAGTACTTCGTCGCATTCGAGCAAATGATGACCAAACGCCCGTTATCTTATTAACAGCTCGAGACGCCCTTCCTGATAAGGTAAGCGGACTAGATTTAGGAGCGAACGACTACATTACAAAGCCTTTTCAAATTGAAGAGCTTTTTGCACGCATTCGCGTATGGCTTCGCCATCCTGCATCAACATCGTCTGCTGAACAAGAAACGGCCACTCTTCAACTAGGCAATTTAGTCGTTAACGAAAAAACGCGAGAAGTTACACGTGAAAATGAAGCTATTGAGCTGACTCCTAAAGAATATGATTTGCTTGTCTATATGCTTCAAAACAAAAATCAAGTGCTGAGCTTTGAACAGCTTCTTACAAACGTTTGGGGATTTGATTATTACGGAGACACAAATATTGTATACGTATACATTCGTTATTTACGTAAAAAGATTGATGCTTCATTTTCAACTCCTTACATTCAAACAGTGCGCGGCGTTGGCTACATGCTGAAGGAGTAGCTTATGAAACTACAAACAAAGATTATTCTTACATCAACTGCACTGCTTTTTATTTTACTAGTAATTGCAAACAGTTCGATTTACTTCATTTTCAAGAAGACCATGGAAGACAACGCAATTGAACGTTTGCAAGCAGAAACAAGCAATGTAACAAATGGGCTAAAGCAAACGAGTGCGACGGTTAAACAAGCCAATTTGCTTCGTGCCTATTTGCCTCCTAACGGAATGATTCGTATTTTACCTAAATCCGGCAGTCCTTTAGTTGTATCCGTTACGGATCAAACGAAAGAGCTTCAGGACTTACCTTATTCCTATTATTCAAATGAACAATCAAGCATCAAAGAAGATGACGGCCATCTATACGCGATTTCACACACCCCTGTCATTTGGACGAACGGTGAAGTTGTTTCTTTGGAAGTCACGGAACAACTGGCAGATGTGGAACAATCTCTGCAGACATTAAAATTTATCTTGCTCATTGCCTCTCTCGTTATATTAATTCCAACTATATTTGCTGGACGGCTTTTAAGTAAAATTATTTTGCGGCCTATCAAATCTCTTATTCATACTATGGAAGAAATTCAAGTGTCTCGCACATTCAAAAAAATTGACCTCTCTTCTCCTTCTAAAGATGAGTTAGATCAAATGGCCAACACCTTCAATAATATGATGGATTTATTAGAGGAAAACTATAAAAAACAAGAGCAGTTCGTATCCGATGCTTCTCATGAATTAAAAACACCCCTGACCGTTGTAGAAAGCTATGCCAATATGCTAAAACGATGGGGAATGAAGCGTCCAGATATTTTAGAAGAAGCCATTGAAGCCATTCACTCTGAGTCTTTACGCATGAAACAGCTTACGTCTCAAATGCTGGTGCTTGCGAAAGATGAGTCGCAGTGGAAGCTTCACATGGAACACGTAGATGCAGCGGCCGTCTGCAGACAAACAATCAAACATCTAGAACAAGCCTTTGAACGAACCATTTATTTAAACGTAAAAACCGATCAGCCCGTCGTAACAGCCGATGAAAAACGCTTAAAGCAGCTGCTGTACATCCTCTTAGATAATGCCATTAAATATAGTGAAAAAGCAGTGGAAGTAACTATAACAAGAAGCGAAAGCTTTATGATTACGGTCACGGATCAAGGAATTGGTATCCCAAAAGAAGACTTATCAAACGTGTATGAACGCTTTTTTCGCGTAGATAAGGCAAGAAATCGAGAAACCGGTGGTTCTGGACTTGGATTATCCATTGCTCGAAAGATTGTAGAAGCTCATAGCGGGCGTATTGAGATTAGCAGCCAAGAAGGAAAAGGGACATCCGTGACGGTTTGCTTTCCTCTTTGATTTCTCGCCTTTTCTTAGAGATTTTTAAGAATTGCCTGCTATACTACTTTTTAAGATACTGGAGGTGAATGTATGAAGAAAACGGTGCTTTTTATACTTATTTTTCTTGCCGTTGGTTCAGCTTGCTTTTACGGAATAGCAAAAGCAGTGAATCGGCCTGATACACTTTTATCCGAATCGGACGTCAGCAGTATCATCCAGCAAAAATATGGCGGCACTATTGAAAATGCAAGCTTTTCTCAAAAAGATGATGAACCGATTTATCAAATCACTTTGCTTAAAGATGATATTCCATACCACATCACAGTAAATGGAAAAAATGGAGAAGTCCAGTCATTAATCAAACAAAAAGTAGAGAAACAAACGTCTACTCAAACAAAAAATGATACAGAAGAAGAGCAAAAAAAGAGCGAGCAGCCACCAGTTTCTCCTACATCCGACGAGCCTCTCATTTCAATGGAACAAGCAAGAGACATTGCTTTACAAAAAGTAAAAGGAACGTTTTCTTCAGTTGAAATAGAAGAGGAAGAAGGCCAAACCTTCTACGAAGTCGAAATTGATCAGTCTAAAACAAGAGAAGCTAAAGTGATGATCAATGCTTACTCTGGACATGTAGATTCCATCACCTATGAAAATGATGATGATTAAAAGGTACAGCAGAAAGCTGTGCTTTTTCTTATCCATTTTTATTTATTTCTAAGAAAATTTTAAACTTCTTCTTCTTTTCCTTTAAAGTTCATTGGCTAAGATAGTCTTAACAACAAATCAAGGAGGCTGTAACATATGAAAGTTATTACAACCGTTTTAGCCAGTGCAGTATTAGTCGGTGGATTAGGTGCAAGTGCAAGTGCATATGCCATGACAGATCAGTCCAAAAGCAATGACAAGAAGCAAACCACAACGATTGAAGAAGCAAAGGCAAAAGACATTGCTCTTCAAAAAACAGACGGCGGTGACATTACAAATATCCAATTAGCCGTAGATGACGGCGTTAAACAATATGAAGTAGACATCACAAAAGGTAATAAAGAATACGATGTAGATATTGACAGCAGCAGCGGTAAAATCATTGAATTTGATGAAGACCCAAAAGATGATGATGAGAAAGAAGAGAATCTCCAAAACGCTTCCCCTGCCATTTCATTAGATCAAGCGATAAAAACAGCTTTAAAAAGTGCTAAAGGAACCGTTAACGAAACGGATTTAGACCAAGAAAACAACCGTTTAGTATATGAAATTGAAATTGACACTGCTGATCAACGTGAAGCAACTGTTTCAGTAGATGCGAAAAACGGTGACGTAATCAGTGTAGAAATAGATGATTAATAGAAAAAGCACGCTCCAAAAGGAGCGTGCTTCTTTTTTATACCGCTAATTTAATAACCGTTAATACAATACCAATCAAGAATCCACATAGAGCGCCGTTCACTCGAATCCACTGCAAATCTTTTCCGACATTGTTTTCCATCATATCCACAAGTGTTTCATCATCTAATTTATCTAAGTTTTCTTGAACAAGCTGTCCAATTTTCGAATGATTCTCGTCTACAAAGCTCATGATTTGCTTTTGAATAGCCGTATCAATTGCTTCTTGACGCTCTGCATCCGCTTCAAGAGCATTCAGCCAGCTCTCTACGTAAGGAACGGCGTAACTTTTCATAAATTCAGGGCTTTCAATGAATGCTGTCACTTTCACTTTCATTTTATCAACGATTTCTGTTAATTTATTCGTTACATTTAATTCATTAATCGTTTTTTGTTTCCATGCTTCTAATTTTCCAAGAAGGTCTTCATTCTGCTCCAAGCCCTGCAGCTCTTTTCTAATTCCATTTACCAAAGCAAGGCGGTATTCATCATCTTCGTTACGAAGACGCCCTGTAATAGAAAGCAATAAATTTTGCAAAATAGATCCTAGCTTCTCTTCATTAATCATGCTTTGAAATGATTTGAGAGCGAATTGTAAAATACCATCAAGCTCAATATTATCAAGCGCATTTTTAGCAATACTTCCGAGCTGATACTGCGTTTCTTCTTTTTTAATCCAGCTCTCTCCTTTATTTAAAAGAACATCAAGCGCTTTTTCATCATACTGATTTTTTACCACTTCTCCAACAATCGAATGCACAATAGGCTTTAACTCTATTGCTAAAAGCGATGATTTGAGCTCTTTTTCAATAATAGGAACGACTTTATCTGTATCCACACGATTAATCGCATCAACAAGCAGTGCTGTTCCTTTTTGTTGAATCGTTTCCGAATGAACACCTTTTCGAACAATCGGAAGCAAACGCTGTGTAAACGCAATTCTTTTTACTTTTTCTTGAATACTTTCTTTTGACAACCAGTCGTTTTCAAGGGTTGAGACTAGCCCTCTTGTAATACGCTGTCTGTTTTTAGGAAGCAGCGCAGTGTGTGGAATAGGAATGCCTAAAGGGTGACGAAAAAGAGCCGTAACGGCAAACCAATCCGCTAATCCGCCGACTAACCCAGCTTCGAACCCACCTTGAAGCAACCGACCCCAAATTGAATGACCAAAAGGCATTGTCGCAACGAAGCCCACTCCCATAATCGCCAAAGAAATCACGGCTAAGTGCTTTGATTTCTTCTTTGGGTTTGTTGTAAATACATTATTTGATTCCATTATAGTCCTCATCCTTTATTTATTTAACTAAACATTTCATCTAGAAATATGTAACGCGATACAGAAATTTCCGCAAAAAAAAAGAAAGACAAGCTTTTACCCTCGTCTTTCTAGTATATTGCCTTTTTGCTATACTTCAAACTTTTTTTCTTTTCGACTTTTATTAATAAATGAAAAAATAAGGAGTACGACCAGGATAACCGCACATACGCTGGATCCAATCACATTGTTTTTATTAAACATAAATGATACAAAAATAACAAGCAGTGCTGCTGTTGCAAAGAGCGTTGTATAAGGAAACCACTTTAATGCGAAAAACGGCTTTTCTTTATATCCTTTACGCAGCTTTAATTGAGCTAAACAAATGCTTACCCAAATAAGAATAATCGTGAAACCTGGAATAGTCATTAAATAACTAATTACATTATCCGGCGTTTTATAGGCTAAAAACACACCTATTAAAATACAAGCAGCCG
This sequence comes from Priestia sp. Y58, assembly GCF_029522095.1. NCBI lineage: Bacteria > Bacillati > Bacillota > Bacilli > Caryophanales > Bacillaceae > Priestia > Priestia sp. Y58. The sequence goes on from NZ_JAKWFL010000009.1 coordinate 106,139, forward strand.
TAATCATCAAACCGTTAATCGGAATACCGTTTTTTGAAACTTTCAAGAAGCGCTTGGATGCTTCTCCGCTTTGAGCCATAGCATAAAGCGTACGCGACGTTGCATACATCCCTGAATTGGCTGCTGATAAAACGGCCGTCAATAAAACAAAGTTCATAATATGAGCCGCTCCCGGAAGTCCAGTGATACTAAACACTTGCACAAACGGACTCTCTTGCCCTGATACAGAATTCCAAGGCATAAGGCCGCAAATAATTAAAATAGGCAAAATATAAAATCCAATCACTCGCCATACTGTGCCTTTGATCACTTTCGGTAAGACGTTTTTCACATCTTTTGTTTCCGTTACGGCCACACCAATTAGTTCAGCTCCGCCGTAAGAGAACATTACAATTAAAAAGGCACTAAGCACACCGCTCATGCCGTGAGGGAAAAAGCCTCCATGAGCCGTATAATTTGCCCAAGGATTTTGCACATCGCTTGGAATCACACCGAATAAAATAAAAGCTCCCAAGATGATAAAAGCAGTAAGAGCAATTACTTTAATACCGGCAAACCAAAACTCAATTTCTCCATAATACTTCACTTGAAATAAATTCATCCCTACAATCAGCACTGCACAGAGAAAGCTTAAGAGCCAAAGAGGTACAGAAGGGAACCAAAACTTCAAAAAGCTTCCTCCCGCAAGCAGTTCAACAACTGTCACGACAATCCAGTTCACCCAGTACAGCCACCCTACAATAAAAGAGGTTTGCGTACCGAATGCCTTATGCACTAAATTTTGTACGTTCATATTCGGATAGACAATTGCCATCTCCGCCAATGCTGTCATTACAATAAATAAGATAAGACCCCCAAATAAATACGCCAGTACAACACTTGGTCCTGCAATACCTAGCGTATCAGCACTGCCTTTAAAAATGCCTGTCCCAATCATACCGGCAAGCGCAATGAGCTGCACATGGCGAGGCAACAGACCTTTTTTTAAATTTTGATCTTGTTTTTCCATGATGCCCGTCCCTTCTATTCATTTTACGTGTTAGTTTAACCAAATCACTTCTTGCGCAAAAAACCCTACCGGATATTCAGTAGGGGGTGAACCAACACTGTTTTTCTTCTCTATGATGAATGAAAATGATCTGATTTTACCACTGTTACTTTAGTCATTTTATGCGTTGAATCAATACATTGTCAATGTTATTTATTTTCCAAAAATAAAGTCAAAAGAGTATCTACACCCTTTTGACTTCTAGTCTTCGTGCAATGATGGATAAAGCATAGTTTACAATAAAATACATCATCGCGATGATTAAAAACATCGGCACCACGTAACTTTGTTTCTGGCCGTAAATGATTTGAGCGTTATGCAGCAAATCAGGAAGTGCGATCACTACTGCAAGCGACGTATCTTTTAATAAGGAAATAAATTGACTAACTAAAGGAGGTACCATTCTCCGCAAAGCTTGGGGCAGCACAACGAAACGAAGCGTTTGATAATAGTTTAAACCTGATGATCGTGCCGCTTCGATTTGTCCTTTTTCAATTGATTTTAATCCGCTTCGGATAATCTCTGAAATCATAGCAGATTCAAATACAGTGAGGGCCACAATCGCTGCTGACGTAATTTCCATATCAATTCCGATTTCAGGTAAAGCAAAGTATGTAAAAAAGATGATTAAAAGCAGCGGCAAATTCCGGATAATTTCTACGATAAAAGCAAGTACATGAGACAGAACTGGAATACGAGCATACCTTAAAATACCTACTATACTTCCAATAAGAAAACTTAACACAATCGAAATGAATGCTACTTTTAAAGTGACCCAAAATCCTTCCATTAAGAAGGAAAGGTGATCAGGAGAATAAGCACCCATAAAATCCATCACTTTCACTCCTTTCAGCTTGTTTTACCAAGACGTTTCTCAAGATAACCAACTCCTAAGCTTAACGGAATGGTTAGAACTAAATAGAACAAAGCCACAAAAATATATACATCAAACACTACGTAAGTTTGAGAGGAAACAAGATCCGCCTGATACATTAAATCAAAACCAGCAACAATCCCTAACACGGATGAGTTTTTGACTAAATTAATGAATTGATTCCCAAGAGGAGGAATGACGATTTTAATGGCTTGAGGCAATACAATGAACCGCATCGCCTGACCGTACGTGAGGCCAGATGAACGTGCCGCTTCAAGCTGCCCTTTTGGAACTGCCATAATTCCCGCTCGTATAGCTTCGGCTATAAAAGCTGCCGTATAAATAGTTAGTCCCAGCACTCCGGCTGCTGTACCGCTGATTCCCGCCACAATAAAAATAAAAAAGACGATAACCACAAGGGGAATATTCCGAATGAACTCTACATAGACCGTACCAATTACATTTACTATTTTGAGAGGGGCTATTCGCATTACCGCAATGATCGTACCAAGTACAAAACTGGCCACTAAAGCGATCAGGCTGGCGATAATGGTGTACTTAAAACCTTCTAAATAAAGATCCATATTGTTCGTCAGAATTGAAAAATCCAACAATTTTCTTCCTCCTTTCAACTAAACAAGCAGGATGAGCATAATGCTGCTCATCCTGAGAAAAGAAAACTGTACGCTTATTGTTTGATCCACTTGTCGTGAATTTCATCATATTTTCCAGAGTCTTTTATCTTTTTAAGCGCATCGTTTAATGCATCTACAAGCTCTTTGTTTCCTTTTTTCACAGCAATGCCATAAGGCTCTTCTGTGAACGGCTTTCCTACTAATTCATAAGAAGGATCTTCATCAGCCATTCCATAAAGAATAGCATCGTCAGTTGTTAAAGCATCTCCTTGCTTAGATTTTAAAGCTGTAAATGCTTCTGCATAGTTTTCAAATTCTAATACCGTTGTCTCTGGTGCTTTTTCGCGAATATTAATAGCTGAAGTTGATCCTTTAACAGCCAACACCTTAGTACCTTTCTTCAAATCATCGATGCTTTTAATTTTACTGCCTTTTTTCACAAGCAGAGACTGTCCGGCTTGGAAATATACATCCGTAAAATCTACTTCTTTTTTACGTTCGTCTGTAATAGTCATTGTCGCAACAACAGCGTCAATATCTCCTTTTTGAAGAAGAGGAACCCTTGTTTTAGACGTAACTTCTTTAAATTCTACCTTGTTTTCATCCCCTAAAATTTCTTTAGCCAGCTGCTTAGAAATATCAACATCAAAACCTTCCACTTCACCTGTCTTCGGATTTTTTAATCCGAACAAACGCGTATCATTTTTAACTCCAATAACAATTTTCCCTCGGTCTTTGATTTCAGTGAGCGCATCTTTTTTAGCTGATGATCCACTCGTTTCTTCACTTTTCCCTCCACAAGCCGCTAACATCATAGCCGCTGCTAATGAAAGCACAGCTGCCTTTAAAAACGTTTTTGATTTTTTCATATTACTCCCCCTATTAAACAATTAATGATTTAAAATACGGCTAAGAAATAAACGTGCCCTTTCTTCTTGCGGGTTTTCATAGAACTCAGCCGGAGTTGCCTCTTCTAAGATTTTTCCTTGATCCATAAATACAATGCGGTCCGCTACTTCTTTTGCAAACCCCATTTCATGAGTTACAACTACCATGGTCATTCCTTCTTTAGCCAATGTTTTCATGACATCCAGCACTTCTCCAATCATTTCTGGATCAAGAGCAGAGGTAGGCTCATCAAAAAGCATAATTTCTGGCTTCATCGCGAGTCCCCTCGCAATAGCTACCCGCTGCTGCTGCCCGCCTGAAAGCTGGGACGGGTAGGCGTTAGCTTTTTCACCGATTCCGACTTTATCTAAATAGTATAGAGCTGTTTTCTTAGCTTCTTCTGACGACTGTCCCAATACTTTCATAGGTGCTAACGTGATATTTTCTAAAACCGTTTTGTGCGGATATAAATAAAAATGCTGAAACACCATACCTATATTGCGGCGCAGTTTGTTAATATTTGTTTTTTTATCCGCGACCAATATATTATTTACCGTTAACTGTCCGTTAGATATTGTTTCTAAATAATTTATGCATCGCAGCATCGTGCTTTTACCCGAACCCGACGGTCCAATTACGACGACAACTTCCCCTTTTTTAATCGTTAAATTGATATCTTTTAATACGTGAAAGTCACCGTAATATTTATTCACTCCCTCAAAAACAATCATTTTCCCCCTCCTAATCTGCGAACAACAACAAATATTTAAATTTTTAAAATTTTTAAAATATATTAAAAATTATATTCTTACCCTCAAAACAAAGTCAACAGTTGACAAATTATCTCTTTTTTGTAATCAAAATGAACTATCTTCAAATAAAATATGCTAGAAAAATAAAAGGTTTTGTCGGCATCCGCCGATATGTAAGCATACGTTCGCTAGGCTGAAGGTACTTGTATAAGCTTAATCAATAGATTATATTAGTTAACGCATATCTTTATACAAATTGTCTTTCATTTTTATAGGGCATTTTTCTCTAATCACTTTTCTTTCTACTCATCCGTTTGTGTTTTTATTATATTAATATATATAATTCTCTTGTCAAAAAATTAACAAAAAAGAAAGTACAAGATTTCAGTCGCGTTAGAGGTTCTGACATAAATATAATGAAATTATGTTGTTCCTTTAAAAAAACACACGCTTTATTAGCGTGTGTCGTCTGTTATATTTTCCGGACTTATTTGAAAATGCGGATAATCTTTAAACCCTTTCCAATCTCCTCCCCATTCGAATCCTAATTTTTTTGCTATAGCTACAACTTCCATCCAATCAGATTTATTGTTGTTATTACCGTCATATTCCATATCCCAAATAACTCGTCCATCTTTTGACTGAATAGCAAAATCAATAGCTAGTCCATAGTTGTGGTAGGACTGGCCGCCCTTTGAATAGGTCACAATGTTGCCTTCTTCCGTCCTGCCTTTTGCATAAAGCTTATCTTGTTCTTCTTTTGAACGGAAACCTTCCGTGATGACAATCGAGATTCCTTGGTCACTTGCTTGTTGAACAAGTTTATTTTTCTTTTCTTCTACGACAGGATGTAACTCAGTTGCTCCTGAAAAATCTTCTAGCGTTGGACCTGGCTTTAACTCATCGCGAAACAAAAATACCAGGCTTACCGCTATCACAACTATCAAAGCTATTGCCAATTTTTTAAGAACATTCATCTATATAAAGTCTCCATTCTTTTTTACTGTTGTTTAGATAAAATCATATCGGATTTCATTTTGTTATCCAATAAAAGAGCTGTATAGTTCAACAAACGTCTATATTTTTTCGTTTTTTATCTATTTTCACCATTTTTTCACTATTGGTGGTTACATTAACAACTGTGGACAGCTCTGTACCACCCCCCTATAACTTTTAAGGAGTGACAACAGCATGAAAAAGAAACTATTCGGTTATATCATGGCAAGCGGTTTAACACTAGGAGTTATGGCCGCTGCAAATTCCACGGCATTTGCAGCAAGCAAAGATGAAACAAGCTCTTCAACAGTTGTAGAGCGAACAAATGGCAGTACAACAAATACGGATGATACAACACAACAAAAAGTTGATGATATTATGAAAAAAGCACAGGAAAAATTACAGAAGCTCGGCGTAAGCTTGCCTCAGCACAAAGACGGCCCCTTCAGCAATCTAGATGCAGCTACTAAAGAAAAAGCCAAAGCTATCATGAATCAGCTGCGCGATGGCACCCTGACTAAGGAACAAGCTGAAGCCAAATTAAAAGAACTGGGCGTGAATTTTCCTGAACATAAAGGCGGTCCTTTTAACAATTTAGATGCGGCTACGAAGAAAAAAGCTGAAGCTATCATGGATCAGCTGCGCGATGGCACCCTGACTAAGGAACAAGCTGAAGCCAAATTAAAAGAACTGGGCGTGAATTTTCCTGCTAAAAAGAAAGAGTTTCTAAGCGGGGTAGATGCTGAAACAAAAGCGAAAGCTGAAACCATTTTGGAAGATGCAAAAAAAGAAATTCAAAAGCTTGGCGTTACAATGCCGTTTGAAAATCACGAGCACAAAGCTCAATAACTAAAAAAGCTACTTGGCTGCTGAGAGCCAAGTAGCTTTTTTATGATGCAGTTTTCCTTCTCACTAACGTCATGTACACACCTAATGCTAATAAATCACAGACCATAATCACAATGCCCATCGGCAGAGCATTTTGCCCTCCTCCAAGACCAACAAGAGGAGCTACGGCTGCTCCGAGCAAGAACGGAAGCAACCCTAGAAGCGCTGAAGCACTTCCCGCGTTCGAAGCTTGATTTTGCATAGCGAGTGAAAAAACGGTTGTGTTTACAATTCCTACGCTCGATACTACAAAGAAAAGAGAGATGCAGACCAAAATAACGGACATGTGAGTAGCAATCACAGCCACTAAAAGCACGCTTCCAACGGCTGCTTGAAGCAATCCATACATAAGAAGAGTAGCTTCTTTTATTTTACCCGCTAAACGTCCTGTCACTTGAGTAGCTATAATGAGTCCAAAACCGTTAATCGCAAAAACAAAGCTGAACATCTGCGGAGACAGGCCATAAATGTCTTGAAGGACAAATGTAGAACCTGAAATATAAGCAAACATGGCACTCATAATAAAACCTTGCGCCAGCGCATATCCCACAAAGACACCATCTTTTAGCAATACGCCAAACGTACGCAGTACTTCTGTTAATCCACCTTCTTTACGGCGTTCGAGCGGAAGCGTTTCTTTTAAACCAAATAAAACGGCAAAAAACATTAGTGCACCAATCACTGCTAGCACACCAAATACTCCTCGCCACGACATAATCGTCAGCAGCTGTCCGCCAGCAACCGGAGCTAAAATGGGAGCTAAACCATTTACAAGCATAAGCATGGAGAAAAACTTTGTTAAATCCGAACCTGAAAACAAGTCTCGTACGCTCGCTCTTGAAATAACCATTCCTGCTGCTCCTGCCATTCCTTGAATAAATCGCAAAACGATAAAAATCCAAATAGAAGGCGCAAACACGCATAAAATAGAAGCGATCGCATAGGTGATTAATGCTGCTACAAGCGGCTTTTTCCTTCCGCGAATATCACTGAATGGCCCCATGACCACTTGCCCAAATGCTAAGCCCAATAAGCAAGCTGTCAGACTGACCTGCGCTAAAGAAGCTGAAGTATGCAGTTCTTTCGCAAGCGTCGGCAGCGCTGGCAAATACATATCGATTGATAACGGTCCAAATGCGCTTAGTGAACCCAAAATTAAAATAAATAAAATGCGATTTCCTCGGCTTAAAGACATTCCTTGGGAAATACTTTGCTGATTCATCTATTGTTGTCTCTCCCTTCAGCAGTTCTACAATAGTCTCATCTTAAACCCTCCAGCTACTGGATAGTCAAGCCGTAATTCGAATTTGAATTTCAGTCAGCCGCTCTTCTTCATGATGTGAAATAAATGAATCTACAATCCTCCGAATTAAGAAAGGACCTTCTGCTTTGTACCCTTCCGCTTTAATAAAGTTCAGCAGCGCATCGTAATAGACTCCTGTGGTATCTCTCTTTTCTCTCATATAAATAGATGCGTAATCACCTTCAGGTATTAACGTAACGAGTTCATGCTTAAAAGAAACATCGCTTTCGACCAATAAAAAAATGCCATCGTAATCTGTAAATTGTTGTTTTTTCGTATTTTCTACCGATAGCATAAACCCTACTTTCCCAATCATAATCGGGGTAATATGACTAATTTTCTTTTTTAAATCACGCAGAACACTTTCAGTCCCATCTAACGTACCTACCTCTGCTTTTACTTGCACAACTTCCCGAGAAGGAAGGTGTTTGATGAACGGGGCTCCTATTTGGTTAATATGTCTCGTCTGTTCTAATTCCTTCATTCGAGTTGTTAACTGCGTATTCACTCTTTGAAGGTGACGAATTTTTTCTTTTGTTACCTGCTGATATTCAGCTAAAGTTTCAATAAATTCATCCAAGCTGCTGTGCTCCATCTTTCTTTTAATTTCTTTTAACGGAACTCCCATCAGCTTTAAATAGACAATGATATCTAATTTCTTAAATTGTTCTAACGTATAATATCGATAACCGGTTTGTGGATCAACTTCGTAAGGCTCGAACAGGCCAATTTCATCATAATAGCGAAGTGTTTTAACCGGAATATCATGCAGTCTGGCCATTTGCCCAATCGTAAATTTATTTTGCATATGAGTTCACCTTCTTTATGTAAAGCTGCTTGCACTTAAAGCAAGCAACACCGTAATTCTCATCATTCATTTAGTTCTTGTACAAGCTCTCCCACAATAAGATGTGCAGGCAGCTCTTTTGCCAGCGTAAATCCAGTTCCTGCCCACAAAGAAGTGTACTCTGGATTATTCATTTGTGTAGCTTTTGCTCGAATAGGCTTTGTCATATAATGAATATGAGGGTAAGCGGATGGTGCCGATTTATCATAGAAAGTAAAAAAAGAATTCACAAATCCTCTAGCACGTTTTCCTGTAAAAGCTCGTGTGACACCTGTTTCATTAAAACGCTTTTGAAGAATGCTTTCTTTATGAAGAGCACTCGCTCCGCTTTCTGGACAACAAATAAAAGCTGTACCTAACTGTGCAGCAGAAGCTCCTTCTTGTAACACGCGTTTAATGTCAGACCCCCTCATCAACCCTCCTGCAGCAATCAATGGCTTTTTAGTGATTAGACGGACTTCTTTTAGCAAATTCATAAGCTGATAGTCCACTGAACTCTCTAAAAAAGTAGACCGATGGCCGCCGGCTTCAATTCCTTGCAAACATAGCGCATCCGCTCCTGCTCTCAAAGCTACTTCGGCTTCTTGAGGTGTTGTAATCGTAACGAAAACACGGCTTCCATTTCCTTTTAAACTTGCTACAATCTCTCGATCCGGGCACCCAAACGTAAAGCTCACAGCAGGTACTCGATGTTTTTGAATGATGTCGAGCTTGGCACTCCATTCATCATCATCATTCTTTGGTATACCAACTTCACACTCCAAATATTCAGCTGCTTTTGACAGTTCCTTTTGATAACAATCAAGTGCATCAACTGCTACTTTTTCACTTGTCGGAACAAACAGATTCACTCCAAAAGGTTTTTTCGTAAGTGAGTGCATCTCTATAATTTCCTGCTCCAATTCACGCGCGCTTTTATATCCCGCGGCTAAAAACCCTAGCCCTCCGCTATTAGATACTGCTGCAGCTAGTTTAGGCGTCGAAACTCCTCCTGCCATGGGAGCTTGCACAATTGGATATTTACAAATATCTTCCACACTTCTCACCTCAGCCTTTCATGCGTTCTCTCTTCATTCTACTATAACCCCAGAAAAAAAAAGAGATTGAGAAATAACAAAATAAATTCAATTTAAAGACGAACAAATGGGATAAATGAATTAGTATGGATCACTTTTAACACCGCTCTTGATTTCCGTGCAAGACTTCGCTTTCCGCGGGCGGCCGTTGAGCCTCCTCGTTGCTTACGCTCCTGCGGGGTCTCACCTGTTCCGCTTTTCCCGCAGGAGTCTTCGTCTTGCCCTCCAATCAACCGCTAGAAGCTACTATATACATGAAACCTACGTTTACTATGCCAATGAAAAAATCCGAACGATGAATTGAGATTCTCCATAAAGAATCTCAATTCATCGTTCGGACCTTCCTTCCACTAAACTACTTTTGTCTGATCTTTTTTCCATATATAGATTATGCACTTTTCAAAAATCACGATCATAAATCGTACTAAGGAACGCGCACTACCTGATTATTCCCTCAAAGGTTCACCTATGCGGATGGCACTAACCCCGCAAGGGGAGTGACAGCCGCTTAGGTTTGAAAGCAAGACCTGACTGTTCTTTGATCAGGTCTTGCTTTTTACATCGATTACTTATAGTGGAGGAACTTTACGCACACAGCTTCTGGAACCGTAACATTAGATTGAAGAAGCGTTAGCTTTCCACTTTCTTGGTCTCTTTCAAACAGTACCAAGTTTCCTGTTTCTTGATTAGACGCTACAATAAATTGTTCCGTTGGATCCAAAACAAAATCGCGCGGCCAGTCGCCTTCAGTGCCTGTCCATTCTACGAATGTTAACTGTCCAGAATCCTGATCTACTTTGAATGTTGCAATCGAGTTATGTCCGCGGTTTCCTGCATAGACAAAGCGGCCATCTGAAGAAATGTGGATCGCACTCCCTTGATTATTTTCTGTAAAATCAGCCGGGATCGCTAAAGTAGCTTGTTGTTGAGTAAAGCTTCCTTTGCCTTCGTCATAAGTTAAAAATAAAACTTCAGAGCTGAATTCTGTCATTGCATAGGCATAGCGGCCATTTGGATGGAACGTTAAATGTCTAGGACCCGAACCAACAGATGTAGAAAGACTGTTGACTTCCTTCAATTTATTCTCTTCCACTTCATATGTCACGATTTCATCAATACCTAAGTCCACAACGGCCACGTGCTTTTCTCCAGGAGTAAAATCGGCATAGTGTACGTGTGGTTTTCCTTTTTGTCCTTTTTTGAGGTCTGAATGAGGGTGTTCCACTACGGATGCTACATATTCAATTTCCCCTGTTTCTTCATTAACAGAATACGTCTCAACGCTCCCTTTATGAAAGTTAGCAGATAAAACAAGCGTATTGTCTTCATTCACCGAAACATAGCAAGGAGGCGCACCGTCTAGCAGCTGTTTGTTTACAAACTTTAGTTGCCCCGTGTTGGGATCAATCTTAAAAGCAGCTACTCCGCCTTTTTCTCCTTCTTTAATAACTGTATAAAGATGTTCGTTGTCTTTACTTGCATTTAAGTATGTAGGATTTTCAATTTTAGCCACGGCTTTTACTTCTACAATCTTTTTAGCCTTTGTATCTAACGTAAATGTATAGACACCTTCACTACCTGCTTTTGTGTATGTACCTGCAAATCCAATAAATTTTCCATGTTCACTCATTTTCCTATACCCCTCCTAAAGAATTGTTTTGTTTCATTTATTTTACTATATCATACCGCATTTGTTGTAGAGAATGCTTTCATTAAACGTTCATTTATCAGTTTTCCCTACATGCCTATCGTCAAACCCTTCCTTTTTAAGCCTGCATCTTGCATTTTCCTACCATTGGGCGTTATGATTAAGGATGATTTTATATCGCCCCATAGCAGACGGCTTCTGTATTTCTTGGATTTTTAAATAAAGAAAAATGAACTGATGAATAGTCGACTTTCATCGCTATAACCGCTGCTCAACTTTTTTCGTAAAGTTACATCCAAAAAGGAGTGAACAACAATGATCACATTAAAAAGTGAACGCGAAATTAATTTAATGCACGAAGCAGGTAAATTATTAGCTTCTTGTCATAAAGAAATCGCTAAAATGATCAAACCAGGCATAACAACAATGCAAATTGATAAATTTGTTGAAGAGTACTTAGCAAAGCACGGAGCAACGCCGGAACAAAAGGGATACAAAGGATATCAATATGCAACGTGCGCTTCTTTAAATGATGAAATTTGCCACGGTTTTCCAACAACTAAACCGTTAAAAGACGGTGATATCGTAACCATTGATATGGTTGTAAATTTAAACGGAGGCTTAGCAGATTCCGCATGGACTCATACCGTTGGAGAAATTTCAGCCGAAACACAGCGTCTAGTAGATGTTACATACGAAGCGCTTTTAAAAGGAATCGAGCAAGCACAGCCAGGAAATCGCACAGGTGACATCGGCCATGCTATTCAAAGCTATGTAGAAGGCGAAAAATTCTCTGTGGTACGCGACTTCACAGGACACGGAATTGGAAATACCATGCACGAAGCACCTACCATTCTTCACTACGGAAAAGCTGGCAAAGGTACACGTTTAAAAGAAGGTATGGTTATTACAATTGAGCCAATGGTAAACGCTGGTACATGGCATTCTAAAATGGATAAAAACGGTTGGACGGCTCGTACAACAGACGGTAAATTATCCGCTCAATTTGAACATACACTTGCGATTACGAAAAACGGTCCTCTTATTTTAACAGCACATTAAAAAACAGCCCTTTTGAGGCTGTTTTCTTAATGTAGAGGAAATTTAATAACAAAAACTGTGCCGCTGGAAGAAGTAGATAATAATTTAATCTGTCCTCCGTGGCTTTCTAGAATACGCTGAGCAATGGGCAGACCAAGACCTGTGCCGCTATCTTTTGAAGTGGAAAACGGCTGGTACAGAGACTGCTGCATATGCAAAGGAATTCCTTTTCCAGTATCTTCAATGTATAGACAGTAGCTATCTTCATGAACCTGCGAGTAGATTGTAATGACTCCTTCTCCATCCATGGCTTCCATACTGTTTCGAATTAAATTATGAAGAACTTGTTTGATTTGCTTTTCATCTACCTTTAATATATACGGCTGCAGTTTCACATCGAAGATAAGCTTATCTTTTTCTGTGAATTTGCTTGAGTGAGTAATCAAAGGCAATAGCTCATTAATAATCTCCTGCATGCTGACTTTTTTCATCACCGGAGTCCCTGGTTTTGATAACAACAGCATTTCTTCAATGATGTAGTTAATCCTCTCTAGCTCTTTCATAAGCAAAGGCAAGTAAAAACGCTTTTTCTCCTCATCAGAAAGAGACTGATTCATAAGAGATATAAATCCATGAATCACGGCAAGAGGATTACGAATCTCATGAGCAGCTCCGGCTGCCACTTCTCCAACTAGAGCGAGTTTCTCAGACTGATGCATTCGCTTTTCTAATTCTTCGGTATCCGATATATCAATGAAATAAAAAATTCTTCCGATGCTTTCGTTCTGCTCGTTAAACAGCTGCGTTTGAGAGGCTAAAAAGCAATAGCACGTCTCTTTCGTTCCAAATAATACTTTTTTATTTTCGTGAATTTCTCCCGAATTCAACATGCTCCAAAATTCAGTATTATATTCAGGACATTCTTCCATATACCCGCAAATATCCTTTTCGTCGAGATCTAAAAACTGCTTTGCTGAGGTATTGGCAAATATACTATTTGTCTCATCTTCCATTGTAATAATTCCAACAGGCAGTGAATTTAAGATCTGCTGGCGATACGCTTTATCTTTAATGATTTTCCAAAATGAATCTTCTAAACTAACCGACATTTGATTGATAGAAGCCGAAAGCTGCTTCAACTCAATTTGCTTTGTGTCTTGAAGAACAAGACCGTATTCTCCGTCTGCGATGTCATTCACTTTTTCAATCATTTGTTCAATTGGTTTCGTAAGGCTCGCACTCATGCGATAAGAAGCATAAAGAGAAGCCACAATAGCACTTACTGTTAAAATCAATAGTAAAATTAATGAATCTTTAATAATGGCAGACAGTGTATCTGATAGTGTATCAAGTGAATCAACTGTCTCTTCTTTTGAACTATTAATATCTTTTTTTATCTGATGCAGATCCGGCAAATAATTTTCCTTAAGATACTCTTTTGCTCCCTCTATATCTCCGTACTTCAGCAGTCCCTGCACGTTATTAGAAATCTTAAAATCCAGCAGCTCTATTTTTTCCTTCAGCGGAATCAACGATTTTGGCACAGGCTGCTTATACTTTTCATTGTCTTCAATAACTCGTGTATCATATGATTGATATTCTTCTATCAAAGAGACAGTGGGGTTCTTTAGATTATTTTTCACAATGTATTCTTTTATGTTCAGCTGCTCTTCCCAATAAGAAAGCCACACCATTTGAGGAACATCTTCATCTTTAATTTCGTTGCTTACATGATTCATTTTATCAATGGCATGCACTAAAACTAAAGAGAACCCGCTTAACATGAATGTAATCAAAAGAAGAATCGTTAATATTTGGCTACGGAATGACATGTTGCGAAATAATTGATTCATAATCATCTCTTTCTTTTTCATAGTTACTTTGGCTGTGTAGACATTCTAACTTTCGAATATAAAATTTGTTTTTCCCGCTTACTGTACATCGGTCCAAAAGGCGCTAGTTTATAAACACCGTCCCTGGCGTCAAGTTTGACTTCTCCAGATGGAAGACCTTTTTTACTAAAATAGTCTTTCATAATCACGTTGTAAGCTTGAGGAACATCATTTATCACACTTGTTAAAATAACAGACCTACCCATGTACGCCTGATCATCTAAATATCCTATTACGTACATTCCTTGTGTTTTCGCTTCTTGAATAACTTCTTGATTATACGAATTTCCTTTAGCATAAACGATATCGACACCTTGAGCTTTTAACTCGCGGAGCAGCTTTACTGCTTTTGCTCCATCGTCTCGGCTGTTTACAACTCGATAATAAAAAGCAATCGATGAATCATACGCTTTGATTCCTTGTTCGAATCCTGGATTTTTTTCTTTTGCAAATGTATCGAGTAATCCAATTTTTTTCGTTTTTGTCTTCATGGCAGCTGCCGTACCTGCCAGATGCTCTATTTTTGTTTGATCAAATGTATATACAGTTTGGTTTTTATACATTGAAGTACCGTGAATGGTGACGAAATGAACATGAGGATACTTAGGAGCTAGTTCTGTAAAAACGGTAGAAAATTCTCTTCCATGTCCAATTACGACTTTTGTTCCATTTTGAATAACTTTTTCAGCAGCTTCCTTCATTTTTTTGTTCGTATTTACTTCGCTAATAACTTGAGCCGAAACAGGGTACTGCTGCTCAATGTTGATTTTTCCTTTATAAGCTAGACTGCCCCAGCTTTGATCCGTCAGTACATCAGAGGTGAGAATTGCAACGCTTGTGTTTTCTACTTTTTTTGTCGTTTGCTGACTTATAATCCCATGTGTTTTCGAAATAATAATAATTAAAAACGAAGCGACAACAATCAGGGCAAGCAATAAGATCAGCCTTAACTGTCTTGATCGTTGCATAGACCTTCTCCTTTTTGTTTAGCATACTTTCATTATATAAAAAAAGCATCTAAAAAGACTACATCTTTAACGAAATTCCAACTTTTTTCGACATTTCTTTCATATCTTACCTTTTTTAACACTTTCACACCAAAAAAAAGCAGAAAACATCTGTTTTCTGCTTCTGCCTTCAATCTTCATCTTTTACGTCCATATCTTCAGGGATTGGCTCATTTAGGTATTCTTCAATTTGTTTTTTGTACTTTTCCATTTGCTCTAAATGGGTGTTAAACTGCTCTTTATTTAATAAGTAGTTTTCACCATCAAATATAGCCCGTACTTTTCCTTCTTGAATCAATTTCTGTACATATTCTTCAGGAAAAGATAGATACTCTGCTGCTTCTTTTATCGTTAAATACATCCTGCTCCACCTTTTATACGTTATATTGTACTTCTTCTGTAGCTTTAACCATTAACTCATACTGACGCAAGCGAAGCTGGAATAATGTTAACGGATCATAGTAAGCTTCAGGATTGGCTTTCATATGACTTAACACGTCTTGATTTTCATTAATATGCGCCTGTGTTTCTTCAATCGTTTCTTTTAAAACCTCTTTTGGCTTTTCAAAGAATAGTTCAATATCAACTTCTAAATTTTTCTCAAATAAATTAAATTGCATAAAAAACTTTGCCAGCATAGATTCTGTGATATCTTGATAGTCTTGACTTTCAATGTACTTTTTATATTGATTATAAAGCAGCGTTTGATTTTGAAGAATGGAAGAAAACAGCTTTCCTGCTCCTTTTAACAAGAGCTGCGTTGGATTAACGCGAAGTAAAATATTTTCTTCATCCAGCTGAACCCGATTAGCCATACGATTAACGTCGCGGCGCCAGTCGTCCAGCACTTTAAAATCGCAGGCTAACGTTAATTTTTGCTCATTGTACATCTTATTTAATGACTCTGCTACTTCTTCAATATCTACTTGACTCGCAATCAGCTCTTCATTTGATGTAGCAATCCAGTCCTTTAAAGAAATGCGGAACTTAGGTAGGACATCTTGCTGCAAGTGCTCTTCCACACGCATATTCATTTGTTTATTCAGCTCAATATGAACCGTACTAAAATCACTGTCTTCCTTCACTAATTCTGAAGACTTTTTGAGTAAACGAGGAATTTTATTTTTTAGCTTTTTGCTAATATCCTCTTTGATGCCGTGATAAGCCGAAACAATACTACTTGCTTTTTCTTGTTCTAAGTCATCCACTCGATGCAAGAAGCCATTTAATCGCACAAGCATATCTTCGTTCCATTTAATGCTTTCAATCAAATGATTTTCTGTTTGATTTCTCTTCTCCACTAAGCTCTTTAGCATGCTTTGAATGAAGAACAGCAGTCTGCGCGCACGCTCTTCTACTCCAACGTCGTTTGGATCGTAATAGAAATTAGCTTTAATAAACTGAGCCAAGTCTCCGTGGTGCTGACTCGATACGTAGTGAGGCGTATAGGCTAATACATGTGCCTGCGGGAAATCAGCTCCAATGCTTGCTTCAAATTCTTTTGTAATTCGCTCAATCGTTGCTTGATTATAAAGACTGTCCATATTGTTGATAACAAAATGAACTGGCGTATTTGGCGCATGCTCTTTAATCTCCAGCAATAATTCTCTTTCTTCATCAAGCAGCGATTCTTTTGCATCAAGCACAAACAGTAAACCATCTGCTAAAGGAGCATATTTAAATGCATCCTGCTTACGCGCCTCTTGTTCTGTAAAGCTTGGCGTAACAATGCATGAACAATTATGCTTATCAAGGAACGCAAAAGGTTTTTTCACTTCTACAAGCGCCTGGTGAGAAGATTGCTCCGCTCCGTCAATCGTTTCCATCGGAATGATTTCTTGATCAGCGATTTGCTGGATAGATTCTTCTTCATCATGAATGAACACAAAGGTTGTTTCGTGATTTTGCGGTACCTTTTCTTCTGTAATCGATCCCACAAATGAAGACGTTGCAGCATTTGTTCCTGTAATTAATAAGTGTGTCGTATGAGCATCTAATAAAAAGTCTACCCACCATTTAAAAGTATGCCCCACTTCTAAACCATTTTCATTAGCCCATTTAATAATGCCATGGCAAAGCTTGTAGTGATATTCAAGACCATCAATGTCGTTACGCGCCTCAAAAATTAATCTGCCTGCATTTTCGATTGTAATGGTATCAATAGTTGACGGAAACTTTTCATTCCATGAAAGCACAGCTGCAGACGGAAATAACGCACGTGACTTATTGGTAATTTTAAGCCAGTTTGTTAATACGTTCGGAATGACTTCATGCAATTCCTTTACAGAATGATCACTTTCCATTAAGTCGGTGTACGTCTCTTGATAAAGAGTTGAAATCTCTTGCCAATAATCATAGAGGCCCACTTCAATATTCAAGAAAATATCATTGATAGTTTTAATCCAAGCAAGATAAGGAGGCTGACTTTTATATTGTTTCCATAAAGCTGAGACAAGCTGTTTGAAATATACTTGGTCCACTTTGTAAAATGAAATCATCACTTGATAAAAATAGTTAGGGATAAAGTTTGCTGTATATCCTTTATCTACGTAAGTCTTTAATACAGCAAACCAATTTAACGATTCCGTTCGAATACACTCATCTACCGCAAGCTCCACTGCGCTGTTAAAGTCTTCTTGCTCTTCATAAAATCTGCGTGCAATCGCCGTGACGTTTGGATAATCCGGCTGAGAAGCAACCAGCTCGTTAATGACTTCATAAGCTCGTTCAATATTGTTATAGTCCGTATAAAGCGAAAACAGCTTCAGCGCTATTTCAGCTTTTAATACTTTTGAATCCGTTTCGATGGATAGGTAAAGCTCTTCAGCGAGCGTAGACAACCCCAATTCATAATGCGCGTCGGCCGTATTTTTCTTCGCCCACAGCTTAAACTCGCCATTTACATTCTCCCACTTAAAAATCGCAGATTCAAAATCTTGGTTGTGGAAGTACACTTCTCCCTGAGCTAAGCGAATGAGCGATAAGTCGTACCACTCTTTTTGCTGCTCTTCGTAATAAGCTTGTCCAAGGACTTTTACAGGCGGCTGATTTTCATTTTCTTGCATAAACGTTTCGTAATACTTCTTTTTCGTTAACTGATATTCTACCGTCATATAGTCTCTCCTTTTTGATGTCAATATTTTATGTACTCTATCAAATTCCCTTTTTTATACTTTTCATACACGATATTTTCTTACTCATATTTTACGCAAAAAAAGCCTCAAGAACTACTCTTAAGGCTTTTTTTATAACTTTTATACTATAAAAATGGCTATTTATCATAAATCGGCGCTGAAATAACAAATATATTAATAGGCATCCCGTCGAAACAGCCCCATTACTTCTACCGTTTCCGTAATATTTACGAAAGCTTCAGGATCCACAGATTGAATTAACTGCTTGAGGTTTGCAAGCTCATAGCGTGAAATCACCGTCATTAATATTTTACGGTCTTCTCTTGAATAAGCTCCTTCACCGTTCATTAACGTCACGCCGCGCACCAAATTCGTAAGAAGCTGCTGCTTCATTTCTTCGCCTTTTCTCGTAATAATGGTTAACGTGAGCTTAATATGGCGAGTATGAATCGCATCCACTACTTTTCCTGTGACGAAAATCGAAAGCATCGTATATAAAGCCGCGTCCCAATTCACAAAAAAACCTGAAACAAATACAACCACGGCATTCATCGCTGATAATATAGCGCCAAGCGGAAATTCTTTTTTATGCGTAAGAAGCATCGCAATAATATCAAATCCACCTGTCGAAGCTGACTGACGAAAAACAAATCCTACGCCAATTCCAGTTAAAACTCCTCCAAAAACAGCTGACAGAATAGGATCTGTACTAACAGCTCTCAAGGGAATCACGTATAAAGCAATTGATAAAGCCACAACGGACAGCAGGGTATGTAAAACAAACCGCTTTCCTAACTTCATAAAACCAATAATTAAAAGGGGTAAATTTAACAAAAAATTCATTGTTCCCGTGCTTGCAGGCGTTAAAATTCCTATAATCATAGCAATACCGCTAATACCGCTGCTTAGCACTTTATGGGGGATTAAAAACCAATTGTATGCAAATCCAATTAACACAGAACCTGCTATAATAGCAATTGCTCTATACATGATGTCCCTTCACCTCTTACCACAAATATAATGTTTTCATTTATTGCTTCTTTATTATAATTCCTAAAATATTGAAAACCTTAAAAAAAGTATATTCAGAAATTTGCTGTGTTGGTGAGGTGGACAAATGTAAAAAGGCGAAAGAAAAAACCTTAGCGGTATCCTCTTTCGCTTTAAATTCAAATAGGTTGATTTTTCATGTAGCGAATTTCCCATTTATCTTTCTATACTAATTTTCTCGTTATCAAAATCAGCTTGTTGATATTCTTCTTCAAATACCATAAACCAATACCCCGTCTGATCCTGAGCACATATAGCTTTTCTTACTTCACTCATACCTTTTGGAGTAAAGCTGCACGCATAAATTCTTTCTGAATTAATCTCAGCATCATAATATCGATAAATCATTAAAGCATTAGACTTTTGAATGGCATTTTTTTGAAGAATCAATTCATTTAGATATTTTATCCTTTCAAAAGACTCTACGAACTGAATTCCTATTACATTATGAGGAATATATTCTTCTTTCGTTTGTGAAAATAACTTTTGAATGGTATCGACATCTTTTTCCCAAACATTTTCTCGTTCTAAATGTAAGGCCAGATATAAAAAGTATTCGTCATCAAATCGAGCATCCCATTTCCACCAAGATAAATCCATTGGTCTAGAACGACCTTTCAAGCAATCGAACTTAGAGTCTTCAATAAAGGCATCAAAGCCTAACAACTCCCCTAAATGAGCAAAATAATCAATTTCTCGTTTTGTGAACATGGATCGATTATGTAAACTTGATAAGTTCATTCTTCGATAGCTCCGTACATAACCGTTAAAGAATGACATTAAATTAAAGTATTGCTTTTCCATGAAGGTCTCTCCTCTTTTTTACTTAAGAAGAGACAGCATCCTAAAGTGAAAGCTGAAAGCTGCCCCTAATCAACAAACATATTCAGATTATTTAACTGTAATGGAATCTAGCGTTACTTTTGTTACGGTCTTTTTAGCTCCAGGATGAACTTTTCCAGACCATTCAACTTTGAGAGTATGTTTTCCTGCTTTTAATCCTTTTTTGTTAAACACTGTAGCTTTATACTGTGGCTTATCAGCGTACAAATCAACCCAATAAGCGGTGCCGTCTAACGTTACTTTTGCTTGCCCTTGGGTATTATCCTTAAGTGTATTTAAAGATACTTCAGTTCCATTAAATACAAACTGCATGCTAGCATTTGCTTCATTTACAGCTTTGTATGATCCTCCTGATGAACTGCTGTTTGACACTTTACTCCAGTTTCCTGTATAAGCCAAATTTGTACTAGTATCTTCGTATACCCCAGCAGTTGCTCCGTACTTCACATCTACTTTATAGCTTCCGCTTCCTTTATAAGCGTATACATCTAAATAATAAGTACCATCAGCTGACGCTACAAACGTTAAAGTTTCACTTGAAGTATTCAACTTTTCTGAGTAAGCTACGATACCATCGCTAGAGTTTACAGTTTTTGCATTTTGATTATACAAATACAAATCAAAATCTGTCCCCGCAGCTCCTGATAACGACACCGTAAACTTTTCGCCTTTTGTTAACTTTATTGAATATACATCATCTTTATCTGTGGAAGCGTTCAAGGTAGAGCTTATGCTATTTCCATTTAAAGACACTCCAGGTATTTCTCCATCTATATCAGCTGATACCGCTAATCCAGCGTTAACTAGACCGCCGCTTGCAACTTTTCCTGTTAAAGATGACAGTTTTGTGGTACTTTTCATCAATGTATCTTTTAGTTGTGCAGAACTGAAAGATGGATTTGCTGCTAAAACCAATGATGCTACACCCGTTACATGCGGAGCAGCCATAGATGTTCCACTGAAATAGCCATAACTATTCTCAGGAAGCGTGCTCAAAATAGAAACACCCGGTGCAGCTATATCTACATTTTTACTCCCATAATTCGAAAAGTAGCCTAAATTACCTTGGTTATCTACCGCTGCTACAGAAACGATATTAGGTAAGTCAAAAGCAGCTGGATAAGCGGCATAATAATCAATGTTGTCACCATCGTTTCCAGCCGCGGCTATGAACGTAGAGTTTGAGTTTTTAATAACATCATATAAAGCCTGAGAGTACTGTCCGCCTCCCCACGAATTATTAGATATTTTAATACCTTTTGATTTTGCATAATTGATTGCAGCAATGGCATCATCTGTGCTACCGCCATCAGGACCCATAAATTTTAAAGGCATGACTTTGACGTTAGGTGCTACACCGATTACACCCACTGAATTTTCCTTAGCCGCGATTGTTCCAGTTACATGAGTACCATGATCATCTTCTGTTTCGTCATAATAAACATCTTCGTTTCCATCATAAAAATTCCAGCCGTTCACATCGTCTACGTAACCATTATGATCATTATCTACTCCGTCACCAGGAATTTCTCCAGTGTTTTTCCAAATATTATCCTTTAAATCCGGGTGATAAATATCTACACCGGTATCAATTACAGCTACCGTAGTACTAGCACTTCCTTTTGTTTTCACCCAAGCGCTTTCAGCGTTTATATCAATACCTTTTTTCCCTGCCATTCCATCTATATACTGACCTGTATTTTTTAATCCCCACATATATTGATAATATGGCTCTGAAACAGCTGCTGGTTTATAAATATAGTTAGGTTCAGCATATTCCACAGCGTTGGAGGCATTTAAGCTTTTTAAGATTTCTTTCATAGTTGATACATTCGTATCAAACTTTAACGTTTGAATTCCCAGTTTCTTATCTAACGTTTTATTTAACTTTAACCCTTTTGCCTCTGTTTTATCTCCTAGACTACTAAGAGACTTATTCGTTTTAAACTTAACAATAATTTCGTCTTTTATGTATCCTCTTTTTGCATCCGCTTCAGTTATCTTTCCTCTTCTAGTTTCCTTTTTAGAGCTACTGCTAAATAAATTTTTTTCTTTTTTCTTCACTTTATTAGCAGGAATTTGGATAGTAGGATTCAACTGTTGCGTAGCCTTTTTCACATTAGAATTAGTACTTGACTCTGCATAACTTGACTCCGTGCCTAGCGTTAATCCAGACACTAATAAACTTACTCCCAATAAAGCACTTAAAGACTTTTTCATATAGGTCCCCCTTATCAATATTCCAAAAATAATACCACAGACCTATAATATCAGAATTTTAAGAAAATATAACTATTTACTTTTAGACATTTTGCGACAAAAGAACTATAAAATTATTTACTTATACTTTTTATTTATAAGGAAAATAAAAAATCGCTATCATTTCATTGATAGCGATCTACGTATTTATCCTCTTATTTTAATGTAAGCACCGCCACATTCTCCACATGCGTCGTATGCGGAAACATATCAACAGGCTGAACTTCAACCGTCTCATATCCGCCTTTTTCTAAAATAGCTAGGTCACGTGCCAGAGTTGCTGGTCCGCATGAAACATAGACAACTTTTTTCGGCTTCATGTCAATGATGGTATTCAATAGAGCTTCGTCGCATCCTTTTCGCGGCGGATCTACGACGATGACGTCCGCTTTGATGCCTTGTTTGTACCAGTTTGGAATGACGACTTCTGCTTCGCCTACTTCAAATTCAGCGTTGTGAATACCGTTTAGCTCAGCGTTGCGCTTTGCATCTTCAATCGCTTCAGGCACGATTTCAACGCCATATACTTTTTTCGCTTTTTGAGCGAGAAATAACGAGATTGTTCCGATTCCACAGTAGGCGTCAATTACCGTTTCTTCTCCTGTTAAATCTGCATACTCAAGCGCTTTGTCATAAAGCACTTTTGTTTGCTCAGGGTTTACTTGGTAGAATGATTTTGCTGAAATGGCAAATTTAACGTCGCCGATATAATCGTAAATATATTCTTCTCCCCAAAGTACGTTCGTTTGGTTCCCTAAAATGACGTTTGTGCGCTTGCTGTTTACGTTTTGAACAATTGATTTCACGTTCGGCACGGCTTCGATAATGTCTTCTATAATACGCTTTTTGTTTGGCAGCTCAGCTGTACGAGTCACAATGACAACCATGATTTCACCCGTTACAAGTCCGTAGCGCGCCATGATATGACGAAGTGAGCCTTTATGTTTTTGTTCTTGATAAGCAGAAACGCCATGCTTTTCACAGATTGATTTGACAGCTTGAACAACATCATCATTTGCCTGCTGCTGAATCAAACAGGCATCCATGTTAATGATGTCGTGGCTTCGCTGCTGATAAAACCCAGCGACCAAACCGCCTTCTCGTTCTGCTACGGGAACTTGAGCTTTGTTTCGATAGCGCCAAGGATCGTTCATTCCTAGCGTCGAATGTACCGGAATGTCAGGTAAATGGCCAATTCGCGCCATGACGTCTTTTACTTGCTTTTGTTTAAATTGCAGCTGTCCTTCATAGCTTACATGCTGCAGCTGACAGCCTCCGCACTGCTTGTATACCGGACAGGGTGCTTCAACACGCTGTTCACTAATTGTATGGTGCTTGATAAGCTTGCCAAACGCATAGCCTTTTTTTACTTTAATGACTTTTACTTGGCCGCTTTCGCCGGGCAGCGCATTTTGAACGAAAATAGGAAATCCGTTCACTTTCGCTACACCCGCTCCGTCATGCGTTAAATCTTCAAACGCAACATCTATATATTCATTTTTTTCTACAGGTGGTTTTAATTTTTCCATTTATCGTTACATCCTTTTAGTCATTTGAAAATGCTGAACTGATTGTACCATAAGAGCCAAAGCCAAACAAAGAAAAGCATGAAAAAAGATCGCAATTAGGCGATCTCATTTTTTTCCATCAATTCAGCTGTTGCTTTTGGAACAAAGATTTCTACATGGCGATATAAGTTTACAAATTCCCCAGGCAATAATCCGCCGTACTCGCCATCTAGATTTAACTGCATTTTATCATTTGTATGAATTTTAACACGGTTCGCTTTTGTATAAATAATATGAGGATCATTGATATGTTCCCCTCGCAGCGCAAGTGTCGCAATTCGAATAAATTCAGCTAAATTTGCTTTCTTTAAAATAATTAAATCAAACATGCCGTCATCTAAAGAGGAATCTGGTGCCAGCTTTTCAAAACCGCCGACTGAGTTCGTTAAGGAAACAAGGAAGAACATAATCTCGCCGCCAAAGAATTTTCCGTCATACTCAATTTCAACAGATGTTGGTTTAATAGAAGGAAGCATTTCCATGCCTTTTAAATAATAAGCTAGCTGTCCAAGCATTGTTTTTAACTTGCTTGGCACTTCATATGTTAATTCAGTTAAACGGCCGCCTCCGGCGATATTTACAAAGTAATGCGTTTCTCCATCATTTGTTACACAGCCCAAGTCAATTGGCTTTGTTACGCCTTCTACAATGACATCAATAGCGCCTTCAATCGTACGCGGCACATTAATGGCACGAGCAAAGTCATTGGTTGTTCCAACAGGAATAATACCTAGCTGCGGACGATAGTCTTGTCCAGCGATACCGTTTACGACTTCATTGATGGTACCGTCTCCACCAGCTGCGATTACAACGTCAAAGCGACGTTCTACTGCTACTTTAGCAGCTTCTGTTGCATCACCAGCACAAGTTGTAGCATGACAAGATGTTTCGTAGCCTGCTTGCTCTAGCTTTTGCAAAACTTCCGGTAAGTTTTTCTTAAAAATTTCACGGCCCGATGTCGGGTTATAAATAATTCTCGCTCTTTTCATATTCATCATCCTAATAATGATAATTTGTCACAAATCTTTGCCTACTTTTATCAGTGAAAGAATGCCCCCTCACATTACATCATCAACAAGAGGGGGCATGAACAAACATATTATAAAGAAATTAACCTTGATATACAATATTCACGTTTCGGTTTTTATTCATACCTTCAGCGCGATCGCCCTTACTCATAATAAATGTGAGATGGATATCCACCTCACATTTAGTTATCAAATTTAGCGTTTATTAATTTCTTCTAAAAGAATTTTATTAACCATCGGTGGGTTCGCTTGGCCTTTTGAAGCTTTCATAATTTGACCAACTAAGAAGCCAATTGCACGGTCCTTACCGTTTTTGAAATCTTCAATAGATTGAGGGTTTGCATCTAATGCATCTGTTACGAATTTGCGTAAAGTTGCATCATCAGAAATTTGTACAAGACCTTTTTCTTTTACAATTTTCTTTGCGTCTCCGCCATTTTCAATTAATTCTTTGAATACTTTTTTCGCAATTTTAGACGAAATTGTACCTTCTTGAATTAATTGAATCATACCAGCTAGGCCTTCAGGTGTTAAGGCTACATCTGAAAGTTCTTTTTGGTTTGAGTTTAAGTAAGCAGAAACTTCACCCATTAACCAGTTAGAAGATAGCTTCGCATCTCCGCCCGCCGCAAGTGTTGCTTCAAAGAAATCAGACATTTCTTTTGTTAGCGTTAATACCATTGCATCATAAGCAGGTAAGCCAAGCTCTTCTACATAGCGCTTTTTACGAGCATCTGGAAGTTCAGGAATCGAAGCACGAACGCGTTCTTTCCACTCTTCGTCGATGTGTAATTCTAATAAGTCAGGCTCTGGGAAGTAGCGGTAATCGTCAGATCCTTCTTTTACACGCATTAGAATTGTTTCGCCTGTAGACTCGTCAAAACGGCGTGTTTCCTGCTCGATTAAGCCACCAGACAATAACACTTTTTCTTGACGGATTTCTTCGTGTTCAAGACCGCGGCGCACATAGTTAAATGAGTTTAAGTTCTTTAACTCAGCTTTTGTACCGAACTCTTCTTGTCCAACTGGACGTAAAGAAATATTGGCATCACAGCGAAGTGAACCTTCTTCCATTTTACAATCAGATACGCCTGTATATTGAATAATTGATTTTAATTTTTCTAAATAAGCATATGCTTCTTCAGGAGAACGCATATCTGCTTCTGATACAATCTCAATTAGAGGTGTACCTTGACGGTTGAAGTCTACTAGTGAATAACCATCGCCTGTATGCGTTAACTTACCAGCATCTTCTTCTAAATGAAGTCGGTTGATACGAATACGCTTCGTTTCACCTTTAACTTCTACTTCAATCCAACCGTTCTCGCCAATTGGTTTATCAAATTGAGAGATTTGATAAGCTTTTGGGTTATCCGGATAGAAATAGTTTTTACGGTCAAACTTTGTATCTGTTGCGATTTCACAGTTTAGCGCAAGCGCTGCTTTCATTGCAAAATCAACTGCTTCTTTGTTTAACACAGGTAATACGCCAGGATAACCTAAGTCAATTACACTTGTGTTGGCATTTGGAGCCGCACCAAATGCGTTTGGACTTGCTGAGAAAATTTTAGATTTTGTCTTAAGCTCAACGTGTACTTCAAGACCAATAATCGTTTCAAAGTTCATCTTTATCTCACCCCTTACAGTGCTGGTTTCGCTTTATGATGCTCAGTTGCTTGTTCGAATGCATGAGCAACACGATAGATTGTGCTTTCGTCGAAATGCTTACCGATAATTTGTAACCCTAATGGCAATCCATTTGATAAGCCGCAAGGCACAGAAATACCAGGTACTCCAGCAAGGTTTACTGGGATTGTTAAAATATCGTTTGCATACATTGTTAATGGATCGTCTGTTTTCTCACCAATTTTGAATGATGGAGTTGGTGTAGTTGGTCCAATGATAACGTCATAGTTTTCAAATACAGACTCAAAGTCTTGTTTAATTAACGTACGTACTTGCTGCGCTTTTTTGTAGTAAGCATCATAATAACCAGAGCTTAACGCAAACGTTCCAAGCATGATACGGCGTTTTACTTCGTTTCCAAAGCCTTCGCTTCGAGACTGCTTGTACATTTCAATTAAGTTCTCAGCATTATCTGTACGGTATCCGTAGCGAACGCCGTCAAAACGAGATAAGTTAGCAGACGCTTCAGAAGAAGATAATAGATAATACGTAGCTAATGCGTATTTAGAGTGTGGAAGCGATACTTCTTCCCAAGTTGCGCCCAGTCCTTCTAACACTTTTAGTGCATCTAAAACAGACTGGCGAGCTTCTTCGCCCACACCTTCGCCTAAGTATTCTTTTGGAACAGCAATTTTAAGACCTTTTACGTCACCTGTTAAAGCAGATACATAATCCGGTACATCAACATTAGCAGAAGTAGAATCCATTGGGTCTACGCCTGAAATTGCTTGAAGTAAGTATGCATTATCTTCAACAGAATTTGTGATTGGTCCGATTTGATCTAAAGAAGATGCAAATGCCACTAATCCGTAACGAGATACGCGACCATATGTTGGTTTTAATCCGACAACACCGCAATAAGCAGCTGGCTGGCGAATTGAACCACCAGTATCAGAACCTAAAGAAAACGGAACTTCCCCTGCTGCTACAGCTGCAGCTGAACCACCGCTAGATCCACCCGGTACGTAATCTAAATTCCATGGGTTGCGCGTTAACTGAAGACCTGAGTTTTCAGTTGAAGAACCCATTGCGAATTCATCCATATTTAATTTACCGATTGTCACCGCTTCAGCTGCCTGCAATTTTTGAACAACTGTTGCATCATAAATCGGATCAAAGTTTGCTAGAATTTTACTAGAGCAAGTTGTACGTAAATCTTTTGTGACAATATTATCTTTTACACCGATTGGCATACCAAATAATAAGCCAAATTCATCTTTTGTTTGTAATGCTTCATCTAGCTCTTTTGCATAAGCACGAGCATTGTCTTCATTAAGTGCTAAAAACGCACCTACTTTATCATCTACTTCATTAATACGTTTGTATGATTCGTCTACTAAATCTTGTACACGTACTTCTTTCTTGTGTAAAAGGCTATGTAGTTCTGAAAGTTTACGATCGAATAAAGACATCGTAAAGCCTCCTTCCTTATTCTAAAATAGTTGGTACTCGAATGTAGCCATCCTTGTGGTCTGGCGCGTTTTTTACTACGTCTTCAATTGGTAAGCCTTTAGCTGGCTTATCTTCACGCATTACGTTTTTCATATCCAATACGTGAGAAGTTGGTTTTACATTTGTAGTATCTAACTCATCTAATTGTTCTGCATATGTAATAATAGCATCTAATTGTTTTGTAAATAGTTCTGCTTCGTCATCCGTCACCGCAAGTCTCGCTAAGTTTGCAACGTGTTTTACTTGATCAACAGAAATTCTTGACATGTTCCTTCACCTCCGAATATTCGTCCCACTACAATATACTGATAATACCAAACTTCACTAGCAACAGGCAACATTTCTGAGACTAGTTCCTAAAATATTAAAAACCCCGCCAGACAAGACAGGGCTTACATTTATCACTTCTATTTTATACCAAATCTATTTCATTCAAACAACATTCCATACTTTTCCTTCGTCATAAAATATTTCTCTCTTGCATAGGTATAAAATAACCTTCTTTTTAGAAAAGATAGATAGAAAGAGAAACATGCTTTAGATGAACACACCACCATGTTTTAATTTCACTAGTCTTTGGGAAAGTAAAGAAAACGAATAACTACTTTACCGTAAAAGAGGTGCTATAAAAATTGAATAAAATACTTATACAGTCAGTCATTCACCAGCGCCCTGTGTATCAGCAAAGCGGAAGATGGTTTGTATTAGATGAAGAATTCAAGTGGGATTTGTCCACCTTGCAAAAAGATGTTTTTGCTTGTTTAAATAAAGCCTTTCATATTCCTATCATTTTTTGTGATTCATGCGAAGCCAATAAAATTGTTTCTGATCTTGGAGAAGAAGAAGCAGAATACCTGCAGTTTGCATCAGGCGTTTACTGGCGAGAAGTGGGCATTATATTTATTTTTAAATTTGATGACTATCTTCCGCTCATTGAAACGATCTTTCACGAGCTGCGCCACTATATTCAAGATCACATCCCTTATTATCAGAAAGAGTTTGAGTTGGATAAAAAGCGCCCGTATGAAGAGCGGACAACCGAACAAGATGCATTTGCATTTGCTGCTTATTATCTTGCTAAGTTTACGAGACAAAATTCTCACGCCATTCCTTCATAGGAGGCAATTTCATAGAATTAGAAAAAGACACTGCTTGAGCAGTGTCTTTTTTGCTTACTCTTCGTAAATATGAACGAACGGCTTGTCTTCATCTGCTTTTCTAACAATGAGAGCTTCCGGTCCGCTTACTGAGTTAATAGAGATACTCGTTTCCATATATGAAGGGAAATGATCAAGCATTAAACCAGCAACGTACTGAGTAAATCCTACAATTTCACCTTTTCCGTAAAATTGTACGGGAATATCAATCGTCATTTTTTGAAGCTGTCCATCTTTGTAATACCCTTTCCCTACTACGCTTGTAAAGTTCGGGAAGTAGTCTTCGATTTGCGCTTTAAACTCGTCAAATTTCATCGCATCGTCTCTATGATCTTTTGTTGCATCTGATGATGGGAATAAATAATATTGCTCGTCTAAATTATCCCAGCTGCCAACAGCCGTATCATTTGAACCTGCATTTCCGACAGCTATAAAGTTACCCGGTGTTAAAGAGGACTTAGCACTTTGTTTGAATAATGCTACTCGAACTGGCACATTTTCTAAGCCTTTGATGTTGCGCATACGCTTAACAATTTCATCTGCCATTTGCTTTCCTTGCGCTTCAATCTCTTTATTTGTAAGCTTCACTTCACGTGCATAACCATTTTCTTCTGTATAATAATGAACAGAATTCATCGCTAGGCCAATTGTGACGCCTCCGAGTTTTACCTTGTCGTCTCCATCTTGGATAAGATAATCTTGCTCAGTAATGTTCGCTAAGTACATTGGACTTGTTTCGTTGCGAGTTTTCAAATCGCCTTTTTCTGTATCAATTGGGTTTAACCCATTGTTTTTAAGCTTCTTTTTCGCCGTCTCATCTTTTGTTTTGCTTTGAAGATCTTTAAACTGTTTATCACTCAGCTTACGGCTTAACCATGAGCGAATAGTATCTTTATCAAGGTACTGGCCTTCTTGATACACATATTTTTTCGGAGAATAGCTATCTGTCGATAAGCGCATTAAGCCTGTTTCAAATTCTTGCGCATCCAAGCGATTGTTTAAGTTTGCTGCTACTAAGCCTCTTGCCACTCCCGCTTTAAATGGAAGAATTGTTCGGTAATAATCATCTGAAATACTATACTTCGGAATAACTGCTTTTTCTTTCTTGTTGTTGGTTTGTTGAACAGTCTCTTTATCGTCCGAAAGGTTCGGTGCACACGCTGAAGTTACAAGCATGACCGCAAGAGAAAGTAACAATATCTTTTTCAACTACACACACCTCTTATTTATTTAATTCCGTAAGTAGCCTTGCCTCATCCCATACTTCAATTTCAAGCTCGTTAGCTTTTGTCAGTTTGGAACCAGCCTCTTCCCCTGCCACAACAAGGTCTGTCTTTTTACTTACGCTTCCTGTGACTTTACCGCCAAGTGCTTCAATTTGTGCTTTTGCCTCATTGCGAGATAGCTGTTCAAGCTTACCTGTTAATACAACGGTTTTACCAGCAAAAACAGAATCTACATTTTCTACACTTACAAGCTTGGGTCCTTTGTATGTAAGGTTTACTCCATACTCTTTTAATTCATGTATAAGTTCTTGAACCTCTTCTTGTGTAAAGTAAGCGACAATAGCATCAGCCATTTTGGCACCAATTTCATTAATTGCCACTAATTCATCATACGTTGCTTTTGTTAACTTGTCTATGGTTTCAAAGTGCTGAGCTAACGTCTTTGCAGCTTTTGCTCCGACATGGCGAATGCCCAAACCAAAAAGCAAACGCTCAAGCGAATTTTCTTTAGAGGCTTCGATGGCCGAAATCAAATTATCAGCAGATTTCTCACCCATGCGCTCAAGCTCGATTAACTGCTGTTTTGTCAGCGTATAAATATCCGCTACATCTTTAATTAACTGTTCACGAAATAATTGTGATATAACTTTTTCACCAAGTCCATCAATGTTCATCGCATTGCGGGACACGAAATGAATAAGTCCTTCACGAATTTGAGCAGGACAGCTTGGGTTAATGCAGCGAAGCGCCACTTCTCCTTCTAAACGCACCAGTTCACTTTCACATTCCGGGCAGTGAGTAGGCATCGTAAACTCTTGCTCTTCTCCCGTTCGCTTCTCTTCAATCACATTCACTACTTCAGGAATAATATCTCCTGCTTTTTTCACCACGACATAATCTCCGATGCGAATGTCTTTTTCACGAATCAAATCTTCATTGTGAAGAGACGCACGCTGTACCGTCGTACCTGCTACTTGAACCGGCTCCAAAATAGCTGTTGGCGTAATGACACCTGTCCGGCCTACCGTCAGCTCAATATTTACAAGCTTGGTTACAACTTCTTCAGCAGGAAACTTATAAGCAATAGCCCAGCGTGGACTCTTGGCCGTTGTTCCAAGCTCAGCCTGCTGATCAAATGAATCTACTTTTACAACAATGCCATCAATATCATAAGATAGTTCTGGACGTTTCGTTTGCCAGCTTTCGATATAAGCAATCACATCATCAATGGTTTCACACGTCTGTCTTTCTTTATTTGTTTTAAAGCCAAGATCATCGAGTAAATTCAAACTTTCACTGTGAGAGTCAATTTCTAATTCTCCTGTATCAGTCATGGCATAGACAAAGATATCTAAATTACGTTTTGCCGCAATTTTAGGATCTAGCTGACGCAGTGAGCCAGCAGCTGCGTTACGGGGGTTAGCAAACGGAACTTCATCCCTTTCCATTTTTGCTTCATTAAGTGCTTCGAATGATTTTCTCGGCATAAATGCTTCTCCGCGAACTTCCATTGATAACGGTTCTTTAATTCGCAGTGGAATAGAGCGAATTGTTTTTAAGTTTTCAGTAATATTTTCACCAGTCGTACCGTCTCCGCGCGTAGCCCCCAGCACTAAGTATCCATCTTCATAGCGAAGAGATACAGCAAGCCCGTCAATTTTAAGTTCGCATACATAAGAAAACTCATCTCCGACAGTTTGGCGCACTCGGCGGTCAAAATCCCGAAGGTCTTCTTCATTAAATGCATTTCCTAAACTCAGCATAGACGTTTGATGCTGAACCTTCTCAAACGCATCGAGCACTTGGCCGCCGATGCGCTGAGTAGGTGAGTCAGCTGTTTTTAATTCTGGAAATGATTCTTCTATCTCAATTAACTCATTCATTAATTTATCGTATTCTGCATCTGGAACAGATGGCTGATCTAACACATAATATTCATATCCATATTGATTTAATAAGTCGCGTAATTCTTGAACGCGTGATTTTGCTGTCTCAAACTCCATATTCTAGCTCCTTTTCACGATTACACTTTCGTAACCGGGGCAAATTTAGCAAGCAGTCTTTTTACACCTGTAGGACTAGGAAAAGCAATGTCTAATTCTTTTGAGTCTCCTTCTCCTTTTACACTTACAACTGTACCAATTCCCCATTTTTTGTGTTCGGCCTTATCTCCAACGCTCCATCCAATCGACTCACTGCCCGTTGATACAAGCTTCGTTTTTGCCACGGCCGCTTGTCGGCGTGCTGCAAACGGCGAAGCTGAAGACCCTGAACGACCAGCAGCAGGCTTGCGCATCGTTTCATTTAAAGATTCCACAAGCTCGCTTGGGATTTCTCCAATGAAGCGCGATTTTGGATTGACGTTTGTTTTACCAAATAGTGTACGCATTTGAGCATTTAATAAATACAATTCTTGTTCAGCACGTGTAATCCCTACGTAGGCTAAGCGTCGTTCTTCTTCCATTTCATTATCTTCGAATAATGATCGGCTATGAGGGAATACGCCTTCTTCCATACCCATTAGGAAAACAACCGGGAACTCTAGACCTTTTGCTGAGTGAAGCGTCATCAGAATCACTTGTTCGTTCTCTTCTTCTTCCTCATCATCAAGCTTATCGATATCAGCAACAAGCGCTAAATCGGTTAAAAATGCTACTAAGCTCTTATCTTCGCTTGCTTCTTCAAACGTTTTTGTAACAGATAAAAACTCATCAATATTCTCTAAGCGACTTTGTGCTTCAATTGTTTTTTCTACTTTAAGCGCTTCACGGTATCCTGTTCTTTCTAATACTTGTTCCACAAGCTCTGTTACAGACATATAGTCTTGCATTTGAGCTAAGTTTGAAATCATTGATTGGAAATCACGCAGTGCCTTTGTTGCTTTGCCCGTTAACCCCATCAATTCTACTTCATCAAGCGCTTTGAAAATAGAAATGTCATGAACGTTTCCGTAATTGGCTACTTTATCGACTGAAGTAGCTCCAACTCCGCGCTTTGGAACGTTCACAATACGAGCTAAGCTAATGTCATCATCTTGGTTGGCAATTAAGCGCAAGTACGCAAGCAAATCTTTAATCTCTTTGCGGTCGTAGAACTTAATGCCGCCGACAATTGTATAATTAATATTGGATTTTAGCAGTACTTCCTCCATTACACGGGACTGTGCATTTGTACGATACAAAATGGCAAAATCGCTATATTTACGTTTGCCGCTGTCTACTGCTTCTTTAATTTTACGTGCTACAAACTGTGCCTCATCGTGCTCACTCATTGCTTGATAATGATAAATCTTCTGGCCTTCATCGTTTTCCGTCCATAAGTTTTTCACTTTACGGTTCATGTTATTTGCAATGACCCCGTTTGCCGCAGCTAAAATCGTTTTTGTTGAACGATAATTTTGTTCAAGCAAAATGGTTTTAGCTTTTGGGTAATCTTTTTCAAATGACAAGATATTTGTAATATCAGCCCCGCGCCAGCGGTAAATAGACTGATCTGAATCCCCTACTACGCATACATTTTCAAATCGTGCAGCTAGCAAGCGAACCAGCATATATTGTGCATGGTTTGTATCTTGATACTCGTCCACATGAATATATTGAAACTTGCGCTGATAGTACGTTAACACTTCAGGAACTCGTTTAAATAACTGAATCGTTGTCATAATCAAATCATCAAAATCGAGCGCTTGGTTTTTCTTTAAACGCTTTTCATACTCTTTGTAGACTTTACTTACAACTTCTTCATATGGTCCTGCTGCTGTTTTATCAAATTCTTCCGCTACTTTCAGTTCATTTTTAGCTGAACTAATGCTTCCTAATAGCGAGCGCGGATCGAATTTTTTTGGGTCGATGTTTTGATCTTTTAAAATGTTTTTAATAACGGACAGCTGATCCGTTGAATCTAAAATTGTAAAGTTACGATTAAAGCCAATACGATCAATATCTCTTCGTAAAATACGCACGCACATCGAGTGGAACGTTGAAATCCAGATATCTTCTGCCACTCCGCCAACGATACTTGCCACACGCTCTCTCATTTCACGAGCCGCTTTATTTGTAAAAGTAATGGCTAAAATATTCCAAGGTGCAACTTCTTTTTCTGCCATTAAAAACGCGATTCGGTGCGTTAATACACGTGTTTTTCCACTTCCTGCACCGGCCATAAGTAATAACGGTCCGTCTGTTGTTTTAACTGCCTCTTGCTGCTGAGGGTTTAATCCTGTTAATAATTTTTCACTTAAAAAATTCACGTTTTCACCGCCTATATCGAACATATATTCTCTATTCTACTTTATTTATTTTTCACTGTGCAATATTCTTTTTTACCGCTTTTACAGTTTTTAACGCTTCAGATAAATCTGTATAAATAACATTTCCTACAATCACCGTATCGGCTAGCTCTCCCATCTCGCTCGCTTGATCTTTTGTTACAATACCTCCGCCGTAAAATAACTTCGTCTCATTTAGCGAATTTTTCACTTCTGCGACTAATGCAGGATCTCCATATGCTCCGCTGTATTCTAGATAGAAAACGGGCAAATGAAACATGCGTTCAGCCATGCGAGCATACGCTACAACGTCTTCTGCATCCAAATCAGTTTTCGCTTCCGTTAAGCCAGCCACTTTTGCTTCTGGGTTAAGAACGCAATATCCTTCTACAAAAATTTCATCCCAGTCCATAATCTCTCCGTATTCCTTCATCGCCGCATGATGTAAGTCAACAATCCACTTTGGATCTTTGCTGTTTAAAACAGTCGGAATGAAATAAGAATCAAAACCAGGTGTTACAGAGTCAATGGTTGATACTTCAAGCGCACACGGCACCGTGTAGCGGCGAATACGCATTAACAACTGCAGTACATTGTCTAGAGTCACTCCGTCAGATCCTCCGACAAGAACGGCGTCCGTGCCGGATTCGCAAATTTTCTCTAAATCTGCATCTGAAATCTCTTTATTAGGATCTAATTTAAAGACATGTCTCCACTCTTTAATATCATACATATAGGTTCCTCCATTTCTTTACACTTAAAAGTTCGCGCTCGTCCATTTGTTCATTATAACAAAACTAAGAGGGTGAAATGAAAGGAAAACCGAACTTTTCATCACGTTTTTTGTTTTCAAAAAATATGTATAAAAGATATGGTTTTATCCTCAAATTTCGGAAGAAAACATCACAAAAAAAAGCCCATTTTGCACAAGGTTATTGTTTCTCTGCATAGGATATGCTAATATATAGCTACTAAAATTCATATGATATACGCTGAAGGATCAATAGTACTTAAATCCTCTTCACAAAGCGAACTAGGGACGGTGGGAGCCTAGAGAATGGTTTAAGGAAAAGGCAATCTGGAGTATATACAGACGAAGGTGGATACATTTTGTATCAACCAGGGTGGAACCGCGGGAAAAACTCTCGTCCCTGGGCATATTGTTGATATGCCCAGGGACGAGAGTTTTTTTGTACCCGCTCTTTTTGTTTCGCTTGAATCACTACCATTTACAGGAGGAATTAGAATGTCAAAAACAATGGATCAAATCGTATCTCACGCTAAACACCGCGGCTTTGTATTTCAAGGATCTGAAATTTACGGCGGTCTTGCAAATACATGGGATTACGGCCCGCTTGGCGTAGAATTAAAAAACAATATTAAAAAAGCATGGTGGAAAAAATTCATTCAAGAATCTCCATACAACGTTGGTTTAGACGCTGCGATTTTAATGAATCCAAAAACATGGGAAGCTTCTGGTCACTTAGGAAACTTTAATGACCCAATGATCGACTGTAAGGATTGTAAAGCTCGTCATCGTGCCGATAAATTAATTGAAGAAAAACTTCAAGAAAAAGGCATTGAAATGATCGTAGACGGCCTTTCATTTGATGCAATGGCTGACTTAATTAAAGAACATGAAATTACATGTCCTGAGTGTGGTTCAGCTAACTTCACTGAAATTCGTCAATTTAACTTAATGTTCAAAACTCACCAAGGTGTAACTGAAACATCAACAAACGAAATTTACCTTCGTCCTGAAACAGCTCAAGGTATTTTCGTAAACTTTAAAAACGTTCAGCGTTCAATGCGTAAAAAGCTTCCGTTCGGTATCGGCCAAGTGGGTAAAAGCTTCCGTAACGAAATTACACCTGGTAACTTCACATTTCGTACGCGTGAATTTGAACAAATGGAACTTGAATTCTTCTGTAAACCAGGCACTGAATTAGAGTGGTTTAACTACTGGAAAGAAACATGTAACAACTGGCTTCTTTCTCTTGGTATGAAAGAAGAAAACGTTCGTCTTCGCGACCATGATGATGATGAACTTTCTCACTACAGCAATGCAACAACGGACTTTGAATACAAGTTCCCATTCGGCTGGGGCGAACTATGGGGCGTAGCTTCTCGTACAGACTATGACTTAAAGCAGCACATGGAACACTCTGGAGAAGACTTCCAATATGTTGATCAAGAAACAAACGAACGCTATGTACCTTACTGCATCGAGCCTTCTTTAGGCGCTGACCGTGTAACATTAGCTTATATGATTGATGCATATGAAGAAGAAACGTTAGAAGATGGCTCTTCTCGTACAGTTATGCAGCTTCACCCTGCTTTAGCACCATTTAAAGCTGCTGTATTGCCACTTTCTAAAAAGCTTTCTAACGAAGCTCGCGCTGTCTTTGAAGATTTAGCAAAATACTTTATGATTGACTATGATGATGCTGGTTCAATCGGTAAACGTTACCGTCGCCATGATGAAATCGGTACGCCGTTCTGTATTACATTCGATTTCGATTCATTAGAGGACAATCAAGTAACAATCCGTAACCGCGACACAATGGAACAAAAACGTGTAGCAATTAGCGACCTTAAAAATATCATTGAAGAAGCAACTCAATTTTAATTAAAAAATAAGCGTATGGCTGCTTCAGCCATACGCTTTACTTTTGATTTGAATCTTCTTGAAGGCGTTCTAACACCATTTGATACGCATCGCTTCCATAATTCAAGCAGCGTTTAACACGGGAAATAGTCGCTGTGCTTGCTCCAGTTTCCGTCTCAATTTTATGGTACGTGTTGCCTTCTCTCAGCATTCTTGCCACTTCTAAGCGCTGTGCTAATGATTGAATTTCATTAACTGTACACAGGTCATCAAAAAATTGATAGCATTCTTCAATGTTTTCTAATGATAAAATCGCTTGAAATAGCTGATCTAATTCTTTTCCTCGTAGTTTGTTGATTTGCATCGTATCGAACTCCTTTATCATTGGCTTTCTTTACTGGTTGTTTCTATCTATAAAATACAGTTTCTATATTTGTTTGCACATACATTCATTCTGTATGAAGACAGCCAATTTCATACAAATTTCAAATTCCTTTGATACTTTTATATTTTAACGCATTATAGACGGAAAAAGTACTTTTTTATTCATAACATCATAAATTCCTACTGGCGTGATACGAATATAAGGCAAATGTGTAGACGAAAAGAACAGCAGTGAATAGACAGGATCATCGTGTTTGTATCCTCGCTCACCCAGCACTTTCTTGAGTTCCACCTCTCGTTTACTTAACTCCTCCATCGGCAGATTCGACATGACTCCTTTTAACGGAAGATCCAGTTCGTATACTACTTTCTCATCTTCGGTAATGACAATACCGCCTCCAATTTCTTTCATACGTTTAAATGCACACATCATATCTTTTTTCGATTTTCCAATTAAAATAAAATCACCTGTATTTGAAAATGAACTCGCCAGTCCCGATACATTTGTCGCAAATCCTTTTAACAGCGTATTGATCCGCCACTTGCCTTCTCGGTCCACCAACACTAAAAAACTTTCATCATGATCAGAGGCTAATACATCTCCGCTCACATTCAAGTGAATTGAATACGGCTCCATAATAACAGCATTTTTCATTTTTACGCCTACTGGCATTGAAAATTGAAAATCGTCCATCGTTAAATCAAAGTCCAACTTTAACGGTGAAAAACCAAACTTTTCCCAAGGAAATTCTGCTGAGGCTAATGCTTGTTCTTTGCCTTCTTTTTTCATCCACTTTCCTTTTGCTAGCACAGAGACCGGAGTAGGCCGCATAGGATCTTCTAAAATATTAATATTAGCCACACAGCCTGTTGCTACATGCCCGTGCAAATGTTCCATGTTATAATAGCGAGCAATATTTACAGACACCATATTATAAGCATCTAACAAGGGAACCCCTTCTGAAATAGCTAATGTAATTAACATATCTGACACGCCATTTTGGTAAAAAGAAGGCGGAGAACCGTCTGTATTCATCGTAATATGGTCAAAATAATCTACCTGAAGCTCTTTTAACTCCTGAAGCAATTTTGGCAAATCCGGCCGAATTGAAGAGTGACGCAAAGCAACGTCATAGCCTTGTGTTAACCGAGCAACAACATCTTCCCCCGTCATAGACTCATGATCGCTGTCTGCCCCGAGCAATTTCATTTTTGCCAAGGTAAATGCTGACGCCCCCGGGAAATGTCCTTCAATGTGCTTTCTCATCCGTTTTGTCTCTTGAACCCAGTGAAGCATTAAATCATCTCCGTCTAAAAGCTTCGGCCAACTTGTCAGTTCGCCTCCTTGTAAGACAGCTTCATTTTGTAGCCAAGAAGTAATGTTCGTATGTGAGAAGATGTCAGCCTCTTCATCAATTTCCGTCTGGGAATCAAATCTGCACCACCAGTACAGCGATTGTGGTAACGTTTTCATTTCTTCAATCAATGAAAATGCCGTTTTTTGTTCAAGCTGTAAAGCGAGAATTAAATTATCATTAAATAAAGTCGTTGTTCCGTGCTTGGCTGCATATTGGGAAAAAGTCTGGGGATTATATAACTGAAACGGGTGAACATGCGGCTCAATATACCCAGGAACCACATATTTATCGCTGCAGTCTATAATCTCTGTAGAAGCGTCTGTGTGCTTAGGCATCTCTGAGCCAACGTATACAATACGATCTTGGTAAACCCAAATATGTGCTTTTTTCCACTGCTTCATTCGAGCGTTCAAATATGTTGCATCTTTTAAGACAATAGTTGGTGCTTTTTGACCGTTTAATACTAAGAGCTGCTGTCTAATATGTTTGCTTTTCCAGCGGTATCTTTGTTCCGGCATGCTAAATTCCCCCTAATTTACTATGTATTTTTATCGTAACACATCCGTGATGTAAACGCATTCAGAAACTGTTATTAATTTTATGAATAAAGGTGATAAAACATGAAACCAAATATCGGTATTGTTAACGCATTAATTCGACTTACACTGGGCTTTACCCTTCTTTCTTGGACAACATCTCGTTTATCTCGCAGACCGTACAAAGATTCATACATCTTCTTAGGGTTAATGGGAGCTTTAAAAGTTGCAGAAGGCATCACGCGTTTTTGCCCTCTTACGTACGCATATGATTCATGTCAAAAACATGATGAACATGAACACCATCCAAATGGAAATGAAGAAACGTATAATCCTTCATAAGGTAAAAAGGAGAGCCTAAGCTCTCCTTTTTTATTTTAAAGCTGCTTTTGTTAATGCACGATGGCCGATGTCTTTGCGATAGAAAAAGCCTTTTTCTACATCGATATGAGCCATTTGCTTGTATACTTCTTGCTGCGCTTCTTGAAGAGTTGCTCCTTTAGCACCTACTAATAGAACACGGCCGCCGTTTGAAACGTATGTGTCGTTTTCTAAAGCTGTACCAGCGTGGAAAACAAGCGCGTCTTCACTAATCGCATCCAAACCGTTAATTGGCGCACCCTTTTGATAATCTTCTGGGTAGCCTGCTGCTGCTAATACGATTCCGATAGCCGCTTCATCATCCCATTCAATTTCTACTTTTTCTTCTTTCAAAATGCGAAGAAGCACATCGACTAAATCACTTTTCATACGCGGCAGTACGACCTGTGTTTCAGGATCTCCAAAACGCGCATTAAATTCAATAACTTTTGGTCCTTTTTGTGTTTGAATCAGACCAGCATATAGAATTCCTGTATACTCACAGCCTTCTTCAGCTAATCCTTTAGCCATTGGAAGTAAGATGTTTTCTACAGCCTCTTGTACTTCTGCATCACTGATTTGCGGAACAGGAGAGTAAGCTCCCATGCCTCCTGTGTTCGGACCTTGATCTCCGTCAAAAGCTCGCTTATGATCTTGTGCAATTACCATTGGATATACATTTGTACCGCGTACAAATGCCATTAATGAAAATTCTTCACCATCCAAAAATTCTTCTACAACTACTTTTGCACTTGCTTCTTTAAATTTTTGGTCAACTAGAAAATCACGTAATGTATCTACAGCTTCTTCCACTGTTAAAGCAACAGTTACACCTTTACCAGCGGCTAAGCCGTCTGCTTTAATAACAATTGGAGCGCCTTGCTTTTCCACATATGCTTTTGCTTCCTCGTAAGACGTAAATGTTTCATACGCTGCGGTTGGAATATCATACTTTTTCATGAGCTCTTTTGCAAAGCTTTTGCTTCCTTCAATCATCGCTGCTTGTTTGCGCGGTCCAAAGACTGGAAGACCTTCTTGTTCAAATCGATCAACAATGCCTTCAATTAGCGGATTTTCTGGTCCAACAATTGTTAATCCAATCTTGTTTTCTTTTGCAAATAGCACAAGCTCTTCTTGGCTGCTTTCATCGATTGGTACAATCGTTGCCACATCTCTCATGCCCGGATTTCCTGGTGCTACAAACACTTCGTTAACAAGTGGACTTTTTGAAGCTTTCCATGCAATTGTATGCTCTCTTCCGCCTTTTCCAATAACTAAAACATTCACGTTCTTCACCTCATTAATGTTTAAAATGTCTTACGCCTGTAAATACCATTGCAATGCCGTATTCATCTGCTTTTGCAATTGACTCTTCATCACGAATTGATCCGCCTGGCTGAATAATAGCTGTGATTCCTGCTTTAGCTGCTGCTTCTACTGTATCCCCCATTGGGAAGAACGCATCTGAACCTAAAGCTGAACCTTGTGCTTTTTCACCAGCTTGTTCAATCGCAATTTTTGCAGCGCCTACGCGATTCATTTGACCAGCCCCGACGCCAATTGTCATGTCATCTTTTGCAAGTACAATAGCATTAGACTTAACATTTTTAACAACTTTCCATGCTAATTTTAAATCTGCCCACTCTTTTTCCGTTGGCTCGCGTTTCGTTGAAACAGTAATCGTTGC
Organism: Priestia sp. Y58; assembly: GCF_029522095.1. Classification (NCBI taxonomy): domain Bacteria; kingdom Bacillati; phylum Bacillota; class Bacilli; order Caryophanales; family Bacillaceae; genus Priestia; species Priestia sp. Y58. The sequence continues at coordinate 147,637 of NZ_JAKWFL010000009.1, forward strand.
GTCATCAAATCCGAATACGTCTTCATCCTGGACAAGCACGCCGCCTTTTACAGATGTTAAGAAAGCTTCTTTTTCTGCCTTTTCATCAAGCTCTATCGTTAGTAAACGAAGGTTTTTCTTAGCTGTTAATACATCTAATGCTTCTTGATCGAACGCAGGAGCAATGATGATTTCTAAGAAAATTTCTTTTAACTGAATAGCCGTTTCACGGTCGATAGGACGGTTAGCTGCTACGATACCGCCAAAGATAGATGTAGGATCCGCTTCGTATGCTTTTTGATAAGCTTGAGCAATTGTTTCACCCACACCTACACCGCAAGGATTCATATGTTTGATCGCTACGATAGCCGGCTCTTTGAATTCTTTTACGATTTGAAGAGCTGCATTTGCATCGTTGATATTATTGTATGATAACTCTTTTCCATGCAGCTGCGTAGCTGTTGCAATAGAACCTTTTTGTGTTAACGGCTTTTTATAGAAAGAAGCTTGTTGGTGAGGATTTTCTCCGTATCGTAAGCCTTGAACACGCTCATACGTTACTGTTAATTTCTCAGGAGTTGTTTCACCTGTAATGTTTGTTAAGTATTCAGCGATTAATGCATCATAAGCTGCCGTATGACGGAATACTTTTGCTGCTAATCGTTGATTGGTTTCAAACGAAACATTGCCATCAGCTTTTAACTCTTCTACTACGGTTGCGTAATCGCTTGGATCTACTACAACTGAGACAGAACGATAGTTTTTCGCAGCTGAACGAAGCATTGTAGGTCCACCGATGTCAATATTCTCAATCGCTTCAGCAAGCGTTACATCCTCTTTTTCAATTGTCTTTTTAAATGGATATAAGTTTACAACTACAAAGTCGATTGGCGAGATATTATGCTCTTTCATTTGTGCTTGATGCTCTTCGTTATCGCGTAACGCTAATAAAGCACCGTGAACGTTAGGATGCAATGTTTTTAAACGGCCGTCTAAAATTTCTGGGAAACCAGTTACTTCAGAAATTCCGATAACGTCAATGCCGTTTTCTTCTAGCGTGCGTTTTGTACCGCCAGTTGAAATAATTTCTACTCCTAAGTCCTTTAATTCTTGTGCAAATGAAACAATACCTTCTTTATCAGATACGCTAATAAGCGCGCGTTTTGCTGTCATTTTGTAAACTCCTCCTGATCCGATCTCTCATTTAAAATCTTTCTTTCACTACTACTCTACCATAGTAAAGGATTAAAACTTTTTTGACAAGGTTACATCCTATTTATTTAACTGCGGCTTGTTCAAATAATTCATTTAGTACCGCGGGATAAAATTGATGTTCAATTTCATGAATGCGGGCCTCAACTGTTTCTCTTGTATCGCCTTTTTCAATGCGAATAGCCTGCTGATCAATAATTGGTCCTGTATCCATTCCTTCATCTACAAAATGCACGGTAATTCCAATCACTTTTACTCCTGCATCAAAAGCTTGACCAATAGCATCAATCCCAGGAAATGCAGGTAAAAGCGACGGATGAATATTAACAATACGATTTTTGTATGGCTTAAGCAACGTCGAGCCAACTAATCGCATATATCCTGCTAAAACAAGAAATTCTACTTTAGCTGATGTAAGCTCTGCAAGAATTGCTGCTTCATACGCTTCTTTATCTTCATAGTTTTTAGGCGAACAAACAAAGCATGGTATTCCACATGCTTTTGCTCGTTCAATTACGTATGCATCGGGTTTATTACAAACAACAAGCGCAATATTTGCTTTTAATCGACCTGACTGAGTTGCTTCGTAGATGGATTGAAAGTTACTGCCGTTTCCAGAAGCAAACACTGCAATATTTATCATGCAAACGTCCCTCCAGCAAACTCAACACCTGTTCCTTCTTTTACACGTCCGATAACAAATGCTTTTTCGCCTTCGTTTTCAATTGCTTCAATGACTTTATTCATATCTTCAGGTTCAACAGCTAAAACAAATCCGATTCCCATGTTGAATACTTCAAACATTTCTTTACGGTCCAACTTGCCTTGCTCTTCAAGGAAATCAAACACGTATGGAATTGGCCAAGAACCGTAATCGATTTCTACACCTAGACCTTCAGGAAGCATACGAGGGATATTTTCAACAAATCCGCCTCCAGTAATATGAGCCATACCTGCAATCTTAGCTGCATGTAATGCTTTTAGGACCGGCTTCACGTATATTTTTGTTGGTGTTAATAACTCAACTCCAAGCTTTTCATTAAAACCAGCGTAAGTTTCGTGAAGGTTTAATCCTTGATCATCAACAATTTTACGTACAAGAGAGTAGCCGTTGCTGTGAATACCGCTAGATGAAATACCGATCAACAGCTGTCCAGCTTTAATCTCATCTCCAGTAATAATTTCTGACTTTTCTACTGCTCCTACTGTAAATCCTGCAAGATCATATTCATCTTCTTCGTATAAACCTGGCATTTCAGCTGTTTCTCCGCCAATTAACGCACAGTTGGATTGTTCACAGCCGTCTGCAATTCCTTTTACAATCGATTCAATTTTTTCAGGAACTGCTTTCCCGCAAGCAATATAATCTAAGAAGTAAAGAGGCTCTGCTCCTTGTGCTAAAACATCGTTTACACACATGGCCACTGCATCCACACCGATTGTGTCATGCTTATCCATTTGAAAAGCAAGTTTCAATTTTGTTCCTACTCCATCTGTACCAGAAACAAGAACAGGCTCTTTTAAATTCAATGTAGATAAATCGAACATTCCGCCAAAGCCGCCGACTGTTCCCATAATACCTGCACGAGCAGTGCGTTCTACGTGCTTTTTAATACGTGAAACAGCTTCATATCCTGCTTCTAAGTCAACTCCAGCTTGTTTATATGAATATGACATGTTGTCACTCCTTTTTTACGTTAAAACTAACAAGTTACCTTTTCATGAGGGTGTACAGTATCTGGATAAATTTCAGTTGGATACTTTCCAGTGAAACATGCCATACACTGTCCGCCGTTGCCTTCATACTGTCTGCCGATTGCATCTACTAACCCTTCGTTGCTTAAGAAAACAAGTGAATCTGCTTCAATCAATTCACGAATTTCTTCAACAGAGCGCGTAGCAGCAATTAGCTCAGAGGATGACGACGTGTCAATTCCATAAAAACATGGATTTTTAATAGGGGGTGAACTAATGCGTACATGTACTTCAGTTGCTCCTGCTTCTCGAAGCATACGAACAATGCGACGGCTTGTTGTGCCGCGAACGATAGAATCATCTACCATGACAACACGTTTACCCTCTACAATTTTACGTACAGGAGACAGCTTCATTTTTACACCTTGTTCACGCAGTTCTTGTGAAGGCTGAATGAATGTACGGCCTACGTATCGATTCTTAATTAAACCTAATTCGTATGGAATTCCTGACTGTTCTGCAAAACCGATCGCTGCTGAAATGCTTGAATCGGGAACGCCTGTTACAACGTCTGCTTCAATTGGCGACTCAACTGCAAGTTGTTTCCCAAGGTTTTTACGAGCAGAGTGAACATTGATTCCATCAATATTGCTATCTGGTCTTGAGAAATAAATATATTCCATACTGCAAATTGCGCGGTTTACATTTAATGTGAAACGTTCTGATTGAATACCTTCATCGTTAATAATGAGTAATTCACCCGGCTCTACATCACGCTCATGAACTGCTCCAACAATATCGAACGCACATGTCTCAGAAGCTACTACATAAGCATCACCTAATCGTCCAATTGATAACGGACGCAATCCGTGAGGGTCAAGTGCAACCATCATCGTATCTTCTGTTAAGATAACGAATGCGTATGCGCCTTTAACCATTGATAAAGCATTTTTCACTTTATCTTTCATATCTTCATAGCCGCTTCGCTTAATTAAATGAGCAAGTACTTCTGTATCCGATGTTGATTGAAAAATACTCCCTTGGTTTTCCAGCTGATGCTTTAATGCATTTGCATTAACCAAGTTTCCATTATGAGCTAACGCAAGGCTTCCGCTATGAGAGCGGAAGTGAAGGGGTTGAACATTTTCAAACCCTCCGCCTCCAGCTGTTGCATAACGAACGTGTCCAATTGCTGCTTTACCGTTTAGTTGCTCTAACTCTCCGTGGCCAAATACTTCGTTAACAAGACCGACGCCTTTCATTACTGTCACTTTTTCTCCGTCTGTTACAGCAATACCAGCGCCTTCTTGTCCGCGGTGCTGCAAGCTATGCAAACCGTAATAAGCAATCTGGCTTGCATTTTCATGTCCCCATACACCGAATACGCCACATTCTTCGTTTAAGCCTTTGATTTCAGCAAGCATGGAAGCGCTCCTTTCCAAGCAGTAGTTAATTCTTCAACTGATAATTGAACAAGAACATTTTCTTGATGTTTAACAGTTAATGTTGCGTCTTCTGTTACGCGTCCTACTAATGTTACATCTTGTACAAGCATTTCGAATTTTTCTTTATTCTCTGGAGAAACCGTTACGATAAAACGCGATTGTGTTTCACTGAATAGCTCTGCTGTTGCTTCTCCGTCTACCGTTACGTCCACACCTAATCCGCTGCCGTTCATCACTTTTTCAGCTAGGGCTACCGCGAATCCTCCTTCTGCAATATCGTGAGCAGATTGAACTGCACCTTCACGAATTGCTTGAAGAAGCTGATCTTGACGTGTTTTTTCAACTGCTAAATCTAATTTAGGTGAGTGCCCAAATACCGTACCGTTTTCTAGTACTTTTTGAAGCTCAGTACCTGCGAATTCTGCTTCAGCTTTACCAATAACATAGATTAAGTCATCTTTTTGCTTCGCATATTGAGTTGTAATATGGTTGATATCGTCGATCAAACCAACCATTCCGATAACAGGAGTTGGGTAAATTGCTTCACCTTTTGTTTCATTGTAAAGAGATACGTTACCGCCGATAACCGGAGTCGATAGCTCACGGCAAGCGTCGCTCATACCGTCTGTTGCTTTTTCAATTTGCCAGAAGATTTCTGGTTTTTCAGGGTTACCGAAGTTTAAGCAATCTGTAATTGCAAGAGGCTGTGCACCTGAACATACAAGGTTACGAGCAGCTTCTGCTACTGCAATACGGCCGCCTACTTCTGGGTCTAGGTATAAATAGCGAGAGTTACAGTCTGTTGTCATCGCTAATGCTTTATTTGTATCACGTACACGAACAACCGCCGCGTCAGATCCAGGAGATACAACTGTGTTTGTACGTACTTGATAGTCATATTGGTTGTAAACCCACTCTTTGTTTGCAATAGTAGGCTGTTTTAAAAGTGTTACTAACATATCACTGTGATTTTCAACAGTAGGAGCATATGCTGACTGCTCTTGGAACTCACGATAGTATGCTGGCTCTTTAGATGGCTTGTGGTATACCGGTGCATCTTCTGCTAATGCATCTACAGGAACATCTGCTACTACTTCTCCGTTATGCGTTAAACGAAGGCGCTTATCATCGGTTACGTGACCAACTGAAACAGCTTCTAATCCGTATTTTTCTACGATTTCTACGATTTCATTTTCACGGCCTTTTTCAACAACGATGAGCATGCGCTCTTGAGATTCTGAAAGCATCATTTCATATGGTGTCATACCTGTTTCACGCTGAGGTACAAGATCAAGGTTCATTTCAATACCAGAACCTGCTTTACTTGCCATCTCTGCTGAAGAACTTGTTAAGCCCGCAGCACCCATATCTTGAATACCGACTAAAGCGTCACACTTGATAAGTTCTAAGCAAGCTTCAAGAAGAAGTTTTTCCATAAATGGATCTCCTACTTGTACAGCAGGACGTTTTTCGTCTGACTGATCAGATAGTTCTTCAGAAGCAAATGTTGCGCCGTGAATACCGTCGCGGCCCGTTTTTGCTCCTACGTACATAACCGTGTTGCCAACGCCTTTAGCTTGACCTTTTTGAATGTCTTCGTGATTAATTAAACCCACACACATAGCGTTAACAAGCGGATTTCCTTCATATGAAGCTTCAAACTGAATTTCTCCGCCTACTGTTGGGATTCCTACACAGTTACCGTAACCTGCGATTCCCGCTACTACTTCCTCAAACAAATGACGAACCTTTGGAGATGTTAATTCACCAAAACGCAAAGAGTTTAAAAGTGCAATCGGTCTTGCTCCCATTGAAAAGACGTCACGAATGATACCACCTACACCAGTTGCTGCTCCTTGATAAGGTTCAATCGCTGATGGATGGTTATGACTTTCGATTTTAAATACAACGGCTTGGTTGTCACCAATATCAACGATACCAGCTCCTTCACCAGGACCTTGTAATACTTTTTCACCCGTGATAGGGAATTTTTTCAGTACAGGCTTAGAGTTTTTATAACTGCAGTGCTCTGACCACATAACAGAGAATAAACCTGTTTCTGTATAATTAGGAGTGCGACCAAGCAGTTGCTCTACATTTGCAAACTCTTCGTCTGTTAATCCCATGTCTCGATATAACTTTTGTTCTTTAATTTGCTCTACATTTGGTTCAAGAAGTAACGACATTTTGTTCCCTCCACTGCTTTACGATTGATTGAAATAATTTAAGTCCGTCCGCGCTTCCTAAAAGATCGCTTACCGCTCTTTCTGGGTGAGGCATCATTCCTAATACGTTGCCTGTTTCGTTTGTAATCCCTGCAATATCTTGAAGACTTCCGTTTGGATTATCACCTGCGTATTGGAAAAGAATCTGGTTGTTTTCAATCAATTTTTGTAACGTGTGTTCATCACAATAGTAGTTGCCTTCACCGTGTGCCACTGGAATAGCAATTACTTCATCTTTGCCATAAGCATTTGTAAACATTGTTTCGTTATTAGCTACTTTCAAATTCACTGTTTTACAGATGAATTTTAAGTTTTCATTACGGCGCATAGCACCTGGCAGTAATCCTGCTTCTAATAAAATTTGGAATCCATTACATACACCTAGTACTGGCTTTCCTTGGCTTGCTGCTTTTTTTACAGCGTCCATTACATTTGAGAAGCGAGCGATAGCACCTGAACGAAGGTAATCTCCATATGAGAAACCACCTGGAAGCAAGATACCATCATATTGATCTAATGATTCTGTATCGTGCCAAACGTAATCTACTTCTTCACCAAGCTCATCTTTGATAGCATGATACATATCGACGTCACAGTTTGATCCTGGAAAAACAATTACAGCAAATTTCACTGTACGACAACCTCCTCAACCTCGTAACGGTAATCTTCAATTACTGTATTAACTAAAAGCTTTTCACACATTTCTTTTACGCGTTCATCTAATGAATCTGTGTTGTCGATTGTTAGCTCTAAAAATTTACCGATGCGTACTTCTTCTACTTCTTCATAAGACATACGGTGCAATGAATTTTTAACGGCTACTCCTTGAGGGTCTAATACACTTTCTCTTAATGTGACAAATACTTTTACTTTATACATGGTTGGGTTATCCTCCGATTCGCTGTAAGATTTTTTCGTATGCTTCTGTTAACCCGCCTAAATCTCTGCGGAATACATCTTTATCTAATTTTTCGTTCGTATGAACATCCCAGAAGCGGCAAGTGTCAGGTGAAATTTCATCCGCTAAAATAATGTCGCCTTGAGAAGTACGGCCGAATTCTAATTTAAAATCTACTAAGAAAATATCTTTATCTTTGAAAAATTTCGATAATATTTCGTTGATTTGAAGTGCTTGTGCCTTTAAACTATCAATCTCTTCTTGAGTTGCAGCCTTAAGGAAAATCGCATGTTCTGCAAGAATTAATGGATCACCAAGCGCATCATCTTTGTAGTAAAGTTCAACGATTGGCTGTTCAAAACGAATACCTTCTTCTACGCCAATTCGCTTCGCAAGGCTTCCTGCTGTAGCATTTCGTACAACAACTTCAAGCGGAACAATTTCTACTTTCTTAACCGCTTGTTCATGATCTGAAAGCTGCTTCACAAAGTGAGTTGTAATCCCTTGCTCATGTAACATTGAAAATAGTAAACTACTAATTTGATTGTTCAACTGTGCTTTTCCGCTAATCTCCGCTTTTTTCTGACCGTTGAATGCTGTAGCTTCATTTTTATAAGCAATCCACAATACATCTTGCTCATCAGTAGCGTAAATTTTTTTCGCTTTTCCTTCATAAAGTAACTCTTGCTTTTCCATGCTGTCACCTCTACATACAGAATATTCAGATACACTTTCTTAGATAAAGGCAAGGACGTGCCTTGCCTTTTTTATTAAAGACCTAAACGTTCAAAAATCATATCTACATTTTTTAAATGGTGCTTATGATCGAAGCAATCTTCAATCTCTTCTGGTGATAAGTGGCGAGTAATGCGCTCTTCACCTTCAATTAAAGAACGGAAAGGAACTTGCGTTTCCCATGCTTCCATTGCTTTTGGCTGCACTAAGTCGTATGCTTCTTCGCGTACCATGCCTTTATTGATTAGTGTTAACAGTACACGCTGTGAGTAAATTAATCCTAGTGTACGATCCATGTTGCGCTTCATGTTGTCAGGGAATACTGTTAAGTTTTTAACAATGTTTGCAAAACGATTTAACATGTAATTTAAAGCAATCGTTGCATCGGGTAAGATGACACGCTCTGCCGATGAATGAGAGATGTCACGCTCATGCCAAAGCGGTACATTATCATAAGCTGTAACCATATAGCCGCGAATTAAGCGAGCAAGTCCCGTTACGTTCTCAGAACCGATTGGATTACGTTTATGAGGCATTGCAGATGATCCTTTTTGACCTTTTGCAAAGTACTCTTCAACCTCACGTGTTTCACTCTTTTGAAGACCGCGAACTTCTACTGCAAATTTCTCAATAGATGTTGCAATTAACGCTAGTACTGACATATAGTGTGCATGACGGTCACGCTGTAATGTTTGCGTAGAGATTGGTGCTGGTGAAATTCCTAACTTCTCACATACGTATTTTTCAACGAAAGGATCGATGTTAGCGAACGTTCCAACTGCTCCTGACATTTTACCGAATTCCACTTCAGCTGCAGCACGTTTTAAACGCTCTAGGTTACGCTTCATTTCTTCATACCATAATCCCATTTTCAAACCAAATGTCGTTGGCTCAGCGTGTACACCGTGCGTACGTCCCATCATAACCGTATACTTATGTTCTTGAGCTTTTTCCTTTAGTACTTCTACAAAGCGCTCTACGTCACTTAGCAAGATTTCATTAGCTTGCTTTAATAAATAAGATAGAGCTGTATCAACTACGTCAGTTGAAGTCAAACCGTAGTGTACCCACTTGCGCTCTTCACCAAGCGTTTCAGATACTGCACGAGTGAAAGCTACTACGTCATGACGCGTTTCCAATTCAATTTCATTGATGCGGTTAATATCAAAAGATGCATTTTGACGAATTAACTTCACATCTTCTTTCGGAATATGTCCTAATTCTGACCATGCTTCGCAAGCTAGAATTTCAACTTCTAACCAAGCTTTAAATTTATTTTCTTCTGTCCAAATAGCTGCCATTTCTGGTCTTGTATAACGTTCAATCATGTTGTTACTTCCTCCGTTCTTTCCCAAATTCCTAGAGATTCGGCTTTTTCTATCGCCTCATCTATCTTATCAGCTAATACCGTGATATGTCCCATTTTTCTCTTCTCTTTTGCAACTTTTTTTCCGTACAAATGCAAGTGCATATCATCTAAACATTCGATTTTTGCCATTGTGTTCTCAATATGTTCCCCTAATAGGTTAACCATAACAGCAGGTTTTAATAAAGTCGGCTGTGCTAGGGTCCAGTTACAAATGGCTCTTACATGCTGCTGAAATTGAGAAAGATCACAAGCATTGATTGAATAATGACCTGAATTATGAGGTCTAGGTGCCATTTCATTTATATAAAGCTGACCTTCTTCAGTTAGGAACATCTCAACTGCTAATGTACCAACTAAATCTAATCCTTTTGCTATTTCTTGCGCATATTGAAGAGCTTTCGCTTCTTGATCTGCTGTAATACGTGCCGGAACAATCGTTTGGTGCAAAATATGATGCTTATGAATGTTCTCAGCTACTGGTAAACATACCGTTTCGCCTTTTGCATTGCGGTGTACAATAACTGATACTTCTTTATCTAAGTTCATCCACTGTTCTACAATGCATTCCGACTGTGCTAATAGCTCAGCTGCTTCACGAATATTATTCTCATTTTTCACTAGAACTTGCCCTTTACCGTCATATCCGCCTCGGCAAGTTTTTACGACACATGGATAACCAATTGTTTCGACAGCTTTTAAAAGTTCTTCTTCAGTCGTAACGATTGCGTAATCAGGAACGTCTAGATTAAGCTTTGTAATCATTTCTTTTTCTAAACGACGATTTTGTGTAACGGCTAGTAAATGACTGCCTTGTGGCACGTAGCATTTTGTTTCTAGCCACTTCATCATCTCAACATCAACGTTTTCAAATTCATAGGTGATGACATCTGACACTTCAGCAAGCTGTTCAACCGCTTTTCTATCATCATAGTTGCCAATGACTTTAATATCTGCTACTTGACCGCAAGGAGAATCTTCTGTTGGTTCAAGCACTGCAATGTAATAACCCATTTCTTTAGCAGATAGTGCAATCATTCTTCCTAGCTGTCCACCGCCTACGATTCCAATTGTTTTACCAGGAGGTATAAGTAAATTAGACAAGTTGATCACTACTTTCTAACACAGATGATTTAATAGACTCTCTACGATTTTCAAGTTGATCACTTAACGTTGGATCCTGTGTTGCTAAGATTTGTGCTGCTAGCAGGCCAGCGTTCGTAGAACCAGCTTTTCCAATAGCTACTGTAGCTACCGGTACGCCACCTGGCATTTGAACAATCGATAAAAGTGAATCTAAACCGTTTAAGTTACTTGATTTAACCGGTACACCTATTACAGGTAAAATTGTTTTTGCAGCAATCATACCAGGTAAGTGAGCAGCGCCACCAGCGCCAGCAATAATAACTTTAATCCCTCGTTCTTTAGCAGTTTCAGCATACTCAAACATATAATCCGGCGTTCGATGTGCTGATACAACTTTCTTTTCATATTCAATATTTAATTCATCTAAAATGTCACACGCATATTTCATAGTGCTCCAGTCTGACTGACTGCCCATTACAACAGCAACTTTTACATTCATGAATAAAAGCTCCTTTTTCACGTTATAAAAAAACCTAGGGTACGTTATGGCTCACTAAAGGAAAGCCACAACTACCCTAGGTTTCATGTATCAACATTCCTTTTGAAAAGGAATCATGTTTACCTATTTAGTAATTGTACTCTCCTCATAGTCCAATGATTTACGGTCATCGGGTAGAAACTCGTGGGCCATATTCCCACTATTATATGAGGTTTCGGATATCTCAATTGACAACTTAATAATAACAGCCAAACCGGAAAAAAGTCAACCTAAAAATCGAATGTTTACTATTTTTATCATTAAAATGTTCGTATTTAGAGACTTTTCCCTTCGAAAACAATCTGTTGCTTTACCGGAACATACTCTTTTTTACCATTTATTTCTTTTTCTTCAAAGATAGGCTTTTCCATGCGTCGAACGGGCATATACCCATCTTTTTTCATTCGATCTAAACAACTTGCGATTGTTTCATTTTCCTGTAATTCGTATAGTACTTTTTTTGATTTCTTACCCAAAATGCAGCCTCCAGTTTGAAAGAAGTTTCTTACAAAGTCAAAAAGAACTTTTATAATAAAAAATTAAATGAATCCACTATAGTGTAACATAATTTAAAAGTTAAATTCACGCTGTAATTTTTAGAAACAAAAAAGACTAGTCATTGAATGACTAGTCTTTTTATTGGCCTGGCAACGTCCTACTCTCACAGGGACAAAGTCCCAACTACCATTGGCGCTAAAGAGCTTAACTTCCGTGTTCGGTATGGGAACGGGTGTGACCTCTTCGCTATCGCCACCAGACAAGAGATTGC